>CAMEDD010000014.1 GCA_945913285.1 Candidatus Sulfopaludibacter sp. SbA3
GATGAACTTCCCGCGCTTCAACAAGATGAAGGGCATGGGCCAGATCGTCACCTGGTCGATCCGCGACGAGTCGCTACACTGCGAAGGCATGATCAAGCTTTTCCACGCCTTCTGTGCGGAAACCGGCGTGATGACCGACGCGCTACGCGAGAAGATCCGCGAATGCTGCCGCACCGTGATCGCGCTGGAAGACAAGTTCATCGACCTCGCCTTCGAGATGGGCCCGGTCGAAGGCATGACGCCGGCAGACATCAAGAACTACATCCGCTACATCGCCGACTGGCGCCTCGGCCAGCTGAAGCTCGAGCCGATCTACGGCATCACCAAACACCCGCTGCCCTGGCTGTCGGAAATCCTCAACGGCGTCGAACACGCCAACTTCTTCGAGCAGCGCGCCACTGAATACTCCAAAGGCGCCACGAAGGGCGACTGGCATGGCGATGACGGCGTCTGGGGCCGCTTCGACGAACGCCGCAAGAGAGAAAGTGTACAGGCGGAGTAAGCCCGCAAATACAACCTCCATCGCCTGATTAAAGCGTCAGAACGACGCCCGAAGCGTGATCCCGAACGTACGCGGATCGCCCGGCTGGCCGACATAGAGTCCAGAATTACCCGGCTGTGCGGCGAGGAGTTCAAAATACTCCTCGTCGAGCAGGTTCTTGCTCCAAAAGAACACATCCCAGCCATTGTCACTGCGGAATCCCATTCGCCCATCGAGCAGAGCGTAGCCGTCCACGGTCAGGAAATCCGACTCTGTCGGGCTCGAGGAAAAGTCGGACCGGGAGAAGGCATCGAGCGCCGTAAAGTATTCGCCGCTGCGCCGATTGCACCAGCAAGCAGGCCTGCCTGATCCGGAAAGTGTTCGCAGACGTGGCCGAATCGACCCGCGCGATCCTCGACACCGCCACCTTCGCCGACGCCCTCGCAGGCCGCGCCCCACTGACCGGCGCCGATCTCGCCTGAGACTGGCTGCTGCGCCATTTGCCCCGGCGGCCCTCCCCGGCTAGTGTCGGCCCCACGATGAGCTCAGACGATTCCTCCACAGGCGATGACGCCTCCGGCGCCCTGTTTGGCGGCGATGCCCCCGCACGCGCGGGCGCCTACGAGGTGCTCGCGCGCAAATACCGCCCGCGCCGCTTCGAGGACCTGATCGGCCAGGAAGCCATGGTCCGCACGCTTTCGAACGCGTTCGAGACGGGCCGGATCGCGCACGGCTTTATGCTGACCGGCGTGCGCGGCGTCGGCAAGACGACCACCGCCCGCCTCCTCGCCCGCGCCTTGAACTTCGAGCCGAAGGACGCGCCCGCCAAAGGCAAGAAGGCGAAAGGGGAAGCGGTCTCCGGCCCGAGTATTCATCTCGACCCGCCGGGCGTGCATTGCGACGCGATCATGCGCGGCCTGCATCCCGATGTGCTGGAACTCGACGCGGCCTCGCGCACCGGCGTTGCCGACATGCGCGACTTGCTCGATTCGTCCCGGTACGGTCCAGTTTCGGCGCGCTTCAAGGTGTACATTATCGACGAAGTGCACATGCTGTCGACGGCAAGCTTCAACGCGCTTCTCAAGACGCTGGAAGAACCGCCGCCGCACCTCAAGTTCATTTTCGCGACGACCGAGATCCGCAAGGTACCCGTCACAGTCCTTTCTCGTTGCCAGCGCTTTGACCTGAAACGCCTCGACACGCCCGTCCTCGCAGCCCATCTCGGGCGGGTGGCAACGAACGAGAAGGCGCGCGTTTCCGAAGAAGCCCTCGCCCTCGTCGCCCGCGCAGCCGAAGGCTCGGTGCGCGATGCGCTCTCGCTGCTCGACCAGGCAATTGTTCAGACACCGGATGGCGAAGTCTCCGGCGCCGCCGTCCGCGACATGCTCGGGCTTGGCGACCGGACACGGCTTTATGACGTGTTTGAGAAAGCCATCACGTCCGACGCCAAAGGCGCGCTCGCCGAAGTGAAGGATCAGGTCGCCGGCGGCGCCGATCCGGCGGTGGTCCTCAAAGACCTTCTCGATATCGCCGCCGATGTCTCCGTGGCGCAGGCGACAGGCGATGCCTGGGCGCCCGCCGGACCGGCCGACTGGGCGAGCCGCACGCGCGCGATGGCCCAGCGTCTTACGCCGGCGCAGGCGGCGCGCACCTGGCAGCTTTTGCTCTCCGGGTACAGCGACCTGCAGATCGCCCCTGATCCTGCAACGGCGCTGAACATGATCATCCTGCGCCTTTCTGCAGCATCTGGTCTTCCGTCTCCGGAGGAAGCCGCCCGCATGATTGCCGAAGGTACCCGTCCGCCGGGAAAGCCTGATCGCCCTCTTGAGGCCTCGCCGAACGGGCCCGGCGGGATTGCCAGCTTTGCCGATATCGTCAGCGCACTGACCGATGCCCGCGAGGTCGCCCTTCAGGTCGATACCGAGCGGTTCGTGAGGTTCGCCTCCGTCAGCGCCGGACAAATGCGCTACGCCCTTGCGCCCGGCGCGCCGCCCGGACTTGCCGGCCGCCTCAAGTCATTTCTGGATCACGAGACCGGCCTAGACTGGCGGATCGAGGAATCCGAGACCGATGCCGAATCCCTGCGCGAGCGCGAGCGGCGCGAGAAAGCCGAACGCATCGCCGACGCCGCGCAGCATCCGCTGATCGCCGCCACCCTTAAAGCTATTCCCGGCGCCGTCATCCTCGATGTGGTGGACGACACAGCGGCCATTGAAAATCCGGCCGTGCCCGACAATGTAATCCACTTGAAGACGCGCCGGCCCGGCTGACGGAGTGACCACATGAAAGACCTTGCCCAGATCATGCAGCAGGCGCAGGCCATGCAGGCGAAGATGACCGAAGTGCAAGCCAAGATCGAGGCTACCGAAGCCGACGGCGTGGCGGGCGCCGGCCTCGTCCGCGTCAAGCTCAGAGGCAAGGGCGAACTCGTCTCGCTCTCCATCGACAAGAGCCTCATGGGTGATGACCCCGAGATCATCGAGGACCTGATCAAGGCCGCACATGCCGACGCGCGACGTCGTCTGGACCAGGCGATGGACGACGCGATGCGCGCGGCAACGGCCGGCTTTGGCGGGCTGATGCCCGGATTCAAGCTGCCTTTCTGATCTATTGCGTTCACCCGAATGACCGAACCTCCCTACACACCCGACCTGCGCGCCCCCGAACCACGCGGTCTGTGCACCGATTGCGGCGTCTCGCGGATGGCAGACGCAAAGGCCTGCGGGCGCGCCTGTCAGTTCATCCAGCCCGACTATCCCGCGCAGGAAATTCGTCTGCATGGCCGGATGCGCGATGATCAGATGGCGGACGAAACGCATTTCGGTGTATTCCGACGGATGATCCGTGCGCGGCTGTCTCCCGCCAAGACCGGCGCGCAATGGACCGGCATTGCCACCACGCTGGGTGAGCGCCTCTTGGCGACCGGCGAGGTAGAAGCGGTGCTGGCGGTTGCGCCGGACCCGGCGGACCGGTGGAAGCCAAAGCCGGTGGTCGTCACCCGGGCTGAGGACATGGCCCAGTGCCGGGGCATGAGGATGGGGTATTCGCCGCTCGTCGCCCTGATGGAAGAGGTCGCGGCGCGCGGATTCAAGCGCATCGCGCTGATTGGCATCCCCTGCCAGGTCTATGCGCTGCGCGCGCTGGAGGCCGAGTATGGCCTCGAGAAGCTTTACGTCATTGGCACCCCCTGCTCTGACAATACGACCACGGAGAATTTCCACGATTTCCTGAAACTGCTTGATCCGGCACCAGAGACGATCTCATATCTGGAGTTCCGCGCCGACTTCCGTGTGGAGCTGCGCTTTGATGATGGCCGCCAGCGGCTGATCCCGTTCCTGTCACTGCCCATCTCCAAGCTGCCGCGCGACTTCTTTCCGCTGACGTGCCGCACCTGCGTGGACTATACCAATGCCCTCAGTGACCTGACGGTCGGTTATATGGCCGGCGAAGGGGAGCAGTGGCTGATCGTTCGCAATGACCGCGGCGAGGAACTGGTCAGCCTTCTGGGCGATGCGCTGATAACGTCCGAACCCGGATCGAAAGGCAAGCGGGCACCGCATGTGGCCGCCTTCATCAAGAATGTGGAGCTTGCGGCCGGCGGTCTTCCCTTGCGGTCGATGCCGAACTGGGTACGTCCGCTGGTCTCGTTCCTGCAGCCGCGGATCGGCCCCAAGGGCCTCGAGTTCGCGCGCACGCGCCTTGAAATGAAGGCAGCGGAAACGGTGATCCACCTTCGCCGCGAGGAGCCGGCGAAGCTGAAGAACATGGTGCCGGCGCATGTCTGGAAACTGCTGGAAGCCTATGGAATTTCCCCGAAAGATGGGGAGCGAAAGTAGGTTATGTCCCAACGCTCGGCCGGTCCCGAACTCCTTCGTCTGATTGACCTGATCGCAAAGCTGCCCGGTCTCGGACCGCGTTCGGCGCGGCGCGTGGCACTGCATCTCCTGAAGCGCAACGAGCAGCTACTGAAGCCGCTCGCTGAGGCGATGGCGGAGGCGGGTGCAAAGATCCAGAAGTGCGAGACCTGCGGAAACTATGACACGGTACAGCCTTGCGCGGTGTGCCAGCTGCCGGGGCGCGACGATACGCTGATCTGCGTGGTCGAGGACGTGCCGGACCTCTGGGCACTGGAACGCGGCGGGGCTTTCCGCGGGCGTTATCATGTGCTTGGCGGCGTGCTGTCGGCGATTGACGGGATCGGACCCTCGGACCTTGGCATTGCATCGCTGGTGCGCCGGATCGAGGCGGGCGGTGTGCGCGAAGTGATCCTTGGACTGAATGCCACGGTCGATGGCCAGACCACGGCGCATTACATTGCCGACCAGCTGGCGGGCAAAGGCGTGGACGTGACGCGGCTGGCGCACGGGATGCCGGTTGGGGGGGAGCTCGATCATCTGGATGACGGGACACTGGCGGCGGCGCTGCGATCGCGGCGCGGGGTTTGAGGCTGCGCCTGCGGACGCAGAGGCCGGGCGCCGTGCGGTTGTGGCTGCGATTTTGGATCAGGGCGGCGCCGAGCTTGGAGCGGATTGCGCTGACGCCGTTCGCCTCGGCCGAGTGGGCCGCCCTTTTCTCCCGGAACAACGCCCGGCCACGTTTCCGCTCGCTCATCGCGTTGGAGCGGCCATCCCCAGCCTGGGATGCCCCTAACTTCGGGTTTCGAATTCCAGAAAAAATCAAAGAAGCCCCCTGCTGGCGCAGAGGGCTTTTTTTGACCGAGGCCGGTCTTGTGGGCTCAGGCGTCCGCGCTGGTTTTCGACTGGCGCTTGCGGATATTCGGGTCGAGATGGACTTTCCGCAGGCGGATGGATTTCGGGGTGACTTCGACCAGTTCGTCGTCTGCGATATAGGCGAGGGATTTTTCCAGCGTCATCTGCAGGGGCGTCGTCAGGCGAACGGCTTCGTCCGTGCCCGAGGCGCGCATGTTCGTGAGCTTCTTGCCCTTTAGGACGTTCACTTCGAGGTCGTTGTCGCGGTTATGCTCGCCGACGATCATGCCGCCATAAACCTTCGTACCCGGATGGATCATCATCGGGCCCCGGTCTTCGAGGTTCCACAGCGCGAAGGCGACCGCCTCGCCCTGCTCCATCGCGATCAGCACGCCTGTGTGGCGGCCCTGGATCTTGCCCTTGTGGGGGGCGTATTCGTGGAAGATGCGGTTCATGATGGCCGTGCCGCGTGTGTCGGAGAGCAGCTCGCCCTGATAGCCGATCAGCCCGCGCGTCGGCGCGTGGAAGACGAGGCGCGTGCGGCCAACGCCCGAGGGGCGCATGTCGAGCATCTCGGCTTTGCGCTCGTTCATCTTCTGCACGACGATGCCGGAGTGTTCGTCATCCACGTCGATGATGACTTCCTCGATGGGCTCGAGTTTTTCGCCGGTGGGGCTCGTCTGCATGACGACCTGCGGGCGGGCGACGCCGAGTTCATAGCCTTCGCGGCGCATGGTTTCGATCAGCACCGCGAGCTGGAGTTCGCCCCGGCCGGAGACGGTGAACGCCTCGGCATCGGTGGCGCGCTCGACCTTGAGGGCGACGTTGCCTTCGGCCTCTTTCTCGAGGCGGGCCCAGATCATCCGTGACGTTACTTTCGTGCCTTCGGTGCCGGCGAGCGGCGAGTCGTTGACGCGGAACATCATCGAGATGGTCGGCGGGTCGATCGGGCGCGCTTCGAGCGGCACGGTGACGGAGGGGTCGCAGAATGTGTCGGCGACGTTCGCCTTGGTCATGCCGGCGAGCGAGACGATGTCGCCTGCCTGGCCTTCATCCACAGGCACACGCTCCAGGCCGCGGAAGGCGAGTACTTTCGAGACCCGCCCCTGCTCCACGAGCTGGCCGTCACGCGACAGGACCTTGATCGACTGGTTCGGCTTCACGGTGCCGGACAGGATACGGCCCGTCAGGATGCGGCCCAGAAACGGGTCTGCGGAGATGGTGGTCGCGAGGAAGCGGAACGGGCCTTCCTCGACGCGGGGGACCGGGACGTGATCGACGACGAGTTGGAAGAGTTCGTCCATGTTGGCGGTCGGCGTCTCATACTGCTTCGACATCCAGCCATTCTTGGCCGAGCCGTAGAGGATCGGGAAATCGAGCTGTTCGTCGGTCGCGTCGAGGTTGGCGAAGAGGTCGAAACACTCGTTGACCACTTCGTCAGGACGGCGTTCCGGTTTGTCGATCTTGTTGACGGCAACGATGGGCTTCAGGCCACATTTCAGGGCCTTGGAAACCACGAACTTGGTCTGGGGCATAGGGCCTTCCGACGAGTCGACGAGCACGATGGCCCCATCCACCATGTCGAGGATACGCTCCACCTCGCCGCCGAAGTCGGCGTGGCCGGGCGTGTCGACGATGTTGATGCGGTAGCCGTTCCACTCAACCGAAGTGGTCTTGGCAAGGATGGTGATGCCGCGCTCGCGCTCGAGATCGTTGGAGTCCATCATCCGCTCGGCGGTCTTCTCGTTCTGGCGGAAGGTGCCCGACTGTTTGAGAAGCTCGTCCACCAACGTGGTCTTGCCGTGGTCAACGTGCGCGATGATGGCGATGTTGCGCATCTTTTCGATGGGAGTTGTCATGAGGAAGGCTTTCCGGCGGGCGGCGTTCGGGAGGAGAACGAGTGGATTTTCCGCGCACGTAGCAGAGGCCGCATGATTTGACCATGCCGATGCGGCAGGATGTAGGCGGACGCGGCTTGCCGCCCCGGGCGCGCATGGCCAGAATATTGCTCATCCCCGCCCACCCGTCCATGCAAGCTCCCGGAATTGACCATGTTCGTCAGCGTTGTCCTGCCCTGCTACAATGGGGCATCAACCCTTCCCGAGATGCTCGATTCGCTCGTCCGGCAGACGTTTCAGGGCGAATGGGAACTGGTTTTCGTCAACAATGGCTCATCGGACGCATCGGTTGACATCGCGATGTCATACTGTGACCGGCTGCCCGTACGGGTCGTCGATGCCTATATTGGCACAGGACCGCGCGGCGGGGTTGCCCATTCCTACACGGCTGGCTTCGGGGCCGCGAAAGGCGGCCTGATTCTCACCTGCGAGTCTGGCGACGCACTGGCGCCGGATTATATGGAACGCATCGTTCAGGCACTCGAGACCGCAGATTTCGTTGCCCCGGCCATCGACTACGAATTGCTCAATCCGCCCGGACTGACCTGGGGCAAGGATCAAGGCCAGCAGAGCCGGACTGCAGGCCTGCCAGACTTTGCCGGCCCCTTGTGGCTGCCATTTGCCTCCTTCTGCGCGATCGGCATGCGCCGAACCTGCTACGAGCGCGTCGGTGATCCGAGCGATTCGATGGGCGGCGGGCTCGATGTGGATTATTGCTGGCGGGTGCAGCTGGCGGGCATGAAGATCACCTTCGTGCCAGACGCCGTGGCGCACTACCGGCTGAGGCATACGGCAAAGGCGCGGTTCCGGCAGGCCGAAGGTTGGGGGCGGACCCAGGTCAGCCTGCTGCTGCGATACGGCCTGCGGCCCTGGCCGCGATATCTCGCCTATGTCCTGTTTTACCTTGCCAAGTCCACGTTGGCGCTGGCTCTGGGCACGATCAGTGGCCGGCGGCCGTTCGCTTACTGGACCTGGAACGTCGGCTATGCCTGGGGGCAACTGCAATCCGTGCCGTTGTTGATGCGGGCGCACGCCCGAGGACACAAACCTGATGCCGATATCCTGGCCGGCCGCCCGCCGGCTGGCCCGCAAACCCTGATCCCGATTCCGGACGCTTGACGTGGCGCGCCCGCGGCGCCAGCACGGTGCGGCATGGCACCTGCGTTCACCCCTTCCCCGCTGCTGACCGGACTTGCCGGGCTTTCCCATGGTTTCTTCGGCCGGCAGGGCGGCGTCTCGACCGGGGACTATGACAGCCTGAATGCCGGCGAAGGCTCCAGCGATGCGCCCCGCAATGTCGCCGAAAACCGGGCAAGGATCGCGGGCGCCATGGGCGCAAGGTGGCTGCTGTCATGCTACCAGGTGCATTCACCGGACGTGGTGCGGGTCACTGCGCCCTGGGACGAGCGGCCGAAGGCGGACGCCATGGTGACAGACCGGCCGGGGTTCGGGCTCTGCGTCCTGTCAGCGGACTGTACGCCGGTCCTGTTTGCGGACCCAGATGCGGGCGTGATCGGCGCCGCCCATGCCGGCTGGAAAGGCGCGCTGGCGGGTGTCCTGCAGCGCACGGTCGACGCGATGGAGGCGCTCGGCGCACAGCGCAGCCGTATCCGGGCGGCCATCGGGCCCACGATACAGCAGGCAAGCTATGAAGTCGGCCCGGAGTTCCGGGACGCATTCCTCGCCGCCCACGCCAGCAGCGAGGACCTTTTCATTCCCGGCCAGGGCGACCGGCTGCACTTTGATCTGCCGGGCTTCTGCGCCCGCCAGCTCGCCGGCGCGGGGCTCGCCCGTGTGGACAATCTCGGCCACGACACCTGCGCGCAGGAAGACATCTACTTCTCGAACCGGCGCCGCAACCTGCGCGGTGAGGCCGATTACGGCCGCAATGCTTCGGTGATCGTAATTCCTGAGTGAATCCAGTTTTCCGTGGCTTGCGACTCGCGGGCGCCTGTTACAAAAGCGTCGCGGACAGGCCAGAAGGTGAGCGACGCGTCATGAAGCTGATTTCCTGCAACGCGAACCGGCCCCTTTCGGAAGCCATTGCCGATTACCTCGACATGCGGCTGACCCGCTCGGAGGTGAAAACCTTCGCTGACCAGGAAATCTTCGTGCGCATCGACGAGAACGTACGCGGCGAGGATGTGTTCGTCATCCAGTCGACCTCCTACCCCGCCAATGACAACCTGATGCAGCTGTTGATCATGATGGACGCGCTGCGGCGCGCCTCGGCGCGGCGCATCACGGCAGTGATCCCCTATTTCGGCTATGCGCGTCAGGACCGCAAAACGGATGGCCGCACGCCGATCTCCGCAAAGCTGGTAGCAAACCTGATCTCCGCCTCTGGCGCCGACCGCGTGCTGACGGTGGATCTGCATGCGGGCCAGATCCAGGGCTTCTTCGATATCCCAACCGACAACCTGTTTGGCGGCCCGGTGATGATCAACGATATCAAGGAGCGCTTCGGCAAAGACAAAATCGTGATGGTCTCGCCGGATGTCGGCGGCGTGGTGCGGGCGCGAGCGCTCGCCAACAAGCTCAACGCGGACCTCGCCATCGTGGACAAACGGCGTCCCGAAGCGGGCAAGTCCGAAGTGATGAACATCATCGGCGAAGTAAAGGGTGCGCGCTGCATCATGCTCGACGACATCTGCGACAGCGGCGGCACGCTCGCCAACGCGGCGGCGGCACTGAAGGAACAGGGCGCGGTGTCGGTGTCGGCCTATGTCACGCACGGCGTGCTGTCCGGCACCGCCGTTCAACGGATCGAGAAGTCCGTTCTGGACGAACTGGTGATGACCGACACGATCCAGCCTTCGGCGGATGCGCTCAAGTCAAAGAAGATCCGTGTACTGCCGATGTCGCCGCTGCTCGGCGAAGCGATCCGGCGGATTGCCAACGAAGAAAGCGTGTCGAAGCTGTTCGACCGATAGGCCTGAACCCCTCTCCCGCGCCGCAGGAGGGGGATTTATTGGCTTACGCCACTGCGCGTGCGAGCGCGCAGTGCGACCAGAGTTCCGACAAGGCCGTGACCAGGTCTTCGATGTCCTGGTCGGTGTGGACGGGAGACGGCGTGATGCGCAGGCGCTCGGTGCCTTTCGGAACGGTCGGGTAGTTGATCGGCTGGACGTAGATGCCGTTGCGCTCCATCAGCCAGTCCGAGATCATCTTGCACTTGACCGGATCGCCGACCATGACCGGCACGATATGGCTCGCGTTTTCCATCGCCGGGATGCCTATTTCACGTAGGCGGATGCGAACCTTTTCGACGCGGTCGCGCTGGCGCATCCGCTCCCAGTTCGACACCTTGAGGTGCTGGATCGAGGCGCAGGCGCCGGCCGCAATGTGCGGCGGCAGAGCGGTGGTGAAGATGAAGCCCGAGGCGAAGCTGCGGACGAAATCGACGAGCGCGGTTGACGCCGCGATATAACCGCCGACGACGCCGAAGGCCTTGCCGAGCGTGCCTTCGATGACCGTCAGGCGGTCCATCAGGCCTTCGCGTTCTGCGATGCCTCCGCCATGCTCGCCGTAGAGACCGACGGCGTGGACTTCATCGAGATAGGTCATCGCGCCATACTCGTCCGCGATGTCGCAGAATTCCTTGATCGGAGCGATGTCGCCATCCATCGAATACACCGACTCAAAGGCGATCAGTTTCGGTGCGGCGGGATCGAGCGCGGCGATC
Organism: Candidatus Sulfopaludibacter sp. SbA3; assembly: GCA_945913285.1. GTDB lineage: Bacteria > Pseudomonadota > Alphaproteobacteria > Caulobacterales > Hyphomonadaceae > Hyphomonas. Next base: position 10,774 of record CAMEDD010000014.1, read on the forward strand.
TTGCGGCGCAGGTCCTCCGGATCATTGTGGCGGAACACCACGCACTTGGCGCGGCTGTGGCGGATGCCTTCGATCATCGAAGCGTGGTTCAGCGCGTCCGACAGGATGATCAGTCCCGGGATCTTTGCGCCGAGCGTGCCGAGGCCAGCCCAGTTGGACACATAGCCCGAAGTGAAGAGCAGCGCGGCTTCCTTGTTGTGAAGGCTCGCGAGCTCCTGCTCGAGCAGGACGTGATGGTGGTTGGTGCCGGAGATGTTGCGTGTACCGCCGGCGCCGGCGCCGCAGGAGTCCAGCACATCATGCATCGCGGCGAGGACTTTCGGGTGCTGGCCCATGCCGAGATAATCGTTCGAGCACCAGACCTTCACTTCCTTGACCCCGGACGGGCCATGGAACACAGCTTTCGGGAAGGCCCCCTTTTCGCGCTCGATGTCAGCGAAGACGCGGTAGTTGCCCTCCTCTTTGAGTTTCGTCAGCTCGTTCTCGAAGTAAGCTTCGAAGTTCATGGGTCAGGCCCTCCAGTCTGTTCTTTGTGCGGTTGGTGTTTCGATACGGGCGGGCTTCATCGCCCAGCCCCAGAGTGATGGGTCGCGCACCGGCAGGATGAGCACCCAGTGCTCGATGACAGCGAGGATGGCGAGCGCGGTCAGGAGCAGGAAGCCAGCCGAGGCATGGCTGCCGGCCGGGTGGCCGAAGGCGGTGATCGCGAGCAGCACCGAGACGGTGGTGATGGTGATGAGCGCAGCAGCGAAGACGCTGCCCGGCGCGCGGCGCGAGAAATAGGTTTTCATATAGTCGAGGTGGCGCGGCATGAACTGGTCCACCAAGTTTGGCGCCCCGGTGAAGACCACGAGCTTCGCACTGATGCGCATGCCCCAGAGAATGAGGAAGGTCCATTGCGCGAACTGGTTGGCGGCGCCCCAGCTGAGCCAGACGATGATGCCGGCATGGGCAATGATCGCAAGCTCATGATGGAGCACGGCAGCAATCCCGGCCCGGTACCGGGCGAAGCCCTTCAGGCCTTCCGGGCACGGAACGCGTGATGGACCGGTGACGAAGCCGGTCAGGAACATCACCTCATGCCAGGCCCAGAGCGCAAGGCCCACTGCAAAGCCTGCATACGCGCCCGTGACACTGGTGTCGGAGCGAAGGGCGATGAGCAGGAAGGTTGCCCCGACGAGCACGACTGTTGCGCCCAGCGCCGTCCATTTGAAGGTTGCCCGTGGCAAGCCGATCAGCGCGAAAATCGCGCCGGTGCTCAGCCACCAGGCAAAGGCTGCAAACAGGACCGGAGGCAGGTAATCAGCCATGCGCGTTGCGTTTTCCCTACCAGGCCGGCTGCAGCCGGACTTTGGCCGGCAATGCGTTCTTGCGAACGGGCATGAAGTACAACTGCACGAATGTCAGGCCGTTCGAAAGGGCACAGGCTGTCTTCCGGCACCAGTCGATGGGGTCCTTGCCTGTGATCGATTCCATCTTGTCCGTGTTCCGGCGGATGCGCTCAAGACCTTCGCGGAATTCCGGCGCGTCGATGTTGAGCTCGACCGGATAGACCTGGCGGGCGATCTCGTTGGTGACGCGGAAGACTTCATAATCATACTCGGTCGGATCCACGCCGAGGGCGGCATGAAAGGCCGGGCGGCGATGGTCGCGCACATACATCGTGGCGTAGACGGCGAGCAGGAAGAAGCGGATCCAGTACTTGTTGCCGCCTTCCAGAAGATGCGGGTTGGCGCGAAGGATCATCGCGAAGGCTTCGCCGTGGCGGAACTCGTCATTGCACCATTGCTCGAACCATTTGAAGATCGGGTGGAAGCGGAATTCCGGATGCTTCTCGAGCTGGCGGAAGATCGTGATGTAGCGGGCGTAACCGATCTTCTCGGACAGGTAGACCGAGTACCAGATGTATTTGGGCTTGAAGAAGGTGTACTTCTTCTTGCGCGTCAGGAAGCCGAGATCGACGCCGATGCCGAAATCCTTCAGCACGAAGTTGATGAAGCCGGCATGCCGGGCCTCATCGCGCGCCATCAGGCGGAACAGGGCTTTCATATCGGGATTGTCGACCTGGCGTGTGATCTCTCGGTAGAGCACGCAGCCCGAGAACTCCGATGTCAGTGAGCTGACGAGGAAGTCTACGAACTCGGTGCGCAATTCGGGCGACAGCGTGCCGAGGATATTGTCGAACTCGGCCGTGCGCTTGAAGTGGTTACGGTTCGGATCTGACTCCATCTCGGCAATCAGTGCGTCCCATTCCTCGCGTACGCCAGACACATCAACCTTGTTCACTTCGGCGAAATCGGTCGTGTAGAAGCGCGGAGACAGCATTGTCTCCTGCATAGCGATACTGTTGGTATCGAAGGCTGGCGGTGCTTCGAGCACACGCATCTCTTCGTCCGTCAACATAGCAATCGTCATGGCTCAGACCTTTCCATTCGTGAAGCTCACTTCGTAGAGTTCAGTGAGCTCAAACATTGACTGAAAGCGCACGAGCGCTTTCTCGAAGACATTGGCGCGGGTGACCGTCGCCTCGCGGCGCAGCACGAGACTGCGGCCAAAGGGAACGCTGACGGGCGCGCCGTGGACAAGCACCTTGTCACCGATGCCGGGCTCGATTCCGCCGTCGAGCTCGACATGCGCCTCAAGTGACTCATAAGTGTGCTGGACACGAATGGTGCAAGGGACCGTGAAACTGCGTCGGGTCATGGGGAAGTCTCCATTGGCTCAAGCAGCTTACGGAACTCTGCGACATTGTCACCGCCAAATGCGTCGAGACTGACCCATTCTCCGGTTTCCGGATCCTCGATGATCAGCTTGTCGTTTTCAGTGCGGTGCAGCACGAAAGCTGGACCGGAACCGATACCCATCTGCCGGCGCTGGAGCGCGAGCGAACGCATCGCTGTGCGCACGAAACCGCCCGTTTCCGGTGCCCAGTTACGCACCATGTCACCGGTCGCCGGATCGCGGACATCAATGCTGCCATCGGCGCCATCCTCGAACACGAGGGGCATGGATTGAACCGACAGCGCACGCCAGTTCGACACATGGCCAGCCTTGTTCAGTTGGGTGAAACCGACGCCGATCAGTGTGAACAGGATCAGCGCCCCGATCGCGCGAAGCAGCGCGCGCGGCGGATGCAGATCGTGGTTATGAGCCGGGCTCGGAACGGGCGCAGCGGTCATGGCTCAGCCCTCAGGGTGCACTGGCGGCAAGACCGCCGGTTGGCATCGCAGCGCGCGCCTGCAAGGGCGCCTGGATCTGGGTGATGCGGCTTGGGGCATGTGCAGTGATCGCCGAAGCGAGTATCCGGGCGACGTTCTCGACACCCGCCAGACCCCGGAGCATCGGTTGCGCGCGGCTGAAACGCAGGGGCCGCACATGCGGCCAGAGTTTCAGGTAGCCAATGCCACCGACTGTTGCGAGCGCAAGCACGATGTCGCCCGTCTCCTTGCCATAGCGGCGCATGTCGGCCGACGCGATCTGGTCGAACGGCAGGTTGACGTATTTGCGGATGGCAACCCCGTAACGCAGCACGACCCGTTTCGAAGTGATCGTATAGACGGTCGCCCGCGCCATCGCCCAAGCGATGAACACAAGCAGGCCGAGGCCTGCCACGGCGCCGATGCCGGAATTGATGGCGACGCGCGACATCTCGAGACCGGTCGCGCCAGTCGATTCCAGATTGGCAAGGCGCCAGCCGGTCGCGGTCACGAAATACGCCAGCACGATACGGATGTGGAAGGGATGGATCGCAAAGGCGAGCATGCCGGGGCTGCCCTGCCAGAGAAGCTGTTCGCCCTCCGGCAGCGCCTGGGGGAACCCGCGAACGGGCTCGCCCCCGCCCTCTTCTTCGTCGTGAAGCTTGATCACAGCCAGGGCTCCTGGCGCTTCGGCGTCGCGTAAAGCGTGCCGCCGCCATAATAGCCGCTGATCATGTCTTCCTCGAGCCGGGTCACGCGGTCCGGAGACTTCGTGCGCGGCACGCCGGCGAAGTGTTCGGCCTTGATGGCGTCGACTTCAACCCGCCTGCGAGCTTTCGAGACGTTGCAGAACGGGACTGGCAGAAGCACGATGGCATCCGAGCCGGCAACCTTCACTTCGAAATAGCGGATGATGGCTTCTGCGCGGTCCACCCAGAGATCGGTGACGACCCCGGCAACTTTACGGTCGAGGCCGACCACTTCGAGACCGCGCGGATCAATATCTTTCACAGAAACCGTATAATCCGGGTTCAGACGATAGGGCGAGATCCGGTCCTGTCCGTCCCAGTTGAGATCAGGCACATCGGCGCGCATGGCGTAGGAGGCCGGGCCGACCCCGTCTGCCAGCGGATTGCCCGCGGGAATGAAGGGCGAGCCAGCCCATGGCGCCGTCCGGTTCAGCGCGATATCGCGCCTTTCGCCCTTGGCGTAGGTCATCTCGATCGAACCGCGACCATTCGGCAGATGGAAGGTCTTCTTGGGCGGCACGAAGAGCAGCGCGGCAGGTTCCTGCCGGCCGCTCGGATCTTCCTCCAGCGGATAACCTTCGCGCATGCCTTCGCGCTGCAGATAATAGATCAGCCAGAAGAAAAAGATCGTGAAGCCCCACAGGGTCACGTCCACAAGATCTATTCCGTTGACAAACTCTCCACTGAAAATCATGACCGTTCTCCTTGAGGTCGTATCAGCCTGGGTATGCAGCCAGGCCGAGTTTTGTAGATGGGGTGGTAGCCGGGATCGCAAGCGTGTGGCGGGCAAGCGGGCCAATCACGATAAGCGTTGCAAAAAGAAGCAAAATTTCGAAGTGATAGACGGCCCCGTAGCCGGCAGCCGGACCCGTAAGCGCGGGGCCAAGTTGTCCGCTTTCGGCAAGGTTGGAGACCACATCGCGCACCGCCCCGCCGAAGGCGACTGCCGCGCCAGTGGCCGTAGCCGTGACAGCGCCCCAGGCACCGAGAGCGATGCCGCCGTCATGATTGCGGGCGACCGCCATGATGGCCGTCAGTGTGCCGACGGAAAACAGCCCGCCGCCGAACCCGATGAGGAAGGTGCCGAACAGGAACGCCGCGGTGGATCCCGCCGGATAGGCAAAGACAACCAGGGCGAAGGCAAACACGCCAGCGAGCGCGCCTGTGCCAGCCAGCCGGTGCGGCTCGCCGCCGCCGCTGAGCTGGCTTGAGGAATAGGCAAAACCAAGCAGTGCGCCGAACGCCGAAAGGGCAGAGAGACGCGTCGTCTCAGCAACGCTCATGCTGAGGACTTCCGCGCCGTAAGGCTCAAGCAGCACGTCCTGCATGCTGAACGCGGCAGCGCCAAGTCCAGCGGCAACGAGAAGGCGCGCGGTCGAACGGTTCTGCATGAGTTCGGCCCAGGTATCGGAAAACTTGGGCCGATCGCGTTCCGGATCGGTCACAGCCGGGTTGCGGGCTTCCTGCTTCCAAAGGGCCACCACGTTGAGCAGCATCGTGACCACGCCGGCGCCCTGAATCACCTGGATCAGCGTCAGCGTGTTGAAATCACTCAGCAGCCAGCCGAACATCAGCGAACTAAACACCATGCCGGCCAGCAGCATGAGATAAAGCAGCACCACGACGCGCGGACGTGTCTCGTCGCTCGCAAGGTCGCTCGCCAGCGCAAGGCCCGCTGTCTGGGTCGTGTGGATCCCCGCCCCCACGAGCAGGAAGGCGACGGCCGCTCCGGCTTGGCCAATCCAGGCCGGACTGCTCGAATCGCCGGACAGCAGGATCAGAGCAAATGGCATAAGCGCCAGGCCGCCGAACTGGAACATTGAGCCGAACCAGATATAGGGCACGCGGCGCCATCCGAGGACGGAGCGATGCGTATCCGACTTGTGACCGATCAGCGCGCGCAGCGGCGCGAAAACCAGCGGCAGGGCGACCATCAGCGCGACCAACCAGGCCGGCACGCCGAGCTCGACGATCATCACGCGGTTCAGTGTGCCAGTCAGCAGCACCATCGCCATGCCGACGGAGACCTGAAACAATGACAGACGAAGCAGGCGGCCGAGCGGGAGCTGCGCACTTGCCGCATCGGCGAACGGCAGGAACTTCGTTCCCACGCTCATCCAGATATCTGCGAAAGAGCGCCGCTCGGGGGTCATCTGCGGATGACCTCGCGGGCTTCGGAAATGTAGAAAGTGGAATTTACGCGGTGCTTGCGATTACCGCGCCAACGGTCGTTGGTTTCGGCCGCGAGAAGGTCCATCAGACGGCCGCCCGAAACCGGCACGATGGCCGGCGCCCGGTCACTGCGCGGAAAGAACTTGCCCGCGAAGTGCATGGCCGAGAGCAGAGGCGTCTGCGGCGCATAAGTGAAGATGGCTGAGCGCCGGATGCGCGGCAGGATCTTCGCAACCATCGCCGCCATGTCATGGGCGTCATAGTGGATGATCGAATCCATTGCCAGCATATGGTCGAATTCGCCAAGATCCGGGCTCGTCATGTCGCCGACGCGCCAGATGATCCGGCTACGAACGACCGGATCGGTGATGCGCTCGGCCGCCGTCTCGACCAGTGAGCGGGCAATGTCGATCGCCAGAACATTGGCCCCGCGCTTGGCCGCTTCCACTGCAAATGTACCCGTGCCGCAGCCGGCATCCAGGATGCGCAGGCCCGTCATGTCCTGCGGCAGCCAGGACAGCACTTCATTATGCATGGCTTCGCGGCCCGCCCGCACAGTCGCGCGGATGCCGCTGACAGGCGCGTTCGAGGTCAGCTTCTGCCACGTGACCGAGGCGGTCTCGTCGAAATAGGTCCGCAGCTCGGCACGGCGGGTCTGATAGGCGCTATCCATCAATCGAACCCCAGGAAGTCAAAGATTTCGCGGTCCTTCATCGGCACCGCTTCAACCGGGTCACCGCCCAGCCAGAGCGCAGCGGCGAGGCGCAGGTATTCCTGCTGCACGGCTTCCAGTTCCGGCGAGGGCTCCATTTCGAAGATGGTGGATTTCTTAAGGCGCGAACGGCGGATCACGTCGAGATCCGGGAAGTGCGCAATGCGCTGCATGCCGGTTGCGTCGCAATAACGGTCGATCTCGTCGGTTGCCTTCGACCGGTTGGCGATGACGCCGCCAAGGCGGACGGCGTAGTTCTGGGACTTCGCCTTGATGGCCGCGACGATGCGGTTCATCGCGAAAATCGAGTCGAAATCGTTGGCCGTCACGATGATGCCGCGTTCGGCATGTTGCAGCGGCGAGGCAAATCCGCCGCAGACCACATCGCCCAGCACGTCGAAGATCACCACGTCGGAATCTTCGAGCAAGCGGTGCTCTTTGAGCAGCTTCACGGTCTGGCCCACGACATAGCCGCCGCAACCGGTGCCTGCTGGCGGGCCACCTGCTTCGACGCACATCACGCCATTATAGCCCTCGAACACGAAGTCTTCGGTGCGCAGCTCTTCGGAATGGAACTCGACCGATTCCAGAACGTCAATGACGGTCGGCATCAGCTTCTTGGTCAGAGTGAACGTGGAGTCATGCTTCGGGTCGCAGCCGATCTGCAGCACGCGCTTTCCGATCTTGGAGAAGGCGGCCGAAAGGTTTGACGATGTCGTCGATTTGCCGATCCCGCCTTTTCCGTACACGGCGAAAACCTTGGCCGTTCCAGCTTCGAAGCGGGAGTCGAGCTTGACTTGCACGCTCCCCTCCCCGTCCGGACGGCGGGCACCTGGGCGATTGAGGGCGAGACTCGTCATGCGGCGGCTCCTTGCAGCGGGGTAATGCCTTCGAGGCGGTCTTCGATTTCCGCGCTGGCCGCCCGAAGGGCCGCCAGCGTTTCAGGGTCAGGAGACCAGTAACGGCGCTCCGAGGCTTCGATCAGCCGGTTCGCCACATTGGCGGTCGCGGCAGGGTTGAGATCCGAGAGGCGGCGGCGCAGGGCCTCGTCCAGCACGAAAGTTTCGGTCATCTGCTGGTAGACCCACGGCTGAACCTGGCCGGTCGTGGCCGACCAGCCCATCGTGTTGGTGACCTGCGCCTCGATCTGGCGCACGCCTTCATAGCCATGGCGGAGCATGCCTTCGAACCATTTCGGGTTTAGCGTCCGGGTGCGTGTTTCAAGGGCAACCTGCTCTGCCAGTGTACGGACAATGCCGTCACCGCGCGTCTGGTCGCCAATATAGATCGCAGGCTGTTCGCCGCGAACCTTGGCCGCGGCGCGGGAGATGCCGCCAAGCGTGTCGAAATAATGATCGATTGTCGTCAGGCCCGTCTCAACCGATTCGAGGTTCTGGTAGGCAAGTTCGACCGTCGAGAGGATGTTGTTGAACAGGGCGGGCTGCGCGCTGGGGCGACCATCCCGTCCGTAGGCAAAGCATTTGCGCTTGGCATAGGCATCGCCGAGTTCGTCCTCGTCATCCCACGATCCTGTATTAATGAGGTAGTTGACGTTGGCGCCATAAGCCCCATCGGCATTCGAGAACACGCGCAGGGCGGCGGTTTCGAGGTCTGCCTCGGATTCGGCCATCCACAAGACGGCATGCTTGCGGGCAAAGTTCATGTCATGCGGCTCGTCTGCGGCGGCGGCCGCATAGGCTGCATCGGCCAGCATCCGGGTCTGCAAGGGCAGCAGGTCGCGGAAGATGCCCGACAAGGTCACCATTACATCGACGCGCGGACGCCCCAGCGTCTCGAGCGGGATGAGATCAGCGCCCGAGAGGCGGCCATAGGAGTCGAAGCGCGGCACAGCGCCGAGCAGGGCCATCGCCTGCGCGATCTGGGCGCCTTCGCTCTTCAGGTTGTCAGTGCCCCAGAGGATGATCGCCATCGTTTCAGGATACCGTCCGGTGTCGGATTTATGGCGCGCGAGCAAGCGGCCCGCCTGCCGGCCGCCATCGGCCACGGCGAACGCGCTCGGCAGGCGGAACGGATCGAAGCCGTGAATGTTGCGGCCAGAGGGCAGGATTTCCGGCGTGCGGATCAGGTCCCCGCCTGGCACCGGCGGCGTGTAGCCAGCATCCAACGCATGGATCAACGCGGCCATCTCGTGGTCCTCGCCGAGCAGCACGTTCGTGCGCGCCAGGCTCGTGATTTCGTTGAGACGGCTGTCGAGTTTCAGCTTGCGCGCGATATCGGCCGGTGCGTCGCCTGCAACGATCGCATCGAACGCAGCGCCGGGCAGCAAGTCGTGCCCGGCTGCAGGCGGCATCAGCGCGATCATCTCGCGGCGATCATCCGCGCCCAGACCTTTGCCCGCAATATGCAGGCCGTTGGGGATGAGCGACGTTTCGACTTCGGCGAGCCGGACGCGGATCGCTTCGATCTTGTCACGCGGGCGGTCGAACGAGGCAGCCGGCAGGATGTCGAGCTCGTCAGCCTGAGCGATGATCATTTCTTCCAGGTCTGCGCGCTCGTGGTCGGCGCCTGGCTCAAGGCCGCGCCAACGGGCGATCGTAGCAGAAAGGTCCGACAGGCCGCGATAGAGACCAGCCTCGGTGACGGGCGGCGTGAGGTAGCTGACGATGGTGGCGTTGCCGCGCCGCTTGGCTATGGTCGCTTCAGATGGGTTGTTGGCCGCGTAGAAGTAGATGTTCGGCAGGTCGCCCAGAAGATAGTCGGGCCAGCAATCGCCGGTCAGGCCGGACTGTTTGCCCGGCATGAATTCGAGGGCGCCGTGCGTGCCAAAATGGACGACGGCGTCCGCGGCGAAGGTCTGCTTGAGATAGGTATAATAGGCCGAGAAGGCATGCGTTGGCGCGAAGCCCTTTTCAAAGAGCAGGCGCATCGGGTCGCCTTCATAGCCGAATCCCGGCTGCAGGCCGACGAGCACATTGCCGAACCGGGCGCCGAGCACGAAGATTGCGCGGCCATCCGTCAGTACACGGCCGGGCGCCGGGCCCCAGGCCGCTTCGATATCCTTCAGGCGGCGTTCGCGCCGGACATGATCCGAGACCGGAATCTCGGCCACCACGTTGGCTTCGGTGCCATAGCGGTCTTTGTTACCTTCGAGGAGGGTCTCTTTGAGGGCATCAACCGAGGCTGGAACCTCGACCGCGTAGCCTTCTGCCTTGAGGCGGGTAAGAAAATTGAACAGCGACTCGAAGACCGAAAGATAGGCCGCCGTACCGACACTGCCGGAATTGGGCGGGAAGTTGAACAGCGTGATCGCAACCTTGCGAGCCACGCGGGCGCTGCGCTTTAGGCGGACCAGCTTGTCCACACGGGCAGCGAGCTGGTCTGCCCGCTCGGGGCAGACCTGCATGCGTCTGTTGTCATCGGCGAAAGTGCACCGGCGGGCGCATCCGGTACACGTCGTGCCATTATCGGCGCGCCCGCCGATGACAATGGATCCCGTTGCGCCGTCCAGTTCTGGAAGAGCGACCATGATGGTCGTCTCGATCGGCATCAACCCGCGCCCGTTCGCGCCCCAGTCCGACAAGGACTGAAACTCCGAAGCCAGGGCGCAGACATAGGGAATATCGAGGGCTTTCAGCATCTCGACGGCGCCTTCGGCATCATTGAAGGCCGGGCCGCCGACGAGGGAGAAGCCAGTCAGGGAAACAAGCGCGTCGATCGTCGGGGTCTCGCCGCGCATGAAGAAGCGGCGGATCGCCGAACGGGCATCGAGTCCGCTCGCAAAGGCAGGCACAACATTGAGGCCGCGCGCTTCCATGGCGGCGATGACGCCGTCATAGTGCGCTGAGTCGCCGGACGTGATGTAGGAGCGCAGCACGAGCAGACCCACGGTGGGGCGTTCGCCGGCCCGGCGTGGCAGCGCGTCGAGACGCTCGGCCACACTGGGTTTCATCTGCGGATGATAGAGCCCGGTCTCCGGGAATTCTTCCGGCGGCAGCGCGCTCATCGTGCCGCGCAAGTGAGCGCGCGGCCCGTCCGCATACCGATCGATCATGAACCGCACCGAATTGGCGATGTTCTTTTCGGAACCTGCAATCCAGTATTGCATGGTCACGAAATAGGCACGCACGTCCTGGGCGACGCCCGGAATGAACTTGAGGATTTTGGGTAAGCGGCGCAGCGTCTTCATCTGCTTTTCGCCGGCCTTGGCCTTGTCGCCCGACCCGCCGCGCAGGCGCTTCATCAACGCAATCGGGCCGCTGGCAGGCTTAGACATATCGAACCGGTCAAGCCGCGTCAGCTGGACGACTTCCGAGGCCGACATGGCGCCGACAATCGCATCACAGGAATCGCGTCGCGCCTGAAGCGCGGGCAGAATGGCCCGGATTTGGTCTTCGATGAACAGCATCGTGGCGAAGATGAAATCGGCATTGCCGATATCTTCGATAGCGCGGGCCAACGTCTTCGGATGGCGCTCCCATTCCGAGGCCGGATGAAACGCGAGTGACACGCCGGGATGCGTCCGGCGCAGGTCCGCCTCGGCTGCGCGGATGGCGGCGCCAAGATGCGAATCGAGCGACAGAATCACGACCTTGATCGGGGTCGTGTCCACGACAGTGGGGCGCTTAGCGGCCATAGCTCGCCTTTGCGTCATAGAGGGTCTCGAGCGTTATAGTCTCGAGATGTTTGTCGCGGGCGAAGGCTTCAGTATTCCGTTTGGCCTTCCCGCGAACGAAGAACGGGATTTTCTTGAGCTCGTTCTCGGCTTCCGGGGCCCAATGAAGGACGGCAATAGCCCCCTCCCCGGCCTGTGCGGACGCAGCAACGGCATCAGCTACTTTCTCGGCCGCCCCATGTCCGCCAAGGTGCGAGGCGCCGGCAGAGTCGTTGAATTCGAAATCTTCGCGGAACATACCGAGAAGATGTTCCTCAAGACCCATGATCAGCGGGTGGACCCAGGTGTCGAAAAGGACGTTGGCGCCCTCGAACCCCATCTGCGGGGCGTAGCGCGCCGGGAAGTCCTGCACGTGCACCGGGGCGGAAATGACTGCGCACGGAATGCCGAGACGCTTGGCGATATGGCGCTCCATCTGCGTGCCGAGGATCAGCTCCGGCTGCAGGCGGGCAATCGCCGCTTCGACTTCGAGATAATCGTCCGTGATCAGCGCTTCGAGGCCAAGCTCAGTGGCGGCTTCGCGCACAGGCCGGGCAAATTCGCGGTTGTAGCAGCCAAGGCCGACGACAGTGAAGGCGAGCTCGTCGGCTGCGACGCGCGCGGCGGCGAGTGCATGCGTGCCATCACCGAAGATGAAGACGCGCTTGCCGGTCAGGTAGTTCGAATCGACCGAACGCGACCACCAGGGCATGTTGCTCGCAAAGGCCGACAGATCCGGCACTTCGATACCCGCAAGGCCGCAGACTTCGACGATGAAATCATTCGTGGCGCCGACGCCGATCGGGATCGTCTTCGTATAGGGCTGGCCGAATTCCTTTTCCAGGAATCGGACGGCCACATCCGAAATCTCGGGATAAAGCGATACGTTGAAGTCCGCCGCCGGCAGACGCGTCAGATCTTCGGGCGTCGCGCCGAGCGGGGCGATCACATTGACGTCGATGCCGAGCTGGAACAGGAGGCCTGTGATCTCGCGCACGTCATCGCGGTGGCGGAAGCCGAGCGCCGTCGGGCCGAGCACGTTGCACACCGGGCGCGCGAGCCGGTTGGCGGGGCGCCTGGGCTGGGCGGCGGCGAGGCCGCGCACGAGGCGGTAGAAAGTTTCAGACGCGCCCCAGTTTTCCTTCTTGGAATAGGAGGGCAGCTCCAGCGCGATCACCGGGATCGGTAGCCCCAGCGCCTTGGTCAGGCCGCCCGGATCATCCTGGATCAATTCGGCCGTGCAGGAGGCGCCAACAATCATTGCCTGCGGCTGAAAGCGCTCATAGGCGCCGCGTGCCGCGCTCTTGAAGATTTCGGCGGTATCCGAACCAAGGTCGCGCGCTTCGAACGTCGTGTAAGTGACCGGCGGGCGTTTGCTCCGCCGCTCGATCATTGTGAACAGAAGATCTGCATACGTATCACCCTGCGGGGCGTGCAACACATAGTGCAGGCCTTCCATGGCGGTTGCGATTCGCATCGCGCCAACATGCGGTGGCCCCTCATAAGTCCAGACGGTGAGTTGCATCAGACCGCGAGCCTCGTGCGCCGGTTAAGCGGGCGTGCAAACAGCTCGGCAAGGTCACCGCACTGTTCGTAGCCCTGGATCGGAGTGAAAACGAGCTCGATCGACCATTTGGTCGTCAGCCCTTCCTGTTCGAGCGGATTGGCAAGGCCAAGCCCGCACAGCGTAACATCGGGACGCGCGTCGCGGCAGCGGTCGAGCTGCAGGTCCACATCCTGGCCTTCGCTGATCCGGACGTCTGCCGGGAGCAGCGCCAGCTCCTCTGCCATGTGGACGCTGTGCAGATAAGGCGTGCCGACTTCTTCCAGCTTCATGCCAAGTTCGCGCGAAAGGAAGCGCGCGAGCGGCAGCTCCAGCTGCGAATCGGGGAAGCAGAACAGCGACTTTCCGGCCAGAGTATCACTGTAGCGGGTGAGCGCTCGGGTCGCCCGGGCGCGCGGCATTTCGGTCACAGCATTGAAGCGCTCCGCGGTCACGCCAAACGCATCCGCGGCGGCTTTCAGCCAATGCGTCGTGCCTTCAGCACCAAGCGGAAACAGGGCCGGCAAGTGTTTCGCGCCGCGCGCTTCGAGCGTGCGGGCGGTGTCGCGCAGCCAGGGCTGGGCGAGCAGGAATTTCGTGTTCGGCCCGACCGGCGGAAGGCGCCCCGCCTTCTTGCTCGGCAAGAAATGGACATTGTCGATGCCCAGCGCTTCGAAGATGCGCGCGAACTGGTCTTCGACCACGTCCGCCAGCGCGCCGACCACCACCAATTCCGCCGCGTCCGTTTCCGGCAACTCCGGCACCATGGCGGTGAGGCAGGCATCTTCGCCCTGCGTGAATGTCGTCTCGATGCCGCTGCCGGAATAATTCAAGATGCGCACACGCGGCGAATAGGTCATCGACAGCCGCTCAGCCGCGCGGCCAAGATCCAGCTTGATGACTTCCGACGGGCAAGAGCCGACGAGGAACAGCAGCTTGATTTCCGGTCGGCGCTCCAACAGACGCGAGACGGTCTTGTTCAGCTCTTCATTGATGTCGGCCATGCCGGCGAGGTCACGCTCTTCGATGATGGCGGTCGCAAAGCGCGGCTCGGCGAAGATCATCACGCCGGCGGCAGATTGCATAAGATGCGCGCAGGTCCGCGAGCCGACGATCAGGAAGAAGGCGTCCTGCATCTTGCGGTGCAGCCACATGATGGAGGTGAGCCCGCAGAACACTTCGCGCTGACCGCGCTCGCGCAGGACAACTCGCGCGGGTGGCGGCGCCGCGCAGTCGCTGAGCGCCTTCTGGGCGAGTGGCGGGATAAGCTGGGTCAAGCGGCAGCCCCCTGTGTATGGGTTGTTTCAAGCCGGGCAAGACGCAGCTTCCAGATGAACTGGCCCGCGTTGATGACGTAGGCGGCGTAGCCCGCGAGCGCGACAGCGAGCTGGAGTTCGGGCGATCCGATGCCGCCAAGCAGCAAAACAAGATAGAACGTGTGCAGAGCAATCACGATCATCGAGAAGGCGTCTTCCCAGAAGAAGGCGTCGGCGAAGAGATATTTGCCGAACACGACTTTCTCCCAGATCGCGCCGGTGATCATGATCGTGTAAAGTATCAATGTTTTCAGAACGATAGACGCGGTCGCGATCTCAAGGCCCGAACCGGTCATCAGATAACGGATGACAAGCCCAAGGCTGATAAGGAACACCAGAAACTGAACCGGGGCGAGCACACCTTGGACGAGTGTCCAGGGAGTGCTGTCGCGGCGAATGCGCTGCGCGGCTGTGTACAGCGGCGCCCTTCTCTGTTCACTAGTGGATTGGTCTAGCATGGCCACGAAACGTGACGCTCCCGCTTCTGTTTCAGACCCAACGATAGCGCCGAGAAGGTTTATGTCAATCTTTGTTGACGACTATCTTGCTTGACACTTTTTGACCGATCTAGCGAGTTTTTCGGAGAAACACTCGGATTTGGATAGATTCATCCAAAAAGTCATGCTACCAATACGAGTGAAATGAGTGTTTCGGATCGCACCTTGCGAGTTTCGATTTCGAACAGTAACGTTAATTCAGGTTGGATGTGCGCTCCCAAGCATATTCACGATCGGGCCGGTATCCGGATGCGGATTTTGCGGCCAGCGCAGTTAAAGGCTGGTACCTTTTGGGGTCTGGCGTTTTGAGAAGCCGAAGAGAAACGGGCCGTCGGGCACGCAGCTTATGCGTGTGCCTGCCGCATGCCTCGGGAGGAAATGAATGGCGCAGGAAAACCACCAGTCCCGCCGGGGCCCCAATCCGTCCGAAACCGAACCCGCCGCCCGCCCCTCGCCGTTCCTCGTCGGCTCCTGGCGCCAGGCCGAATGCGCACCCAATCCAGCCTTTACTGAGCAGCCGGAGCTGTACGCGGCGCTGGAGTCGGAAATCGTCCCGCGCCTTATGATCGCCAACTCCGTCCGCGACGCCTATCCACGCCTCGTGCGCTCCGAGCCAGTTGCGGGCCAGCCCGTTTTCTCGGCAAAGGACCGTGCGGAATTCGTCGATGCGCTCCTGTCGGATGACGCAGCCCACACCCGGCACCACGCCGAAATGCACCTCGCCGCCGGACACGAGCCCAGCGCGATCCTGCTCGACCTGTTTGCCTGGTCCGCCCGCGAGCTTGGCGAGCTCTGGGAAGATGACCGCGTCAGCTTCGTCGACGTGACCATCGGCCTCTGCCGCTTGCACCAAGCGCTGCACCGCTGCGCCGAGCATATGGATGCGACCGGGCTGCCCGTCCTCGCTGAAGCGCCGAGCATCCTTATTGCAACTGCGCCGGGCGAACAACATGTGTTCGGCGTGCTGATGGCTGGCGAACTGTTTCGCCAGAACGGCTGGGACGTCACAACGGAAACGTCCGGCGACGCGGCGCTTCTGGCACGTCTCGTGTCATCCCGCCGATTCGACATCGCAGGCCTGTCGGTCGCCCAGGACGGCTCGGTGGCCGGGCTGGGAGATCTGGTGAAGACGCTGCGCAAATCCTCAAAGAATCCAGCGATGAAAATGTTGGCAGGCGGACAGCTTTTCGAACACTCGCCGAACCTTGCGCACGAAATCGGCGCAGATGGCATTGCGGGACGCGGCGTAGACGCTCCCGAACTTGCGAGGAAAATGTTGGTAATCTCATAATCGGACTGCTAGGGGCTCAACCAGTAGCTCTCAGTCCGCTTGGAACGAAAATGGATGCTCCGTCGCACTCGTCGCAACCGAAATCCTCGTTCCGCGATGCGGACAGACATTTGTCCGGGCTAGACGGGCAGACCGTCGCGCGCATGCTTGAACAGTCCTCTGACATCGCCGTGATCATCGAGAACGGCCTGGTCAAGGACGTCGCGGTGGCCTCTGATGACCTTCGCAAATCGGGCTTTGCGGCCGGCTGGATCGGCCGGCCCTGGATCGATACGGTCTCCTCCGACAGCCGCACGAAGATCGAAGCGCTTCTGGCACCCGGCGAGAATTCCGCCCCGATTCGTCCGCGTCAGGTCAATCATCCTTCCGGCGGCGTGCGCGATGTGCCCGTCTCCTATCGCACGGTCCGCGCCGAAGGGCTCGGGCCCACGATCGCGCTCGGTCGCGATCTGCGCGAAGTCTCAGAACTGCAGCAGCGGCTGGTGAAGGCGCAGCAGGATATCGAGCGTGACTATGCGCGCATGCGGAAGGCCGAAGCGCGCTACAAGATGGTGTTCGAAGCCGTCGCCGAGCCGATCCTGATCGTCACAGCGGACGAATTGCTGATCGAAGCGGCGAATCGCGCGGCCGGCAAAGTGCTCGGCATCGAGCCCGACCGCCTCATGCGCGCCGATTTCCCGGGCCTCTTCCTGCCCCGCGCCTCGCGCGCCGTGGAACGCATGGCCGCCAAGGCGCTCGCCACCGGTTCCGGCGTCTCGGAAAAGACCGAACTGGCCAGTGGCAAGAAGGTTAACCTCTCCGCATCCGTCTTCGGCCAGGGCCTCGAAGCCCGGCTTGTGATCAAGATCGGCGGCGAAGGCGCGGCGGCGCTCAAGGGCGACGGAGATCGCACGCAATTTCTTAAGGCGCTCGAAGAACTCCCAGACGCGCTGGTCGTAACTGATGAAGACATGCGAATCCTTGCCGCGAATCGCGCCTTCCTTGAAATGGCGCATCTCAGCGATGAAGAGCACGCTACCGGCGCGCGCCTCTCGCAATATCTCGGCCGCTCCACCACCGACCTCAACGTCCTGATCTCGACCCTGAAAAACAATGGCAGCGCGCGCAACTTCGCGACCGTGCTGCGAGACCGGTTCGATTCGGAAGAGCAAGTCGAAGTCTCCGCCGTCGCGACCTGCGATTCGCGCCCGGCGCTGTTTGCTTTTTCCGTCCGGATTGTCTCGCGCCGCTTCACCGCCGACCCGACGCCGGGCGAAGAATTGCCGCGATCGGTCGATCATCTCACGAATCTCGTCGGCCGTATGCCGCTCAAGGACATCGTGCGCGATTCGACGACGCTGATCGAACGCCTCTGCGTCGAGGCCGCCCTGAAACTGACAGACGACAACCGCGCCTCCGCCGCCGAAATCCTCGGCCTCAGCCGCCAGGGTCTCTACTCCAAGCTCAAACGCTTCGGTATCGACGACAAGGCCTGATCCAGAGAGACTAATCTGTACACCGATTAATCATGTGCTGTCCGGTTGAACGCCGGGGCCAGCACGGTTCTGACTCCATCGCGCGAGCCGATCTCGTTTTTCGTCGGAATCATGCCAAAAAGCGTCAATCTGCGTTGACACCTCAAAGCGTCAATTATAGCTTACAGCGATGCTCCACACGCCGATCGCCGCGCCGAACCAGCAACTGCCGAAACCGGCAGCCGTGCTGGAGCTTTTCAAGCCCGTCACCTGGTTTGCCGCAATGTGGGCCTTCATGTGCGGCGCAGTCTCGAGCGGTCAGCCCTTCGCCGCAAACCTGCACCTCATTCTCGGCGGCATGCTGCTCGCGGGCCCTATGGTCTGCGCCTCAAGCCAGGCCGTAAACGACTGGTATGACCGGCACGTGGATGCGATCAACGAGCCGGACCGGCCGATCCCGTCGGGGCGGATTCCTGGCCGTTGGGGGCTGTATCTCGCGATCATCTGGTCGGGCCTGTCGCTGTTGCTCGGCGCGGCGCTTGGCTTCTGGGCCTTCGCCGCCACGCTCGTCGCTGTCTTCTTCGCATGGGCCTACAGCGCGCCGCCGCTGCGGCTGAAGCTCAATGGCTGGTGGGGCAATGCGGCGGTGGGCATTTCCTATGAAGGCATCTCCTGGTTCACTGGCGCTGCCGTGATGCTCGGCGCCTTGCCGAACCCTTACATCCTCTTCCTCGCGCTCGCCTATTCGGTCGGCGCGCATGGCATTATGACGCTCAACGATTTCAAATCCATCGAAGGCGACCGCCTGATGGGCGTGCGCTCCCTTCCCGCCCAGCTTGGACCCGACCGTGCGGCGGTTGTTGCCTGCGTGATCATGGTGGTGGCGCAGGTCGCTGTGGTTTGCATGCTCGCCTGGATCGGCAAGCCTTGGCACGCCGTTGCCATCATCGGCCTGATCTGCGCGCAGCTTCTTCTCATGGTTGACCTCCTGCGCGATCCGCGCGGCAAGGCGATCTGGTATAGCGCGACCGGGGTCACATTGTTCGTACTCGGAATGCTGGTCAGCGCGTTCGCCGTCGCGCCCTTCTCGGTAGCCGCATGAGCGGCTCTCCTGTCCCCGCATTCGGCTGGATGGGCATCATCCGCCTCGGCCTGATCCAGACATCGCTGGGCGCCATTGTCATCCTGATGACCTCTACGCTGAACCGTGTGATGGTCGTCGAACTCGGCCTCGCGGCGGCTATTCCCGGGCTGCTCGTCGGATGGCACTATGCCGTGCAGATGTCCCGGCCCCGATGGGGTTATGGCGCGGATGCGGGCGGGCGCCGCGCGCCGTGGATACTTGGCGGCATAGTGGTATTGGCGATCGGCGGACTGTTGGCCGCCTTTGCGGTATCGCTGATGCCGAACGCGTTCTGGGCCGGCCTCGTTCTTTCGGTGATCGCCTACGCCCTGATCGGCGCCGGCGTCGGCGCCGCCGGCACCAACCTGCTCGCACTGCTCGCCATCCGCACTCCGCCGGCCCGAAAGGCCGCGGCCGCAGCCATTGTCTGGATCATGATGATCATGGGCTTCGTGCTCACCGCCGCGATCGGTGGCAGCTTTCTGTCGCCCTTCAGCTTCGAGCGCTTGATGACAGTCACAGCGGTGGTCGCGGCGATCGCGATCATAGTCAGCGCCCTCGCCCTCTGGGGCATTGAACCGAAGACGGCTGCCGCTTCAGAGACGACAAAATCCTCCGATGACGGAACCGCTTTCCGCGAAGCCCTGCGCGAGACCTGGGGCGATCCGCAGGCGCGCCGGTTCACGATCTTCGTTTTTGTATCGATGCTCGCCTATAGCGCGCAGGACCTGATTCTCGAGCCGTTTGCCGGACTCGTACATGGCTATGATGCAGGTGCTTCGACACAGCTCGCCGGCGTGCAGAATATGGGCACGCTGATCGGTATGATTTTGACTGCCGTGATCGCGACCGCCGTCGGCCAGTCGCGCGCCGGCTTCATGCGGCTCTGGACGGTTGGCGGTTGTATTGCGTCTGCTGTGGCGCTGCTGTCGCTGGGACTTGGCACCCATGCGTTAGGAACGAACTGGCCACTGGTGCCAAACGTCGTTGCGCTGGGAATTGCCAACGGCGCCTTTGCGGTCGCAGCTATCGGTTCGATGATGACGCTGGCAAGCGCCGGTCCGAAGAACCGCGAAGGCACGCGCATGGGACTCTGGGGCGCCTCGCAAGCAATCGCTTTTGGCCTTGGCGGTTTCCTCGGCGCAGCGCTGGTCGATATCGCGCGCCTCCTGATCGGCGAGCCTGCGCCCGCCTTCGCGCTCGTCTTTGCCCTGGAAGGGCTGACCTTCCTCGCCGCCGCCGCCCTGGCCTTGCGCGTGGGACGGACGGAAGCCGATTCCCTGCGCCTGCCCGTATTGCCGAGCAGCGAATTTCTTGCCGTCCGAAACGGAGAAGCAACATGACCCCTCAGAACACAGATGACATTTATGATTGCGTGATTGTTGGGGGCGGACCTGCCGGCGCCACGGCGGCGCATGACCTTGCCCGCACCGGGCGGCGCGTGCTGCTGCTCGACAAGGCCGGCCGCATCAAGCCGTGCGGCGGCGCGATCCCGCCGCGCCTGATCCAGGATTTCGACATTCCCGAAAGCGTTATCGTTGCCCGCGCCCGTGCCGCAAGGATGATCGCGCCCTCCGGCCGGGTGGTGGACATGCCGGTCGAAGGCGGCGCCGTCGGCATGGTGGACCGCGAGCATTTCGACGAATGGCTGCGTGTACGCGCCGCAAAAGCGGGCTGCGAACGGCGCGCCGGAAGCTTCACGACGATCGACCGCGCAGCCGACGGCACAGCGGTGGTTGTTTACGAACCGAAGGGTTCGGATTCGGCTGAAGTGAGAATCCGTACACGCACAGTGATCGGCGCAGATGGCGCCAAGTCCCGCGTGGCGGCAGATTCCATTCCGGGCGGCGGCGAGACGAAATGCGTGTTTGCCTATCACGAGATCATCAAGTCCCCTGCCCCTTCTGCTGACCGGGGCGATGCCTTCGATCCGGCGCGCTGCGATATCTATTACCAGGGGCGCCTGTCGCCGGACTTCTATGCCTGGGTGTTCCCGCATGGCGAGACGACAAGTGTCGGCGTCGGTAGTGCGAACAAGGGCTTCTCACTGCGCGATGCGATCCGGACACTGCGCAAGGATCTCGGCCTCGATGAGGCACAGCTCGTCCGCAAGGAAGGCGCGCCGATCCCGCTGAAACCTCTGAAGCGCTGGGACAATGGCCGCGATGTGATCCTCGCCGGGGACGCCGCCGGGGTTGTCGCCCCGGCCTCCGGTGAAGGCATCTACTACGCGATGCTGGGCGGCCGCGAAGCAGCAACCGCCGTTGGAGAGCTACTCCAGACGGGCGACGTGCGCGCCCTCGCCGCAACGCGCAAACGCTACATGAAAGCGCATGGCCAGGTGTTCATGATCCTCGGGATCATGCAGCATTTCTGGTACCGCTCCGACAAGCGCCGCGAGGGCTTCGTCGCGATGTGCAATGACAAGGACGTGCAGCGCCTGACCTGGGACGCCTATCTCAACAAGCGCCTCGGCAAACCCGATCACATGGCGCACCTCAAGATCTTCCTGAAAGATACCGCCCATCTCCTCGGACTTGCGCCGACCCGGCCGAAGCCGACGGCGTAATGTCCCGCCGCCCGCTCTACGTTGCGGCGGGTACGGCGTTCGCGACGGCCATTGCGGGCGGGGCAATGACGCGCATCGATGCCTGGTACCGGGCGCTCGAGACGTCCTCGCTGAACCCGCCCGACTGGGCCTTCGCCCCTGGCTGGACGATCATCTATGCGCTCGCCGCCCTGTCGGCGACCTTCGGCTGGCGCGATGCCAAGACGCAGCGCGACCGGTCGCTGCTGACCATCCTGTTCTTCATCAACGCGCTTCTGAACGTTGCCTGGAGCGCGGCATTCTTCACGCTGCGCCGGCCGGACTGGGCGCTGGCGGAAGTGGCAACGCTCTGGCTCTCGGTCGCCGTGCTTGTCGTTTTCCTCGCGCGCTTCTCGGCGCAGGCGAGCCTGCTGATGGTGCCGTATCTGGCCTGGGTCTCGTTTGCGGCCTACCTCAACTACAAGGTGGTTGAACTCAACGGCCCGTTCGGCTGATCGGCGGGTGGCAGGCGATGAGGCTTGAGCCGTGGATGTTCGATTTCGTGATCGCCGGCGTGGCGGCGGAGTTCCTGCTGCTGGCCTTCCTGCTCACCCGCGCCGGGCGGACGCCATGGGCTTGGCCGCTCTTCTGGTTCCTCTTGTCGGGCGCGCTGCTGATGGCGGCGGTGCGCAGCACTCTGGCGGGCCTGCCGCATCCGGTGATTGGCGGGATCCTGATCGTCAGCCTGCTGACGCATGCGGTGTGCCTGAGGTCTGCCTGGCGGCTGGTGGCGGCGAAGCGCTAGGCGCAACACGAGTGGCCGGACGCAGCGGAGGCTGGCCGGGCTAGATCGTTTGTAGAGCACGTTGGTGATACCCTCGCGGATGGTCCAGCGGTGAATGCGGTTACGCTGCCAGACAAGGATGGACCAGCACAGGACATGGACGAACGCAAACAGGCGCGAGAAGTTCGGGTAGGTGCGCAGGGAGCTGAGCGCCCGCATATACGGAGTATAACTCCGCATCCGGAGGAGGTGCGCAGGTTTTGGGGAAGTGTTTTGTAAAACCGTGACGGGCCTTCGTATAACTTTCTTGAGAGCGCGAATTTTGTACGCGTAAGTGCCCCTGCCCCGACAGGGAAAAGGCCGGGCCCGGAGGATCCGGATCCGGCCTTGAGTCGGTCGTCAAGTTTCTGCTTTTGAGACTAGAACCTGGCGAAGCCGTTGTCTGCGCCCCAGAGGAACCAGTTGTCCACAACCGTCCCGGTGAGAAGCACACCGATACCGCCGGTTATCGGGCAAAGGATGGCGAACCACCAGGCCCAACGGTGGATGGATTCCATCGAGGCGTTGAAGCCCATCGTCCAACGCCAGAAGAGGGCTGCCCGTTCGGACGCCGTGCCCCGGTCCGTGATCTGCTCTATCTCACGCTCGCCGCCGTAACGGCCGACCGCGAGGATCGTCGCGCCGTGCATCGCGAACAGGAGGGCCGACCCGTAGAGGAAGGCAATCGAGAGCATGTGGAAGGGGTTGTAGAAGAAGTTTCCGTAGACGAGCGAAAGATTGTTCGTCCAGTCGAGGTGGGAGAAGATGCCGAAGGGCACGGCCTCGTTCCAGCTGCCCATCATCACGGGACGGATGAGTCCCAGAACGAGATAGAGCCAGATGGCGGCGGCAAAGGCCCAGGAGACGTGCGTTCCCATGCCGAGCGTGACGGCGCGGCGGTAGGAACGTACCCACCAGAGAAGGATGGAAGCGGTCAGGAACATGCCTGCCATCAGCCACCATCCGCCTTCATTCAGGGGCATGAAGAGTTTCAGGCCATGTTCGGGCAAGGGGGCATCCAGCGACAGCCAGGGCAACTGGCCGAAGAAGCGGATGGGATCCCAGCCAACGCTCGCCCACATGTTGAGACCGATGATCTCGATGGCGATAAAGCCGCAAATCAGCGAGGCGACGCCTGACCAGCCGAGATAGAGGGGCCCAAGCTGGGCGTCACCGATCTTGCCGGCCAGGTAGCTGGTCGTGGTCATGTTGTAGCGGGGTTCTGCGGCGCCCTGTTGAGGAATGCCGTAGTCCGTGTGGCCGCGGACCTGAACCTGGGTGAAAATATTCTGATAGTCAGCCATGTGTGGGTCCTCCTACACGCGCCAGATCGCGAGATTTTTCCAGCCATTCCACCAGTCGACCCACGATCCGTCATAGAGCGGGCCGGAGATGACGATGCAGATGGCGCTCCAGATCCCGGCCGAGAGGGCGAGGAACAGGCCGAGCCGGTGGATGCCGAGCGTGCCGATGGAGTAGCCGACGAAATCGCGGAAGAACGCGTTCTCGTGTTCCGGTGTCTTAACGGTGTTGCCGCGGCCGGGGTTGACGGCCGAGAGCACAAGACCGCCGTGCATGGAGAGCGCGAGCGTCGTCGTGAAGAAGAACGTGATCGCGACCATGTGGGCCGGATTATAGTGGAAGTTGCCGTACTTGTAGCCGGTGTTGGACACCCACTCGAGGTGGCTCATGATCCCGTACGGGAAGCCATGACCCCATGCGCCCATCAGGAAGGGGCGGATGACCACGAGGGTGACGTAGGCGAGGATCGCCACGCTGAATGCGATGGGGACGTGCAGTCCCATACCGAGCTTGCGGGAGATCTCCACTTCCCGGAGCGCCCAGGAGCCGAAGGCACCGATCGCGCAGACGGTGACTATCTGCCATATGCCACCATCAGCCATCGGCGCGAGTTGCAGCCCGTATTCGATCGGGGGCGGATCAATGCTGATCAGCCAGGGATTCCATGTGCCTTCCATTGATGCACCCAGGAAAATGAGCGCCGTTCCGAGGAAAGCAAAGAAGATTGCCGTGATGCCGAAGAAGCCGACATAGAACGGTCCGATCCAGAAATCAAACAGGTCACCGCCGACGAGCGTACCACCTCGGATCCTGTATTTTCTTTCAAAATTGAGTAGCGCCATCGCCGCGGCTCCTTGCTTTGGCGCGCGTCCGGGACATCCGGTATCGCAGCGCCGCTAAATCCTTATTCTTTCAGGAGACAGGTGGCGGGAGGGCAATGCCCGCCCGCCATCCGTCATTGGTTCAGGCGTTCTGAACCGTTTCAACCGTCAGCTCCGCAACAGGGGCCGGCGTGGTGCCGAGCCAGTTGAAGCGGGGTGAGCTGAGAAGGATGAAATGGATCAGAATTGCCAGCACGAACAGGAAAGCCGCCATGGCCACCAGGACGCGCCGGGGATCGAAAAGAAGCCAGATTCTCCACATAGGTCAGTTCTCCTCTATGCCTTGAGGCTCACGAGCGCGCTCGCGAGACTCATTGTGTCTTGAATCATCGCATAGCCGTTAGGGCCTGGAATCCAGGGCCGCCACGACCAGACGAGGAAGTGAGCGCCAACGGCGATCAGTGTGAAGAGGATGAAGCTCAAAATGAAGAGCTTGTGGAACTCCTGCGCTTCGGACGCTGTCAATCCTGTCAGCGACCCAGTCCTTTCATTTGTATTATCGGCCATATGATTTTCTCCGTTCGGGCCTAGGTCTGAGACCACACCAGCGCCCTAGTGTGATCCAATTGACGTCACGGTTTCCCGCTCCGCCAAAAGCTTGTGTTATTCGTGCACTCAGGATCAAGCTGATCTCATCTGTGTACGAAGAACCAGGGGACGACGCTTTGGGTACGGTCTGCCGCTTCGGCGAAGGCGGACGGGCGGGCCCGCGCCTTCGAACCGGAGCGCGGCAGGAGCCGGCCCAGCATCGCAACGATCAGGAAGACCGGATAGATCAGCGCTTCATACGCGATCATCGCCTGACGATCCCGGTCTCTCAGGTCGCTCGATGTATCCATCTTGACTAGTGCCATAGTCTTCCTCCTCGTAAGTCGTTGTCCAGACCACCCCTGCCCCTTATGGGGTCAGGCCGCCCTGGAGTTTTCCAGTTCAGCCCGGCTGCGCCGGACCGTCTCGACCGTAACCCGTCCTGCTCCTTCCTGGCCCGCCAGCAGCTCGGCGTGATCACGCAGGCGCTTGGCGGCAGAAATCCGTGTCAGGACGGAATGTTTGGCAATGTAGGCTTCCAGCTCGTCATTGGCGGCGGCGTCCCAGGTAATCTGGGCGTGGGCGCGCGCGGGCGTGGCCTCGGCCTTGTCCATCGTCGCAGCGAGCGGCAGAATGTGGAACAGGGCATCGAAAAGGGCGTTGCAGTATTCTTGCACGACATAGGTGGCGCCGGAATAACCCATAAAGGGCGTGCCGGTGTGGCGGCGGATAATGGCGCCGGGGAACGAGGCGGGAATCCAGACCGACCGCGCGCCGGTTTCCTGCATGTACATGCGCTCGTTGAAACTGCCGAACAGCACGAAGGGCGCATTGGTCTTGATCATGTCGCGCACAGCGTCGTTGTCGGTTTTCTTGCCGGCGACGCGGGTGACCGCGAAATGGCACGGGATGCCAAGATCATTCTCAAGGAAATTGCGCAGGCCCCGGGCATGAGTCTCGTTGGCTACGATGCCGAAACTGGCCGTGGCGAAGAAGTCCTGCGTCACCGAGCGCCACAGATCCCACAGGGGTTTCAGGGTCGAGTGCTTTTCGGCTTCGATGAAGGGTTCGGGGTCGAGCCCTGTCAACTCGCCGAGGGCGCGCAGGAACTTGGTCGTCGAGTGCAGGCCGATCGGGGCCTGCAGATATGGCTGGCCGAGGGCCTCGCAGAGATTGCGGCCATACTCGCGGTACATACAGACGTTGACGTCGGCATCGATCAGTTTACGGACGTCCGCGACATGGCTGCCGAGCGGGAAGGCCAAGTTGATCTCGGCGCCGATGCCTTCGATCAGCCGGCGGATCTCGGCGAGATCGGACGGGCCGTTGAACATGCCGTAGGCCGGGCCGATGATGTTGACCTTGGGCTTGGCGCCTTCGATCTTCTTGGCCGGTTTCGGGTTGCGGCCCTTGGTCTGGCCATATTCCGTCCAGAGCCAGAGCATGGCGCGGTCGGCGGTCTGCCACTGGTCTTCATCGATCGTGCGCGGGAGGAAACGCTGGATGTTCGAGCCTTCCGGCGTGACGCCGCCGCCGATCATCTCGGCGATGGAACCGGTGACGACCACGGCCGGTAATTCGGGATCAAGCACGGCGCGGGCGCGTTTCATCGCGGCCTCGGTGCCATGCTGGCCGAGCTCTTCCTCGCCGAGGCCGGTCACAACAATCGGCAGCTCATGGGGGGGCAGCGCATCGGTGTAATGAAGAACGGATGTGACGGGCAAGTTCTCGCAGCCGACGGGGCCGTCGATGACAACTTGCAGGCCCTTGATGGCGGTGAAAACGTACACCGCGCCCCAATAGCCCCCTGCCCGGTCATGATCCTGGATCAGCATCCTGTGGGTGCCTCCAGGTTCGCGGCGGCTTTGGCCTTGGCGGCGAGCTTGCGGCGCTGGTGTTCGCGGAATTCCTTGTTGATCACGGGCTGGCCTTCCCAGACACCGGCGGTATCACCCGTACCGACGCCTTCGAAGAAACCCTTCATCACGTCGAAACGGTCCTTGCCGGCGATAGCGGCGTTGATCACGTCTGCGAGTGAGCCGGCCCCGGCGGGGCCCATCAGCGGACGCGCGGAAATCAGGTTCGTGAAATAGAGGCCGGGGGTCGCAATTTCCTTGGCGGCCTGGACAACCGGCGTGGTGCCGATTGCGAGGTCCGGCTTGAACTCGTGCATGGCGGCGATGTCCTGCTCCAGCGAGGCGCGGAACTGGACATGGATGCCTTTGGATTCGAGCCATTCGCGGTCCGGGTCCGACCAGCGGGTGCGCGGCAGAGCGGTGCCGACATAGCGCAGGTCGGCGCCGCTTTCGACGAGAAGGCGGGCGACCAAAAGCTCCGAGCCTTCATAGCCCGACAGCGTGATCCGTCCACGGATGGGCTTCGACGCGAGCGCGCCAGAGATAGCGCGGCCAAACATGTTGCGGGCGGCATCGATCTTCGAGGCCGGGACATTGGCCGCGTCGCCGATGGCTTTCAGCCAGGCATCCGTGCCATCGAGGCCCACAGGGGCGGAACCGACGATAGGGCGGCCAGCGGCTTCGAACTCGCGAATGGAGGCGGTGTAGAACGGGTGGACCGCGGCAACGACCGCGCCGTCAAGTGCGGTGTAGAGCTCGCGCCATTCGCGGGTCGGGACCACGGCGCCTGCAGCGAGGCCGAGCGGCTCGAGCATACGGCCGATGATGACGGGATCTGCCGGGAACATCTCGCCGAGGAGCGTGACTTTGGGGAGTTGCGCCGTGTCATTCGCGGCGCGCTGGACGGGGCCCGAGAGGGCTTCCTTGCGGGCATAGGCGAGCATGGCGCCCGCCAGCACGTCCTTGGCCTCGGCATGGGTCGGAATGCCGAAACCCGGCACGTCGATACCGATGATCCGCACGCCGTTGATTTCATCCGGGAGCAGGCGAAGTGGCACGCCAGACGCCGTAGGAACGCAGAGATTGGTGATCACGATCGTGTCGTAGAGGGCCGGATCAGCCGTTTTCTCGACCGCTTCCTTGATGTCCTCGAAGAGCTTGCCGGTGACGAGCGTTTCGGAATTGAACGGCACATATCCGACCGAGCGCTTGGCGCCGTAGAAGTGCGACGTGAAGGTGAGGCCGTAAACGCAGCAGGCTGAGCCCGACAGGATCGTCGCCGTGCGGCGCATGCGCAAACCGACACGGAGCGAGCCAAAGGCCGGGCACATGCTTTGCGGCTGGTCGTGCGGCCCTTGCGGGTAATCCTTGGCGTATTGATCAAGCACTTCGCTCTTTCCCGCAGCTTTTGCGGCTTTGAGCATTTCGTCCTTGCCGCCATGGCAGCCGGACGCTTCGGCCACCGGCGCGGTGGCCGCTTTCGCGGTCATCGGCACGACGACCGGCATGGCGGGGCGTTCGCGGTTTTCAAGGAGGGTGCGCTTGGAAGCCATTATGTCAGATGGCCTCGTACACAACTTCAAGGGTGCGCTTCTCGGCTTCGGCAATTCCGCACATGTCGGCAACGGTGGCCGGCTCCAGGACAATGTCGCCGCCGGTATCTTTCGACGAGAAAAGGCCGAGCAGACCATCCGACGTCAGAGGATTTGGCCGATTAGGAATAGAACCGTGAATGTTGGCAGCAAGTTCAGAGAACAGCGCGCCCCACTCGGAGGCTTCGGTGCCGACGATCTGGTAATTGGCCGACTTGCGGCGGATGTCATCATTCGCCGGAATGGTGGCCAGGACCGGAATGCCGACAGCGCTGGCGAAAGCAGCGGCTTCACCCGTGCCGTCATCGCGGTTGATGACCATGCCGGCGACGCCGACATTGCCGCCCATCTTGCGGAAGTATTCGACCGCCGAGCAGACGTTGTTGGCGACGTAGAGCGACTGGAGATCGTTCGAGCCGACGACGATGACTTTCTGGCACATGTCGCGGGCGATCGGCAGGCCGAAGCCGCCACAGACCACGTCGCCCAGGAAGTCGAGCAGCACATAGTCGAAATCCCACTCATGGAAGCCGAGCTTCTCGAGCAGTTCGAAGCCGTGAATGATGCCGCGGCCGCCGCAGCCCCGGCCGACTTCCGGTCCGCCGAGTTCCATCGCAAAGACGCCGTAGCGCTTGAAGCAGACGTCGCCGATGGCGACTTCCTCGCCGGCGAGTTTCTTCTTGGACGAGGTCTCGATGATCGTCGGGCAAGCCTTGCCGCCGAAGAGCAGCGAAGTCGTATCGGATTTCGGATCGCATCCGATCAGGAGAACCTTCTTCCCCTGCTCTGCCATCATGCAGCTGAGATTGGCGAGCGTGAAGCTCTTGCCGATGCCGCCCTTGCCGTAGATCGCAATGATCTGGGTGTCTTTCTTGACCGGGCCGGTAGCGACCGGTTCTGGCTCCATTGAAGCTTCGTCGCGCAGCGCGCTGGTATAGTCTTCGCTGCCGTGGCGAGGTGTCAGGCGGAGTTCATCAGACATCAGAGGAGTCCCAATCGATGATCATTTTGAGGCAGGTCGGATCCGAAAAAGCCTGCGTGTAAGCGCCGGCGGCCTCGGAGGCGGGGGCAGTGTGAGTGATGAGGCCGGCGAGCGGCAGGCGGCCGTCGCGCACGAGTGAGGTGACGGCTTCAAGGTCAGACGGGCGCCATTCGGCGGCGACGCGCAGGCGCAACTCCTTGCGGAACGCGAGCGGGAAACTGAAGGATGGCCGGGCCGAATAGAAGCCGGCGAGGCAAAGCTCGGCGCCGTGCACCGCGTGCGGCAGGACCTTGTCGATGATGTTTGCGTCCCCACTCATGTCACAGATCGACGTGTAGTCGCGGCGCGTATCGTCTTCCGGCGCGATGACCGGATAGTCGGCGATGTTGCGGCGGGCAGGGTTGACTTCCCAGACGACCGGATTGCCGCCAAGCGCAATGACCAGACGCGCGGTGAGACGACCGAGGACGCCGTAGCCGATGATCAGATCGGGCAGCTTGCCATCGATGACAGCATGATAAGCGGTGGCGGCAAGCGCGAGCAGCACACCTTCGCGCGGCTCGCTGAACGTGATCTTGTGGGCCTTCTCCGCTGGCACGACGAGGCGCGAAGCGGAGGCGCCGAACAGGCCGTGCGCGCCTTCAAAGCAGCGCGCGCCAGGGACGAAAACGATTTCACCGACGCGTTCCGGCGCGGCGTTTGACTGAACGATCCGGCCGACGGCCTCATAGCCAGGCACCAACGGATAGCCCATGCCCGGAAAAGGCGGCATTTCGCCGGTCCACATCAGGCGTTCGGTGCCCGTGCTGATCCCGGACCAGAGGACATCCACCACGACATCATCGACTTGCGGCGCCGTCAGACTGAGCGTGCCGACGGTTGCAGAGCGCTCGCCATTGAACAGGACGGCGGCGGCCCGCAGGTCGAGCCGCTCGCGCGCAGACGCGCTCGGTGCCCGGCTGGGCTGGCCGGGGCTTGCCCCCT
This sequence comes from Candidatus Sulfopaludibacter sp. SbA3, assembly GCA_945913285.1. Taxonomy (GTDB): domain Bacteria; phylum Pseudomonadota; class Alphaproteobacteria; order Caulobacterales; family Hyphomonadaceae; genus Hyphomonas. The sequence continues at coordinate 40,915 of CAMEDD010000014.1, forward strand.
GCGACTCGATGACGCCAGTTCTCATGCTTGTCACTTTAGTTTGACACTTAGCAGTGTCAATGTGGATTTACGATAAGTGCTCGTCATTCGGGCGCTCGAGGCAAGATTCATCGCGCGATGATTGCGCTTACCATCAGAGGCTGAGCGGTTCGCAACCGGCGGATCTCGCGAAATCCGGCGTCCTGAAGCAATTGCGAGAGCTGCGCTGGGGTGCGGGCCAAGCCCCGGCCCATCGCCCAGAGGTAAAGCCCGAAATAGGCGTCCGCCATCGCCTCGGCGCCGCGCACACCCGCCATCGGTTCGCCAATGAGCAGGCTGCCGCCAGGAGCGAGCGCTTTTCGCGCAGAAGCGAGCAAGCGGGCGACGGGGGCGTCGTTATGGTCGTGCACCACCCGGATCAGCGTGATGAGGTCTGCGCCGCCGGGCAAGGCGTCCTCCAGCATGTTCCGCGGCTCGATCCGGAACCGGGCGGCGAGCGGCCCCACGGCAATGCGGTCGGCGGCGAGTTTGGCGACCGGGGGCAAGTCCACGAGCACGAGATCAATCGCCGGGTGGGCGGCGCCGACCGCCGACAGGAAGGCGCCGAGGCCGCCGCCGACATCCATGACGGTGCGGTGGCGGCTGAAGTCATAGGCTTCCAGCACATCCTGCGCGATCAGCGCCTGGGTTTCGGCCATCAGCGCGGAATAGGCGGCGGCGTCTTCGGGGTTCGTGTTGGTTTCGTAGGCCCAGAACCGGGAGAGCTCGGTATCATCTCGGCGGGCCTTCAGCAGGGCAAGCGGATCGGCGATGTCGCGGTAGAAGGCCTTGTGATGGCGCACCATAGCAAACACGGAGGGATTGCCGAGCAGCGCGGCGCCCGCGTCGCCCAAAGCATAACGGCCGTCCGCTTGCCGGCGCACGAGCTCTAGGGAGGCGGCGGCGCGCAGTAGGCGGCTCGCCCCGTCCAGCGGCAGGCCGCTCGAGGCGGCAAAACCGGTTTCATCGATCGTCCGGGAACGGACGGCTTCGAGGAGGCCGCTGTCTAGGGCCGCAGAGAGGACCTGCGAGTAGACGAAGCCGGCGACAAGATCGAAGGTTGCCTTCGCCTTCTGGCGCGCAAGCGGGCGCGTGAACGGGTTGCGAACCGCCCAGGATTGGAATTTCGGGTTTGAAATCAGCTGGTTACGCCAGCTTGAGAACCGGTCGGAGAAGCTCATGGCTGCGCCCTTCCCGAGCTCTGTGACGACCCGGGGGCTGCGCTCAGGCGACCTGGCGCAACAGGCTCTGCGGCATCAGGCGCGCGGCCTGGCCCTGCACGATCTCGCGCAGCATGGGCGCGCCTGCGCAGTCCGGAATCGAGTCCGAGGCCCCGGCGATCAGGCCCTTGAGACGCGTGATGGCGCCGGCGACGCCGAAATTCTGAACTGCGTTTGGCCGCAGCAGCGAGGCGTCTTGCCCGGCCGGCTTGCCCAGCTCTTCATCGCTGAGCAGCACGTCGCGCAAATCGTCGGCCACCTGGTAGGCTTCGCCGAGGCGCTCGCCCAATGCGCGCCACGGCGCCGGATCGAGACCTGCGGCTGCTGCGCCGGACATCGAGGCGGCCACGAACAGGGCGCCCGTCTTCGCCTGGTGATAGGCGCTGAGATCAATCGCGGATTCGCTTTCCCAGGCCTGTCCGGCCACGATGCCTCGCGGGGTGCCGACAGCTTCGATCAGGATCGACATGAGAGGCGCGAGCACTTCGGGGGCCGAGCGGCATTCGCGCAAGAGCGTTTCGAAGGCCATGACAATCAGCCCGTCGCCGGCGAGCACGGCGATGGGCTCGCCGAAGGCGGTATGCACAGACGGCTTGCCACGGCGGGTGGCCGCGCCATCAAAGGCAGGCAGGTCATCATGGACGAGCGAGGCACAATGCATCAGTTCCAGTGCCGCGCCAGCTCCGGCGGAGGCTTCCATGCCCCGCCCCTCGCCGCAGGCGGCGGTGATGGCAACACAGAGCTTCGGGCGAACCCGGGCGCCGCCCGGGAACACCGAGTGCCGGATGGCACGGCCCAGCAAAGGCGGCGAACCGGGCACTTCCGCGCCAGCAACCGACCGCTCGAGAACTCGTTCAATCAATCCGTCCACGTTCATGGGCCCTCCGAAGTGTCATCTTATGTTGCCATTCTTGACTGTCAAACTGAATTGACGTTTCTTGATTTCAAGAGGCAAAATGGATGACCCCTAAGAAATCGGCGCCCGCGCCCTTGACCGGCCTCTTCGACCCGTCAACGCCGCCTGGCGGCTATGCGTGGTGGTACGCCGATGGCCTCAGCCGTGACGGGGACTTTGCCTTTACGCTGATCGCATTCATCGGCAGCGTCTTCTCACCCTATTATGCCTGGTCCGGACGGCGTGATCCATACAACCATTGCGCCATCAACCTCGCGCTTTATGGCCCGCGCGGCGCCCGCTGGGCGATGACCGAACGCGGACGCGGCGACCTGAAAGCCGACGAGACCAGCCTGACAATAGGCCCAAGCTCCCTGAGTTGGGACGGACAGACCCTGACGATCGACATTGCCGAGTATGGCATGCCCGTGCCCGCTCCCGTGCGCGGACAGATCCGGTTGCGGCCGCGTGCGGTGAACCCGAAAGTCTTCCAGATCGATTCCGCGGGTGCCCACACCTGGCGGCCGATCGCGCCCACTGCCGATGTCGAGCTGCGCTTCACGGCGCCGGGGCTCCGCTGGAACGGTGAGGCCTATTTTGATACGAACCGCGGCCAGGCGCCTTTGGAAGAGGCGTTCCGGTATTGGGACTGGTCACGCATTCAGGCCAAGGATGGGCGGTCAGCCATCCTTTACAACACTGTTGAACGCAGCGGCACGGAGCGCGCCCTATCACTGCTGTTCCGGCCCGACGGAACTTACGAGACATTCGATCCCCCGCCAAAGGCGGTTCTGGCGCCGACGCCGATCTTTCGCGTCCAGCGCACCACCCGGGCGGGCAACGGCACATCCGTCCGCCTTGGGCGCACACTCGAGGATGCCCCTTTCTACAGCCGTTCCGTGATCGAAAGTGACCTGCTCGGTGAGCCGGCCGCCGGCGTGCATGAAAGTTTCGATGGCGACCGGCTGGCCCTGGGGCTGGTCAAGATGATGCTGCCCTTCCGGATGCCGCGGCGGGTTATCCAGGCTTGAGGCCTATCAACCCTCTGCGTTCCGTGCCGCTTCTTCCGCCTTGCGCTTCTTGATCGTGCGGTTGGTGCTCCAGAGTTCCCACAAACCCCAGGCGAGCGCTGAGCCGCTGAAGATCACGAGTTCGAGCAGGAAGAGGCTGTGCATGGGCTTCGGTCAATCCGATCCGGGGTAAAGATCACGCTGTTCAAGCCTGAGAAACAGATCGATCGCCCACGGCGCTGAGCCGGCTTTCGGCGTATCGGCCCGGGGCGGTGGTGGCGGGACGGCCTCGACCGCGTCGACCAGGAACTGGCACGACGGCGCACAGGGCGCGCTGCGATCGGCCGAGCCGGACGCCGCCGGGATGAAGGAGCTGGCCGCCAGCGCAATCTTGCGACGCTTCGACACGACGGCGCGCTGGGAGACGCTGTCATGCCCGGCGCGGGCGATCTCGGCGCCGATCTCCGCATAGATGGCAGCCGCGGCGCGGATCGCAGGGCGGCATCCCTCGGGCAGCAGCGCGATGCCGCTGAGCCCGGATTTGTAAAGCGGGCGGGCAGTGTCGAGCATCCGCTCAGTGAGACCGCGCACCCGGTCATCGGCCTCGCTCAGCCCGCCGAGATCGTCCGGCGTCAGACCGGTTTCGCGCAACCAGGCGGAGGGCAGATAGCACCGGCCCGCCCGGGCATCCTCTCCGATATCGCGCGTGATGTTGGTGAGCTGCATCGCGAGACCGAGATCGCAGGCCCGCGCCAGAGCTTCGCGGCTGCGTACGCCCATTACGAGCGTCATCATCACGCCGACCGTGGCGGCGACACGCGCCGCATAGGCTTTCAGGTCTTCCAGCGTCTCGAACCGCTTGCCTTGCGCGTCCCATTCGAAGCCTTCGACCAGGGCGGCCGGCACCTCGAACGGGATTGCATAGGCCTCAAGCACCCAGGCAAACGCGCGGTCGACGCTGGTCGGATCCGGCTCGCCGGCATAGGCCTGGCGCAGACGCCGGCGGACATCGATCAGCGCGGCCTGGGGATCGGCGCCTTCATCGACCGCATCATCAGACACGCGGCAGAATGCATAGAGCGCGTAGGCGGCTGCGCGCACATCGCGCGGCAGCAACATCGACGCGGCATGGAAACTTTTGGAGCCATCGCGGATGATCTGCCCGCAGGTGGCAAGGTCGGACGCGAGACGCTCATCGCTGCGCAAACCGGTCTCTGGAGCACTCATGCCTTACGTCTCTCACACCGGCCCGGCTGAACACCGAGTTCCGATCAGTCTACCCAAATAAAGGCTTTGGCCAAGCAATATGGCCAAGGCGCCAGAATTGCTGCAAGCTACACAGTACATTTCTATGTGTCATCCCTGCTGGACGGCACGCTGCGGAATTCGGAATGCAAAAGACGGTTCTTCTCACTCTCGGACGTTTGCCTAAGGCGCTCGAACTCGCGCGCGCGCTGCATGATGCAGGCGCCCGGGTGATCGTGGCCGAACCGTTCGGGGCGCATGTCTGCAAGGTGTCACGCGCCGTCTCGAAATCGATCCGCATACCTGCGCCGAACACCGATCCGGCCGGCTACCTCAACGCGCTGGAAAGCATCGTGCGGGCCGAGCGGGTCGATATCGTGGTGCCCGTCTCGGAAGAAGCGCTGCACGCTTCCAAACTTGCCGGACGGCTTCCAGCCACAACCCAGCTCTACTCGCCCGCGCACGCGCAGCTCGCCCGGCTGCATGACAAGCTGGCCTTCAACCGGACCGCCGCTGCACTCGGGCTGACCGTGCCGGAAACGCATGACGGGCCCGAAGCGGGTGCGCAGTCGCTAGCCGGCGCCGCGGACTACATCACCAAGCCAGCGCATGGCTGCTCGGGGATCGGCGTCTCGCTGCGCCGGCGGGGCGATCCCCTAACGACGGCTGACCGCAAGCCAGGCATGCTGGTCCAGGCCCGTCTGCCCGGCCGGCATGTCAGCTCGTTCAGCGTGGCGCGTGATGGCGAAGTGCTCGCCACATCCCTCTATCAGGGCCGCATCTATTCCGGGACGGTATCTGTGTCGTTCGAACAGGTGGATGATTGCCCGGCTGCGGCCGACTGGATCTGCCGCTTCGTCGCAGCCGAACGCTATTCGGGTTTCATCTCGTTCGACTTCATCGAAGACGCAGCCGGCGTTCCGCACGCCATCGAGTGCAATCCGCGCCTGACGAGCGGCGTGCATTTCATGGAGCCGAAAGGCCTTGCGCAAGCCGTGCTGAACCTGCCGGCCGCCCGCCCCATCGCCTTACGGAAAACCCGCGCGTTCCAGGAAGGCCATACCGCCTTGCTCGAGGTTTACGGCGCCATGTTCCGCCCTGCGGAGTTTATCCGTAGGCTGAAGGCTTTCATCTCTTCGCGGGACGTGCTGTTCCGCTTCCGGGATCCGCTGCCCTTCCTGCTGTTCACGCCGATGTCGTGGCCCGTGCTGCGGCAGGCGCTGTTCGAGAAGGTGTCGCTGGGCGAAGCCGCAACGCGCGATATCGTCTGGCATCCGCCGCAGAACAGGCAGGACGCGCGCACCAGTTCAGGGGTCATACATGACGCAGCCGTACCCGGCACATGATCTCACGGGCCGGGCGGGTGGTGAGCCGGGCCACCGGGCGCACGCCGCGCGCTTCGCTCACATCGAATTCGAAACGCCGCGCCAGGCAGGCCAGAACCAGGATGCTCTCGGCCGTGGCGAAGCCGGCGCCGACGCAGGTGTGCGGCCCTGCCCCGAACGGAATGAAGGCGCCGGGCGTCTGGGCGCTTTCGCCTTCTGGCAGGAAACGGTCCGGATCGAACCGGTCGGGATCGCGCCAATAGGATTTGTGCCGGTGGAGCGTCCAGGGCGCGATCATCACAAGGGCGCCGCGCCGCAGACGATAGCCGCCGATGGTTGTAGGCTTAAGAGCGACCCGCGGCATGAAAGTGATCGGCGGATAAAGGCGAAGCGCTTCGCGGAAGATGGCGCGCGCATAAGGCATGCGGCGCGTATGCTCGAAGCTGAGCGGGCCGTCACCTGCGACGGCGGCCACTTCGGCGCGCAGACCGGAGAGGATGTCGGGCCGGCTAGCGAGGATGTAGACCGCCCAGGTCAAGGCGCTCGCAGTCGTCTCGTGACCGGCCAGAAAGAAGACGCCCAGCTGGTCGATCAGTTCGTCGCGGGTGAAGCCCTCTCCCGTCGCCGCGTCCCGAGCCGCGATGACGGCGCCGGCAATATCATCGGTTCCCGCGTGTCCGTCGATCAGTGCGCCGAGGTGCGCGCGGATGCGGGCGCAGGCGGCGAGCACTTCAGGTTTCTGCGGCACGCGTGTCCAGGCCGGATCGGAAATCAGACGCTCGATCCGGACCTGCGCGACATCCCGTTCGAAGACGAGGAAATTGTCGAACACGTCACGGGCGACACCGGAATCGAGCGAGACGGAAAACACGGTGCGGCAGATAATGTCCGCCGTCAGATGGCTCATCGCGAGGTCGAGCGAGAGCGCCTCGCCGGAGGCGGCCAAGCCTTCAAGCCGCGTCTCCTGATCGGCCACTGCTTCGCTCATCGCCTTAAAGGCGAGCGACAGGCGCATGTGAGAGAAGGCCGGATCGATCATCGCGCGCTGGCGGCGCCATTTCTCACCATCGGTGACGAAGATCGATTCGCCGATCAGCGCTTCGAGCGCGCCGACCATCAGGTCGCTTTTCGGGAAGATGCCCTCCTTGTCCTCAAGGATTTCGCGCACAACGGCAGGATCGTTGAACAGGATGATCGAGCGGCGCGAATAGCCGAGCGCGCCTGCCTTGACGCGGTAGGCCGATGCCGGAAGCAGGGCGAGCAGATTGCCCTCCCCCTGCCAGAGCGTCCGCGCGAGCGCAGCCACCGGCCAGAGCGGACGGGGACGCGGCGGATCCACCGCCTGTCCGTCGTTCTGCACCATTCGCTCCTCCCCGCCTTTTCTTTGACAGTCACGGCCTAGCATATCCATGTCGATCCACCATGCCTTCGAAATCCTGATTGCCCTTCACATCATTACGGGCGCGCCGGGCCTTCTCGGCTTCTGGCTTCCCGTTGCCTCGCGAAAGGGCAGCCGTCTTCACCGCCTCTCCGGACAGATTTTCGTCGCGCTCATGCTGGCGACGGCCGGCTTCGCTGTGATCATGGCGACGCTGACGATCTTTGAACCGGTGGCCACGCACCCGAAGCTCGCCTCACATGAGCTGCTCGGTCATCCGGAGATCATCCGGGGAATATTCGGATGGATGATGCTGTTCCTCGCAGTGCTGACGATCAATCTCGCCTGGTATGGCCGCGCCTGTATCGTCAACAGGAGCGATCATCCGAAAAACCGGTCGCCGTTCAACATCGCACTACAGGTCGTGTTGACCGCGGCGGCCCTGAACTGCGCCGTCCAGGGCGCGCTGATCGGGCAGTGGATGATGGTGGGAATTTCCTTCGTAGGCTTCGCCACCGTGGGCACCAATCTCTGGTTTATGCTCCGCGCGAAACCAGGGCCTCTTGAATGGCTGACCGAGCATATCAAGGCGCTCGTTGGTACGGGGATTTCGGTCTACACGGCCTTCCTCGCTTTCGGCGCGGTGCGCTACGTTCCGGAATTGGCGCTGTCGCCCATCCTCTGGAGCATCCCGTTGATCACCGGCGTGTCGCTGATCCTCTACCACCAGCGCGTGGTGACGGCGCCGCTGCGCCGGGCGCGCCAGAAGGCCGCCGCGTGACTGCAGGACGGAGGGTCGTCGTGATCGGCGCAGGCGCGGGCGGGCTCGCCGCCGCCAGTGACCTCGCCCATGCCGGGTTCGATGTCACCGTGCTCGACAAGGCCGCCTGCGAAGGCGGCAAGATGCGGCAGGTTGAGGCGGGCGGCCTGAAGATCGATGCCGGACCGACCGTGTTCACGATGCGCTGGGTATTCGAGGCGCTTTTTGAAGCTGGCGGCCAGACATTCGGCTCAACGCTCGGCTTGTCGCCCGCCAATATTCTTGCCCGGCATGCCTGGCGCGATGGCAGCCAGCTTGATCTGCATGCGGACATATCGGAATCCGTGAGCGCGATCGCGGCGTTCGCAGGCGCCGCCGAAGGCGACGCCTACCGCGCGTTCATTGCCGAGTGCCGGGACATCCACGCGACCCTGAAGGACAGCTTCATGGCCGCCCCCAAGCCCTCCCCTACCGGCCTCGTGATGCGGGTGGGCGACCTCGGCGCAATGTGGCGGACGCGGCCCTTCGATACGTATTGGTCCAGGCTGACGCAGCGCTTCAAGGATCCGAGACTGCGCCAGTTGTTCGGACGCTACTCGACCTATGTCGGCTCGTCTCCCTTTCGTGCGCCGGCCACACTGATGCTGATTGCGCATGTCGAGCAGGACGGCGTCTGGCTTTTGGACGGCGGCATGCGGGCGTTGGCCGGCGCGATCCGGAATCTGGCCGAAGCGGGCGGCGCGCACTTCCGGTTCGGGGCCGATGTCGAACAGATCCTGACCGGCAGCAGCGGGGTGCGCGGTGTGAGACTTCGCTCCGGCGAAGAGATTCCGGCGGACGCGGTTGTCTTCAACGGCGACGCGTCAGCGCTCGGGACTGGACTGTTGGGCGGCGATGTGCGCCGGGCGGCGCGCGCCGTTTCCCGGGCCAGCCGGTCGCTGTCCGCCATCACATGGTGCGCCGCCACCCGAACGGGCGGAATGCCGCTCGCCTATCACAACGTATTCTTTTCGGATGACTATGCCGACGAGTTCGGCGCCGTTTTCCAGCGGCGCACGATCACAGATCACCCCACCGTCTATATCTGCGCGCAGGATCGCCGGGAGGGCAGCGCGCCCGGCGGCACCGAACGCCTTCTGCTGCTGGTCAATGCACCGCCGGACGGCGACCTCGGCGCGTCCGGCGGAATTGATCCCGGCGCGGTAACCGAACGCGTGATAGAACATCTCGCCGCCTGCGGCCTGACGCTGGACGGCGGCCTTGAAGGCGCTGTGCGCACAACGCCCGAGAGTTTCAACGCTCTGTTTCCGGCAACCGGCGGCGCGCTCTATGGCGCGGCCAATCACAGCTCGATGGCGAGTTTCGCCCGGCCCGGCAGCGCGTCACGGGTCGCGGGCCTCTACCTCGCGGGTGGCTCGGCGCATCCGGGCTCCGGCGTTCCGATGGCGACATTGTCCGGACGGCTCGCCGCGGCGCGTCTCCAGAAGGATTTCGTGCGGCGCCCGGCGCTCTGACCGACTAAGCTCGCACGCTGGCTCGCCATTCGGACGCGACAGGCAGCAGCTTGTCCACGACGGCCGCCGAAGACAAAACGCTCGGCACACCGGCGCCAGGATGAGTACTGGCACCCGTCAGGTACAGGCCTTTCACATCCGCGCTGATGTTATGAGGGCGGAACCAGGCGCTTTGCAGCAGCTTCGGCTCCAACCCGAAGGCCGCCCCTTTGGTGGACAACAGCCTGTCCTGGAAATCGAGGGGTGTCATGACCCGCTCACTGACGATCTCCTGACGCAGGCCGGGCAGCACCGTTTCTTCGAGCCTTTCGGCGATCCGTTCCTTGTAAGGCGCGGCCATCGCCTTCCAGTCTGTGCCGGAATCGAGATGTGGCACTGGGGAGAGTACATAGAAACTGTCGCAGCCCTCCGGGGCAAGGGAGGGGTCATTCGCCGTGGGCCGGTGAAGGTAGAGGCTGAAATCATCCGCCAACACCTTCTTGCGGAAGATATCCTTCAACAGCCCGCGATAGCGAGGACCGAGGACGATGGTATGATGATAGCAGTCTGTATACTGACGGCGCGTTCCGAAATACCAGACAAACAGGCTCATCGAATAGTCCGCGCGGGCAAGCTTCCGGTCGGTCCAGACCCGGCGCGGCGTGTTGCGCAAAAGCTTCGAATAGGTCCAGGCGATCTCGGCATTGGACACGACGAGATCACACTCGATCTTCTCCCCGCCCGCAAGGCGCACGCCCGTCGCTCGGCCCTGATGCGTGAGGATTTCATCCACCTCGCAATTGTATCTCAGCTCATTGCCCTGCCCTTCGATCAGGCTGACAAGGCCGCGCACAAGCGCGCCGGTGCCGCCAATGGCGTAGTGCACGCCCCACACCCGCTCGAGGTGCGAGATCAGGCAATAATAGGAGGTCGCCGCAAAGGGATCGCCGCCGATGAACAAAGGATGGAAGGAGAAGGCGATCCTGAGCTTTTCGTTCGAGAAATAATCGGACACCTTGGCATAGACCGAACGGATGCCGCCGAGGCGGACCATGTCTGGCGCCGCTTTGACCAGCGTCGAAAGCTCGTGAAACGGCTCCTCGGCGAGCTGTGTATAGGCCGCGTCAAAGATGGCTTCGCTGGCGTTCAGGAACCGCTCAAATCCCGCGACGTCTTCCGGGGCAAACTTGGCGATTTCGGCGCGGGTCTTGTCCTTGTCGGAATGGGCCTCGAATACCGAGCCGTCATCGAAGCGGATGCGGTAGAACGGATCGACCGCGCGCAGGTCGATGTCGTCTTCGAACTTGCGGCCGCAGAGGTCCCAGAGTTCATTGAACAGGTGCGGCGCGGTCAGGATGGTCGGGCCGGCATCGAAGGTGAAACCGTCCTGCCGGAAGGTGTAGGCCCGCCCGCCCGGTGCATCGAGTTTCTCGAGAAGGGTGACGCGGTATCCCTTGGCGCCGAGGCGCACCGCGGCGGCAAGACCGCCGAAACCGGAGCCGATCACCACCGCGTGGGGCGCGCCGTCGTCGCGTATCGGTGCTGCGTTCATTCCATCCATCAGGCTGTGCCACTTCTTTCGTCGAATAACCGGGTTGTTGAGGCAAAGATGGCGCGCGCCGCGCCCACGTCACGCTTTTTCATGTTGCCGCCCTTCGCAGGCTAGCATTCGCTGTGTCCAGGGCCGCAAAAATCGACTTTGCGATCTGCGCAGGGTCCTCTTCGTGCGCCAGATGGCCAAGGCCGGAGAGCAGCTCGGCGCTGACGCCCTTGTAGCGGCGCGAGAATTCCGCGGCGTGTTCCGGCGGCACGGCACGGTCCTGCGTGCCGACGATCTGGTGAAGACAAAGCCCTGCCCGCTCAAAAGGTGGCAACAGGCCGGCGACATCCCAGTTCGCCATCATCGACAGTGTGCCCCTGACGTGAGCCGGATCCGCAAACAGGCGGCCGTAGAACTTGAGGTAGTCCGGCCCCGGGTGCGACCCTGTGCCTTCGATGAGCCGGGCGACCCGGACAGGGTCGCGTCCGCCTTTCGCCAAAGCGCGCGCCGCAAAGGGATTAACCGCGAGCGCCTTCGCCATGACAGGCGCAATCAGCGCGGCCGGACCGCCGAAGGGTTTCAGCGCGCCATTGACCGCAATCACCTTGCGTGGCGGCCGGTCGAGACCGGGCGCCATCTTCACGGCAATCGCCGCGCCTGCTGAATGGCCCACGATCACATCCGGCTGGAACGCTTCGGCCGCGATCAAGGCCTTCAGCCCCCGGACCATGCCGGGAAGTGATGCATCCAACCGCCGAAGGCTCTGCGTGAAGGCGTGCCCCGGCAGGTCAGTCGCGAGCGTGTCAAAGTGCTTTGCCAGCAGCGGAAAGAGGCCGGACCATGAATGGGTTGACGCCCCTGTTCCGTGCAGCAGCAGAAGTTGTTCGCCCTTGCCCGCCCGCTGGACATGCCAGCGATAGGTTCCGGCTTCGACAAAATGGCTATGGGCGCGGTTTGGCCAGTCCGCGCCGTCTGCCTGCCAATCGAGCCCCTGCCCCATGCGCGCGTCTCAGTCCAGCAGGAGGCTGCGTACGTCGCGCGAGACGCGCGCGGCATCGGCAATCGGCAGGGGACGGTAGATGGCGCCCATCTCGGTACTGATCAATTCGGCATCGGCGCTCGGGCGGCGGGAAATGTCGAAGAACAGCACCGGCTCCTGCAGCGCCTTCAGCTTGCGGGCCATGTCGCGCGCATCCTGCCCGGCGCGCTCGCGCCCGGGGCTGCCATCGAGCGCGATGTTGCCCTGCCCATCCGACAGGAACACGACGTGCGGCGCCTTGCGCTTGCCCCGCTCGATGCGAACCAGTTGCGCGGCCGCCGCAATTCCGGACGCCAGCGGCGTGCCGCCGCCGCCCGGCAGGCGCGAGAGGGAACGCTTGACCCGCGTCAACGACCGGGTCGGCGAAAGCAGGAGGTCGGCGCCCTCCTTGCGGAACGCGATCAGCGCGACCGACTCGCGGCGTGAGTAACATCCGCTGAGCAGCAATTCGATGGCGCCCTTGGCTTCCGCGAGCCGGTTCATCGCCGAGGAGCCGGACGCATCCACGACAAAGATCACCACCGCCTCGCTGCGATGGCGGAACCTCTTCACTCGGAAATCCGCGGCGCGTACGGAGATCACGGCGCCGCCCGTCGGCAGCTCGCGGATGCGCTGCCAGGGCGCGGCGGTGCGCAGGGTCGACAGCAAGTCGAGCCGGCCATCGCGGCGCGGATCGCCGGCGCGAGCGCCAATCCGGCTGCCGCGGCGGCGGGAGTCGACCATGTCACCGGATTTTCCAGCCGGCACTTCCTGACGTGTCCGCTGGCGCGGCGTTTGCCGGCGCGCGGCCATGTCGAGCGACACACGCACGCGCACGGCGTCGACCAGAAGCTCTGTCAGCTCGTCCGGCTCAGGCTGCGGCTTCGACGCGTCATTCGTATCCTCGTTCGTATCCGGAGGGTCCGGCGCGGGTGGCGGCGGAGGCGGCGGCGCCTCGAACTGGATCAGCGCGCGGCTGGCATAGACAAGCTCAGAAGCGAGCGTCGCATCGGCGTCCGTCACGGTTGTCCGGCCCGCGAGCGCCGCGATGCCACAAGCGGCAGCCAGGCAGAAAGACGGGGCGCGCATTGAGCGGATGCCGAGGCGGCGCGCGGCGTCGATCAACGCTTCGACCAGCTCGTCGGGCACATCCACCTGAGGCAGTTTTGCCCGGGCAGCCGCGAGGATCTCAGTGGTCAGCGCTTCGCCGCGCGGGCGTGCAGGCGAGACGCCTTGCAGGGAAAGACCGAACGCCAGCCGGTCGCCAAGCCCGGCCGGAAGGCGTTCGCCGGGCTCATCGGGATCGGCGAAGGCAAGGGTCACAAACCGGGCTTCGGCGCGCAGGGACAGACCGTCGCGCTCAGTTTCCACGTCGCCGGTATCAATCACACGGGCGAGCTGGGCAGCGGTGCGGCCCCGCAGACGCTCCGCCATCGGAACAATCAGCACGCCGCCATTCGCGCGGGTGAGGAGCCCCGTCTCGGCCACGGGCCGGCCCGCGGCAAGCGTGGCCGCGAGATCAAGACCGCCAACAAGGCGGTCATCCGTAATGGAAATCGGCATCCGGTGAAGCAGGGCGGCTCCGCCGAGACGCGCCGCCAGCCGGTCCTGAAGCAGGCCCGCAAGTTCTGGCGAGGCGCCTTCGAAGATGGCGCCCTTCAGCCGGTGCGGCATCAGGGCGAGAAGGGCCACGGCGAGATCTGCCTGCCCCCAGCGCGCGGCATCAATCCGTTCAAACGCGTCCCGGCTGGCCTGCCGTTCCGAAGACAGCGGAGCCGCAGCGGCGGTCACGGCACGAACACCTCCGAGACGGCGCGCTCGACGCGGATACCCGCATCGGTGTCATCGAGCGGGTCTTTGCGCAGCCGGTGGCGCAGCGCCAGTGGTGCAACAGATTTCAGCGTGTCCATCGAGACCTGCGTCTCACCGGAGAGCGCGGCCCGCGCGCGGGCAGCGCGCATCAGCGTGAGTTCGCCGCGCAGGCCGTCAGCGCCGAGCGTCATGCAAAGCTCGACCGCCTTGGCGAGCACGGCGTCCGGCAGCGTCACCGTCTGCACGCGGGCACGCGCCTCGACGACGCGCTTGCGTAAGGCCGCTGTCTTCTTCGACCAGTCCTTTATGAAGGCGGACGAGTCCTGTTCGAACGCGTCGCGGCGGCGGACGATTTCCATCCGCTCAGCGAGATCGGTCGAGGTGCGCACATCCACGCAAAGGCCAAACCGGTCGAGCAGTTGCGGACGCAGGTCCCCCTCTTCCGGGTTGCCGCTGCCGACCAGAACGAAGCGCGCCGGATGGCGGATCGACAGGCCTTCACGCTCTACGACGTTCTCGCCAGAGGCGGCCACATCGAGCAGGAGATCGACGAGGTGATCGTCGAGAAGGTTCACCTCGTCGATATAGAGAAAGCCGCGATGGGCCCGCGCGAGCAGGCCCGGCTCGAACCGCTTCTCGCCCTTGGCGAGGGCGCGTTCCAGATCAAGCGCGCCGACGACCCGGTCTTCGGTCGCGCCGAGTGGCAGGTCCACAACCGGGGCGCCCATGTGCTCGGCGACAACCCTTTCGCCCCGCTCGCAGACGCCGCAGAGGCCGATCTTCGCCGCCGGCGCGCAGCGATAGGGACAGCCGCGCACGACTTCGATTTCCGGCAGCAGGGCGGCCAGCGCCCGAATCGCGGTGGACTTGCCGGTGCCGCGATCCCCGAGGGCGAGCACGCCCCCGATCGCCGGCTCGATGGCCGACATCAGCAATGCGTCTTTCAGGGATTCCTGGCCAACAATTGCAACAAAGGGAAAAATGGCCAAAGCGAAGTCCAGTCCAAAAAGTGTCCACACAGATAGACACAAGCCTAGGTCATGCGCACCCATAAGAAAAGCCGCCAGAGGGGTTCTCCGGCGGCTTTCCGACTGGGATTATTTCGCCTTTCAGGCGACTGAGATCAGGTCGGGCTCTTCAGGTAGGCGATCACGTCCGCGCGGTCTTGCGGGTTGCGAAGACCCGGGTAGGCCATGATCGTGCCCGGGATGAAGGCCTGCGGGTTTTCCAGGTAAACGAAGAGGTTTTCTTCGGTCCAGACGACGTTCTTGCCCTTGTTGGCGTCAGAATACTTGAAACCTTCGATGCTGCCCGTATTGCGGCCGACGAGCTGGTACAGCGACGGGCCGACATTGTTCTTGCCTTCTGCAACGGCGTGGCAGGTCTGGCAGGCCGCGAAGACGCGCTTACCCTTGGCAGCGTCGCCGGTGAAGGAGGCGTAGTCCGTACCTGCAGCCGGTGCGGCGGCTTCGGTCGGTGCAGGCGTTTCGACAGGCGCAGCTTCGACCGGCGCCTCGACAGGGGCTGCTTCAACCGGGGCAGCTGGGGCAGGGGTTTCGGAACCGCCGCAGGCTGCGAGCGCGAGCGCAAGGCCAGAGGCCAGTGCGAGTGAAAGACGTTTGGTGTCGAATCGCATGTGTTTCCTCCAAAGGATGTTTACGAGACGAGTATAGACCAGTGGCGGCCAGCGCCAAGGCTTGTTCGAGGCGGAATTTACAGCGGTGAAAGCCGGTCGCGCCAGCTTTCAAGTTCTGCTTGATGCGCTTTCAAGTAATGGTAGAGCCAGGCCGCGTAGGAGTCCGGCGAGGCCGACACATCGCGCGCGAGCGCGCCCAGCGTCACCCAGCGAACGGCTTGGACCTCGTCCGGATTGAGCTGGGGACGATCGGCTGTCCGGCCGAAATACAGATACGGGATCTCGTTCTCGATCATGTCATTGTCGAGATAAGCGACGTACCGGCTTTTGAAGCCGAACGTCAGTGGCACACAGAGGCCAACCTCTTCTTCGAGCCGCCGCGCGGCGGCCACATCGGTCGCCTCGCCCGGGCGCGGATGCCCGCAACAGGAATTGGCCCACTTACCTGCGGAATGATATTTTCCCGCGGCGCGTTGCTGGATCAGGCATTCGCCTGCGGCATTGAACACGAAGATCGAGAATGCGCGGTGCAGCAGGCCGTCCGTATGGATCGCCCACTTATCTCCGTCGCGAAGCGGGCGGTCCGCTTCATCCACGAGAACGACCTGTTCGAATTCATCACTCACGCCATGGCCCTCCAATCAAGAGCGTAGGGTGGCAGGCTAGGCGGGTCAAATGGCGGCGCGATGGAGGCGTTATTCGACGGTCCAGCCGCGCGGCGTGCGGCGGGCCTGCAGGGTGACAGGTGCACCCTTTATGCGGACGGGCACGCGGGCGGGTTGGCGCACGGCGACGAAGCGCATCATCAGCGCTGCGCCGGCCAGCATCAGGCCGGCAAAGGCGGTCATCATGGCGACGAAACTGGCGACGCAGATTACGACGGCGCCGATCAGCAGCCGGGCCACAAATCCAAGGCCTGCACCGATGGAGGCGAACAGGCCGGGCGAAAAAGACGGAGGAAGTTTCTGATCCATTAGGCCCCACTATGAACGTTCAAGATGGCTGCATGATGGCGGGGCGTCAACGCCTGTTCATAGAAATGTGATTAACTTTCAGTGGGTGACCAGGAACCAGTCAGTCCTGTCGCACCAGCAGGCCGCGCTCGGCACGGATGCGGGCATAGGCCGCCGTGATCGCCGCCGCTTTGGCATGGGCCGCCGTCTCGAACTCCCGCGGCGCACCCATCTGGACGATCCGGTCGGGGTGATGGTCCGACATCAGCCGCCGGTAAGCAAGGCGGATGTCGGGGAACGCTGCGTCATGGGCGACGCCCAGGATGTGATATGGATCGTCGCGTTCTGGCCCGAGATGGCTCGCGCGGATCCGCCGGAAGGTCACCGCATCAAAACCGAACGCCTCGGACACGGTTCGCAGGTAGGTCATTTCCGCTTCCGTAACGGCGCCGTCCGCCCCGGCGATCTGGAACAGTCCGTCGAGCACGCCTTCCAGAAGGCAGGGCCGGTCGCGGTAGCGCTTGCCGATCCGGCGGGCGTACGCCTCGTACCCGCGCACGGTCTGGCGGGCGAGCATGAAGACGCGGCGGACATTCTCCGCTTCTTCCGGCGGGGCCCGGAAGACGCGCGCAAAGGTCATGATTTCCTTGTCGCTGACGAGACCGTCGGCGGCGGCCATCTTGGCGCCCAGACCCACAACAGCGGCGGTGAAGCCCACATCATTAGGATCCGGCGCGCAGCCGCCAGCGTCTGCGCTGTCAATATCCGGCTCCGGCCCGCTGTCGAACAGGCGGCGGCCACTATTCAGAAGGGTCGTCCAGAGGCTCATCGTTCTTCCGCGTATAGCAGGCGGATCTGCCTCTTGGACAGCGGGCAGCGATCAACGCCGCGTGAGCTTTGCTACAATCATCCCCGGGACCCATTAAACCTTGTTCATCTTGAAGACCGTTTCGTATTTCACTTCGTATATATAACATGCCGGATATGGTTCCGGACGATTTCCGCGAGAGGATACGTCACATGAGAATGCTTTTTGCTGCTGCCGCTGCTGCCCTGGTCATCGCCCTGCCCGCCGCTGCCGAAAACTGCCCCGGGAAGGCCGCGAGGGCCGAGGCTACGCAAGGCTACCTGACGAAGGGCGAATACAAGAAAGACAGCCACACCAAGGCCGACATCGTCGAGACGGCCGCAGCCGCAGGCAGCTTCAACACCTTGCTTGCCGCCGCTGAAGCCGCAGGCCTCGTTGACGCGCTGAAAGGCGACGGTCCATTGACCGTGTTTGCGCCAACCGACGCTGCCTTCGCCGCCCTGCCCGCCGGCACGGTCGAACATCTGCTGAAGCCGGAAAACAAGGGGCAGCTGGCCGACATCCTGAAGCTGCACGTGATCGCCGGCAAAGAGGTGAAGGCCGCTGATCTCGCCGGCAAGACGCTGTCCGCCCAAACCCTCAATGGCTCCGTCTTCATCGACGGCACGGACGGCGTGAAGATCAATGATGCGACCGTCATCACCGCCGATGTGAAGGCCTCGAACGGCATCATACACGTCATCGACAAGGTGCTGCTGCCAGCTTCGTAATGCGTCTGTCTCCGGACAAAAAATCCCGCCCCGGTCAGCGCCGGGGCCGGATTATTGCCGGAACGGTCAGCTGCCGCGTTGCGCAAGCATGGTTTTCAGAGAGCTGATTTCAGCGCGCATTTCCCGGAGCATCTTCATCATCTCGGCACGGTCCGATCCCGCCTCTTCAAGGTCTTCGCCAACCTGTTCCAGCGTTTCTCCGATCGAATCGTCGCGGGCCCGGATCTCTTCAAGGGCGCCTGTAACGTTGGCGGCGGCGCCGTCCTGCAGCCGGCCTTCCATGGCCGATTCCAGGTTTTCGATCTGCTCGCTCAGCGCCGCTTTCTGTTCCGTGGTCAGCGCGTCCACGACCAGCGCAATGAACAGATTGAGGATCGCAAAGCTGCCAACAAAAATGAAGACGAGGAAGAAGATCCACGCATAGGGATGACCGTCATCGGTGACGGTTCCGAGAATGTCCGACCAGCCGTCCATTGTCATCAGCTGGAACAGGGTCAGCGCCGAATCCGGAAGCTTGCCGAACATCTCGCGCACTTCGCGGTTGTCCGTATTGCCATACATGTTGGTGGCCATCACCGCGCCGACGTAAATCACCAGCGCGATGACCGCGAGGATGGCGCCCATGCCGGGGATGGATTTCATCAGTGCCTCGGTAATCCGCTTCATCATCGGTACGAAGCGGAGCAGGCGCAGAACCCTCAGCACACGGAGCGCCCGCAGCACGGTAAACGCCGATGCGCCCGGAATGAGCGAGACGCCGATCACGCTGATGTCGAACAGGTTCCAGCCCTGCTTGAAGAATTGCAGCCGGTAGACGTAAAGCTTCAGGCCGATCTCGGCGACAAACAGCCAGGTGATGGCGTTGTCGAAAAACTCGAGAACCGTCACCATGCCTGGCGAAAAATCGGACCTGTACGTGAGCAGGCCCAGGATCAGCGCGTTGAAGACAATCAGCGACGTTATCGCCGTGCGCACCGAGGGCAGCTCAAGAAAAGCCTCGACCGCCGAGTTGCTGGTTTCATAGTCTAGCGTCGCACGCGGCATCCCAGCAGTCCCCTCTCAGATGGCAAGGCGCGGGCCTGCGTCTGCACTGCCCTGCCGCGCCTGCAAACCCGGCCTCAGGCATAACGCCGGCAAAGCGTCACTCAGCGGATGTAGTCGTGTCCGATACGATCATCCACGCGCCGTCATGCTTGCGCAAGATGAGGGTATAGAGCCCGCCGAGCACCTCGCCCTCACGTGCCACAGACCACCGGCCATGCGCGACAGCGGCATCGGCCGACAGCACGTCGATCTCGTAATCCTGTGTGGTCAGCACGCCCATGCCTTCGGGGCCGCGATAGCGGACCTTGTAGCGCGCGAGCGTGCTGGCGAACCCGCGCACGACCTCGCCGCCGGACGCAAAGCGAAGATCGTCGGACTCCCAATAGCCCCTCATGAAGCCTTCGATGTCGCCCCGGTTCCAGGCCGCATCCTGCGCCTGAAGCAGCGCTGTAATGGCGGCCGCTTCGGTCTCCTGCTGGGTCGATGTGATCATAGCTGGCGCGCTGGCGCAGGCCGCGACGGCCCACAGGATGGCACCGGCCAAGACGTAACGGACCATGCTGAAACTCCCCCGAAGTATGATCCTCACTGAGCCGGAAGTCGCGCCGACGCGCAAGGCGGATCAGAACGTTGGCTTGAGCGGACCACCGGCAGGTTCGATCTCGAGATCGATCGTTTCCGGAACGGCATCGCCGGGCGCTGGCGCATAAGCCTGAACAGCCTGTAGGGGCGCCGCAGCCCCCCGGGGCGGCTCAAGCCCTTCATATGCATCACCCGGCTGGACGTCCGAAGGTTTCTTGCGGACGCCGAACAGGCCGCGCGGCCGGCTGGCGGCGCCTTCTTCCCCGGCATCGCGCTCGGCCTGGCGCGCGCGGCGCTCTGCCTCGCGGGCGTTGCGGTCCGCATGGCGGTCATACTGCATGTTGTAATATTCCCACGCGGTGTGGGTCAGCGGCTTCGGCGTCAACTCGAGGCCATACATGCGCAGGCGCTCGACCACTTCGTCGCGCAGGTGCATGTCCGGGAACGCATCGGCCTTGAAGCCGTGGGCCTTCATCCAGTCGCGGATGTCCCAGCTGCGGACCTTACCGATTTCCTTCGGCAGCGCGCCCTTGTGCACGTCCCAGAAATAGAGGGCCGCGATGCCGTTGATCGTGGCTTCCATCGCGTCATCCAGCACCGCGCCGGGGGCCATGCCCTGCGCGAGCTGCGCGCGCAGCGACAGCTTGCGGGCTTCGAGCTCCTGATAGGTGACACCGATCACGGCTATGCCGTTGCGGTTGGCGTTGATCATCGAGCTGTTGACGCCGTCCAGCTGCGGGTGACGGATCGGCAGCAGCACGTCGGGCCCGACCACCGGATTGGCGGCGACCTGTGACAGTTCGCTGACCATTCGGTGCAGGTTGATCCG
>CAMEDD010000015.1 GCA_945913285.1 Candidatus Sulfopaludibacter sp. SbA3
CTCAATGACGTCGAGCCGTTCGGATACCTCAGGACGACGCTCGAGGCGATCGCCCAGGGTCATCCCATGAAACGCCTCGATGAACTTCTGCCAGGGCCGTTCGCCAAAAAGTCAATGCACTGAGCATGTGGGGCGCTCGCAGCGCTTACGCTGTTCTGGGGACGGCACAAGGATGTGCTTGTAGGCGTCGAGCACGGCGCGTTCATCATCGACCACGAGAATCTTCATTGAGCTGAGCACCCGGTATCCTGGAATGTAGCTCATTAATGTAGCCGAAAGCCTTGAAATAAGCGTAAAGTATCGTTCTCAAAACACAGCGGACAGCAGATGCGTCGTCAGTATAGACACTATGTATTCGAAGTGAGTTTAAGATTTCGCGGGCCGAATAGCAGCCTGGACGTCCTGAAAGCTTTCCGTTGCGACGCCGGAACTTCATGCTTTGAGGCGCGGACCAGGGCAACTTTCAAAAGCTGGACCGCCATCCAGAGCGGCATTCGGGTTTAACCTTTTCAGCGCGAATTTTCCCAGCGCGTGTCCGCCGAACGTCCGCGGGTGGATGATGTTCGCGGATGGACGTTGCAGGAAGTCTTTAGAAAGGTGGAGGATCTGCTTACCCGTTGGGCGACGCGGACCCTGGTCAGTTTGCCCGCAGGACGTCGGCGGGCGAGCGGGCCAATGTGGAGACGCCGACCAGTGCTCCGCCGATGGCGGAAACGGTGATGGCGGCCAGCATGACCCAGAAAACCTCTAGCCAGGGAAGTGTCCATGTCGCTTCGAAGACGAGGGTCACGATCGGAATAGACGCACTCACACCAATCAACACGCCAATGAAAGCCGCTGTGCCTGCGGCGAGGCTGAACTCTCCCGCGTAAAGGCGCAGAACGTCGCCTCGAGAGGCGCCGAAGAGTTTCAGCAAGGCGGCTTCTCGCCGGCGCTTTCGGGCGAGGGAGGCGAAGGTGCCGAACAGGACGAGGAGGCCCGCCAGGGTCACGATCCCGGCGGCGGCATTCACGGCGACCGCGATCTGGCCGAAGATCCGGCTCGCCGTTTCGAGTGCTGGCCGGATTTGGAAGACAACGACGTCACGCAGGCCGTTGCCGAGCCTGGCGATGATCGCACTTTCCTGCTCCGGTGTGGCCCTGGCGATGGCGACATAGGCGGGGTTGGCCGTTTCCAGCGTGCCGGGTGACAGGATGAAGGCCGTGTTTGATCCGATGCCGAACGTGCCCCAGTCGACCTTTCGCAAGGAAGCGACGGTTGCCGTCACGTCGCGGCCGAAAACGCGGAAACCAATCGTGTCGCCAACCTCGAGGCCTAGACCCCTGGCCGCGTCGGCTTCGACCGATGCCAGCAAAGGCCCCGTATAGTCCGCCTTCCACCATTCGCCGGAAACCAGCCTGGTCTCGGGCGGCATTTCGCCGAGGTAGGTGATGCTCGTCTCTCCGCGCACGATCCAGCGCTCGGACTCTGCGACGTTTTCCTCGACCAGCGGTTTTCCTTTGAGGGCGGTGACACGGGCCAGGATGAACGGCGCCTGCCGGTAAGCGTCGGCGTCTTCTGTGTCGATTCCCTCGGCCTGCAGGGCAGCATTGAACTGGCTGACCTTGCCGTTCGGAATCTGAGAAAAGACGATGGAGGGAGCGTTGGCAGGCGCGGTGGTCGATATCTGGCGGATGAGGTTCGTCTGTACAGAGACGACCAGTACGAGCAAGGCGAGGCCGAGGCCCAGCGCAGGAACGATTGTCGGCGCCAGGGAGCCGGGTCCGGCAAGGTTTGCGAGCGCCAGCCGCCAGAACCCGCGCGCCCTGGCGGCTGCAATGCGGGCCATGCGTTTGATGAGCCAGGCTGCGAACACCAGAATGCCAGCCGTTGCCAGTGCGCCGGCCAGGATCATGGCGGTCAGCGGCGGACGATAACTTGTCAGGACCGCGAGAGCAGTGAGGGCAACGGCCGCGGCGAGAGCCCATGAACGCTCTGTCCAGGGCGCCCGGATACTTTCGGCGTCGCCGATCTTCCTGAATAAAGAGGCAGGCTTTGTTGCGCGCGCGCGGCCAATTGCGGGCAGGGCGAAGACGCCCGCCGCAAGGATGCCCAGTGCGAGCGCCTTGAGCAGGACGAGCGGATAGAGTCCGAGCGCTTGCGGAATGGGAATCGAACTGCCCGCAAACAGCGTCAGAAGGTAGGGTGCGCCGGCGCCCAGGAGCGTGCCCGCCAATGCTCCTGCCAGTGCCAGCGCGCCGAGCTGAAACAGATAGGCAGAGCGGATGGTCGCAGCATCGGCGCCGAAAACCTTCAGCACCGCAATCGAATGTGTCCGTGTTTCGAGAAAGGAGGCGGTCGCCTGAGCAACGCCCACGCCGCCTGCGACCAGCGCGGTGATACCGATCACGTCCAGGAAACTATTGAGCGTTTTCAGCAGGTTCTGCAGTCCGTCGACCGCGTCTTCGGGCCCGCGCAAGCGGGAGCCGCTGTCCGGAAAGGTTTCCCTGAAGTCGGCCTCGGCCGTTTCAAAGCGCTGACCCGGATTGAAAAGTATACGCACGCTTGAGCGAAACAGTTGTCCGGGTGTGAGCCGTCCTGCGCCTTCCATGGCGTCCAATGCGACGATCGCTTCCGGGCCAAAGGCGCCCGGCGTGCCGATCCGGTCCGGCAACGAATCGAGCCGCGCCGTGATGACGGCGTCGACGGGTCCGAGTTCGAGCGTGTCACCAATCTTGACGCTGAACGTGTCGAGGAAGGATTGGGTCACGGCAATTCCCCAGCGCTCGCCGCGGCGTGCCAATGCCGATTGCAGATTGGCTTCGCCGCCGGAAAGTCCTGCGGAACCGATCAGGGGGTAACTCTGATCGACGGCGCGGACGTCCACTTGCGCGCGGCTTGCGCCGGCCGTGCCCATGACATCCAGGGACGCAGATTCAGAGACTTTTCCGAGCCTTGCGGCGAATGCCCGTTCCTCCGTCGTCGGAGGACGCTGCGCAACAGTGAACTGCGCGTCTGCGCCCAGCAGGTTGCGCGCTTCGCCGGCGACACCCCGGGAAAACGTTTCTGTAACAGATCCCGCTGCAGCGATCGCAGCGGCGCCGAGCGCGAGACACGCAATGTAAATCCAGAAGCCCTTCAGGCCGCGCGAGAGCTCGCTCCGGGCAAGCCGCATTGACAGGCTGGTCATACGATCTGGCCGTCATTCATGGTGACGATCCGCCCCGCGCGGGACGCGAGCGCGGCATCATGCGTCACCAGAATGAGGGTGGCCCCTCGGTCCTTTGATATGGAGAAGAGCAGGTCCGCGACAGTGCGGCCGCTTTCAGCGTCAAGGTTTCCGGTCGGCTCGTCCGCGAAGACGAGCTTCGGATCGGAGGCGAGCGCCCGGGCAACGGCGACGCGCTGGCGCTCGCCGCCCGAAAGCTGTCCCGGATAGTGGAAGCGGCGATGGCTGAGGCCGACCGCATCGAGGGCCTCCTTGGCCCGTTCATCCACACGGTCCAGGCGGGCGATTTCGAGCGTCGCGCGCACATTGTCGAGGGCAGTCATTGTCTCGAGCAGATGAAACGACTGGAACACCATGCTGACCCGTCCCCTGCGTAACCTGGACAGTGCATCTTCGCTGATGGATCCGATACGTTCGCCGAGCAGGGTAACTTCGCCGCGACTGGCGCGCTCCAGCCCTGCCGCAACCGCGATGAGAGAGGACTTGCCGGAGCCTGAGGGGCCAACGATCGCAACCGTCTCTCCATCGGCGGCTTCGAAGTCGATGCCTTTCAGAATGTCGAGCGGGCCGGACGCTGCTGCGAAGGTCAACCAGACCCCCTTCAACTTGAGCGCTTCGGTCATTCAAATCGGCCTTCTCTGATCAGGCATCACATTGTCAGCCCGGCGCCACATGTCTATCGATAATCATGAACTTGATTGTGTGTCTCTTGCGGCAAGTCCTGAAGCGCAGGTTTTGCGTCATTGTATTGCCTGTGTTGTGGCTAGCAGCGGCTTGCGGCCAGCCTCAGGCGACCGCGCCAGCTGCGCCCGGCCCGGCGCCACAAATTGAGAGGCCAGCGGCGCAAAGCGAGACAGGCTCGCAGGCCCTGACCGTCGTTTTCCTGGGTGACAGCCTGACGGCCGGATACGGCCTCGAGCCTGAAGACGCGCTTCCGCAACAGGTAGAGGCGGTTTGGCGAAGCCAGGGCATGAATGCGGTGGCCGTGAACGCAGGCGTGTCAGGCGACACGACCGCAAATGCGCTCGCCCGGTTTGACTGGAGCGTTGCGGCGGCCGGGCCGGACCTGTTGATCGTTGCCCTGGGCGCCAACGACTTCCTCCTTGGACTGCCCGCAGATGCTGCCCGGGCGAACCTGTCGGCCATCCTGGAACGCGCAAAGGCAGCGGGCATGCCTGTCGTGCTGGTCGGGCTGACACCCCGGGGAAGTATCGAGCCGGAAAGCCGGGAGGCGGCGTTCGCCGCAATCTACCCGGCGCTCGCGGCAGAGTACGGCGTGCCTTTATATCCGTCACTGCTCGCGAGCATCGAAAGCGACCCTTCAATGCTTCAGCCGGATGGGCTGCATCCGACCCGGGACGGCATCGTCCGTATCGCCAGACCTCTGGCAGAGTTCCTCAACCCGGTTCTGGCTGAACTCGAACAAGAGTAACGGTGCAGAGCTGCAACGCGCCTTGAGGGTCGGCTAACCGGTCATCCCGGCATGCAGGCCCGCACGCCCGTGATCGGAAGGACGGTTTCCCAGCCTTCCGCATCCTTGAACAGGATGTTGCCGCTGTCGACACGCTGGCCGCCCTCCAGGGGCTCGCCAGGATTGATCGTGACCGTCACGCTGCTGCCCGTCGCCGGCGCTTCGAACTTCATCCGTGTCAGAAACTGGCCAAACACTTCGCCGCCAGCGCTGGTCATCGGCATCGAAACGGCGGCGTCGTTGACGAGCACCAGCGCTTTGCCGGCCGTGCCTTCGGTGAAGAAGACAAACCGCCGGGGCGCCGACATGCCCCAGAGAAACAAACCGCATTGACCAGGCCCGAGCCGCTGTGGGGGCAATCCCTCCACGGGCACGGTGTTGATGGCGGAGGCCGCTTCAGCTGCATCTGCAGCAGACGTCGAACCGCTTGTGCCCGCACACGCGCTAACGAATACGGCGGCTGCAGCGATGATCAGAAGAGGTTTCATGTCGGATTGCCCTGTGGTGTTGGCAGATAGTTGTAGATGTAATCACGCCCGTCCAGGGTGAACCCTGCTATGGGCAGGGCGAACATCAGTTCACGTGTAATTGGACCCGAGACACGCGCCTCAAAACTTCCCGTTCCACCGGGTGCGAACCGAAGCAGTGCCCGGAACTGAGTGCCGGATGAATTGGCAGACTCCAGTGGCACGATCAGGATGCCGTTTTCGCATCGCAGTTCACCGCGCATTTCGGACCAGCCCGGACCCAGAATATCGCGGTTGCGATCGAGCACATCACTTTGCGCCGTGCCTTTTGCGTCAAGGCATTGGTTGCCTTTGAACCGGATATGGCTGCCTCGGACCCGAAGCCGGCCACCCGATTGCTGGATCCACCGCGCGGCTTGTTCCAGATGAACGAGATCAAGATCAACGTCGTAGTTTGTCAGGGACAAGCGGTTGCCAAAGCCGGCCGAGAATTCGCCGTTCCCGCGTCCGTCTTCACCTGTCCATTCTACGCCGTACTTCAGGCGGCCTGTCAAAAGCGCGCCCGGCATCAGATGCAGGTTTGCATCACCAATCTTTGTGCCCCTGCTTTCGATAGAGGTCAGCTTGCCATCGAAAGCCGTACCTTCAGCGCTGGCCCAGCTGACGCCCAGTTTATTCGCGCCGCCCATTCGCAAGGCTGTCCCGAGCGGCGCGAAAGCCGTCAGTCCAATGAAAAAACCCGCCAGCAGAAGCAGGAGCAGAAGCGACCGGTTCATGGCGCTGCGCTCTCCGAAAAGACAATCGTCGCCTGAACCAGTCCGCGTTCAGATGATGTCAGCTCCGCTGATACCACAGACAGGTTCAGTTCGTTTTCGGTCCGTTCGAGCCAGGCAAATACGGACGTGGAGTCGGCCGCAGCAAATACAAACCGGGATTGCCCCGGGGTGGACGCATCCTGTTGAAAGGTCATACCCATTTCTGTTGCCCATTGGGCGGCCAGCGCGGTCGCCTCAGGCAACGGGCGCGGGGCCACCGCCGGCCGGTATAGCGCTGCCGCGTCCTTCAGCTTTTGCAGCCGGATCAGGCTGCCTTCCGATTGAACGACGTTCAAGGCCGCGGCTTCGCGGCGCTCAAGCATCGGCACGAGACCAAACTGAATGATGAGCGCAATCAGGGCGATGATCGCGGCCAGCGTGAGGAGCAATCGCTCTCTTGGTGCACGTTCCTGCCAAAACGACATCATGGGCGCGCCCTCAACATTATGTCGGTCTGGACGCCCTGCGGCGTGTCCGCTGCGCTCACCCGTTCAACGTCGAGGCCTGATGCTTCCAGGCTTGCGCGAAATGCCTGCTCGCTCTGACGGTCCGCGAAAATCAGGCTTGCCCGAAGCCCTTGCTCATTCTGCGAAAAGCTCATGCGAGCCAGCTGGACAGAATCGCTTTCGGCGATCGCCTTGTAGAGATCGGAGGCCATCGCCCTGAAGCTGCCATTCCCGGAAGAAAGCGATTGCTCCATTTGGCGGCGCACATCCTTATGCACGTCGGCGGGCTCAGGGGCGCCCGGAAACTGGGCGCGGAATGCGCTACGAGCTGCGGCGTCGTTGAGCGCCGCTGACCGCTCGAGCTGGCTGGTTTCGGTCCAGAGACTGCCGCCCCAGAGCACGATCGCTGCCAGGGCGAGAGACGCGGCAAGGCGCCAGAATCCAAACCCGGAAGCCGGGCGTGTTGTCTCAGTCGACTTGCCTGTGTTGGCCAGCGTCAGTCCGGCGTTCTTCTGGTAGGCCTCGGACAAAAAGGCGAATGAGCCGCGGTGGACTGTCCGGGCGCCCGTCAGTCCTGCCGCCTGAATCAGCGCCTCAACCGCCTCGTCCGGCAGTGCGCCGTCGGCGCCCAAAATTCGGCCGGGTCCTGCAAGCAACCATCGATCTTCAAATCTGTAGACTGTGGGCTCGGCCTGATCGAGACTGCTTTCCGGGACGATCGGCGCGTGACTGAGACCGAGGCTTCTCAGCAGGCCGGCCCAGTACTCGAAGAGTGATTTATCAACAACGAAAACGACACGGCTGGCATCCCCGCGGCTGCGCGGCCCGAGTGTCAGATGCACATCTTCAATCGGTTGGGCGATCTCGTCTTCGAGCGCATAGAGGGCGGCGCGCCTTGCTTCGGATTCGGACCGCGCGGCGACGGGAATCTGGAAGCGGGCCACCGCCAGGGCCGGCGCGAAGGCGACAGCCTTGGTCTGCGCATTTCCCCGGAACGTTTCGGGCGCGATTTCCTGAACGCTGGCGTCCTTGCGGGTTGCAATCCGCACGGGCGAGCCCCGCGAGCTCGGAAGTTCGATGTAGACATCCGCCTTCATCCGGCCACTCCAAACGAACGCCAGACGATCCGGGGTGAGCCCTGGCTTTCAGTGCTCAGTATGAACTGGAAGGGCCAGCTGCCTGACCCGAGCGCCACGCGCCCGCTGCCCGTAAAGTAAAATCCCTGGACCGACATCGGTAATCCCGCGAGTGCGAGCTCCAGGCCCGGGTCTCTGGCCGCATACGCGTTGATTTCAGATACGCTGTTCCAACCGGACGCCGGGCGTGCGTCGATGAACCTTCGGGCTTCGGAAAGCGAAAGTGCGCCGTCTGTCGCTGCGTTCAGGACATAGGCCGAGCCTGTATCCATCGCATTCATGTTCAGGCGCAAAGGCCCGGTCTCGGGAACGGCGCATGTATAGGGTGCAATGGACCGTCGCAGCTCCGGCGTAAACCCGGGCAGGGGCGCGAGCTCCGCGAGACCTTGCATCGGCTGGTTCGCGGCATGAAAGCCAGCTTGCCGCGTGGTGTAATAGTCATCCTCAGCGCCGCCCGGAAGTTGCTGGGTATCGGCGTCCACCCAATCGGTCAATGTGGCGACGAGGGAGTCTGCATCCGGTCGGGGTATGCCCATCTCGTCCAGCAAGGCCCTGAGGGCTGACGACTGCCGTGCACGGATCGTTTCATCGGCACTTGCCAGCGCATTCAGGTTGAGACAGGGCGGCAACTCCCGAAGATCCAGGATGATCTGACCGCCGTCAATCGGCAGGACCAGCGTCCGAACCCGGTCTGCACCCTCGCTCGCAGGCAGGCGGCTCGCGCGCGTCATTTCGGACGCCGATGCGAGCGCCGCCGCTTCGGCCGAGCGGGCTGCCCAGGATGCGGCCGAACGGCGCGCGCTGAGTTTCTGGGTCTCGGTCTGGCGTGCGATCGTTTCGGTCACGATCAGCGCAGCGACTGAAAGGGTCGCCACGATCAGCAGGATAGACAGCAATGCAGCGCCTGCCTGTTTGGACGCCGGGATCATGAGCCGGCTCCAATCAGAAAGCGTGCCGACAAGGTGTCGTCCTTCGAAAAGCCGAATTTCAGTTCTGCCTTCTGCGGCAGCGTTAAGCTGGCGCCAACCGGCACGCGCCATTCGCTCTGCCAGGTTTCGCCCCGGCCAAAGCGCACGTCCAGTGTTTCTATGCCTTCAAGCAGGACCTGATCCACCGTTTGGGTCGATTGCGCCGGATCGGCTGCTGCCCAGGACCGGCGTATCAACGATCCGTCTTCGAGCAGGTATTCAACTCTCTGGAGGTCGCTGCGCAACTCTTCCTTCGGGTTTGGCCAACCATTCCGGACAAAGACCATGATCCTGCCATCATATCGCGGCGCGTAGCCTTCGAACAGGTAGGCAGGTTCACTTTGGTTTGCGTCCCGGCTCGGGCGCGTCATCAATGCACCCAGATCGGCTGATATCATGCTCAGCGCAGTCGAAAGCTCTGCCGCCTTGTCGCCGCGTGTTTCGACGGCGCGCGCCCCGGCGAGAGATTGAGTTGTCATGACTGCGCCTGCGCTTGCCATCAGCGCAATGACGAACAGGGCGACCAGTGTTTCAACAAGCGTGACGCCGGATGCACCGCGGTTTTCTGCACGCGTTCGGTTCACGGTGACCTGCCTTCGATCGCCAGCAGCGAAAGTTGGGCGAGGACTGTTTCGTTATCCGCCTCCGAGACCCGAATCCGGACACTGTACAGGCCTTGATTGGGCGTCGCTTCGATTGTTCGTGTCCAGACATACGTCCTGCCGCGCTGGACCTCCTCACCCGTCGTCTGAGGGCTGACGCCTTCGAGCTTTCCTGTCACGGTATCGACGGCGATGTTATCGGCGACCGTCTTTGCCAGCAGGCGTTTATCAAGATCGCTGCTGAACCGCACGGTCTGCGTATTCAGCGACAGGAGCCCCATTGCGGCGACCGAGAACACCGACAAAGCGACCATTGTCTCTATCAGCGAAAAACCCTGCGTATTCATGGCGCCCGGTCCATTTTTACCGATGGGGCGCTGACGGAGACTTCGCGGTCCTTGGATTCGAGCACGACGGGCTCCAGGGTTGAATGTCCCAGCGGATCGATAATGAGATCGGGCGCCAATTGCGACAGAGCTGCAGCGGAGTCCGTTTCCGGAGATGAAACTGCCCAGCGGATACGCACGCCCGGTGCGAGCGTGTGCCTTTGGGTTCCGACGTTCGACCAGGCCCCATCACGCCAGGCGACGATGGCATATCCTTGCGGCTCCAGAACCATACCCATCGGTGTGCCCGAAATCCGGGCCTGGGACTGCATCTGCTCAAGCGCGTGCGTCAGTCTTTCGCCCTCGGTTCTGAGCGGATCTGCAGGGCGCGCCGTGGCCACGATCAGCGCAGACGCCAGCGCCGTGATTGACAACGTGACGAGAACCTCAACCAGAGAAAAGCCTGCGGACCGCGCCGGATCTCTGGCGCGCCGTTCACTCTCCATTGTTGGCGCGAAGTTCGCGGGCAGGCAGGGCATGGGGATCGGTCAATCCCAGTTGCCGATATCGGCGTCAGGGCCTTCTCCGCCCGGCTGGCCATCCGCGCCGAGAGAGAAGAGATCATAGCGCCCGCCGGAGCGGGCGCCCGGGATCTGGTACTGGTAGGGGTTACCCCAGGGGTCCATCTGCACACGGCGGATATAGCCGCCTTGCCTGTAGAGCGCGGCGTCTATGCCGGGCGGCGGCGCAGACAGCGCCGCCAGGCCTGCCGACGCACTCGGATAGTTATACAGATCAAGGCTGTATTGTTCGAGCGCGCTTTCGAGGCTGGCGATGTCGGAGCGTGCCTTTGAAATCCTCGACCGGTCGCCAACCGGCGCAACGTTCACGATGATCAAAGTCGCCAGCAGTCCCATGATGAAAACAACGACCATCAGTTCGACCAGCGAAAAGCCGCTTTGACGGCGTGCCAGGCGCGGCTTCGATCTGGGGCGCGAAGGTGTGAGCATGAGTTTCTCCCTCAACCAAGTGCAAGAGTATTGAGTTGCATGATCGGCAGCATGATCGACAACACGATGGTGCCGACGATGCCGCCCAGAATGACGATGATCGCGGGTTCGAGCAGGCTCATCATCGTACTTGTGGCCGCTTCGAACTCGCTCTCGAGAAAATCGGCTGCCCGGTTCATCATCGCAGGCACATCTCGCGCGGCTTCGCCGCTCTGCACCATGTGTGTCAGAAGCGGCGGAAAAACCTGCGTAGCGCGCATGGCAGATGACAGCGTGCTGCCCTGCTGCACTTTCTCGATGATGGTGGTGGCGGCGTCCTGGAAAATCTTGTTGCTCATGGCGCCGCGGGCTGCCGACAGGGCTTCAATCACGGTCGCGCCTGAGCTGGCCAGCGTGGCGTGTACACGCGCGAACTGCGCGGCAGACAATGTTCGGTTCAAGGAACCAACGAACGGCAACTCCAGCAGGAGGCCGTCGAGCGATCTCTTGAAACCCGGGTTTTTAAGGGCCTGGGAGAACAGGGCGATGCCAACGCCGATGATGACGGCCACCAGCCAGCCCCACATCCGCAGGAAATTCGAGGTCCCAATCACGATGTTGGTGAGCAGGGGCAGTTCTGTCGTACCGAGCATGGCAAACTGTTCGACGAGTTTCGGAACGACGAATGTCATCAGCGCGGTCACCATAAGCAGCGCCATGATGCCGAGCACGGCCGGGTAAACGAGCGCGGCCTGCGCCGTCGAGGCCATCTTGTAGGAGCGTTCGAGATTTGTCGCGAGCTGGTCCAGCACGCCAGGCAAGCGTCCCGCAGATTCACCTGCTGCAACAACCGAGCGGTAGAGGGGCGGAAAGGCTGCGGGCGCAGACCTCAGCGAGTCGGCGAGCGATACGCCTTCCATTACCTGCGAGCGCACGCCGAGGATCAGGGACTTTACGGATTTGTCGCTGCCATCCGCAGCGGCGGCTGTGAGCGCCTGTTCAACGGTCATGCCGGATTGCAGGAGGACGGCCATCTGGCGTGTAAAGAGCGTTCTCTGCTTGTGCGAAAGCTTGCCGCGCAGCCTGGCTTTACCGGCCTTGGCGGGGTCGGACTCCTGAACTTCAACCGGCGTAAGCTGACGCGCCCGCAGCTCTCGGCGGGCAGCGCGCGCGTTGTCAGCCGAGATCACGCCGCTGGTGCGGCGGCCATCTGTGGTGAGCGCTTTATAGTCAAACGCTGCCATTGGACCAGGTTTCCCTTCGGCAGACATGCAGCAGCTCGTCGGGGCTCGTCTCGCCGCTCAGGACATGGCGCATGCCGTTGCCGAACAACATGTCCGCCTGTTCGAAGGCGACACGTTCGATCTGGTCTTCGCTCGCCTGTTCGTGGATCAGGCGCTTGATGTTTGAATTGATCACAAGCAGCTCGTACACGCCGAGGCGGCCTGAGTAGCCGGTCTTTCCGCAGGCGTCGCACCCGCCTGAATTATAGAGCTGTCCTTCAAAGCTGTCCGGCAAGCCCAGCCGGCCTTTGAGCGCAGAATCGGGCGGGAAGGGGGTCTTGCATTGAGGACAGAGCCGGCGGACGAGGCGCTGGGCGAGCACGGCGCGAAGCGTCGACGCCAGCAGGAAACTCTCGATCCCCATATCCCGGAGCCGCGTGATCGCGCCGGCGGAACTGTTCGTGTGGACGGTCGAAAGCGCCAGACGGCCGGTCAACGCAAACTCGAGCGCAACTTCAGCCGTTTCGGAATCCCGGATCTCGCCGACCATCACGATGTTCGGATCGTTGCGAAGGATCGAGCGGAGCGTCGCCGCAAATGTCAGGCCGACCTTATGGTCCATCGGCGTCTGGCTGATGCCATCGAGGCCGTACTCGACCGGGTCTTCAAGCGTCATGATGTTGACGCGTCCGCTGTTGAGCAGCGCGAGCGCCGAATAGAGTGTCGTCGTCTTTCCGGAGCCGGTGGGTCCCGTCACAAGGATCACGCCGTTGGGTTCGGCGATGACGGCTTTGAACCGCTCAAGCGTGTGTTGGTCCATGCCGAGGGCGTCGAGGCCGACGAGCGCCTGGCGCGTATCGAGGATCCGCAAGGCGACACGTTCCCCGTACCGGGTGGGCAAGGTCGCCACGCGCACGTCCAATGCGCGCCCGCCCAGAGACAGGGACACCCGTCCATCCTGCGGCATGCGCTTCTCGGAGATGTCGAGCCGGCTCATGACCTTGATACGCGAGACAAGCGGCGCCGCGATACGCCGCGAGGCCGACAGCACTTCCTGAAGTTCGCCGTCGATCCGGTACCGGATCGAAAGCTTTTCCTCGAACGGGTCGATGTGAATGTCTGACGCGCGGCGCTTGACGGCGTCCTGCAGCAGTCCGTTGATCAGGCGCACGATCGGCGCGTCGCCATCGCCCGCCAGCAGGTCTTCGGTTTGCGGAATACCGTCGAACAGGGTTTCGAGGTTTTCCTGTTTCTCGGCAGCGGCCGCGGCGGTGCCGTCCAGCGCAGAGCCGCCGAAGCCGTCCGACAGCAGGCGTTCGAACTCGATGGAAGAATGCGCTTCCATGACGAAGGACTGGCCGAGTACGCGCCGTACTTCCGTCAAAGCCAGCGGATCGGCGCCTTGGCGTACCGCGACTGTAAGTGGGACCCGTCCTGGAACGACGGCAAATCCCTTATCTTTGGCGAATGCGTAGTGAACCTGCGATCGCACGGGCGCTCACCTTACCGGATCAGTTGCCAACCCCATTGGCCCACGTCCGTTTATCACGTCCGCAACGAAACGGTCGATCGAGTTATCTTCGGGAATGCCGCGCATCAATTCCTGTCCGCGGACATAAAGGTATTTCTGGTCCGTAGCTGCGCGCGCGTCTTCCTTGTTGCGCACAATCGTCGGTCGGATGAAAACCATCAGGTTCGTCCGCGTTGTTGCCTTGGCGTTGGAGCGGAAAAGGCGCCCGGCGACGGGAACATCGCCAAGCACCGGCACCTTGGTCTCGCGGACCGTGTCTGTCTGCTCGACGAGGCCGCCAAGCACGATGATCTCGCCGTCATCCGCAAGCACGCTCGCCGTGATCTCGCGCTTGTCGAGGATCAGGTCAGGCGTGACGGTGCCGATACTGCCGAAGACGCTGGAGACTTCCTGGCGGATGTCCAGCCGGACGGTGTCGTTTTCGCCAATCCGCGGCGTGACTTCGAGTTGGATGCCGACGTCCTCGCGCTCCACCGTACGAAACGGGTTCGAATTTGCATCCCCGAGGACCTGGCCGGTTGTGACCGGAATCTCCTGGCCGACAATCAACGTCGACTTTGCGTTGTTGAGTGTCATGCCAAACGGCGTGGACAGGATGCGCGAGGTGGTATCGTTCTCGACGGCGTTCAGGATCACGCCGAACAGGTTGTCACCGGACTGGCCGCCAAACCCGAGCGCCAGACCGCTGGTGCCGGTCAGCGAACTGATGGCGGCGTCGCGGAAGGGATTTTCCACGGTCAGGTCGCTGAAACCGTCTGTGAGCAGAGCGCCCGTCAGCGCCAGCAGGTTTGGCGCAGAGCGCGAAAAGTTCGTCGACGCGAATGGCACATCGCTGCGTCCGTTGCCGGCGAGCAGGAACTGAAGGCCAAGCTCCTTGGCTGTGTCGTCCGACATCTCGACAATGATTGCCTCGACCATCACCTGGGGGCGCCGCACGTCGAGGGCCGAGATGACCTTTTCCATGGCCACGAGCGTTTCAGAATTGCCGCTGATGATCAGGGAGTTCGTGGGCGGATGGTGCGAAATCGTCTGTGCTGGCGGCGCCGTGTCCGACGGCGCGCGCTGCGCGGCAATGCTGAGCCCGACCCGCTCCAGGATAGGGACGATCTCACCGGCATCGGTATAGTTGAGCGGTATGACGCGGATATTGTCGCGCTGGGGTTCGGTCGTGTCGAGCTGCAGCGCCACCTGGCGCGCCTTTTCGACCGCGCTGGCAGAGCCTCTCAGCAGGACCGCATTGCTCGTTTGTGACGCCACGGCGAGAAAGCGCTGGAACCCCGAAGACTGTCCCTGGCCGCCGCCGCCGGCTGCATCGCCTTGAAGCCGGTTCAGCACCGCCTCCATCTCGAGCGCGGGCACGTTGCGCAGGGCCACGGTTTCTGTCACCGCCGGGTCCCGATCGATGGTCTTGATCATGCTCCGCACGCGCTGCAGGTTGGACGCGTAGTCCACGATCACCAGCGTATTGGTATTTGCGTTCGCCGCGATCTGGCCCTGGCTGTCCAGCACGGGCTTGATCTGCTGGGCCACGTCCATGGCGTTGGCATAGTCGAGCTTGACGATCTCGGTCACGAAAGCATTCGCGCCCTGACCGGACAGGGGCGCTTCCGTTGCCGCTGTGGATTCCGGCACGATTCTGTAGGTGTCCTTGCCGGCCGGTATGGCGGCGAAGCCCTGGACACGCAGTGTCGTGAGAAACACCTGAAAAACGTCCGCCGTGCTCATCGGCGTTTGCGAGACGACCGACACGCGCGCTTTCCGGACATCCGGGTGGGTAATGAATGTATAGCCGGTCAGCATCGAGACGTCGGCGATCAGCGTATTCAGCTCGACGTCATCGAGCTTGAGAACGTGTTTGTCACCGCTCGGCGCAGTTTCTTGAGCCGCCGCAAACTGCGACAAGGAAAGCGCCGCCGCGGCGGCAGCGAGGATGTGTCTGGTCATTGAGAAAGACTTGCCGTTGGCGCCACTCTGAGCCTGACAATCGCGCCCTGGCGCACGATATCGAGCGCCAGGTCCGTTCCGGTCGAGACAGACTGATAAATCTGGTCAGGCCGTTGACCTTCAACCGCCTGGCCATTGACCCGCAGGATCAGGTCGCCCGACTGGAGACCAGCGGCCTCGAACGCGCCGGCGCCGCGCGGTTCCAGTTTGTATCCGGACACTTCCCCGCTCCGGTATTCGGGGGTGAGCAGCGTATCGTTCGCAAGCGCAGCCGGTGTGACGCTGATGGCAGGGCCGGTTTCTGCTGCGGCAAGCGCGCCGCTGGCCGATGCCTCTGGCGCCGCCGCAAAGAGAGTTTTGCCGTTGGGATAAAGGCTGAGGGTCTCGAGCGCGCCATTGCGAGACAGATGGACTGTGTCGCCCGTCACGTTGACGAGCACGACGCCCGGCACAACTTCATCGCCGGGAACAAAGCGCTTCTGACCGCCGTCAGGGAAGGAGATGATGGCGCTGCTGGCTGTTGCATTGCCGGTGACGGATCGCACGCCGGAGAGTTTGATATCCAACGTCGTTTCGCTGGCGACCAGATTGTTTCTCGAAGCCACCAGGGAGTCGGCGGCAAAGGGGTTCATCTGAGTGAGAAGCTGTTCGGAAGCACCGTCGATTTCCGGTTGCGGCTCCGTCGCCCCGGTCGCTGCCAGCTGGGTCGTATAGGCGGCCGCGTCGGTTGGCGCGAGAACGACCCAGGCGAGCCGTCCCAGCAGAACACCGACGGTCACGGTGAGTACCGTCTCCGTGGCGATACGGCCTGCGTGTTCCACACGGACGTTGGGAAAGCTTCTTTCCGTTCTGAAAAGTGCCATTATTCTAGACCCTTTCGATCAAACCATTCACGGTAATCACACTTGTGCGACAGTTCCGCGACGATGCATTACCTGTTGTGCTTCAGCACAGAGACCGTTGCAAGAACGCAACGGTCTCTGGCCCAGATAAATGTCATGTCCGATGGCGCGGCCTAGAACGAGGTGCCGAGACCGAGTGAGATCGTTGTGCCGAGGTCGTACTGGTTGACCTGAACGAACCCGCCATTACCGGACTGGAACTCATCGAAGTCTTCACCGAGCAAATTCTGGGCTTTGAAGTCGAACGAGAATTCGCGACCGTTGAGCTCAAAATCCTTCTTGTAGACGAAGTCGAGGTTGATGCCGGGATCCTGGATGAAGTCCGGCTGACCCGCCGGGGCCCGGGCCGTCGTCCGCTCACTGGCATAGGTTGCCAGCAGGGTTGCCTGCGACCGGGCAACATCATCTTTCCAGCCGAACTGGATGTTGGCGAGATGTTCAGACTGACCTTGCAGCCGTGAACCATCGACGATGAAGTCTGTTGCAGGACTACCTTGTCCGCCGCCTTGCAGCGGGAACACAATATCCCCAGCGCTCGCCTTCACTTCCGACTTTGAGTACGTGTAGTTCGCCTGGATCAGGAATTCCTTGTTGCTCATCCAGTCGCCGGAGAAGGGGCTGTCGAACACGCGTTTGAAGTCGATTTCCGCGCCGTACAGGCTCGCGCTCGGTGCGTTCAGATACGTCTGGAACGTGGCAGCGCTTTGCGTGAACACGACCGATTCGACGGGATCTTCGAGGTTCTTGTAGAATGCACCGACCGTGAACGCCTGACCGCGATCAAAGTAGAGTTCATAGCGGGCGTCGAGGTTCAGAATTTCCGTATCTGTCAGGTACGGATTGCCAATGAACACGCGGCTGCTGTCGGGATCGAAATACTGTTGCGGTGCCAGTTCGCGGAACTGCGGCCGGCCGATGCTTTGCGAAGCACCGAGACGCAGCTGCTGATCTTCGGCGAAGTTCCAGGTCAGCGTCGCTGACGGAAGGATGTAATTGTTCTTTACGCCCGGGGTGCCGTCAGGGTCGGCTTCCGATGTGATGAGGCTCAGTGGATCGACGTTCTGAGCTGCGTTCTCGTAGCGTACGCCAATCGCGGTACGAACGAGCGGAATGATCTCCGCATCGACTTTTGCATATGCGCCGAACACATTCAGGTTTGCGTCATACGCGGCCGCACCGGCAGCGCCGGTCCGCTCCTGGATGACGAAAACATTCGGGTTGATGTTGAAGTTCGAGAAGAGGAAGTCCGCGCGCTCCTGCCGGATGCCGAAGTCGAGGGGCGGGCTGCCTACGATAAAGCTGAACGCCCGCGTCTGTGCCGAGCGTTCGTTGGTGTAAGCCTCGACCCCAGCCGAGTACTCGACGCTGCGGGCAGATGAAAGGGCCTGCTCGTAAGTGACATCAATGCCGCCGCTGGCGACTTTGTCGTCGAGATAGCTGAACGAGATCGAGTTGCTCGAGCCCGAACCGCTCGGATTGTAGACGAAGCCGCCAACGACCGGATCGATGACGTAGCTGATTTCGCGCTCATAGGGTGCATCACGCTTGGTGCTGGACAGCGCCGAGCGCCACTCAAATGTCCAGTCTCCGCGGTAGTGGGTTCCGTCCACCTGGGTGCTCAGGAGCTCACGCTCATACCAGGCCGTGCGGTCTCTGCGATCATCGCGAGCTGCCAGACCGTCGAAGCCAACCGTGGAGCGGGCTTCTTTCGTCGTCCGGCGGATGTAAAGGTTGGTCCAGTTGACTTCGTCGTCACCGAAATCGAGACCGACGCCGAGAAGTCCGTCAATGCCGATGTCCTGCTGCGTGGACACGTAGTCGAACGTCGAAAGCTCCGTCAGGATTCCGCCGTTCAGTTCGCCGTCATTCTGAGTGGCGTTGCGCGTCTTCCAGCCGTTGCTGTAACCGAGCACGCCTACAATGCCGAGCTCGAACGCATCCATATCGAAGACGGCGCCGCCGGTCGCATCAAAGCTGCCATTCATCGGAATGGAGTTGTTGCTCTGGATCAGATTGATTTCCGCGTTTTCGAAACCCTGACCAATGCGGGTCAGTTCGGCGGGGGTGAAGTTGTTGTTGACGATACGCAGTCCCGTCGAGAATGCGTTTCTGACCGCAAGCGGCAGTTTGCGCGTGCCATCGTCAAAGCCGAGAACGTCGGTTTCCGAACCGTAATAGGTCAGGCCATTCTCGAACGTCGTTTCGGTGTTGGCGCCGGTGCCAAAGCCGATTTCAAGAAAGTTCTCGGAAGGAATGTTGAGTGTCCGCAGGTCGATGATGCCGCCGCCGAATTCGGCCGGATACTCGGCAGAGTAGGTTTTCTGGACAAGCACGTTCTCGAGAATCTTCGTCGGGAACAGATCGAGCGGAACGACGCGCTGGAGCGGTTCCGGGCTCGGGAGAGGGGAGCCGTTGAGGCGGGCTGAAGAATAACGTTCGCCAAGGCCGCGCACGTAGACGAAACGGCCTTCTGCAATGCTCAGGCCGGTGACGCGTGCCAGCGAGCTCGCCGCATCCGAATCGCCCTGGCGTTCGAGGTCTTCTGCCGACAGGAACGCTGCCACTTCGGATGTGTCACGAAGGACTTCTGGGATGTAACGGCCGAGAACAACGACTTCGACGACCTGAATGTCTTCTTCGCCCGAAGGCGCCGGCGTGGTTTCGGCCGAACTGCTCTCGGTTACGGCAGCGTCCGTCTCGGCTTCGGTCGGCGTGACTTCGGTTTCGGTTTCCGTTTCAGTTTCAGTCTGAGCGAGGGCAAATGCCGGGACGAGGATCGCTGTCGAAGCGATCAACAGGGCCCGAAGGGAGAGCGGGTTGAATTTCATGGTCAGAGATCCTGCGTGGAGTCTTTCGGGGAGAATTGAGAAACGGAGGCCTCCGGGGAGGCCTCCGTCTTGTCAGGATGCCTAGCAGGCCGGTTGGCCCGGGATGCCGCAGGTCCAACCCACGTACCAGGTGTCAGCGGCGTTCCGGACAGCGCCGATATACGTGACCGGGGTCAGGAAGCCGGTGATGCTGGTGTTCACCGGAAGTGCCGGATCGGTTGCGTTCAGCGCGGTCGGATAGGCCGTTACCGGGACCGCCGTTTCGTTGGCGCCGTTGATGAAACCACCCGTCAGCGTCGACGTGCCAGTCAGGACGTTGTTGGCGCCCAGCCCAACTTGATCGGTAACCTGCTGTGTGGTGATGCCGCTCGCGCCTTCGGTGTTGCCGCCGTTGCAGGAGAAGAACACCGAGTTGTAGAGCGGGCCGTTCGGCGCTGTAGCAACACCTGCACCGTTCGGGTTCGTCAGCGTCACGGCCGTTGCCAGGTTGAGACACTGCTGGTTGATTTCAGAACGCAGGACCGAGTTGTAAACACGGCCAACATGGCCTGTGTTGTGAACGATCGCATCCCGGCCAGCGGTCGAGCGCATGACGATCGTCCAGTTGGCGTAGGTCGGGCGCGTAAAGAAGGTCGCCGTGTTCGTACCGCGCGAGCTTGTTTCGAACCCGAAGTCACCGCCGCCGGTACGCTGGTAGACGATGCCGAACTGGGCGGCGCCGCGCCAGCCAGAGTCCGTGTCAAACGAGTCGTCGTCGTTGCCGGAAAGGACGATCCGGCGAAGGTTGAGGTTGCCACCGAAAATCTCGATGCCGTCATCCGACGAGTTGTGAACCTGGATGAATTCAGCCGTCGTGCCCGAGCCAACGCCGGCGAAGGTGATGCCGTTCAACTCGTTGTTGGGGGAGATGGTGAAACCGGAGTAGGACAGGCGAAGGTAGCGGATGCGGCCGCTGTTGTCGGCAGGCGACAGGCCGCCATAGACAGCGTTCGAGCCTTCAACCTGGGCAGTACAGGCGATGTTTGGCGGGGTGACGGCCACACAGCCATCTGACGTCGGAGCACGGCCGTTGACAACCAGACCGCCCCATTGGCCGATCGAGTTATCAGTCGCGGTGCCTTCGACGTTCTGCCGGCTCGTCATGATGATCGGGGCCGTTGCGGTGCCTTCAGCGAAGATCTGCGAACCGCGGTTTACGAGAAGATAATCGAGACCTGAGTTTCCGAAGATGGTCACGCCGGGCTCGATCGTCAGAATGCCCTGCTGGCCGCCTGAAATCGGGGCGGCCTGGTCTGCGCCGAGGTCAGTTCCGACCTGCGTGCGGCCCGAGACCGAGTAAATCGTCCCGGCGCGGTTCGGAACAACGAGGTTGCCGGTGATGGTGGTCGGAAGCTGGCAGATGCGGCGGTTGGAAACCGTGCCGACGTTCGAGAAGCCCGTCGGGCAATCTGCGGCCGGGCCGACCGGCGTAACCGGCGGAGGCGGGGCAGGCGGCGGCGGAACCGGAACAGGTGCCGGGGCGGGTGCAAATGCGCCCACGCCGGGCGAGGCAACGCCGTCGGCGCCGCTACAGGCGCCAAGCATCGCTGCGGCGGCGCAAGCGAGCAGCGCCGAGCGGTATGATTTCGATTTCAGCATGAGAGTCTCCGTCGTGATCCCTGTGCGGGTGCTCCGGCAGAGGTATCCGCCGCGCTCACTAGACGATGACACCCGCCTACCCGCGAGACGACCCTTAGGAACGGATTGCAACAATTACCGCAAGTTTAGATGACGGTTGTGTGACAACCACGTTTCGCACCGGCTTGTGTCGGTTCGGACACAACTACATATTTTCGTAGTGCTCGGGAGGGAACATTTCGCCCCATCCGCGTTCGCGAAACCACTTTGTGATGATATACTTGCTGCCCTTGCGAACCTTCATTCCGTGATGGATCGTATACGGATTAACGGAGCCGTCTGCCTTGAGATTGTTCCAGATTACGGCTTTGCCTTTTTCCGGCATGATGGTCTTCTCGAGCCGCCGGAAGCGCGTGCCTCCGCCCTCTTCGACGTCGTTGAGATAGATCATGAAGGTCCAGGTTCTCTGGCCCAGGAACTGACAGAAAACCTGGAACTGATGGGTGCCGGGTTCGAAGTAGTCGTAGTGGGCTTTGTACTCCTGCTCGAGATCGTATCGCTGGCCCTGGGTGACGTCTGTGTAGGACCAGTGAATGCCCATCGCTTCTGCAATGAGTTCATCCAGCTCCATGATCAGGTTGTGCCCGCGCATGCCGATGTCGGAGGTGCGGGACGTGCGCACCTTGGGGTCTGCGAACGCGTCGGCCGTCGTCGAATCGCGAAGCCCCTGATCAATCAACTCCATAACGGCGTCGCAGACGTCCGGGACAAGAAAGTCCTTCCACACATACATCTGCGCATTTGTGACTGGCACTCTCTGAATGTCCGGATGCGTCAGCGCTCTTTTTGTTATGGCGCATTGAGCAAGCGCGGCATGGGAGACCTCGGAAGAGGGCCGCCGGCCCTCGTAAGCTTCCTGCATCAATTCACGAACCTGCGAATCGCTGAGGCCTTTAAGTTTAAGGAGCCGCCGGACTTCGTGGGGTTCTACGCCCGCCCGAAGCCGGACCCAGGTAAACGTCATCAGGTCTTCTTCGGTGGCCGTCGTCATTGCGCATTCTCCGTTTCATCTGATCGTTACGACGGTGAAGTGACGGATGAATGACAGAGATCGGTAGCCTTCGGAGTGCGGCGTTCGCATAAGCGTAGGATACGGAATAAATACACAATAATGGATACGGTTGACACAATTAAGTCACACATATAGTATGACTATTATGTTACACCTTGGATACAAAGTTATGTCGTTCCTGGTTCTGGCGCTTGCGGCACCGGGAATAGCGTTCGCCCAGACCTCCCTTTCACCGGTTTCGTACTCTCAGGCCCTCGAGGTTTCGCAGAAGGACAGCGCGCGCAGGCCGCTGGACCTTCAGCTGTTTCAGATTGCCAACGAGGTGCGCAGCCAGTCACGGCTTGCTCCGCTCGAAGCTCATCCGGGCCTTGCTGCTGCCGCGCAGGCTCATGCGCGGGACATGGCCACGAAAGGATATGTCGGCTACGCCGATCCTGCGGGCGCTTCCTTGTTCGATCATGTGCGTGTCTCGGAACGTTCGGCCCTTATCGGGTCGTTCGGCAGCAGCATCGCGGTCCTGGAGGCCGGCGCAACTGCGGCAGAAATCCACCAAGCCATCCAGTCCGATGCTGCGAACGCCGAGAACCTTCACCGCGCGTTCAGCCATGCCGGCATGGGAAGCTACGTGCATGACGGCCGGGTTTATGTCGTCCAGGTCTTCGCGAGGATCGACGGCGAACTGAACGAGCCGCTGCCCTTGCAACTCGCACAGTCCACGGTCTTGCGGCCTGCACTCGCGGCAAAGGCCATGACACCCGTTGCCTGGTCGCTCACCGACGACAAGGGCGACGTCCTCGCACGCGGTAACGGGCGCCGGCTTCAGACCAGCAGCGCCGGGGCCGTCGAAGGTTATCTCAATCTGGACGTAGCCATCGGCAACGACATTTACACCCTGCGGGGCCCTTTCGTTGAGCTCAACTGACCGCGTCATCTCCTGACGGGTAAGAAGTCTGACCCATGAAGACGCAGGCTGGCAGCCGGCCGTAACTCACGAC
This sequence comes from Candidatus Sulfopaludibacter sp. SbA3, assembly GCA_945913285.1. GTDB lineage: Bacteria > Pseudomonadota > Alphaproteobacteria > Caulobacterales > Hyphomonadaceae > Hyphomonas. The sequence goes on from CAMEDD010000015.1 coordinate 22,541, forward strand.
CGGCTGTCAGTTTTCCCGGGCAGGCGCATCCCTCGGCGTCAGCAACATATACATGGCCGGCGTCACGATCCGTGCAAGGATGGTTGAACTGATCAGTCCGCCGATGATGACAACGGCCAATGGTGAGAAGAGGGGAGATTGCTCCCACACGAGCGGGATCATTCCGCCGATCGCGGTCGCACTCGTCAGCAACACCGGCAGGAAGCGGATTTCGCCGGCCTGCTCGACCGCCTCGCGGAGCGGCACGCCTTCGCTCCTGAGGCGGTTCGCGAAATCGACCAGCAGGATGGAGTTCTTGATCTCGATGCCGATGAGGGCAATGAAACCGACCATGGCGATGAACGACAAGGGGTATTGTGCGATGTAGAGCGCAATGAAGCCGCCCATGATCCCGAACGGTATCACGAATGCCACAACGGTCATCTGTGCGAAGCTTCCGAACTCGAGCAGCAAGATGGCCAGCACGCCAAACAAGGCCACAAGTACGGCTGCGCCAAGACCCGAAAAGCTTTCGTTTGCTGCCTCGGCCTGGCCACCAAAGGTGATGCGGTAACCGGGCGGCAGATTTATGGCCTCGAGACGTTCGGCAACATCCTGCGTTACGTCTGCGGCAAGATAATCCGGCAGGACATAAGACAAGACGGTGTTGACGCGTTCCTGCTGCACCCGGTTTACAACGGCAGGACCCGATCCAAATCCGATTGATGCGATCTCCGACAGGGGCACGCCGCCGCCTTGTCCAGTCCAGACGTACATATGCTTGATTGAGTCTGCATCGGGAGGGGTGCCTGAGTCCATCCGTACGCGGACGGGATAGGCCTCTCCGGTCGGGTCACGGATCTGGGCCACCGTCGCGCCGCCGACCGCTACACGCAGTGTCTGGTCAATCGACCCTGCCGGGATGCCGAGCAGCGCAGCCTTCTCGACGTCGACATTCAGGGCAACATCAATCAGCCGGGCTGCAGACGGGTTGGACACGTCGCGCGTGCCAGGTGTTTCAAGCAGGATTTTTTCGACCGTCGAAGCAAGTTGGCTCAGCGTCTCGATATCCTTGCCCCAGATGCGTATCGCGATGGGCGCTTCGACGGGCGGACCGTTCTCGAACCGGCGGAAGGTCAGTTTGGCTGCGGGATACTTTTTAAGTTCCTCACGTATTTCAGCGACTTGCGCGGGACCTGTCTCTGCTTCCCACTGTTCGAACGCGCCGTAGACCTGGCCATAATCGGGCACGCCCAGCGTCTCGAAGACGTTGTAGTAAACCTGCGGATTGCTGGATCCGCTGTTGGCAAACTGGAAAGCTATGTCGTCGCGTTTCGCAAGCACGCTTTCGACATATCTCACGGCCTTGTCAGTCTCGGTGACCGAGACACCCTGAGGCAATTCGGCGTCGACCAGGAAGTAGGGACTGTCATTCTCCGGAAACAGTGAAAAGCCCAGCCGTGGCACGAGCGCAAACGATGAGAGCGCCATGCACAGAGACACGACAACGGTGAACACCGGAAAGCGCAGGGTGAGTTTCAGTACCGGGCGGTAAACGGCGTGAATCGCGCCCATCACGCCGTCAAGGAAGAGGTTCGACTTGCCATGACCGTCCCGCGGCAGCAGGCGGCTCGCAAGAAAGGGAATGATCGTGAGGGAAACGACCAGGGATGCGATGATCGTTGTGAGAATGGCAACGGGCAGGGACCGGATGAAGTCCCCGGCGCCTTCTGGCAGCGCGATCAATGGAAGGAAGGCAAAGATCAGCGTCGCCGTGCATCCCAGCACCGCGACATTTATTTCAGACACGCCGGCAATCGCGGCGTCTCGTCTCGGCATGCCGTCTCGCAGATGGCGGGCAATATTTTCCGTCACCACGATCGAGTCATCGACCAGAAGCCCCAGGGCAATAACAAAGCCGGCGATCGAGAGCTGGTTCATTGTGTAGCCGAGCTGGCCCACCCAGAACACGCCGATCGCCAGCGATAGCGGGATGGCCATCATGACAACGATCGCAGCCCGGAAGCCCAGCGGCAGCAGCGTGATAAGGACGAGCAAGACCGCGATCCCGAAGTCCCGGCCGAGAGATGTCAGTCGGTGTGCGACCGTTTTGGATTGGTCAAAGCCGGTTTCAAGGGTGATGCCCTCGGGCAAGCTGGACCGGAAGGCATCGATCTGTTTGTAGAGATTGTTGCGAACAACAAAAACATCGATGCCGAGCTTGCCTTTGGCGCTGACCAGGACGGCGCGTTTGCCATTATAGCGGGTCAGGTGGCGCGCTTCATCATTATCCCACTCGACCTGGGCGATATCGCCAACGGTGAGCGTACTGCCGGGGGAAGAGCGCAGCGACGTTTGCCTGATCTCGTCCAGGCTGTCGAACGGACCTGTGGCGGTGACGTTGAAACGCCGTCCTCCGCTGTCCACCGAACCGATCGGAACGTCCGCCCCTTCGCGTTGCAGGGCGTCAACAACCGCGAGGGGGGAGAGTTCAAACTGAGCAAGGCGGTCGAGATCGAGCGATACGCGCACTTCGGATTCCGGAGCGCCCCAGATTTGAGATGTCTGTACGCCGGCTCCGCGTTCCAGCATGTCACGTAAGTCGCGGGCGGCCGCTTCGAGCTGGCGGGTTGGCGCGGTTTCGCTGACGAGCGCCAGCACCACGATATTGGCGTTGGCAGTGTTTGCCTTGAACGTGCGGACTTGAACCACGCCCTGCGGGAAGTCCGGGCGCACGACATTCAGCTCACGGATGAGTTCGTCATACTTGCGTTCCGGATCCGAGCCGTAGGTGAACTCGACGGTTACAGAGCCGACGCCCGAACTGGCGCCGGATGTCACTTCCTTGACGTCTTCTATGCGATTGAACGCCTGCTCAAGCGGAACAATGATCAGCTTCTCGATCTGCTCGGCATCCGCGCCGGGCAGCACGACGGTGACGCCGGCGATCGGAAACCGGACCGTCGGATCTTCGGATTTGGGGATCGAGACGATCGCGTTGGCGCCCAGTGCGACGAGCATGGCGAACAGGACGAGTGAGAACTGCCAGCGGTCGACAAAGAACCTGACAACGTGCTCCATGGTCCGGGCTCAGCGCCGGTCCGCGACGGTGACGGCTTCGCCGTCACGAACATACGCTGCGCCTTCGGCGACAATTCGCTCTCCGGATTTGAGGCCGGAAACGACCAGCACATCGCCGCTGTCGATGCCTGACGTGGCGATTGCGCGCCGGCGTGCGATATTCTTGTCGTCCAGGACATAAACGTAACCCTGGTCCGCCCGCGCATCTAAGAGGGCGAGTGACGGAATTCGGAGCGGACCTTCAGCCGCGCCGGCAGGGGCGGTCGCCGTGATCCTGGCCTCGGCGACCATGCCGCTGCGAAGAGCGCCATCATCGTCCAGCTTGATATCGACTTCGAAGTTGCCGGTGGCCTCGTCGCTCTTGGCGGCAATTCGAACGACCGATCCTTTGCGGGCCGTATCTTCGAGCCCGCGGATCGTAACGTCAGCTGCATCGCCGGACTTCAGCGTGGCCGCCTCGGGGGCTGACACGGGCACCCGAAGAACCAGGCCAGACTTCATTTCGCCGATCTGAAGGATCGCAGCCCCGGGAGCGACGGTCTGCCCACCATCAGCAAACCGGCGCAAGACGACCCCGTTCGTGCCCGCGATTATGACCCCCTGGTTCCGGTTGAACGAAACCGCGTCGAGGTTTGCGCGCGCCTGATCGCGGGCCAGCGCGGCATCATCGAGCCTCGCCTGCGCAACGTGGCCCTTTTCAACAAGTGCGCGTGTGCGTTCGTACTGGGCGTCGGCATTCGCGACGCTTGCTTCAGCCTGAGCGAGACCTGCCGAAAGTTCGGTCATATTCAGCCTGGCGAGCGATTGCCCGGCCTTGATCAGATCGCCTTCGTCGACGAGTACGCTGGCGATCACGCCGCCGGTTTTGAAAGCAAGGACCGTCTCGCGGTCATAAACGATCTTGCCGGTGGTCAGGATAAGGCCGTTCGGAGCCGCCGGCGCGACTTCTGAGGCAACGACAACGGGACTGGCCTTGCTCGCCGTTATGGCCGCCTCGGCCGCTTTCGGTTCGGGCCCGCCACATGCAGCGAGCAACGTGCTCAAGAGCAAAGCCATCGCGCCTGCGGTCGTGTGAGTGGGCACTTTGCATCCTCGTCCGTGAAGCTGATCCACAGATAGACCGTCCTCGCGCAAATGCTAAGCGAAAAACAAACTGTTTAGCGAAAACTGATCGTCGTCGATTTCCCGCAATAAGCGACCCGTGGTCGCATGGGCACGCATTTGCGGTTCATTCCGGCTCGAAAAGGGCGCTCCTCTAAGCATGTACTTTGCGCCGCGCTCCGCCCCGGGAGCCGGTCGCGCGCGGGGCATCAAACCCCATTGGCGTATTCGCAATTGCCTGTATCGATCGGCGCTTGGGGAGACGACGAGCTATGCGCAAGAGATGAAACTTCGTCTTGACGTGTCCGGCCCGCACAACGATAGAGGCGGTGTCGGCAGATAAAACAGAACAGGCTGTCAGCGAGGGCGCCGCAATCCTGTCATTAAATCAGTGGGTTAGGCCCATGATTGCGGAGCTTGAATTTGACTATGCAATCGAAGAGTTTACGAGTCTGACGGAACTGTAAATATTCTGCTAACCGCTATATCGCTCGGCGCAAATCCGGGCAAAATAACTTTGTAAGGTCGTTGCTGGGTGTCGCCACCGGCTCAAGCGACGTGGCACATGAAGATCGAGGAAACATGTACTACACACAGAAATCGCAAGGCTCGGGCCGGGTAACCGGTATCGTGTTCGTCACGGCGTTCCACGCTGCGCTTTTTGCCGGGCTGCTCTTTATCAAGCGAGACGAGGTCGCGAAGATCCTTGAGCCGATGACCACCGAGATTATCGAAGAGGTGGTTATACCTGAAGAAGAGCCGCCTCCGCCGCCGCCGGTGGATGAAATCGATCTGACCCCGCCGCCCGATCAGGTGATCCTGCCGGAAATCCAGTTCGATACGCCGCCGCCTCCGAGCGCAATCACACAAATCGCAAAGACAACCGATCCTGCTCCGACGCCGAGGCCGGGTCCGGTGACCCCGAAACCGCAACCCGCCGTGAAGGTAAGCTGCAACCTGCCGAAGCGGATTGAGAAGCCGCCTTATCCGTCGCGCTCAGAGCGCCTGAACGAAGAAGGCACAACGACGATGCGCGTCTGCGTTAAAGCAAACGGCCGTGCTTCAGAGGCGGTGGTCACGGAGGGGAGCGGTTACCAGGAACTGGATGACGCGGCTGTTAAATGGGCGCTCGGCCTGCGTAGCATGCAGCCTGCAAAAGTTGACGGAAAAGCTGTGGACGGCTGCTGTATGGTGGTCCCGCTCGCTTGGGAAATCGAAAAGGGGCGCTGAAGCCTGGTTAAGGCAACGTGCACTTAAGTTAAAAGATTACCGGCTGCCCACAAGCAGCCGGTGAAACGGGGGTAGCCAGCCCGAATTGGTGTAGAAACTCGGCGGCAGATTGCGTGCGGCGCGCTGTTGCTTTTCGAATGGCTGGGTTTGCCCGGCGTAAGAGAGGAAATATGAATATGAATACAGTATCCCTTCGTGAAGGATCTTCGCGCCAGCACGCTCCGGCCAAATTCCTGGCCGCGACCATTGCTGCATTGTTCCTGGCGTTCTCGCCCGTAGCCATGGCTCAAGAGCCTGCGGCTGCACCGGCGGAAACGACGGAAGCTGCTCCTGTTGACGGCGCTGTCGATGCGCTCGGAGACGTGGACACATCCATTCCCGGCCTGACTGAAACGGCAACTGCTGAAGAAGCCGCTCCTGTCGAAACTGCCGCTGCTGAAGGCGAAGCAGTCGAAGGTGGAGGCTTTGAGGCCTTCTCAATCGAACACCTTTGGACCGATGGCGACATCGTGGCCCGCACGACGCTTGTCCTCATGGTGCTGATGTCGATCGGCAGCTGGTACATCGTCGTGGTCAAGTTCCTCGACCAGAACAAGCTTTTTGATAATGCCAAGAAACTCGGCAAGTTCTGGGAAGCCAACAGCGTCGACGATGGCCTGAACCAGCTCGGCGCCAAAAACGCATTCCGCGATATTGCGGACAGCGCGGTACAGGTGGCTCAATCGGGCGATACAGGTTTGATGGGGCGCATCAGCCGGACGAACCGGATGTCTCACAAAGTTGTGCAGGCCGTGGAAGGCATCAACAACCGTTTGTCGAATGGTATGTCGTTCCTCGCAACCGTGGGCGCTGTGTCGCCCTTCATCGGTCTGTTCGGTACGGTTTACGGTATCGTGAACGCTCTGATCGCGATCGGCATCTCCGGCCAGGCATCGATCGACAAAGTGGCCGGCCCGGTGGGTGAAGCCCTCTACATGACGGCTATCGGCCTGTTCGTCGCCGTGCCTGCGGTTATCTTCTACAACCTGCTCGGTCGCCGCAACAAAACCCTGCAAGACACGGCGCGTCACTTCGCGGTTGATGTTGAGCAGCTTCTGACTTCTTCCACCACCAAAGCCTGAGGCCCGCACATGGCCATGAACATGCAAGGCATGGGGGACGGGGAGGATGAGTTCCCCACAACCTCAGCGATCAACACGACGCCACTGGTCGATATCATGCTGGTGCTTCTGATCATCTTTCTGATCACGGTACCTGTCGTGCTCGGATCGGTCGAAGTGGCGCTTCCGGCAGAGCGCAACATTCCTACGCAGACCAAGCCTGAGAACGTGAATATCGCGGTCGACGTGAATGGCAACGTGTATTGGAATCAGTCGCTCGTCGGCGGTGAGGAAGAGCTTCTTGCTCTGCTTCGGGCCGAGGCACCTAAAGTGCCTCAACCGGAAGTGCACATCCGCGGCGATATCGAGACCAGCTACGAGTATGTTGGCCGTGTCGTGGAAGCCTGCCAGCGCGTCGGCATCGCAAAGGTCGGCTTTATTACAGAGCCGCCCCCAGGCGGCGGGGGCTGATCTTTCGGTGGACGATGCCTGCAAGGGCACGTCCTGATTGAAGTCGGGCGGCCAGGAGTTCTGGCCGCCCATCTTCTCCAGAGCTGGAACCCAGTAGAACATTCGCTTCAGGCCGGGTTCATGCGCAGAAGTATAAGTTGGTAACTGAAATCACGCGCTGAGCGCGATGGAGAACATAAAATGGCAATGTCAGCAGGAATGCCGGCCGACGGCGAGCCGATGTCGGAGATCAACACCACGCCGCTGATCGACGTGATGCTGGTGCTTCTGATCATGCTTATCATTACGATCCCGCCGCAAACCCATGCGGTGAAACTCGACATGCCGGTGAGCGAATCGCCGCCTCCGACCGTCCCGCCTCCGCCGCCGGTCACGATTGATGTCGACTTTGACGGCACCATTTATTGGTCCGGCGCCGTCGTCGATCGCAATCAGCTCGATGAGTACATGGTTGGACTGGCTGCGTTGCCGTTCGATCAGCAGTCTGAGATCCACATCCGCCCGCACAAGCGTTCCAAATACGGAGATGTTGCGCACGTCATGGCGTCCGCTCAACGCAACGGTCTCCAAAAAATGGGCGTAATTGGCGGTACAAGGTAAGACGAACCGGCTGTGTTTTCGGCCGGGGGCAGTTAAGTTTCTGAAAGGTGAGTAAGCACATGGCAAACAACTTCTCTCGGCGTCGCAGCTCCATGGCGACCTTAGTACTGGGCGCGACCGTACTTTTCGGAACAGTCGCAGGTACCGCGCTCATGGCGCCTGCCGCCTATGCCGATACCAAGGCTGTTAAGCTGGACAAGGCCGTCGGCTTGCCTTTGTCCGAGGCCCAAAAGCTTGCTGCGGCGGGAGACTACAAAGGCGCGCTTGCTAAGGCGGATGTTGCCGGCGCAGCCGCAAAGACGCCGAACGACAAGTATCAGGTCGACCTGATGCGCCGTTATGTCTACGCGCAGACGAAAAACTACGCACAACTCGCCGTTGTCATTCCGCGTATGATTGCCTCGGGCCAGATGCCGGCGGGCGAGGTCCAGTCATCCTCCAAACTGGTGATCCAGTGCCTCGACCAGTCGGGACAGAAGTCCAAGGCTGTTGAAGCTGCAAAAGACTACGTCGCCAAATACGGACACGACAAGGATTTCACGATCTTCGTTGCGTCGCAGGCACTCGGCGCGAAAGACTATAAGACTGCGATCGATTGGGCCAACCGTGCCATCGAAGGCGAGCGCAAGGCCGGTCGTAAGGCACCGGAAAAATGGTATCAGGTCGCCATCAAGGGGAGCTACGAGTCCAAGGACATGGCGGGCTATTACTCGGGTATCGAGCGGGTCGTCTCCATTTACCCCAAGGATGACTACTGGCGCCTCCTCGTGGCACGCGCTGACCAGGAAGCTAAGTTCAGCCGCGCAACGTTCGAACTCGATCAGTTACGCCTTCTCCAGGCTGCAGGTGTTGCTCTGAAGCCGAGTGAAAAGCTCGCCATGGCAGAAGCCGCATTTTCGAAGAAGCTTCACGCGGAAGCGCTGGCCATTCTTCAGCCGATGAAAGCAAAGGGTGAACTGGACGCAGATCCTGCAAAAAGCGCACGCAACCAGCGCCTGCTCGACAACGCCAAGACTGAGGCCGCCAAAGATGCCGCCGATCTCCCGGCTCTCGCCAAAGCCGCAGCCACGAAGCCGAATGGCATCGGCCTGGTCAATACAGCTGAGCTTTATCTGACTTCGGGTGACAATAAGAAGGCTATCGAGCTCTACAACGCGGGCATTGCCAAGGGTGGGCTTGACGGGATTCAATCGAACGCCGCCAAGCTTCGTCTCGGCGTTGCACAGTACCGCGACGGCCAGGGCGTTGCTGCTCGCAAGACCTGGGGCGCAATCACGGGTACGGACGGCGCAGCTGCGCTGGCCAAAACCTGGTCGCTCGTCTCCTCGCGTTGATCCGCTCTCAGTCGTAAGAACACAATTTGCGGAAGGCCCACTTTCACCAGTGGGCCTTTTTGCATTTGCTGATCGTCTCTTGCGCTCCTGGTTCTGGCGCTCCCGGTTCTGGCGCTCCCAGTCAGGAAACTGAGCGAGTTTAGGCACGACTGTCTGTGTTAGTGGGCGTTCCTATGGCTCGCCGCTTCAGAATCTATTTGATCTATGGGTGTCAACGCGCGAGTCTGATCAGACAGATTCCCCCCATCCCCAATGGAGACATCATGACGACAGAAACCAAATGCCCAGTCGCGCACGGCGGTGGTAGCCTCGCGGCCGCCAAAGGCCCTGCCAACCCTCAGTGGTGGCCCAATCAGCTCAATCTGCGGATTCTGCACCAGAATTCGTCACTTTCGAACCCGATGAGCCCCGTGTTCGACTATGCCGAAGCGTTCCAGAAACTCGACTATCAGGCGCTCAAGAACGATCTTCACGCCCTGATGACGGACTCGCAGGACTGGTGGCCGGCGGACTGGGGTCACTATGGCGGCTTCTTCATTCGCATGGCATGGCACGCGGCCGGCACCTACCGCGTCGGCGATGGCCGGGGCGGGGCAGGTACGGGCCAACAGCGGTTTGCCCCTCTCAACAGCTGGCCTGATAACGGCAACCTCGACAAGGCGCGCCGCCTGCTTTGGCCGATCAAACAGAAATACGGGAACCAGATTTCCTGGGCCGACCTGTTCGTGCTCACCGGCAACGTCGCGCTTGAGTCGATGGGTTTCAAAACCTTCGGCTTCGGCGGCGGCCGCGCGGACGTGTGGGAGCCGGAAGAAGACATATACTGGGGCCCGGAGACCGAATGGCTCGCCACCAGCGACAAGCCCAACAGCCGCTATAGCGGTGACCGCGACCTCGAGAACCCGCTGGGCGCAGTCCAGATGGGTCTCATCTACGTGAACCCGCAGGGTCCGGACGGCAATCCGGATCCGGTCGCATCGGGCCGGGACGTGCGCGAGACGTTCGCCCGCATGGCGATGAATGACGAGGAGACGGTCGCACTCGTGGCGGGCGGTCACACGTTCGGTAAAGCGCACGGGGCTGGCCCTGAATCCCACGTTGGCCCTGAGCCGGAACGCGGCGCGATCGAAGCGCAGGGTTTCGGCTGGCTCAGCACATTCGGCTCGGGCAAGGGCGGGGATACCATCACCAGCGGTATCGAAGGCGCCTGGAAGCCAAACCCCACGAAATGGGACAATGGCTATTTCGATGTCCTGTTCCGCTATGAGTGGGAACTCGTGAAGAGCCCGGCCGGTGCGCATCAGTGGCGCGCAAAGGACGTTCGCGAAGAGGACATGATCCCCGACGCGCACGATCCGTCGAAAAAACATGCACCGATGATGACGACGGCCGACATGTCGCTGCGTTTTGATCCGATCTACGAGAAGATCTCGCGCCGCTTCCACCAGAACCCGCAAGAGTTTGCCGACGCATTCGCGCGCGCCTGGTTCAAGCTCACGCACCGCGATTCAGGTCCAAAGACCCTCTACCTCGGCCCGGAAGTTCCGGCCGAAGAGCTGATCTGGCAGGATCCGGTCCCGGCCGTAGACCACGAACTGGTCGGCGATGCCGAAATCGCAGATCTCAAGGCGAAGATCCTCGGCTCGGGACTTACCGTTGCGCAGCTGGTGAACACGGCATGGGCTTCGGCGGCGACGTTCCGCGGCAGCGACAAGCGCGGCGGCGCCAACGGCGCACGCATTCGCCTCGCGCCGCAGAAGGACTGGGAAGTCAACCAGCCGGCAGAGCTTGCGAAAGTTCTGTCCGCTCTGGAAGGCATCCGGTCCGCGTTCAACGCGGGCGGCGGAAGCAAGAAAGTCTCGCTCGCCGATCTGATCGTCCTGGGCGGTTCGGCGGCGATTGAAGCGGCCGCGAAACACGCCGGCCATGACGTGAAGGTTCCCTTCGCGCCGGGCCGGATGGACGCCTCGCTTGAGCAGACCGACGTGGCGTCGTTTGCCGTTCTCGAGCCGACCGCCGATGGTTTCCGCAACTACATGCGCAAAGCCATCCAGCGTCCGGCAGAAGAGCTGCTCGTCGACCGCGCGCAACTTCTCACGCTCACCGCGCCGGAAATGACGGTGCTGGTCGGCGGCCTGCGCGCCCTCGACGCCAACACGGCGCAGGCCAGGCACGGCGTGTTCACAACCCGTCCGGGAACGCTGACGAATGACTTCTTCGTCAACCTCCTCGACATGGACACGCAGTGGACGCCGGCGGCTGACGGCACCTACGAGGGACGCGACCGGAAATCCGGTCAGGTCAAGTGGACCGGGACCCGGGTTGATCTGGTGTTCGGCTCGAACTCGCAGCTGCGTGCGATCGCGGAAGTGTACGGCCAGAGCGACAACCAGGCGAAGTTTGTTCAGGATTTCGTCGCGGCCTGGACGAAGGTCATGAACCTCGACCGGTTTGATCTGGCCTAAGGCTCAAACCAGACCTGCCTTGCAGGAAACGATCAGGGCGGGCCAGCGGGTCCGCCCTTTTTGAGTCCGGATCTTCATTGGTACGTACGACGCGGCGTCAATCGCCAGGCGGGCTTGTGTTGTGCTTTGAGACTTGAGAGCGTGGCGCGTAATTCGCCCGAACGGGCAGCATGGAGCGCAAATGACTGATCTGGTTCTCTACGAGCATCCGCTGTCACCCTATGCGCAGAAGGTGAAGATCTCGCTCCGCGAAAAGGGCATTCCGTTTGAAGCGCGATTGCCGGAAGGTATCGGCACGGGCGTGACGGGCAGCCTGTTTGCGAGTGCCAATCCGCGCGGCGAGGTGCCGGCGCTGATCCACGCCGGTAGCGCCATTTTCGACAGCACCATCATTCTGGAATATGTCGAGGATATGTGGCCTTCGCCTCCCATGCTTCCGGCAACACCCGCTGAAAGAGCGCGTGTACGGATGATCGAGGACATCATGGACACCCAGTTCGAGGCGATCACCTGGGGGCTCGGTGAGCTGAATTTCTTCAAGCGCGCTGAGGGGGCGCTGAAATCAGAAATGGAAGCGCACGCCCGAAAGCAGGCGGAGGCCTTCTTTGCGGTACTGGAGTCTTATCTGGGGGACGCTGACTGGTTCAACGGAGCCCAATTCGGTTGGGCGGACCTGAGTGTTGTTCCGTACCTGAACGGGGCCTCGGGGTTCGGGATCGCGCCGGACGCCAGCTCGCGGCTCGGTGCCTGGTTCGTGCGGGCGAACGCCCGGCCCAGCGTTGTCCAGACGCGTCAGGAAGCCGAAGCTTCGATCACGGGCATGGCGCAAGTTGACCAGGCCGTGAAGGCAGGGCTGTTCAAACGACAGTACCGGGACCACCGCCTGGAGTGGATGATGAAGACAGGCGGCGCCGATATCGTCCTCGAAGGGCTGAAGTCCGGAACGATCCGGTTCACTGGACCCTGACAGGAACCCGTCCCGGTTCGGTTGCCGGTAAGACGTTACCAATCCCTTGCCGCAACCGGATCGAATGAACTGTCCGGTGAGGGTAGATACCAACCATAGTGTGCGAACTTGCGGCTCCCGCAGCCGACGAGAAGATAGCAATGAGCGCAGCCGAACTTAATTCGATCGCAGTTTCCGGCGCGCCGGCTCATGTGCGGGCCTATAATGATGAAGCGCTCGCATTCCAGGACGCGCTTGAAACCTACAAGGCGGAGCGCCTGGAGGACATTCTTCAGAATGCGGCGCGCCGGCATGCGCAGCGGCCCTTTCTCACAACCGCGTTGCCGAACGGCCTTTCGGCAACCCTGACTTTCTCTGACGTTGAATGCGCCTCTGCGCACCTCGCCCGCTACTTCCGGGAAGTCCTGCAGCTGAAGCCGGGCACGGTCGTTGCTGTTCAGTCGCCCAATTGCATTGGCTATGTGGTTTGCCTCCTTGGCATTCTTCGCGCGGGTCTGATCCTGTCAAACGTAAACCCGCTCTACACGCCATCCGAAACGCGCCGCCAGTTGCGCGACTGCAAGGCCGAAGTCCTGATCGGTTCGACCCTGTTCGCGGACTCGATTGACGCGGCTGTCGAGGGGACGAGCGTCCGGCAGGTTCTGTCCATTTCGCTGGCCGACTTCTTCCCCGGCCTGGCGCGGCACGGCATTGGCTTCCTCTTGCAACGGGTCAAGAAGCTCGAGCGGCCGCTTGAAATTCGCCACGTCACCCTTCACGAGGCAATCCAGGTTGGCTCGCAGTTCAGTACCTCGGTAGGTCTGTATACGGAAAACCTTTCGGCGGACCGCGATTCCATCTATCAGTACTCGGGCGGAACGACCGGAACATCGAAAGGCGTCCGTCTGACCGAGGCCGGCATTGTCACCAACATCGACCAGTTTGTCAGCCTGGCGCCGGGCCTCGCCGACCTCGAGGGGCAAACGATGCTCCTCGCCCTTCCGGTCTATCATGTGTTCGGCCTGTTTGCCTCAGTCATTGCTCTGCGCCACGGCGTGCACGTTGTGCTCGTGCCCAGCCCGCGGCCCCTTTCGAACCTCAAGAAGAGCTTTGAAAAGTTCAAGCCGACCATCTTTCCGGGCGTGAACACGCTTTTCTCCAGGCTCATGGAAGAGCCCTGGTTCAAGGCGAACCCGCCCAGTTTGTCGCTGACGATCTCGGGCGCCGCTGCGCTGGATCCTGTCATCGGCAAGAACTGGCGCGCCATGACCCGTTCGCAGATTATCGAAGGCTACGGCATGACCGAAGCCACGACACTGCTGGCCATCAATCCGCCCGATAGCCGCGAACGTCCGGGTACAGCTGGCCTGCCGCTGCCGGGTACCGAGATCGCCATTCTTCTCGAAAATGGCGCTTTCGGCGCGCCGGGCGAGACCGGCGAGATTGTCGCACGCGGCCCGCAGCTGATGAAGGGCTATCTCCACCGCCCTGATGAAACGGCGGCGTCCTATGTCGGCGGATGGATGCGGACCGGTGACATCGGCGTCATCGATCAGGATGGATATCTGAAGATCGTGGACCGGGCCAAGGACATGGTCCTTGTGGGCGGCTTCAATGTGTTTCCAAATGAAGTCGATGAAGTGCTCAACGCCTGCCCGGGCGTCCTGGAAGCGGCGAGCGCCGGCATCAAAGTGGTTCATTCCGAAGAAGAGCTGCACGCGTTCGTGGTGCGCCGCGACGCTTCGCTGACCGCGCAGGATGTGCTCGCGCACTGCGCCCAGCATCTCACGGGCTATAAGCGCCCCCGCACGGTACATTTCGTGAGCGAGCTGCCGAAATCCCCGATCGGCAAGATCCTGCGACGCGAGCTGCGGGTCCTTGCGGCGCAAGCCTGATCCGGGAAGATCGCGGCCGCGGCTGCGCCGGACAGGTTGTGCGCCGGCGCTTCAGTGAAAGTCCCGGCTTTTCGGGATGACGCGGACATTGCGGGGATGGTGCGCCGTCTCCCGCCTGGGCGGCGGGCTTCGGCCTTCGGCAACGGGCCGGAGCACCTCGTCTGCCCGGGCCAGCACACCCTTCAGCGGATCGCGCAGCGTGTCTTCCGACAGCAGCGCCAGGTCTGGCGAACAATCAAATAACTGCTCGGCGACGATATGGGTGACATTGTCCGCCGTCTGAACACGGCCTTTGACGTGCAGGATACGCGAATTCATCACGATGGGACGAAAGCGTTCCAGTACACGCTGCCACACGACAAGGTTTGCAATTCCGGTTTCATCCTCGATCGTGATGAAGACCACACCGTTCGCCGAGCCGGGTCTCTGCCTCACAAGGACCAGGCCAGCCGTCTCGACGCGTCGTCCATTGCCCGCAAGCACGGCCTGCGCCGTCGGGAGAATCCGCCTTGCCCGGTAACCCTCCCTGAGAAAAAGCATCGGGTGCGCTTTGAGCGACAGGCGCGCTGTCTGGTAATCCTGGATGACATGTTCGGAAGGGGGCATGAGGGGAAGCTGCGTGCCCGCTTCATCGCCCTGCTCGCAGACGCCGGCAGACGTGAACAGGGGCAGGGACTGATGCACCACTTCGCCCCGGACATGCCAGAGCGCTTCGCGCCGGGACAGGCCAACGGAGCCGAAAGTATCTGCTGTCGCGAGGCGCTCAAGCGGCGCCCGGCCAAGGCCTGTCCGCCGGCGCAGGTCATCCGGCGATGTATAGCCCGGCCCCCGCGCGGCCATCAGCGCCTCCATCTCGTCCTCACGTAATCCGTCAACCTGCCGGAATCCGAGGCGCACTGCGCACAGGCCGTCACCCCTGTCTGCGGGCTCCAGCGTATTGTTCCAGTCAGAATAATTGACATCCACAGGGCGCACCTCGACCCCGTGCTCAGCCGCATCGCGCACGATCTGGGCGGGGGCGTAGAAGCCCATCGGCTGGCTGTTCAGCAGCGCCGCGCAGAAGGCATCCGGATGATGGCATTTGAGCCATGACGAGACATAGACGAGCAGGGCAAAGGACGCGGCATGGCTTTCAGGAAAGCCGTACTCACCAAAACCTTTCACCTGTTCGAAGCAGCGCCTGGCAAACACCGGATCGTAACCGCGCGCCACCATTCGCGAGACCATCATGTCTTCGTAGTTCTGGATCGTGCCAACTCTCCGGAACGTCGCCATGGCCCGGCGCAGGCCATTGGCCTCGTCCGGTGTGAACTTCGCGGCATCGATGGAAATCTGCATGGCCTGCTCCTGGAAGAGTGGCACGCCGAGGGTGCGTTGCAGGATGCGCGACAATTCATCTGCAGGTCCGTGCTCGGGGGAGGGGCTCGGAAAGTTCACAGGCTCGATTTTCTTCCGCCTGCGGAGATAGGGATGCACCATGTCGCCCTGGATCGGCCCTGGCCGGACGATCGCCACTTCGATCACCAGATCATAGAAGGTGCGCGGTCTCAGGCGCGGCAGCATGTTCATCTGGGCGCGGCTCTCCACCTGGAAGACGCCGAGGCTGTCGCCTTTGCAGAGCATATCATAGGTCGCCGTGTCCTCTGGCGGAATGGTCGCGAGGTTGAAGCGCTGACCCTTGTGCTGCTCGAGGACGTCAAACGCCTTGCGGATACAGGTCAGCATCCCCAGCGCGAGGATATCGACCTTGAGGATGCCCAGGGCGTTGATGTCGTCCTTGTCCCACTCGATAAAGGTGCGCGCCTCCATCGCGGCATTGCCGATGGGGACGGTCTCCACAAGCGGTCCGCGCGTCAGCACGAACCCGCCGACATGCTGGGACAGGTGACGCGGAAACCCGATCAGTTGCCGGGTCAGCTGGACCGCGCGCCGTATGAGCATATTCTCAGGGTCGAGGCCGGCCTGCGCAATCTGACTGGCGGAAATTCCGCTCCCCCAGCTTCCCCAGACCGAACCTGCCAGCGCGCCGGAGATATCCTCGCTCAGCCCCAGCGCCTTGCACACCTCCCGGACAGCCGAGCGTGGGCGATAGCAGATCACGGTTGCCGTCAGCGCCGCGCGGTGACGTCCATATCGTCCGTACACATACTGGATAACCTCCTCGCGCCGCTCATGCTCGAAATCGACATCTATGTCGGGCGGTTCCTTGCGTTCACGCGACAGGAACCGCTCGAACAGAAGGCTGGTTTCGGCCGGATTGACGCTCGTGATCCCGAGGCAGAAGCAGACGGCCGAGTTTGCGGCCGAGCCGCGCCCCTGGCACAGGATGCCCTGCGCTCTCGCCCAGGCCACAATGTCATGGACGGTCAGGAAATAGGGCGCATAGGACAGCGCCTCGATCAGGCCGAGCTCCTTGCGGACCTGGCGTGCGACCGTCTCCGGAATGCCTTGCGGGTAGCGCCATCTTGCGCCCTTCCAGGTCAGGAGCTCAAGGTGTGCCTGCGGCGTCGATCCGGGCGCGACCGGCTCGTCAGGATATTCGTAGGCGAGTTCATCAAGGCTGAACTGGCACCGGGCGGCAACATCCAGCGTGCGGGTAAGCGCCGGGGCGAAGCCCTTGAAGAGGCGCGCCATTTCATGCGGGTCCTTGAGGTGGCGCTCGGCGTTCGCCTCCAGCCGGAAACCCGCCGCCTCGATGGTGCAATGCTCGCGAATGCAGGTCAGCACATCCTGAAGCGGGCGCCGCTCCGGCTGGTGATAGAGGACGTCATTCACCGCGATCAGGGGCGCGCCGGCGCGTGCTGAGAGCTCCGCCAGGCGCGCAATATGTTCCCGGTTGCGGCCGGAATATCCATACCGCGCGGCAAGATAGGTGCGACCGGGCGCGGCTCTGGCAGTGCTCTCGAGGATAGTCTCGAAGCCGCCGCCGGCAGGATCAGGCGGCAGAACGATCAGTATCTGCCCCTCGCTCGCCCCCAGAATGTCGCGCATCTCCAGATAGCATTCACCTTTCCCGGCTTTCAGCTTTCCTTCCGACAGTAGCCGGGAAAGGCGTCCGTAGGCGGCGCGGTCCATCGGATAGGCGATGACCTCCGGTCCATCCACGGGCACGAGACGGGCACCGACGAGCAGCTTCAGCCCGGCTTCCCTGGCTGCAAGGTGGGCGCGCACGACGCCGGCCAGCGTGTTGCGGTCGGCGACCCCGATCGCGGCAAGGCCAAGCGCGGCAGCGCACTTGACCAGTTCCTCGGGATGGCTTGCGCCCCTGAGGAAAGAGAAATTCGTTGTCACAGCCAGTTCGGCATACCTGCTCATGCAAACAGTCCTTGCACGAACCATTCAGGCAATTGCCCGCGTCTGTCATCGTAGAGGCCTTCCCGGAAGACCCAGTAGCGGCGGCCCTCGGCGTCTTCGATCCGGTAATAGTCGCGCGTACGGGGCAGGCCGGCCGGACGCGCCGCCTGTCCCGGCAGGTGCAGCCACCATTCCGGGGCGATCCGCTCCGGCCCGTCGGACCGCGCGACCCGCCGCAGGACACGCCGCCAGACAAAGCTGAGCGGCGGGCCATCCGGCACCTGCGCAATCACGTCCACACGCTCGGCCCGGCCGAGCATGCGCACAGGCCGAAGGCCCTGCATGTCCCGCATGCCCGCTTCGGCTGCGGGCAGCTCTCCCGTGAAGGCGCCATTGCGTTCGGCCTTATCCGGAACATGCCGGGCTTCGGCGTGTATCAGCCTGACAGTCCCATCGCCCAGCCGCGCATTGATCCGGTCGGCGAGCGCGGACAAGGCCACCTCGTCCACCCCGGTCGTGGCAAGGTCGCCCGACAGCGGGCGGCTGCCCATGTCCATCGGCCCCGTGCGCAGCGCTTCGAGCAGCAGAAGGTCGATCCCGAAGCCCGGATCAATCTTCCCGGTCCTCTCGCGAAACAGCCGCAGGACATGGTCGGGGGCCCGCACGGGGCGCGCAGCCTGCGCCGAAACCTCAGAGACCTGGCCATCCGAGTGGAAGGCGGTGAACACGAAGTGCCGGGCGCCCAGCCCCTTGCCCGAGAGGTCGGCGTAAAGGGTTTGCGTCAGCTGCTGCAGGCCGGCCTCCACACCGGCGGCCTGGGTGAGGGGTTCGGGACAGGCAAGCCGCCACGCATGCTCCGGCGGCGAACGAAGCGGGGCGACCGGCTCAAGCCGTATCCCAAGCGCCTGGTCGAGGCGAAGGCAGACGGCATCGGCCGCCTGGCGTGACCGGAACCGCCGCGTCAGCGCTTTGCGGTCAATCCCGCAGAGTTGCCCGATCCGCGTCAACCCGAACCGGCGCAGCAGGGTCGTGGCCTCGTGAGACAAACGCAGCGCCTGTACCGGAAGCTCGCAAAGCCCGCTGCGTTCGGCCCCTGAAGGCAGGATCTGCGGTGCATTCCCCGTCCCGCCATACCTGGCGAGCGCCTGCGCGGCGCCGGGTGTCCCCGCCACCGCGATCTGGTGCGTGTAGCCCGGTTGAGCCAGTCGTCCGGACACGCGGGTGGCCATGGCCGCCTCGCCGCCAAACAGGTGGTCGCATCCGGTGATCTCGAGCAGCAGGGCGTCCGCGCCATCCAGCGAAACGAGGGGGGAGTATCCGTTCATCCACCGCGCCAGCAGGCGAAACGCGTGCGCGTCCGCTTCCCGGTCGATCTCCTCCGCCATCAGCGCGGGCACGCTCGCCCGGGCATCGCTGAAGCGCATGCCGGCATGTATGCCGGCCGCTTTCGCTGCGGCATTCGCCGCTGCAACAGTCAGTCCATGCGCAGACCTCTCGTGCAGCACGAAGGGCGCAGGCTTAGCCTGTCCTGCGGCGGGCAGGGGTCTCCCGTTGCGCCGGGCGCGGCGCAGCCGGTCCAGCGGCCAGTCCGGAAACCACACTGAGAGATAGCGTTTCATCATTCCACTCGAGGTCAAAGCTTGAGCCTGTGGCGTTCGGCGCTGTGCGGCAGCGTTCAAGCACGGCCCGCCAGCGCGGGTTCCCGGGCGCCTGCGGATCATACCGGTTCGGCGCAGAGGGCCGCGGGCTGATGCGCCACCTTGTGGCCGCCGCCGTTGCCCCTTCGCGGGTCTGCGCCATAATGAGGATCACCGGCACGCCGTAGCGGCCCGACGCGAGCGTCAGGCGCCGCGTTGCCGTGAAATCTGCCGCATCGACTTCCGCAATGACGAGGCTCACCGCACCGGAGACGACCGCTTCTTCAACGGCCCAGAGCGCCTCGCCCAGCGTCCGCGTTTCGGCATTCAGCCGCTGAGGCATCACTGCCTGCATCTGCCGCAGGGCGGCCTGGGACACATGCCCCAGATCCCCTGTAAGCTTCGTCTGGCTGATCCATAACCAGGCGCCCTGCTTTGCCTGCCGGGTCGCTGCGAGCACAAAGCCGGTGACGGCTGCCCGGTCTCCATAACTTGCCTCGGCCACCTCATGCAGCCCGGCCACACCCAGCCCGAATGGAAACGCCGCCGGTGAAGCCGGCGCAGCCGAAACAGCCCTCAGCAACCCTTTCGTCTTGAGTGTGGCAATATCCATATGTTCTTATTTTGTTCTTTTGGCCCCGTGTCAATCCCCGCCGGGAATCGTCTTTGGAAGGAACCCATTGCGAGGGATCAACAGCTTGCGGCAGCCGCCTCGCCATTGCGCCGTGGTCGCGCTAGAGGCTGGCACTACATCCGTCGCAGCCCCCCGCAATGCCGCTGCGGGGCTTAGAGATCCCGGGAACACCATGACACTTTCGCAGTTCAAAGGGTTCGCAGGCGTCGCCATTCGCGGCGAAGCGCGCGGCGATCCTGATGATCCGCTCGTGCTGCTTGTCCACGGAGGCGGGCAGACCCGCGATATCTGGAACGATGCCGCCGCCGCGCTCGTCCGGGCTGGCCGTCAGGTGATCGCGATTGACCTGCGCGGACACGGCGAAAGCGAGTGGCCAGGCGATGCACGCTATGATTTCAGCGCCTATGTCGAAGACCTGCGCGCCGTCCTGGCGCAGCTGCCGTCCCGGCCCGTCATCGTCGGCGCATCGCTCGGCGGATGGGTTGCGGCGGTTGCCATTGGCGAGAATGGCGGACACCTTGCCTCGGGCCTGATCCTGGCAGATGCAGCGCCCGATCTCGGTTCCACGAACATCCGGGGGACGGCCGGTGTCCTGACGGCTGGCCCGGAAACCGCAAAAGGTGGCTGGGATCCCCGCATGCCGGAACGCTTCCAGCTCGAAGACGCCCTGCAGCGGTTCAAGACGGCGGCCCCGGACATCCACATGCCGGTCCTTTTCGTGCGCGGCGCCCTCAGCGACGTCACAGACGCAGCCTCCGCCAGCCGCATTGTCGCGCAGATCCCAGGCGCCGAATATGCCGAGATCAGCGGCGCGGGACACCTCGTGGCATCGGACCGCGCTGAGCTGTTCAATGCAACCCTGCTTGATTTTCTTGAGCGGCGCATTCCGCGCTCCGTTCCCGAATACCGCTCCGGCTCCGACGCGCGCACGCTTCGCGATGCGCTGGGGTGTTTTGCGACGGGTGTGACAGTCGTCACCACATTCGAGCCGGGCGGTGAGCCCGCTGGCCTGACCGCCAACTCGTTTACGTCGGTCTCGCTCGACCCGCCGCTGCTCCTCGTGTGCATTGCGAAGACGTCCAACAGCCTGAAGGCCCTTCAGGCGGCGGAGCATTTTGCCGTCAATGTGCTTCACATAGGCCAGCAGCCTGCATCGAGCCTGTTCGCCAGACCCGGCGAAGACCGTTTCCGCGAGACCGCATGGCAACCTGGCCGGCACAATGCCCCGCTGCTCTCGAACGCGCTCGCAAACTTTGAATGCCGCCAGCATCAGATACATGACGGCGGCGATCATATCATCCTGGTCGGCGAAGTTCTTCGCGCCACATTCGATCCGCGCCGCGATCCGCTGCTCTACTTCCGCGGAAAGTATCGCCGTCTGCACTTCTCGTGATGAAAGCGCAGCTTACAGAAACGCCTTCAGATCCGCGACGAAGCGATCAAACTGGTCGTGGTGCAGCCAGTGGCCCGCATTCTCGTAGACCTTCACGTCTGCATTCCGGAAATGCCGGATCCGCCCATCCTTGAGCGGATTGGAAGCATGGCTGTTTTGTCCGTACAGCAACAAAGTTGGACAGGTGATCTCGCTCCAGAGTGCCTCGACGTCCGCCTGCGGCATGTCGTAAGGCACCATCACACGGAAATGGTTGTCGAACTTCCACGAATACGTCCCGTCTTCATTCTGGCTGATGCCGTGAATGGTCAGATGCCGCGACTGCTCGTCCGAGAGATAAGAATTCTCTTCCTTCATGCGCTGGTAGGCTTCTTCCAGCGTCGCGTAGCGTTTGGGGCTGCGCCCTGCGGCGGCGCGCTTGGCATCGATCCAGTCGCGCATGCGCCTGGCGATCGGCACGTTCATCCGTTCCGTCAGCATCCGGGGTGAAGGCCCGAGCCCTTCGATCGCCACCAGCTTGCGAACGTTCTCCGGGTAAATGCCGGCATACCGCAGCGAGATGTGCCCACCATACGAGTGCGCGACGATCGTCACCGGCGACAACTGCTTCTGGTGGATCAGCTGCGCGAGATCATACACGCAGGACCGCGCCGAATAATCGCCATCGGCCGACCAGGCGCTGTCGCCGTGCCCGCGCAGGTCGGGTGCGATGACGTGCCAGTCAGCGCTCAGCGCTTCGGCCACCCAGTCCCAGCTGCGGCAATGGTCTCGCCCGCCATGCAGGAGAATCAGGGGCGGGGCATCGGTATTGCCCCAATCCACATAATGCAGCCGCAGGCGCTGCGAGAAATAGCTGTGAGATGTCGGACCTGTGATCATGACGTCCAGATAGACGCCCGGTCACCCGGGCGTCCAGCCCAGAAAACGCCCGCCTGACCGTTGCACAGCTGGCCGGGCCCGCTAGGGTCTGGTCCAGCAAATCAATGCGACCTGAACCGGCGCAACTGTTCTTGGGGAGGATATAATGAAGCTTGCACTTGGAACGGCCATCCTGGCTGCGTGCTGCCTTGCCGCAGCGGCGGCCGCCGATACCGGTAAAGCAACGCCGGCAACCGTCGCAGCCAATGAGGCCTTCGCCGAGGGGCTTCCCTGGTCAGACACCAGCGAAGCCGAACTGGCGGCCAGGGGCTTCATTGCGACACTGGAGGATACAAGCATTCTGGCGGCGGACGGACGCGTTGTCTTTGACGCAGGTGCTTATGACTTTGCAGAAGGCAGCCCCCCGGAAACGATGAACCCCAGTCTCTGGCGCCATCTTGGCCTGCTGAACAATCACGGCCTGTTTGAAGTGGTGCCGGGGCTCTGGCAGGTGCGCGGCCTCGATATCTCGGTGATGAGCATCATCGAGTCCGAAACCGGATACATCGTGGTGGATCCGCTCACCGCCACGGAAACCGCGGCGGCGGCCATGTCCCTCGTGCGCAGGCATATTGGCGATCGCCCCATCGCGGCGGTCATCTACACCCACAGCCACGGCGACCATTTCGGCGGCGTGAAAGGCATCGTCAGCGACGCTGACGTGGTGTCCGGAAAGGTGCAGATTATCGCGCCCGATGGCTTCATGGAGCACGCCGTCAGCGAAAACCTCATTGCCGGGCCTGCCATGAGCCGCCGGGCGAACTACCAGTTCGGAACCCGCCTTACGCCGGGACCGGCCGGTCAGGGCGGCGCGGGTATCGGGACCGGTCTGCCTAACGGATCGATCAGCCTGATCGCGCCGACGTATACGGTCACGAAGACCGGTGAGACACTGGTCATCGACGGGATCACGATCGAGTTCCAGGTCACGCCCGGTACCGAAGCACCGTCCGAGATGAACTTCTATCTCCCGCATCTGCGGGCGCTGTGCCTCGCCGAAAACGCCAATCCGACGATGCACAACATCCTTCCGCCGCGCGGCGCGCTTGTTCGCGATGCAAAGGGCTGGGCGGACTATCTCACCGAAGCGATCCGTCTCTACGGCGACCGGACAGACGTGATGTTTGTCTCGCACGGCTGGCCGCGCTGGGGAAAGGATGAGGTCGGCGCCTTCATGTCATCGCACCGTGATGCGTACAAATACCTCCATGACCAGACCGTCCGCCTGATGAACAAAGGCAACACGGCGGAGGAAATTGCCGAGGTTATTGAGCTGCCGGCCAGCCTCGCCTCGAAATGGTATAACCGCGGCTATTACGGCACCATGGCGCACAATTCCAAGGCCGTGTACCAGCGCTATCTCGGCTGGTACGACGCCAATCCGGTCAACCTCAATGCGTGGCCTCCGGAAGAGGCCAGCAAGCGCTATGTCGAGGCGATGGGCGGCAAAGGTAAAGCTTTGCGCACCGCGAAGACGGCCTTCAAAGCCGGGGATTATCGCTGGGCGGCCGAAGTCGCAGGCCATCTCGTCTTTGCTGATCCCTCCAACACCAAGGCGCGCGAAGCGCTCGCCGAGGCGTTTGAGCAGATGGGCTACCAGGCCGAAGGCTCGCTCTGGCGCAACATGTACCTGACAGGCGCGGCCGAAGCCCGCGCCGCGCCGACTGGCAGTTCCATCTCCACGCTCTCAGCCGATGTCGTCTCCGCTATCTCTGTTGAGCAGGTTTTTGACATGCTGGCTGTCCGGGTGGATCCGCAGCGGGCTGAAGGAAAGTCTGTCACGATTGCCTTTGAGTTTCCGGACCTGAAGGAAACGCGGATCGTCAGCATCCGGAACTCCGTCCTGGTTCACGAAGCCAGCTCGGGACAGACGCCGGAGGCAACCTTTACGCTCCCCAAGCCGGCCTTCCTGGGAATGATCTTTGCCGGGCAGAAGCCGGTCGATCTGGTCTTGAAGGGTGTCTTGTCGATCAAGGGTGATCCCGCCGCGGCAGCCACGCTGCTGGGCGTTCTCGATCCACCGGCAACGCCTGAACTGTTCGCGATCGTGACCCCTTGAAAGCGATCGCTTGTTCAGACCGGTGAGGCTGGCGGCGGCATCCTGGCTCTGCCGGCCGTCACCGTGTCGATCAGGCGAAGCACGGCGGCGAAGTCGTCGAGCAGCTCCCGGACACGGTCGGCGCTGTCGAGCGGCTTGAACATCGAACCGGGCTCGAACAGGTTTCCGCCCTGTACGGTGATCAGCATTTCTCCGCCGTCAAATGCGGCTTTGAGCTTGCCGCCCTTGAACACCGTCTCGAGATCGACGAGCTTCTGCATGAAGTCCGGCGTCAGCAGATACCGGCTTTCGACCTGATCTGTTGTGTACACTTCGAAGATTTTCTCGAAGACGGGGTCTTCCAGCATCGCCCGCTGCATGCCGTTGCCGCCGCCGAAGCGGTTGAAGAAACCGGCGTCGCGCGTGACCAGCGTCCGGCCGAAGAAGCGCTTGTGGAAATCCAGTTTCAGACACTGGCCCCGGAATACCGTCACCCAGGTCGTCCGTGTGCGGCCTTTAGAGTCAGTCGTGGTGCGCTTCTCTTCAAGGTGCGCTTCAAAAAGCTCGAAATCGACTTCGCCCCGCTTGCCGGTCACCAGGTCTTCAAAGCTGTACCGGTCCCATCCTGGAACCACGCCGACTTCCTTGTGCCGGTAGATCGTGTCGCATGTGCCGGGTTTGGGCGTGAAGGCCAGGTCGAGCTGCCGGGCGATGGGTTCAATGATCAGTAATTTGGCTTCGCCCGCGAGGCGGGAAATGTCCATATTTCCCACGAAGATAACGCCTGCGCCGGCCAGTCCTGCCACGACCGCGACGGCGGGCATCTGCAGGACGACCAGACCAAGACCTGCGCCCGCCGCTATCATTGCCCCGCCAATCCAGCGCGCCCGGACGGCCTTCGCCGCGGCGGCGACCCGTTCAGATTCGCGGGCAATCAGGTTCGGCCGGATCTCCTGCTCATAGATGCGTTCGAACCCCTTGAACTCTTCTGGCAGATCGCCGAGCGAGAGCGGCGCCGCGGTCGCCGGATCTGTTGCTCGCTCGGTCATGCCTTCAGTCCTCGGTCTGGAGCCTGCAGCTTAGGCTGTGTCGCCGGCGCCCGGAAGAGGGCGCCGCCGCCGGCCATCAGATATCGGCGTACACATGGCTTTCGCCGGCAAAGCCTGGATGTGTCACCGCGCCTTCGTGAGCCGGGCCCACAAGTTTTGCGAACTTGTGCAGCGCGCCGGATCCATACCGGGTCGTGCGCGGCGTCCACTCGCGCTTGCGGTCCGCCATCTCGGCAGGGGTCCACCGAACATCGATCGTGCCCTTGAGAGCGTCGAGCGTGATGATGTCTCCGTCCCGCAGCAGGCCAATAGGCCCGCCTTCGGCCGCCTCCGGCCCGACATGCCCGACGCAGAACCCGCGGGTTGCTCCCGAGAACCGCCCGTCGGTGATCAGGGCCACCTTGTCGCCCATGCCCTGGCCGTAAATCGCGGCGGTCGTCGACAGCATCTCGCGCATGCCGGGTCCGCCCCTCGGCCCTTCGTACCGGATCACCAGCACGTCGCCTTCCTTGTACTGGCGGTCCCGGACGGCAGCGAAGCAGGCTTCTTCGCCGTCGAATACGCGCGCAGGTCCGGTAAACGTGAGTTCTTTGAGGCCGGCCACCTTCACGATGGCGCCGTCGGGTGCGAGCGATCCCCAAAGGCCCACGACGCCGCCATTCGGCGACAGGGGATCGGACGCTTCACGGATCACTTTCTGATCCTTGTTGAACACGACGTCCTTCAGGTTTTCTGCAACGGTCCTGCCTGTCACGGTCATGCAGTGGCCGTGGATCAGGCCTGCATCATAAAGTGTCTTCATCAGCATTGGAACACCGCCCGCTTCGCCGAAATCCTTGGCGACATAATTGCCGCCCGGCTTCAGGTCGGCAATGTAGGGTGTCTTGGCGAAGATCGCGGCGACGTCCTTGAGGTCGAATTTCACGCCGCACTCATGCGCCATTGCGGGCAGGTGCAGCGCCGCGTTGGTCGAGCCGCCCGAGGCAGCCACAACCACCGCCGCATTTTCAAAAGCCTCCCGCGTACAGATATCGCGCGGACGGATGTTCTGCTCGATCAGCCGCATCACGGCCCGGCCGCTTTCCACGCAGTATGCGTCGCGCTCAAGGTAGGGCGCCGGCAAGGCCGAGGAGAGGGGCAGGGCGAGGCCGATCGCTTCGGACACACAGGCCATCGTATTGGCCGTGAACTGACCGCCGCAGGCGCCGTCACCCGGACAGGCGATTTTCTCCAGCGCTTCCAGCTTGGCACTCGACATCTCGCTCGAGCCGGCCGCGTGCGCGCCGACCGCCTCAAAAACGTCGAGCACGGTCACGTCCTTGCCTTCGAACCGGCCAGGCAGGATCGATCCGCCGTAGATGAATACCGAAGGCACGTTGAGACGCAGCATCGCCATCATCATCCCGGGCAGCGACTTGTCGCAGCCCGCCACGCCGACCAGCGCATCATAGGAATGCCCGCGGATTGTCAGTTCAACCGAGTCGGCAATCACGTCGCGGCTCACCAGCGACGAGCGCATGCCCTCGTGTCCCATCGCGATGCCGTCGGTGACCGTGATCGTGCAGAACTCGCGCGGCGTGCCATCGGCCTCCTTGACGCCGACCGACGCGGCCTGCGCCTGGCGCATCAGCGCGGTGTTGCACGGCGCCGCTTCGTTCCAGCAGGAGGCGACGCCCACGAAGGGCTTCCTGATGTCCTTCGTGGAAAGACCCATCGCGTAATAATAGCTGCGATGCGGGGCCCGTTCCGGCCCCTCGGTCACATGGCGGGAGGGCAGGCGGGATTTGTCCCAGGACTTGGTCATTGACGTGCTTTCCGTGTCGGTGTTCCGAGACAAGGGCGTAGCGCGCAATTTCCTTCCGGAAAAGCGCTTATTCGGCGCGGGAAAGGGCGGTCTGTGCCCTGAGAGGCCCGGTCAGGCCAGATCAGGCCAGATCAGTCCAGATCAGGCCAGATTGGCTAACGCGGTTCGGGCAAGGCTGAGTTTCTCGCGCCGAAGGGTCCAGTCCTTCACGCGCTCGCGGTTCTCCTCGACGATCTCTTCCGGCGCCCGCGCGACGAAGTCGGCATTGCCCAGCTTCTTCTCGGTCGAGGCGATGTCCTTCTCGAGGGTCCCGATTTCCTTGTCCAGCCGCTTGCGCGCTTCCGCCCGGTCGATCAATGCCGCAATCTGCAGCGCGACCACCGCCGAGCCGACCAGTGTCGACACCGATCCTTCCGGCAGGGCCTCAGCCGTGCCGGTCTCCTCCAGCCTTGCCATCCGCCGCAACACGTCGCCGTGCCGCTCGAGACGTTCGCAGTCCTGCGCGGAGGGATTGACCAGCGTCATAGGAACCTTCGCGCCCGCGGGCACGCCCAGGTCATTTCGCAGCGAGCGGATCTCTGTGATCACCCCGATCAGCCATTCGATTTCGGCGGTGGCCTCTGTGTGACTGAACGGCGCGGGCGCCGGCCAGGTCTGCAGCATCAGGAACCCGTCCCTGCCGGTCCGGCCGGGCGCGCGCCGCTCCCATAATTCCTCGGTCACAAACGGCATGAACGGGTGCAGAAGCTTCATCGCTTCATCCAGAACAAAGCCGCACACCGCGCGTGTCTCTGCCTTCGCCGCCTCATCGGCGCCCGTCAGGAGCGGCTTGATCAGCTCAACGTACCAGTCGCACAGGGTGTTCCAGACGAACTTGTAGAGCGCGCCGGCGGCTTCGTTGAATTTGTACTCTTCGATCCCGCGCGTCACGTCCGCGGTGCAGGCCGACAGCTCGCTCAGGATCCATTGGTTGACCGGATATTGCGCGGTCGCCGGATCATACCCGCCGGGCGCGCCGCATGCGTTCAACTCGGCAAAGCGCGCGGCATTCCAGAGCTTGGTTGCAAAATTCCGGTAGCCTTCGACACGCTGCTTCGAGAGCCGTACGTTGCGCCCCTGCGCCGCCATCGCCGCCATCGTGAAGCGCAGCGCATCGGCGCCGAACTCGTCGATCAGTTCCAGCGGGTCCATGGCATTGCCCTTGGACTTTGACATCTTCTGCCCTTTCTCGTCGAGGACGAGGGCATGGATGTAGATATCCTTGAACGGAGCTTCGCCGGTGAACTCGAGCCCCATCATCATCATCCGGGCGACCCAGAAGAAGATGATATCGAACGCCGTCACCAGCGTGCTCGTCGGATAGAATGTCTTCAGGGCCTCGGTATTGTCCGGCCAGCCCTGCGTTGAAAACGGCCAGAGCGCGGACGAGAACCAGGTGTCGAGCACATCCTCCTCCTGGTAGAGGCGTATGCCGTCTTCGCAATCACCCGACAACATTGCCTTGCGGGCCTCGTCGCGGCTTGCCGAAACCGCGACAGGCCGGCGGTAGAAGGCCTGCGCCGCCGCGAGCGCCTCGGCCTCGCTGGCCGCCACGAAAATGTTTCCCGGGCCGTCATGGAAATGGTCCACCTCAACCTGATGCCCGCCATTGCCGTCCGGCGCCGTGGTCATCACAGGGCCATACCAGGCCGGAATCCGGTGCCCCCACCACAGCTGCCGGCTCACACACCACGGCTGGATGTTGTCCATCCAGTTGTAATACGTCTTCGTCCAGTTCTCCGGCACGAACCGCGTGCGCCCGTCCTCGACCGCCGCGCGCGCCGGCTTCGCCAGCGTGCCCGCATCCACGTACCACTGGTCCGTCATCCACGGCTCGATCACGACACCCGACCGGTCACCGAACGGCTGTTCGATCTTCAGGTCCTCGACGCGCGCCAGCAGGCCCAGGGCCTCGAACGCTTCAACGACCTTGCTGCGCGCCGCGAACCGGTCGAGCCCGCGCAGCTCAGCTGGAATGCCGGCGGCATCGGCGTCGGCGCCGCTCTCAATGGCGGCGACCGCCGTCAGAATGTTCAGGGGCGTGTGTCCGGCCCGCTTGCCCACTTCAAAGTCATTGAAGTCATGCGCCGGGGTGATCTTCACCGCGCCCGAGCCCTTTTCCGGATTGGCATATTCATCGGCGATGACCGGGATGCGCCGCCCGGTAATCGGCAGCACAACGTGCTTTCCGACGAGGCCTGCATAGCGCGCATCCTCAGGATGAACGGCCACACCTGTATCACCCAGCATCGTCTCCGGCCGCGATGTGGCCACGACAATGTAGTCGCGCGCCTCGAGCGTGATGTTCCCGTCTTCGTCCTTGACCGGATGATTGTACGTGATGCCATCCGCCAGCGGATATTTCAGGTGCCAGTAGTGCCCGGCAACTTCGCGCGTCTCCACTTCGAGGTCGGAGATCGCCGTCTGGAAATGCGGATCCCAGTTCACCAGACGCTTGTCGCGGTAGATCAGACCCTTTTTGTAGAGATCGACGAACACTTTCGTCACGGCCCTCGACAGGCCTTCATCCATCGTGAAGCGCTCGACCGACCAGTCGCACGACGCGCCGAGGCGTTTCAGCTGGCCCGTAATGGCGCCGCCGGATTCGTCCTTCCACGCCCACACGCGCTTGAGGAACGCCTCACGGCCCATCGTCCGGCGATCCAGGTTCTGCCCTTCATTTGCGAGCTGGCGCTCAACAACCATCTGCGTGGCGATACCGGCATGATCGGTACCCGGCTGCCACAAAACGTTCTTGCCGCGCATCCGCTCGAAACGGATCAGCACGTCCTGGAGCGTGTTGTTGAGGGCGTGACCCATGTGCAGCACGCCGGTCACGTTCGGCGGCGGGATAACGATTGAGTAGGCCTGCGCGCTCGTATCGCCCGAAGGGCGGAAGCAGCCTGCGGCTTCCCAGGCCTTGTAGAGGCGCGCTTCGGCCTCGGCAGGATCAAATCTCTGGTCAAGCATCGTCGGGAGGGTCCGGTAAGAGCACAAAAGAAAAGCGCGCCGGTGAGGGCGCGCCGTTCCCTATATCAAGTTTGGGAAATGAGGCTAGCGCGCCATGCGGGCGATCCGCTGGACTTCGGCTTCTACCTTTTCCTCGACGATGCCCGGAAGGTTCGCATCGAGCCATTCCTTGATCATCGGTTTCAGCAATTCACGGACAAGACCCTCGATCGTGTTGTTGTCGGTCGAAATCTCCATCCTGGAAATCAGCTTGCCGAGGGCCCCGGCCGCCACATCGGCCGTGTGCTCGTCGGTAAGGGCGGTTTGGGCGTAGCGGGCGCTGGTGGTCATTGGGGGCTCCGGAGCATTGAAGGCAGGGCGGGCAGGGGAGGCGCGGGGGATGGGGGCAACCGGCGCTGGCTCGGCCGGCGCCTGAACATCAGCCTGGCGGGCAGACCCCAGCATCTCCTCAAACGAGAATTGCGGACCGGTCAGCCTGACGGGCTCAGGTTCTGGCGCGGCCTCACCGGACACCTCGAATAATGACGGATCGGTATCTTCAAGGACATCGCCGCCAAGGGCGTCTTCGATGTCCTGGTCGTCGTTCACGGGCTGAAACGAAGCACTGCGAAATGCGGCCGTTGGTGATGGTCCGGTCTGGCGTGCAGGCACCGGCTCGTCATCCGAGATTATCTTGCGGATCGATGCGAGGATTTCCTCCATCGTCGGCTCTTTGTGCGCTTCGTTGGCCATACCAGCCCCTCGTTCCTAGAATCGCTTACCAGACTATTTTGTCCAGAGTGGCCGCATCCGGTTAACAACCCTTTGACAAGGTTAACGCGGACGGTGTTCCAGGACGGCTCTGTCAACCCGTAGTGCCGAGGCCGCCCGTTGCCCTCAACAGCTGGTGCGCCGCGACATAGGCATCGCGCTCGGCCCCGATCAGCGAGAGGCGTGCCTCGAACAGCTGCTGTTCCTGGTCCAGCACGTCCAGGGTCGTGCGAACACCGACGGCCAGTTCTTCCTTTGCGCCCTCATAGGCGATCTCGGCCGCCTCCACCTGCCGGCGGGAGGCTTCAATCGAGCGCACCGCAGCTTCATAGCCGAACCAGGACTGCGCAACCTGCGCCCGGACCCGCGTTTCGAACGCATCGACATTGCGGCGCGCCTGTTCCCGTTGCAGTTTCGCGGCATTGACCTGCGCTTTGACGGCGCCGCCGGTAAAGATCGGCACCCGGCCCTGCGCGACGGCGGACACGTTGGTGTCGCTGCGGCTGGTGTCGCCATAGGTTTCCTGGATTCCGGCCGTGGTGACGATATTGAGCTGCGGGCGTCCGTCGGCCTTAGCAGCCTCCACCCCGGCTCCGGCAGCGTTTAGTTCTTCGCGTGCGGCCAGGATCGACGGGTTGTTCGCATCCGCGTCCGCAAACGCGGTTTCCAGCGTGGCGGGTAACGCGGGCAGGGCGGGCGGCGGTGCCAGATCGCCGGGTGGCTGGCCGGTCAGGAACTCGTAAAGCGCCTGGCTGCCTTCGAGCGCGGCTTCGGCTCCGGCAAGGGCGGCCTTGGCGCCTTCGAGCCGGGCCTGCGCCTGCGAGACGTCGGTACGCGTGACCACGCCCACCTCGAACCGGTCCTGGGCAGCCCGGACCTGTTCGCCGGTGACGTCGACATTGTTTTTCCGGATCGCTGCCGCTTCGCGGTCGCGGCGGACATCGAGATAGGCGGTCACGACGTCGAGGATCAGATCCTGCTCGGCCGCTTCGAAGTTACGGTCTGCAGCGCCCATTCCGGCTTTCGCGCGTTTGATTCCGGCGCTGATGCGTCCGCCGGCGTAGATTGCCTGCGAAGCCTGCACCTGCGCGCTGGCAATCGGGCGGTCGCCGACGCCGAAATTAAACTGTGCATCGGTATCGACATATTCATATCCGCCGCTCGCCGAGAGGCTCAGTGACGGCAGCCGGGCAGACCGTGCAAGATTAAGGTTTTCCCGCGCGATATCCGTGCCGTAGCGTTGGATTTCGAGCTGCGGATTGGTTGCGAACGCGGCCGCGACCGCTTCTGGCAGGGTTTCGCTATGCGCCTGGGCCCCAACCATCAGGCTGGCGAGGCTTGCGCCGAAAAGGAGCTTCAATTTGTTGGCGAGCATTAGCGGCATCCTTCACTGGGCAGGCGGTATATACGCGTGGCCCGTTCCAAGGTGAACAGCAATCACTTTTGAGACGAATCGCGACCTCAGGACCGTTAAGCCTCAGAAGCTAAAGGACGGTTTCCGGTCGAAGGCCGAAAATCTCGGGGGGCTGGCATCAAAACCAGCGCGTGCGGACAAAGCGGTGCCTGACTTGTGAACGACGGTCCCGCGTCCCACGCCGCCTTCATCTATGATAACGGCGACAAGCCGGCCGCCGTCCCGCAGCTGGTCTGTCCAGGCATCCGGCAGAACTTCGAGCATTCCGGCGACGTAGATCACATCAAACGGCGCTGCACCCGGGGCGCCGAGCTCTAGCGGCGCCGCGAGCGGTTCGGCGTTGCGGGCGCCGACCGCGTCGAAGCGCTGTGCCATCGCGTCTGCCAGTGCCTGTGTCTCTTCAAGCGCAACGACACGCGCCGCCAGCTGGCTGATCAATGCCGCTTCGTATCCGGCTCCGGCGCCGGCCACGAGAGCCGTGTCGGACGCCTTGATATCAGCCAGCTTGATCAGTTTCGCGGTGTCGCGCGGCGTCCACAGCGCGCGGCCCGGCGAGGTGGTGATCTCGTGCTCCGAATAGGCGATGCCTTGCTTGTCCGCCGGCGTGAACAATTCGCGCGGCGTGCGCAGGAAGGCCGACACGATGCCGGGTTCGGTCACATCATTGGGGCGGATCTGGCTGTCCACCATGATCTCACGGGCGCGGGCGAAATCCATGCGGGTCTGTCCCTTCGAAAGCGATCCGGAATGATGCGCCATGTATCACGACAGGGCCGGGACGCAATCGGCGCCACGCGGTGTGATAAGTCTGCGGGGCCCGATTGTGCGGGCCGCCGCTGCCTGCTAGAGGCTCTCGCCTTGGCGAAGGCTCCATGGCGGAGTGGTGACGCAGCGGATTGCAAATCCGTGCACCCCGGTTCGATTCCGGGTGGAGCCTCCAAGTCAGATCCGCCGCGCCCTGATGGCCTGCCGGTTACCCCGGGCAGATCCGCAGGGGCGCTGGGGCGGGGCGTAACGCTGCCGAGCCGGATATCTGCAACACCGGGGACGGCTCCAGGCAGGGCTCCCGGGCGCCCCTCTTCGAGGCGCGAGGTGTAAACGCGGCCGGCCAAGATTTATCCAGTCTGTTAACGCGGCATTAACCCTATCGGGCGAGTGTGATCGTGTCTTCTATGGAGACACCCACCATCACCCAACGCCTTTGGCGGGAGCTCACGCTTCCGCCATTTTTTTGTTTCCGGGTCCGTCGTGAACCCGTCACAGAAATTAGCCCGGCGGCGCACTTAGGCACTTGAACGGGCAACGCGCTCTGCTATGCCCCCCTTTCCGGCTATTCCGTGATAGCTCAGTTGGTAGAGCAGGCGACTGTTAATCGCCCGGTCGCAGGTTCGAGTCCTGCTCACGGAGCCAAATCTCATTTTTTGCCGAAATTGTGCCGTTCGCGGCGTGTGTCTGTCGGGCAAGCGCAGTCGTTTCTGCTAACAAATCAAAGGGTTCGCGAAAGGTCGCGGCCACCTGGCCGTCATCCCATTTGCAGTTCGAAAGTACAAAATTCAGCAACCGGCGTTTTTCGCTCGCTGGCTGGCGTTCGAACAGGGCTTGGGCGTTCCGGGCAAGTTCGAGAATTTGCTCGCCTTCTTCCATGTAGGACTGCTCAGCCATCTGATGCTGGGTAATGTCCGAAAGGCAGCGGCTTTGCTCTTCGCGCCAAGTGCCGGACATCCTGTCGAAGAAATCCCCGCCAATCCGGCCGTCGAGCTTGTCGATGTACATCGCATCAATGCGGGCTTGGAGGCGGTCATATTCGGCGCGCAGCCGCCTTATAGCGTCTTCGTGTTCGCGTCTTTCGTCTGCGCGGCTGGTGTGCAGGGCTTCGCGTACCCAGTCGAGCACCTCCACGTCGAAGTGTAGTTTGCCGAGCAGGTCGGTAAACTGCTGCTCCAGTACTTCCTCGCGAACATACTTGCGGCGGCAGGAGGGCGGCTCGCCCTGGCATTTATCGGCGTAGCCCGTGCAGTGGTAGTAGATGTACTTCTGCTTCTTGATCTCGCCGACGATCGAACAGCCGCATTTCTCGCAGACAATCAGCCCTGAAAACGCAAAATCATGTGTCATC
Organism: Candidatus Sulfopaludibacter sp. SbA3; assembly: GCA_945913285.1. Lineage (GTDB taxonomy): Bacteria > Pseudomonadota > Alphaproteobacteria > Caulobacterales > Hyphomonadaceae > Hyphomonas. The sequence continues at coordinate 56,799 of CAMEDD010000015.1, forward strand.
CGGCGGTGCTTGCTGGCATTGCGGCCATCCAGAACACCTTGTACTCGCTCCCATGTCTCCACTGAAACCAACGGGTCATGTTGGCCTTGGTAGAGCTTGCCATTCCAGTCGAACCAACCTGTGTAGAGACGGTTTCGCAGAATCGCGTGAACCGTACTGGTCGGCACCAGCGCCCCACTTTTCTTATAAGCGAGGCCTTCCGCGCGCGCCTTTTGGGCGACCTCCCTGAGCGCATAGTTGCCGGAAGCGTACCAGTCGAACAGCTTGCTGATGATCGGCGCCACGTCCGCATCAGCGATGATCACCCTCCGCCCGTCCTCCCGCGTCACGTTCCGATAGCCGAGCGGCGCGTTCGAAGGCCATAAACCCTGCGCGGCCTTCTCGGTCATGCCCTTGCGGGTCTCTTCCGATAGATTGTCGATGTAGTTCTTCGCCATCAGCACTTTGATGCCGTGCATGAACTTCTCGGAAGAGCGCGACTCGCGCGAGAGAACCACGCCTTCCTTCGGCAGGTGGATCTCGACGCCGAGCTCATCGATCGTGACCCAGTCCTTCAGGTTGCGGTAAAGCCTGTCGGTTTTCTCGACCAGGATCACGCGGACGTCGGGGTTTGCCCGCAGCCAGGCGATCATCTCGCTAAAGGCGCTTCGACCGGCCTGCTTCGCCGTCTCGACGTCCAGGTATTGATCGACGACGAAAAAGCCCTCGGAGGCGGCATAGTCTTTCAGCAGCTTCAGTTGCGCCGGGATCGAGTAACCTTCCTTCTCCTGTTCCTTTGACGAAACGCGCGCATAGGCCACGGCGCGTTTGTTCGCTTCTGGGCTATGGAATCTGGGCTTTACTGTTCTTGAAGGCATGCTGTTTAGTTAATACTACACAGACGGGAAATCAAGTACCGCTGCGCTTGGTTCACGACGGTTTAACGAGTCCGCCAAAGCGCACCACCATACCATGCCCGCGCCAAAGCGGTGTTGCGGGGATAGCGCCCGTCGGATCAAACGCATCGTCTGCGCTCGCGACAGCAACAGATGCAAAATGCCCCACATCACTTTGACCTGCGCAAGCTTCGGAAATTGCGCGTCTTTCGCTCGGTTCTTGATGCGTGTTTTTCCAGAGGCTCTTCGGCCACTCTGCGTAGACTGTCGCTTTTGGGTGCAAGCGGCGGAGGCGTATCGAAGTACCGAAACAAATCAGTTTCGTCTGCTTTCGCCCATGGACTTCCAACACCCGCGATGGGATTTCCGACACATCGGCATAGTAAGGCGAATCAATGCGCTCCAGCCGGTCAATCCTGCGCTTCAGTGTCATTTCGTCCGCCTCCGGAATGGCGATTTACCTGCCAGCGCCCTTGCGAGCCCCAGCTCTCAGCAGAAATGCATCCTCAGTCTCACCCGGCTGGCGCTTAAACACCTGCGACCCTGAACCCGGACGGCTGAACACGATCACCTCGTAGATCTCACCAGTCCTGGTGTGCGGATCATCCGGCCCGCCCTCATAGTGGGTGACGAATACGATGTACTGTTCGGCGGCTTCTGCTGCCGTCAGGGTTTCGAGCCGTTCCAGCCTGCGCTTCAGCGTCATGCTTTCCCGTCCTTCGGCGCTCTGTCCTTCGGCACCCCTGCACGCGCAAGGAAGTCGGGCTCTGTTTCATCATGCAGCCGATCGAACGACTTGGACTCCTGGGTAGCGGTCGCACCGAAGACAATGCGGGAAAGCTCGCTACGGGGCGGGTCGCTGGCTGACGGGCCGGGGTCCAAGTAACTGACAAAGATAATCATCTGTATCGGCTCAACAGATCTTGCCGCATGGGTCGCTTCGAGTTTGTGGAGCCGTCGCTCAAGGTTCATGGCTTCCTCTCCTCCAGCGCTGCGATGCGAACTTCAAGCTCAGTCGTCTCAATCGCCTTGCGGTAGCCTTCCACCAGCCCGGCAATGGCGCTGCCTTCTCCCGGTGTCAGGTCGCCGCTTGCGACACCGGCCAGGATTGCCCCCATCGCTGCCGATGCACTGGCGGCGCTTTCCATCGGCGGCAGGTCGAAACGCACGGGGCTGTCCTTGCGCGGCGGGGCAATGCGCTCCAGGCAAAGCCTCAGCGCGACGGTATCGCCTGCCAGCGCCATATCGACGGCCTTGCGGGTCAGGGCCTCGCCTTCGCCGTCAAGCAGCGCCTGAATGGCCAGCGTCGTCTTGTGGCGAATGCCATGCCTCTTGCCCGGGTTGCCCTTGCCAAAGGTGCCGTCCGTATTGCGTCCGTAATTGCGGTTGGTTTCTGGCATGTCGGCTCACGGAACAATATCGGTATGATATGTATACTGCTTCGGGGCGCGGGAATGAAGAGGCAACTTTAAGTCTGCTTATTGTACCTATTTTCAATAAGCGCTGGAGCATCGCGGCGGTTGCAACTGGCGATCGGCTTTACACGAAATCAAAACATGAATACAGAAATAGAAAAATTGGTTGAATGTCTTGGAGGCGATTTATGAAATTCGTGCACGGTCTCGCTGCAATGGCGGCATCTTCGGCTCTCGCTTTGACGGCTGTGGCTCAAGGGCTCACAGACGACATATTCTTCGACATCGAGAATAACACCGAAGCGACAATTTCAGGCTTGTATCTGACCAG
>CAMEDD010000016.1 GCA_945913285.1 Candidatus Sulfopaludibacter sp. SbA3
AAGGCTATCGAGCCGCTTGACACCGAGACCCTGGAAACCGAACGCAGCAAGAAGTCGCTCGCGCGTGTGCCGTTCGGCGCATTGATCGATACCGGCTGGCTGAAGCCGGGCGACCGACTGTTCAGCCCGCAGCGCCGTCACCAGGCCCGCATCAGAATTGACGGATCGCTCACCACCGGCGCCGTGTCCGGCTCAATCCACCGCCTCGGCGCGCATGTGCAGCAGGCCCCGGCGTGCAATGGCTGGACCTACTGGCACTACGAAACCGACAAGCGCGACCTTGCGCCGATTGACCTTCTCCGCCGGCGCTACCGCGACGAAATGGGCTTGAACTAGGGTTCAGCTATAGGCCGTCAGCACCTCGTCGACGGCCTTTTCGAGGTCCTTCAGCGTAGCGACGTGGCTCATCTGTGCACAGAAGGGTTCATAGCGCGGTATCACACTATCGCCTGTGCCCCATAGGGCGCGGCCTTCCGGATTAAGCCAGATGATCCGCTTCGCGCGGCCTGCGAAATCGCGAAACAGGTCGAGGCGCGGGTCGCCATAGTTCGAGCGCCCATCACCCATGATGATGATCGTTGTGCGTCGGTCGATCTTGTTTTCGTGTTCAAGCTTGAAGTCCGAAAAGGCCTGACCATAACTCGTGGAGCCGAGTCCCATTTCGCGCAGAATCTCCTTGATCGCGGCGTCAAAGGGGTTGTTCTCAAGGATGTCGTCCACGCATTTCAACCGATAGGAAAAGGCGAACGCCGAAAGGTCGGGAATCGCTTCCTTCATCGAGAACAGAAGCAGCAGCAGGAAACGCATATAGGCGGCGACAGACCCGGACACATCGCAGATCACGATGATCTTGGGACGGTCTTTTTTCTTCTGGCGCCAGATGACGTTGAACGGAACGCCGTCCACACCGGCATTGGCCCGCATCGTCCGGCGCACGTCAAGCAGCCCGCGCTGCGTTCGCTTCCGGCGGCGGGAATGCTTGACGGCCAGGCGGCGCGCGATCTTCGTGACGAGCTGCTTCATTCGCGCCATGTCGCTCGCCTCGATCGCCAACAGGCGCTTCGTTGCAGCCACGTCGTCGCGGAAGCGCTCGGTTTCAGCCGCGCCGAAAATCTCGAAGGCACGCTCAGCCCGGGCGCGCGCGGTCATCGTCAGCGTACGGCGCACATCTATCAGGCGCTGCGCTTCGGCGTCGGCATCCGGCGTGCGCCCCTGCAGCGCTTCCAGGAGCTGCGCCTGCAGCTGTTCGCCCCCCATGGCGCGCACCATCGATTGTGCGAAATAGGCGACCTGTGTGGAGAAGCGGATATCGTTGAGTCCAGCTTGTTCTGCGGCCCGCTCAATCGCCGTTGCAAGGGCCTGCTCGTTGCCCTGCTGCGTCAGCTGGGACAGGCGTTCGGCGGCGTCCTTCGGATCTTCGCCGGGCTCGCCGTCGTTCTCGGCACCGGCGCTTTGTGCTGCGGATCCCGCCGGAGTCGAGGAAAAATAAAGCTCAAACAGACGGTCGTGGATCAGCTTTTCGGATTCCGATTTCGCCAGCACGCAGGCGAGCGAATCCTTCATAAGCCCCCGGTCGTCATAGCCGATCATCGCCACCGTGCGCGCAGCGTCCAGCGCTTCACCGGTGGAAACCCGCACATCGGCCGATCTCAGCGCACGGATGAAGTTGGAGATCTGCTTTTCCATGGCGGGCTGCGCCTTCAGCCCATGTCCGGATAGCCCGACGACAGCCGCCCGCGTTCATCCGGCCCGGTGGCCTGGCGCACCATCTTGCCAATGGCGGGCGAAACGGCGGCAATGTCGCTCTCATGCTTCAGCAGAACGTTCAGCGTGTCGCGCACGAAGGCCTCGTCCAGCGTGCTTGCATGCAGCAGCAGCAGCGTGCGTGCCCAGTCCACGGTTTCGGCGATGGACGGGCGCTTCCTGATGTCGGTCTCGCGCACGGATTGGACGAAACGCACGAGCTGGTTCAGCAGCGTCGCCGAAATCCCGTCCACGCGGGCGCGCACGATCCGCTGCTCGCGCTCATGATCCGGGAAACCGATGTGCAGGTGAAGGCACCGCCGCTTAAGCGCGTCGCCAAGCTCGCGCACATTGTTCGAAGTCAGGATCACCAGCGGCGGCACGTTCGCCTTGATCGTGCCGATCTCGGGAACCGTCACCTGGTAGTCCGACAGCACTTCCAGCAGGAAGGCCTCGAATGCCTCATCCGACTTGTCGATCTCGTCAATCAGCAGCACCGAGCCCTTCGACTGCTGCATCGCGTGGAGCAGGGGGCGCGCTTCGAGGAATTGCGGCGAGAAGAACAGGTCTTCGAAGCCGGACAGCTTGCTGAGCGAATCCTTCAGCGTCTCCGCCCCGCCGAGCAGCTCGTTGAGCTTCTCCTTGAGGATCTGTGTGTAGAGCAGCTGCTTGCCATACTTCCACTCGTACAGCGCCTTGCCCTCATCGAGGCCTTCATAGCATTGCAGGCGGATCAGCGGCAGGTTCAGCCATTTCGACAGCGAAGCCGCGAGGTCTGTCTTGCCGACCCCGGCCGGGCCCTCGATCAGGATCGGCTTGCGCAGGCCATGCGCGAGAAAAACCGCCGTCGATATCTGCGAGATCGAGATATAGCCGACCGTATCCAGCCCGGCGGTGATTGCCTCGATCGACGTCATCGGCTCGTAGCCGGTTTTCTTGTCTTTAGCCATGAAATTAGGCGTAGGGCGCACCCGGCTGAGAGGCAAGGCGTGACGCCGGGAGAGGGCGGCGCTAGGACGGGCGCATCATGCCCATCGCCCGGATTCTCTTCACGATGCCGCTGCCGGAGCCGTTCGATTATACGGTGCCGGAGGGCATGGACCTGGTACCCGGCGCCTATGTATCAGCCCCTGTCGGGCCTTATGACCGGCTCGGCATGGTGGTCGAGGTTCTGCCGGACCAGCCGGGCACGAACCGCAAGCTCAAAGCCGTCACGGCCGTTTATGACGTGCCGCCGATGTCCGTGCCGATGCGGGAGTTCCTGACCTGGGCTTCCCGCTACACGGTCACCCGCCCAGGCATGATCCTGGCGATGGCTCTGCGCGCGCGGGAAGCTTTGGTGCCTTCGCCGGTAGAGTTGCGATACCAGCTCGCCGGCCCGTCGGAGGGGCGCCTGACGCCTGCGCGGGCGAAGGTGCTGGAACAGGCCGCCGCGCTCGGCAGGGTCTCGTCCAGCGAACTCGCGGCTGCGGCGGGCGTCTCGTCAGGCGTTGTCAAAGGCCTCGTAGGCATGGGGGCACTGGACGAGATCGAGGAAGTGGTCGACCCGCCATTCCCCGCACCCAACCCCGATCTGCCCGGCGCCGTACTGACAGGCGAACAAGCCTCGGCTGCCGAAGAACTGCGCGAAGGTCTGCGCAAGGGCGGCTTTGCGGCTTACCTGCTCGACGGCGTGACCGGGTCAGGCAAGACCGAAGTCTATTTCGAAGCCATCGCCGAATTGCTGCGGTCGGACCCCGAGGCGCAAATCCTCGTCCTCTTGCCGGAAATCGCCCTCACACAGGCGATCCTCGCCCGGTTCGGTTCGCGCTTCGGCGCGGCGCCTGCGCCCTGGCATTCCGGGCTGAACCCGAAGGAGCGCCGCCGCACGATGCGCGAAGTGTTGCATGGCCGGGCGCGCATCGTGATCGGCGCGCGGTCAGCGCTTTTCCTGCCATTCCTGAAGCTGAAGCTCATCATCGTCGACGAGGAACATGACGGCAGCTACAAACAGGAAGACGGCGTGACCTACCACGCCCGTGATCTCGCGGTGATGCGGGCGAAGCTTGAAGATGGCGCGGTCATCCTCGCCTCAGCCACGCCCGCCCTCGAGACGGTCGTGAATGCTGAGGCCGGTCGTTACACCCGCCTGCGCCTTGCGGCTCGGCCCGGAACGGCCCGGCTGCCAGAGATTGAGCTCATCGACCTTAAACGCGCGCCGCCGGAGAAGGGCAAATGGCTCTCGCCGCGGCTGGCGCTGGCGCTCGGGGAGACGCTGGCCGCGGGCGAACAGTCGCTCTTGTTCCTGAACCGGCGAGGTTATGCGCCGCTGGTGATCTGCAAGGCCTGCGGAGAGAAGCTGAAGTCCCCCGGTACGGAAAGCTGGTTGACCGAGCACCGTTATTCCGCCCGCCTGGTCTGCCATCTTACCGGATACTCGATCCCCAAACCCGCCGTTTGCCCGCATTGCGGGGCCGCCGATTCGCTCATCGGCGTCGGGCCAGGCGTGGAGCGTGTCGCGGAAGAAGTCCGCACGCTGCTCCCAAATGCGCGAATTGAGATCTTCTCGTCCGATACGGCCCAGAGCGGAGAGGCCACGCGCGGACTGATCGAGCGGATGGCGGCCAGCGAGATCGACGTGCTGATCGGCACCCAGATCGTTGCGAAGGGACACAACTTTCCGAACCTTACGCTGGTGGGCGTTGTGGACGCCGATAGCGGCCTCAAGGGCGGGGACCTGCGGGCCGGAGAGCGAACCTACCAGTTGCTGAGTCAGGTGGCTGGCCGCGCGGGCAGGGCGGAGCGTCCAGGTAAGGCCTATGTCCAGACCTACACGCCCGACAATCCGGCCATGCAGGCGCTCGCCGCCAATGACCGGGACGGGTATCTCTCGATCGAGCGCGAGGTTCGCAGCGAACTGGGCCTTCCGCCGTTTGGCCGGCTGGCCGCTCTCATCCTGTCCGCGCCCTCGGCCGAGCTTGTGGACCGCGCTGCACTGGAACTCTCGGCCCTCGCGCCGAATTCCGGGGGAATCGAACTCTACGGCCCTGCGCCGGCGCCGATAACCGTGCTGCGCGGGCGTCATCGGAGGCGATTCCTTGTGAAGAGCCTGCGAACAGTCGATCTTTCAGCCTACATGGAGGCCTGGACTGCGCGCTACAAACTGCCGGCCCAGGTGCGGCTGTCTGTGGATATCGACCCGTATTCATTCCTGTAATTGCTGCATTTTTTGGCCAGGCCGGGCTCCCAGCCATTTCGCCGCAGTATCTGGCACGGCGGCCATGTTGTCAGCGCAGTTTTCTGGTGTTAAGCGCCGCACAGTTGAGCAGGCACACCCACGTGGTGGCGGCCTCCGACCCACATTTCCGGGGCATTTCCGCCCTTCAACCGTGACGGATATCGACCTTGCCGGCATCGAGCGTGACGCAGACGAGTGAAGCAGCGCAGCGCTACGCGCGCGCGCTGTTCGAACTGGCGCAGGAAAAAGGTGCGCTTGAAGCTGTTTTTAAAGATTTCAAGGCCTTCGCCGAGAGCGTGAAGACCTCGAAAGACCTCACCAAACTGCTCGATTCGCCCGCTTTCAGCCGTGAAACTAAGGTCGGCGCCCTCGCTGCATTGGCCCAGAAGGCCGGCTACTCGCCGATCTTCAGCAAGTTCGTCGGCGTCATGGCCACCAACGGCCGCTCTAAGGACATCCTCGGCGCAGAAGCCGCTTTCGACCAGCTTTATGCCAGGCAGCGCGGCGTCAAACGCGCCGTTGTGCGGACCGCCCGGCCGATGAGCGACGCCGAGCGCAAGCGTGTCGAAGCCATGCTGGCGAAGATCGCCGGCGGCGAAATTGAACTTTCCAGCGAGGTTGAACCCTCGCTGATCGGCGGCATCCAGCTGCGCATCGGGTCCACCCTCGTGGACGCCAGCGTCGCCGCCAAACTCGATAAAATGAACACCGCCATGAAGGGAGCATGAGAAGCTCGATGGACATTTCACCTGCAGAAATTTCGGGCATCCTGAAGTCTCAGATTGAGAACTTTGGCGTTGAAGCTGAGGTCTCCGACGTCGGACAAGTCCTCTCGGTAGGCGACGGTATCGCCCGCGTGTATGGCCTCGACAGCGTTCAGGCTGGCGAGCTCGTCGAATTTGAAGGCGGCCTCAAAGGCATGGCTCTCAACCTCGAGAGCGACAACGTCGGCGTCGTGATCTTCGGCGATGACCGCGGCATCAAGGAAGGCGCGACTGTGAAGCGCGCCGGCGAGATCGTGGCTGCACCGGTCGGCAAGGGCCTCCTCGGCCGCGTCGTCAACGCACTCGGCGAGCCGATCGACGGCAAGGGTCCGCTCAAGGACGTCGCCAGCCGCCAGCGCGTGGACGTGAAAGCCCCGGGCATCATCCCGCGCAAATCGGTCCATGAGCCCATGATGACCGGAATCAAGGCGATCGACGGCATGATCCCGGTCGGCCGCGGACAGCGCGAGCTGATCATCGGCGACCGCCAGACCGGCAAGACCGCGATCTGCATCGACACGATCCTGAACCAGAAAGCGATCAACGACGCCGCGAAGTCCGACAAGGACAAGCTGTTCTGCGTGTACGTCGCCATCGGCCAGAAGCGTTCGACCGTGGCTCAGGTGGTCAAGGTGCTCGAAGAGCGCGGCGCGCTCGACTATACGATCGTTGTCGCCGCGACGGCCTCCGAGCCGGCGCCGATGCAATACCTGGCGCCGTTCACCGGCTGCACCATGGGCGAGTGGTTCCGTGACAACGGCATGCACGCACTGATCATCTATGACGACTTGTCCAAACAGGCCGTCGCTTACCGCCAGATGTCGCTCCTCCTGCGCCGTCCGCCGGGCCGCGAAGCCTATCCGGGCGACGTGTTTTACCTCCACTCGCGCCTGCTTGAGCGCGCTGCGAAGCTCAACGACGACAATGGCTCGGGCTCGCTGACGGCGCTGCCGATCATCGAAACGCAGGCGAACGACGTGTCCGCCTACATTCCGACGAACGTGATCTCGATCACAGACGGCCAGATCTTCCTTGAAACCGACCTGTTCAACTCGGGCATTCGCCCCGCCGTGAACGTCGGTCTCTCGGTGTCGCGCGTCGGTTCGGCCGCTCAGACGAAAGCCATGAAAAAGGTTGCCGGCTCGATGAAGGGCGAACTCGCCCAGTACCGCGAGATGGCCGCTTTTGCGAAGTTCGGCTCGGACCTCGACGCCGCCACGCAGCGCCTGCTCAACCGCGGTGCCCGCCTCACGGAACTCCTGAAACAGCCGCAATACTCGCCGTTGCTGATGGAAGAGCAGGTCTTCGTGATCTACGCCGGTACGCGCGGATATCTCGACAAGGTCCAGCTGAAAGACGTCACTCGCTACGAAAAAGAGCTTCTGGTCCACCTGCGCGGTGCAAAGAAGGATCTGCTCGCCCAGCTGCGCGACAAGAAAGAACTGACCGCCGAGATCGAAGCCGAAATCAAGGCAACGCTCGAAGCGTTCACGTCAAAGTTCGCCTGAGCCCGCCCGCCGCTCTAACGCCCAGGACCATGAAGGCCCCGAATGCCCAGCCTTAAGGATCTGAAAAACCGGATCGCCAGCGTGAAATCCACGCAGAAGATCACCAAAGCCATGCAACTCGTTGCAGCGGCGAAGCTGAAGCGTGCGCAGGACGCCGCGACTGCGGCGCGTCCGTATGCGGAACGTCTCGCGGCCGTACTGGCAAACCTGGCCAGCTCGGCTGGCGGCAATGGCCCGAAGCTGCTGGCGGGCAGCGGCAAGAGCGACGTGCATCTCGTTGTCGTCATGACGGCGGAGCGCGGCCTCGCCGGTGGTTTCAACGCCTATGTCGTGAAACTGGCGCGCCAGAAGATCCAGTCGCTTCTCAACGAAGGCAAGACCGTCAAGGTCCTGACCATCGGCAAGAAGGGCAGGGAGCAGCTCTCGCGTGATTATAGCAAGCTGTTCACCAGCCACGTGAACCTGTCAGATATCAAGGGCAACGACTTCTCCGAGTCTGCCATCGCCATCGGCCTGATGCTTACAAAGAGCTACGAGGCCGGCGATTTCGACGTTGCCACGCTGATCTACTCGCAGTTCAAAAACGTCCTCAGCCAGGTGCCGACGGCCCAGCAGCTGATCCCGGCGAAAGCCCCGGAAGGCGCGCCTTCGATCGATCTCGGCGGCGCCATCTACACTTACGAGCCGAATGAAGAAGCGCTGCTCGAGGCGCTGCTTCCGCGTTACATCAACACGCAGATCCTCTCCGCCCTGCTCGAAAGCTCGGCGGGTGAGCAGGCGAGCCGGATGACGGCGATGGACAACGCAACCCGCAATGCCAAGGACCTGATCAAGGCCCTGAACCTGAAATACAACCGGGCCCGCCAGGCACAGATTACCAAGGAGCTGATCGAGATCATCTCCGGTGCCGAAGCCCTCTAGACCTTAAACCACACGACTTCATCTCCCGAGGAGATTTCAAGATGAGCATGCCCGCCAACGCAAAAGGCCGAATTTCGCAGGTCATCGGCGCCGTTGTTGACGTCGAGTTCGACGGCGAACTCCCCGCCATTCTCAACGCGCTCGAAACCGAGAACAATGGCTCCCGCCTTGTCCTCGAAGTGGCGCAGCACCTCGGTGAGAACACGGTTCGCACCATCGCCATGGACTCGACAGAAGGTCTTGTGCGCGGCCAGGCCGTTGCCGACCTCGGTTCGCCCATCATGGTTCCTGTCGGCCCGGCCACCCTGGGGCGCATCATGAACGTCATCGGCGAGCCGATCGACGAGCGCGGCCCGGTGAGCCGCGAACTGCTCCGCCCGATCCACGCCCCGGCGCCAGACTTCGTGGACCAGGCAACAGAATCGGAAGTTCTCGTGACGGGCATCAAGGTCATCGACCTGATCTGCCCCTACGCCAAAGGCGGCAAGATCGGCCTGTTCGGTGGCGCCGGCGTGGGCAAGACCGTGCTGATCATGGAACTCGTCAACAACATCGCGAAACTGTTTGGCGGCTATTCGGTGTTTGCCGGCGTGGGCGAGCGGACGCGTGAAGGTAACGACCTCTACCACGAGATGATCGAATCGAACGTGATCAAGCTTGAAGGCGACAGCCGCATGTCGCTCGTGTACGGACAGATGAACGAGCCGCCGGGCGCCCGCGCCCGCGTTGCTCTGACGGGCCTTACCCAGGCCGAATACTTCCGGGATGTCGAAGGCAAGGATGTGCTGTTCTTCGTCGACAACATCTTCCGCTTCACGCAAGCGGGTTCGGAAGTGTCGGCGCTCCTCGGCCGTATTCCGTCCGCTGTGGGTTACCAGCCAACGCTGGCCACCGACATGGGCGCCTTGCAGGAACGTATCACCTCGACCAACAAGGGTTCGATCACGTCGGTGCAAGCCGTTTACGTGCCTGCAGACGACCTTACCGACCCTGCGCCTGCCACCTCGTTCGCGCACTTGGATGCGACCACGGTGCTGTCTCGCGCCATCTCTGAAAAAGGCATCTACCCGGCTGTGGATCCGCTGGACTCCACATCGCGCATCCTCGACCCGCTGGTTGTCGGCGAAGAGCATTACAACGTCGCACGCAGCGTCCAGTCGATCCTCCAGAAGTACAAAGAACTTCAGGACATCATCGCCATCCTCGGCATGGACGAGCTGTCTGAAGAAGACAAAGTGACCGTGGCCCGTGCCCGCAAGGTTGAGCGCTTCCTCTCCCAGCCATTCGACGTGGCCCAGGTGTTCACCGGTTCGCCCGGCGTGCAGGTGAAACTCGAAGACACCATCAAGGGCTTCAAAGGCCTGATCAGCGGCGAGTTCGACCACCTGCCGGAGCCGGCCTTCTACATGGTCGGCAACATTGACGAGGCGAAGGCGAAAGCTGCCAAGATGATGGCGGACGCGTCGTAGTCGCAGCGCTTCAGGGGACCTGACACATGGCCGACAAGCTGCACTTCTCACTCGTGTCGCCCGCCCGGGAATTGTTCTCGGGCGCGGTTGATCATGTGATCGCTCCGGGTACGGAAGGCGAGTTCGGCGTGCTGGCGCACCATGCGCCGTTCATGACCACGCTGAAGAACGGCGTCGTGCGCGTGCTTGAGGGCGACGCCGTCAGGATGCGCATCTATGTGCGCGGCGGCTTTGCGGACGTAACGCCTGCCGGTCTGACGATCCTTGCCGAAGAAGCCCGCAACCTGACTGACGTGAAAGCCGAAGACGTGGATGCCGAGCTGGAGGCGACCCGCCTCAAGCTGCTGGCGCTCGACAAGGGAGATCCGAAGCAATTCGCGCTGCAGGAACAGATGGCCTATCTTGAAGGCGTGCGCGCCGCACTGGCCAACTGATATCTCCAGCACCTGAAGCCAGGCAGGACGCAGTCCTTCCGGATTCCGGGACTTGGCGCTCCTGCGGATGGGAGCCTCGCTCCATAGCCGCGACGAGATTTCAATCAGTGTACCGGGGCAGTCTGGTCCCCGTCGTCACGCCGGCACCATGGCCACCGGTCGGATCTTAAGCCGGCCGCGGCGATATAGGATAAGGGTCCTGGGGAAAACGGACATCTGGCGAACTTACAAAAGGTTCACCCGAGCCTGATGCTCCGGACCTTTCCCATTAGCCCGCCTCAGACGAACACGGCGATGGTCTGCCGGCCGATCATCACAGGCTCACCGGCTCGGTTCCACATCAGCATCTGCTGGCTGGAATAACCGTTGCGGACGGTTTGCGCGGTATGGCGCGCGAGGAACCAGCGGGCGTCTGTCGTAATAGTTTCGGTCAGGAACTCCGCCATCCAGGTCATCGAGCTGATGCGACCGGGCTGAGTGAACATCGACATGGCCGCTGGCGGCGGCGCATCGGCGAGCGCGAGCAGGCCGATCGCATCATCGGCCGCGTCCGCATCGCGGTGTCGCATCCAGATCGATACATCCGCTTCGGACGCGCCGCTCATCGGCGGAAATCCGCCCGCAAGCAGCACATCGAAGTTCTGGGCAAAGGCCGGGCCGGCGCCTTGCTGGCGGAAGTAGTTCGGGGCAGCCTCCGGAGCCGGAACGTCCGGGGCCGGAAGATGCACGAAGTCGAGGGATGAGGCGCGCGCGGCGCCAAACGTGATGATCGCCTCGGCGAGGACGCCGTCATCGCCCGTCATGCGCACCGAGACAAACACGGTATTCTTGCCTTGCCGCAGCAATTCCGGCTTGCAGGTGACCCTGCCGTTGACCGGCCCGATGAACGCGATCTGTAGAGCGCGCACGGGAAGTCCGGCGGCTAGCGGCGTGGCGGCTTCCAGGCAGAGCGCGGCGGTGAGGCCGCCATATGCGGTGCGCCCCTGCATCCAGGTTTCAGGGATGAGCACAGACCGGGAATGCGCTTCGGCCGGGGTCGCCGCGGCGAGCAGTTCGGCAAAAGTCATGGTTCAGCTCCTGGGTTCAGCTCCCTGGAGGCACATGCCGCGCCTCCACCATTCCGAAAAAGAACTAAGTCTTCTCGCAGCGTTAAACGAAACGGCCCGGCGGTAAGGCCGGGGCCGCCCTACGGTTCATCGCCCGAAAGGCCGCGTCAGTGCTGGCTTTCCGGCGTGGTCACGCGCAGGCCGTCCAGTGCGTCGGTGACCTTGATCTGGCAGGACAGGCGCGAGTTCGGGCGCACGTTTTCGGCAAAGTCGAGCATCGACTTTTCCATTTCCTGCTGCTCGCCCGTTTTCGAAAGGAAGGCCTCGTCCACATAGACGTGGCAGGTGGCGCAGGCGCAGGCGCCGCCGCAATCGGCGTCGATGCCTGGGATCGAATTGTTAACGGCGACTTCCATAACGGACATGCCGTTGCGTGCCTCGACCGGGCGCTCGGTGCCATTGTGGGCGATAAAGGTGATCTTTGCCATGTGGTGTTTCCGTCTCCTTCAGGCGGCCGCTTGAGCCGCTATATCCTTCATAGGGGTTGATGTATCGATAAGGACGTCAGGCGCAAGCTTTGCGCCAGAGATGATAAGCTTTTTCGACGCGAGAAATTCCGGCGGGCTGTTGACCGCGTCGACAGCAATCAGGGTCGCGTTTTTCAGGTAGAAGACGGCGAATCTGCGCGTCGCCGGATCGCCCCGGACCACGTGTGTATCGTAGCCCTGGCTGAGGCCCGCGATCTGAAGTTTGAGGTCATACTGGTCCGACCAGAACCAGGGGCAGTCTTCGGCTGGGCGGGGCAGGCCGAGGATCGCCGCGGCGACCAGCTTGCCTTGCTCGATGGCGTTGTGGACGCTCTCGAGACGTCCCGAGCGACCATAATGCACGAGGGGGCGGCTGGCGCAGTCGCCGGCTGCGAACACTTGCGGGTCAGAGGTGCGCCCGTCACGGTCCACCAGGATACCGTTAGAGCAGGCGATGCCCGCGTTCTTGGCCAACTCCTCGTTCGGGAGGATGCCGATGCCGGATAGCACGATATCAGCGGGAAGCTCTGTGCCATCGGCCAGGACGACGGATGTGACCTGACCATTGGCGCCGTTCAGCCGGGCCGTCTGCACGCCGGTCAGGATTCTGACGCCGTGACCCCGGTGCTCGGCTTCGTAGAACGCGCTCAGCACCGGGCTGGTGACGCGTGCCAGAACCCGCGGCGCCATTTCCAGGACCGTCACCTCAAGGCCCATTTGACGGGCAACAGCCGCCGCTTCGAGACCGATATAGCCCGCACCGATGATCACCATCTTGCGGCCCGGCACCATTTGCGGGCTCAATCGTCCGACATCGGCGAGCGTGCGCAGGTCATACACGCCGGCCAGATCTGCGCCAGGCAGGGTCAGCTGACGCGGACGCGAGCCCGTTGCAAGGATCAGAACATCGTAGGCGAGGTGGCCGCCATGTTCGAGCTGCACTTCGCGCCGGGCGCGGTTGATCCCTGTAACCGTGGTTCCGAGGACAACGTCGATCTTCTGGTCTTCGTACCATGCACCCGGCTTGAAATAGAGCCTGTCTTGCTCGAACTCGCCTTTGAGATAAGCCTTGGAGAGGGGCGGGCGTTGATACGGCAGGGCGGCTTCGTCGCCGACCACGCTCAGCCTGCCATCATATCCGCCGCTGCGCAGCGATTGCAGCGCCTGAGCTGCCGCTTGGCCGGCGCCGGCAACGACAATGTTCCTGATGCCTCCCAGCGCCATCTTGGATCCCCAGTTCGTTTCGTGACGGGTGCGTCACTTTCGTATTATGCGCTTGTGCCCCCTGCCGCAACACGCGCCAGACGGGGCTCACCGTCACAGGTTTCCGCGCGTTGCGTCAACCGGCGCACGCGCTAGGATGCGCGACAGGATGCAGATTGTTGATCTCGGTTCGGAAGACGACACGCGGGCGCTCGGCGCTCGTCTGGCGAAGCATCTGAAGCCCGCTGATGTGATCGCGCTGCACGGCGACCTCGCGGCGGGCAAGACCACGCTGGTCCGCGGGTTGATCCAGGCCTTGCTCGGTCCCGGCGAGGAGGTGCCGAGCCCGACCTATACGCTGGTTCAGATGTATGACGCAGCGGACTTTCCTGTCTGGCATTTTGATCTCTACCGCCTTGAAAACCCTGACGGCGTTTTCGAACTCGGATGGGATGAGACCCAGGCCGGTGTGGCGCTGATCGAGTGGCCGGACCGAGCGGGGCATTACCTTCCGGCCCGTCGGTTGGACGTGTTCCTTGAAATCTCTGGGGAAGGGCGGCGGGCGAGGCTGGAACCGGCCGGCAAAGGCTGGCAGGAACGTCTGGATGAATGCATTGCCTGATCCGAGACGCGGCGCGATTGCCACCTTCCTTGCAGCGGCCGGCGAGGGTTGGGCGCAGGCCGCGCAATGGCCCCTCGGCCAGGATGCCTCAACGCGCCGTTACATCCGCCTGAAGCGCGGTGACGGGGCGAGCGCCATGCTGATGGACGCGCCCCGGGTCGAGAGCGAGCCGTGCCCGCCGGACGCAGATGCCGCCACCCGCGCGCGGATGGGTTGGAATGCCATGACGCGGCTTGCGGCCTCGCGGGTGGAGGCGTTCGTACTGATCGCCGGACACCTGCGCAGCCTCGGCCTCAAGGCGCCGCAGGTGCTCCGCTTCGATGCGGAGGCGGGCTTTGCGCTGATCGAGGATTTCGGTGACGCGCGCGAGTTCGCGCGGTTGATCGAGCGCGGCGAGGCAGCGGAAACGCCGCTTTATGTTGCCGCTGCAGAGCGATTGGCGAAACTCCACAAGGCGCCCATTCCGAAAGTGCTGACCCAAGGCGCCGTCTCCTGGCCAATCCTCGAATTCGACTCGGTCGCGCTGGGTGCCAATGCCGATCTGTATGCGGACTGGTTGCCGGCCGAGATCGGCCAGGGGCCGCTCGAGGGCGCGTCGCGGGCACGCTGGGAGCGCGAACGCGACGCGCTGATTGCGCAGGCCGTCTCGTTCCCGCGGGCATTCACCTTGCGGGACTATCACGCTGAAAACCTTCTCTGGCTGCCGGAAGGAGAGGTCGGTCTGCTCGACTTCCAGGATGCCGTAGTGGGCTGGGATGCATGGGACCTTGCGATGCTGACGCAGGACGCGCGCCGCACGGTTTCGAACGAAGCAGCGCAAGCGGCGATCACGCGGTTCCTGGATTTGACCGGGCAGGCGCGAGAGGCCTTCGACGAGCGGCTTGCGGTTATTGGCGCGCTGAATGCATTGCGGATCGCGGGCGTTTTCTCGCGTCTCCAGCACCGGGACGGAAAGCCGCGATACGGCGACTTCCAGCCGCAACAGCTGCACCTGCTCGCCCGGAACCTGTCGCATCCCGCGCTCGCCGGCATGGCGGCCTTCGTGCGAGAGACGACGCCGTTCGTGTTTGAGGACCGCACATGAGCCTGGCTGTTCCGCATACAGCAATGGTGCTTGCCGCCGGGCTTGGTACCCGTATGCGGCCACTCACGGACACCGTGCCGAAGCCTTTGATCCGGGTGCGCGGCAAGGCGTTGATGGACTGGCTGATCGATCCGCTGATCGAGGCCGGTGTGAAACGCCTGATCGTGAATGTGCATTATCTCGCTGACCAGATCGAGGCGCACGTTGCCGGCCGAAGCGGTGTCGAGGTTCTGATCTCCGACGAACGCGGCGAAGTGCTTGAGACCGGCGGGGCGTTGGCCAAGGCGAGGCCGCTGCTCGGTGACGAGCCGGTCTTTGTGCTGAACACGGATGCCTTCTGGGCGCCGGCTTCTCCGGAACCGTATCTTGAGCTTGCGACCGCCTTTGACCCGGCTGCGGAAGATGAGCGCCTCCTGCTGGCGGATACCGGCCGGGCGCTTGGTTTTGACGGTGCAGGTGATTTCTTCCTGCAACCGGGAAACCGGCTTGAGCGGCGGGGCATGGCGGCGTCCGCGCCCTGGGCCTATGCCGGTGTCCGGATCATGAAGCCGCAGCTGTATGATGGCGTTGCGGTCGGGCGCTTCTCGGCCATGCGCACCTGGGAAGGCCTGATGGCGCAAGGCCGCCTCGCCGGCGAGCCGCTTGACCGTTTCTGGCTGCATGTTGGCGATCCGAAGGCGCTCGCGGACGCAGAGATGTGGATCGCCTGTCATGGCGGCTGAGGTCCGCCCGTTCGCGCAAGGCGCATCAAAAGTCTGGACCATTCCGCCGGGTACGGACTTTCTCGGATCGCTGGCAAGGGAACTGTCCAAGTCCTTTGATCTCTGCAACCGGCCCGATGCCTTGGCCGATGCCATCATCTACGTGCCCAACCGGCGGTCTGCGCGCGCCCTCGGACTGGCCTTGTTTGATACGCTCGGCGGGGGCGGCACGCTTCTGCCACCGGACATCCGCGCCCTGGGTGATCTGGAACCGGATGAGCCACCACCTGTCGCGGAGGCCTCGCATGCAGCGCTCGCGCCGGTTCTGCCAGCTACCAAGCAGCTTGGCGTCCTGGCCCAACTGGCGAGCGTTTTCTACGAGCGCGAGTATGGGCGGCGCCTGCCACCGGCGGCGGCGATCTCGTCTGCCCGGGAATTGTCCAGGCTGCTGGAGCAGGCGGCCCTGGGAGAGGCGCCCGTTGCCTGGACGTCGCTGCCGTCTCTGGTAACGCAAGCAGAACTCGCCGTGCACTGGGAGGATTCGACGCGCTTCCTGTCGATCATCACCGAGATGTGGCCGCAATGGCTGAAGGAAAACAACGCGGCGGACCCGTTCGAGCGCCGGCGGCAGGCGGCCGAAGCGATGGCAGCGGCCTGGCGTGCCTCGCCGCCCGTCGCACCGGTGATCATTGCGGGCTCAACCGGCGCCACACCCGCCGGCCGCCAGCTGATGCGCGCAGCCTGCGACCTGCCGCTCGGCCTCGTCGTGCTGCCGGGCCTCGATACAGCGCTCTCCGATAAGGCGCGGTTGTCGGTTGAGAAATCGCCCAGCCACCCCCAGCACGCACTGGTACGCACACTGCGGGCCTTGGGATTGTCGCTGGCCGACGTCGAAGACTGGCCTGCGGACGCCTCTCTTGCGCGAAACACCGCGCGCCGCAAGCTCGTGTACGAAGCACTGGCACCGGCCGATGACACGGCGGACTGGCGCGAGACGCTGGAAGACCTCGCCCGTGAGAGCGGGACAACTCCAGCAGGGCTGGCGCGCGATGCTTTGGAGGGGCTGTCAGTCATCGAACTGCCAAACGAGGCGGCCGAAGCGGACGCAGCCGCCTTGCTCCTGCGCGGCGCGCTCGAGACTGCGGGATCAAAGGCGGCCCTGGTGACGCCCGATGCGGGGCTCGCCCGCCGGGTGAGCGCGCGCCTCGCAAGGTGGGGGTTGTCGGTGCCGCCGTCTGCCGGTCAGCCGCTTGGACGCACACAGGCCGGCAGCCTGATCGCGCTCTGCGCACGCTGGGCGGGCGACCCGGCGGATCCGGTGAAGCTGTCAGCGGTGCTCAAACATCCGTTCGTGCGCGACCGTGCGCTCGGGGACCTGATCGACATGCATTTCCTCAGGGGCCCGAGACGTTGGGCAAGCCTTGATGACCTTGCCAGTTTCATTGAGGCCCCGCGGGAAAACAAGCGGCATCAATCGTTCACGGTGGACCAGCAGGCGGCGGCAGGGGCTTTCGTGCGCCGCCTTGCATCTCTCGTTCGGGAGGCCGGAAGTGATTTCAGCGCCGCTGAGACCATCAGGATCGATGACGGTGTTATGCGCATTGCCGTGCTCGCCGGCGCGATCAGCGAAACGCCGCTGCCCTGGGCGGGGGAAGACGGGGCAGGCGCCTCCACGCTTCTGCAGCGCCTGAACGAAATGGGCGAGTGGCTCGCACCGGTCACGCCGATGGAACTCGCCGAGCTGGTCGAGACCGAATGTGCAAGCCTGACGCTGAGCCTCGGAGAGCCGGAACATCCCCGGCTCAGTATCTGGGGCCCATTGGAGGCGCGGTTGCAGTCCGCGCACCTGATTGTGCTGGCGGGATTGAACGAAGATGTATGGCCGGAAAAGACGGCGCCGGATTCTTTTCTTCCGCGCCGGTTTCGCGAACCACTCGGTCTTCCCGACCCGGATCAACGCCTGGGGCTGTCGGCGCATGATTTTGCTCAGCTCGCCTGTTCGCCGCGCGTGGTCATGCTGCATGCGGCGCGGCGGGATGATGCACCAGCGGTGGCCTCGCGCTGGGTCTGGCGGCTGCGTACGCTGGTCAAAGGCGCTTTGCCGGATGCAGGCGCCAGTATTCTGTCCGGAGAGCATGGCGAGCTGCCGGCCTGGGTTCACGAGATGCAGTCGGACGGCATTGGTGCACTGGCTGAAGACTTCAAAGCAGAACCTCGCCCCACCAGGCGGCCGTCCGGTTGGCCGAAGCGCATGTCCGTCACGCGCATAGACAGGCTGCAGCGCGATCCTTATTCGATCTGGGCGGAAGATGTTCTGGGCCTGCGGGTGCTCGACCCGATGAATGGGCCGGTACAGGCTAACCTTCGCGGCACGGCCGTGCACAAGGCGATCGAACGCTTCGAAGACAAGCCGGGCCCTAAGACACCGGATGTGCTTCTGGATCTGCTTGGGCAGGAACTTCGCAAGTCCGGCGAACCTGAGACGGACTGGCTGGGCCGTCAGGCCATCTGGCAGGACGTTGCGGCGTGGTTTGACGGCTGGCGTCAGGGCAGGGATGTGTCGGGCGGCCTTCATCTCGAGATCGACGGCGAAGTGGAGTATGAGATTGCCGGCCAGCCGTTCGTGCTTTCGGCGCAGGCGGACCGGATCGAGATTGGCGCGAACGGCCAGATCACGATCGTCGACTTCAAGACAGGTAACGCGCCCTCCGACCCGATGGTGCTTTCGGGGTTCGATCAGCAGATGCCGTTGCAGGCGTTGATTGCTCAGAAGGGCGGTTTCAAAGGCGTGGCGGCGGCGCCCGTGGCGGCGCTTGAATATGTCGAGTTCAAGGGCAAACCGGTGGCTCGGCAGATCGGCCGCGGCAAGAGCGAAGAGCTGACGCCGGAGAAGATGTCAGCGCGGGCGGAGGCCGGATTGCAGAAGCTGATCGCGGCGTACCGCGGGCCCGGCGCCGCGTTCGCGTCAGCGCCGCGCGTGCAGTTCGTGAAGTATGACTACGGGTTCAACTTGCTCGCTCGCCGCGCTGAGTGGACGAGTGACACATCGGACGGTGAGGATGTCTATGACTGATCTGGCCGGGTCCGAAGCGCTGAAAGCCGCGAGCGATGCGCAAGCGAAAGCCGCCAACCCGAACGTATCGGCCTTTGCGACCGCAAACGCAGGCAGCGGCAAGACGAAGGTCCTGATCGACCGCGTCGCGCGGCTGTTGCTGCAACGCCCCGACGGGCGGCCGGGCGCCAAGCCGGATTCCATCCTGTGCATTACCTACACGCGCGCTGCGGCCAGCGAGATGCTCACGCGTTTGTTCAGGACGCTTGGCGACTGGGCAGTGATGGAAGACGCGCGGCTGAGGCTGACGCTCTCGAAGCTGGAACAGACAGAGCCGGGGACTTACTCACAGGAGCAGCTGAAGGCCGCCCGTGCGCTCTTCGCGCGCGCACTCGAGACACCCGGCGGCCTGCGCATCGAAACCATCCATGCCTTCTGTGCACGGATCCTGCGCCGCTTCCCGCTGGAGGCAGGTGTGGTGCCGGGTTTTGTCGAACTGGAAGACGAAGACGCGCGCGAGATGTGGCAGCGGGCGAAACGCGCCGTCATTCTTGAGGCGGCGGCGCTTGATCCGGACACAATGGCGCTGATCGCCCGGCAGGCGGGACGGGAAGGGGCGTCCAGCGCGCTGGATACCGTACGGGTGGCGGGCAGCCCTTTGCGCGCCTTCGTCTCCGCGCATGGACCAGACCTTGCCGGAATTGCGCAGGCATTAGGCAATGTGATCAAGCCTCCCCCGCGATCTGCGGCAGAGCTGGCCGAGCAGGCGATGCGCACTGACTTTCCGCTCGCCAGGGTGCAACAGGCCGTCGGCGCACTGGAAGGGGGCGCAAAAACAGATCTCAGGCTGGCGCAGCAATTGCGCGACGTGCTTGCAAATTCTGAAGAGCGCGCGGCTTTTGATCTCTATACCGATGTCTTCCTGACGGCGAAGGGCGAGCCGAGAAAACGCAGCCCGTTCACGGCGGGTGTTGGAAAAAAACATCCCGTCCTGCCTGAGCTGTTTGCGATGGGGGACGATCCGGGCGCAGAAACGCTGCGGATGGAAAATGTGATCTCAGATATCAGACGCGCCGAAGCGTTCGAGCGGACCTTTGCGCTGCTGAAGATCGGCGTGCCGGCGTTGGACGCCTATGCCAAGGAGAAAGCCCGGCGCGGCGCGCTCGATTTCGACGACCTGATCGAGCGGACGCGCGGCCTTCTTCTCACGGACGGACTGGCGAGCTGGGTCCTTTACAAGCTTGACGGCGGGCTCAGCCATCTGCTGCTCGATGAGGCTCAGGATACAAGCCCTGCCCAATGGGATCTCATCCGTGCCCTGACGCAGGAATTCAACGCCGGCGCCGGTGCCGAACGGCTGCAAGAGCCGCGCACGACTTTCATGGTCGGTGACGAGAAGCAGTCGATTTACTCCTTTCAGGGCGCCGATCCCGCGCGGTTCCTGGCAGAGACTGAGGCGCTGACCTTGCGCGATCCGAACGCGGCGCAGGCGGGCATGCGGATGTCATTCCGGTCCAGCCCGGAAATCCTGAACTTTGTCGATACGGTCTGGAACTCGGCCGCGGCAATCGACACACCGGACGCCTCGTCGCCGCCCGTGAGGGCGGACGATATCGTGCACACGGCCAAGCGATGGAACGAGCCGGGGCTCGTCGAGATATGGCCGGTCATGCCCAGGGATGAGGCGCCTGAAACGGACGCGTGGGAGCGGCCTGTGGACGCGGTGCGGGTGACCGCTCCCAAGGTCAAACTCGCCCGCGAGATTGCAAAGTCCATCAAGCAGATGGTTACAGGCGCGGCATCCGTCTGGTCTGAGGGCCATACACGGCGGCCTGCCCAGCCGGGCGATGTGCTGATCCTCGTGCGGGAACGCCGGGGCGGCCTGTTCGAGGCCATCATCAATGCGCTCAAGAGCGCCGGTGTTCCGGTAGCGGGCGCCGATCGTCTTCAGCTGGCGGACTACATTGGTGTGCAGGATTGCCTGAACCTGATACGGTTTGCGCTCCTGCCATCCCGGGACCTCACGCTCGCCGAAATTCTGCGCGGCCCTTTCGCCGGATTGATGGATGATGATCGCTACCTGTTCGAACTGGCAGCGGGGCGCGGGACGGGTGAAACGCTGTGGTCCCGCGTTCTTGCAAGCCAGGATCCGGATGTCATCGCCATACGTCCATTCCTCGAGAACCTGATCGCAAACGCCGCGCGCCCGCCATACGAATTCCTGTCTGCGGTGCTTGATGTTCCAGGCGAGACTGGGGTGACGGGATGGGAGAAGCTCAACAGGCGCCTGGGCACGCCGGCCCGCGACCCCATCGAGGCCTTGCTGGCCCGCGCGCTGGCACATGATGCTTCTGGACCATCGTCGTTGCAGCGTTTTGTGGCCGAGATGGAATCGACGCCGGCCGAAATCAAACGCGACCTTGCAGAGGCGGCCGGCGAGGTGCGTGTGATGACCGTGCATGGCGCGAAGGGGCTGCAGGCGCCCATCGTGATCCTGCCCGATACGACGGCCAAACCGAAACTGACAAGCGAAGCGATCCTGGACGTCGGCGGCGCGGTCATCTGGGCGCCGCGGCAGGACACGGACATCGACGTCTCCGCCCGGGCGCGCGCGCTGGCCAAGGCAAAGGCCGAAGAAGAGCATCGCAGGCTTCTCTATGTGGCGCTGACACGGGCGCAGGACCGGCTGCTGATCGCTGGTCACTGGTATGGCGGCGCGGGGGAGACAGCGACCGGATACCACCCGGGATCCTGGTACGCGCTGTGCCGCAATGCCATGGAGCACCTTCCTTCGCAGGTGCGCGAAGACGGTTGCGTTGCGTTTGGCAGTTCTTTGCCCGCGTCAACCCGTACAGCCGGCGTACCGACGACAGGCGCAGCCTTGCCGGAATGGGCCCGGCGCAGGCCTGACCCGGATCCGGCATCACGAACCCTGAGCGCGCCGTCCGGCTTGCTCGGCCCGAAAACACGCGTGCTGGCACCCTTCGATCCGAAGCGCGAAGCGCGCCTCAAGCGGGGCCGTCTGATCCACAGCCTGCTGCAATACTTGCCAGAACTGCCGCCCGCATCCCGATCTGCCGCAGGCGCGGCATTCCTGGCGCGCCAGACCACCTTCACGCCTGCCCAGCGCCGCGAAATGCTGAAAGCTGCGGAAAGCATCCTCAACGATCCGGAGTTTTCCGAACTTTTCCAACCCGGAAGCCGCGCCGAGGCGGCGGTGATCGGCACATCCGGAAGACTGCCCGATGGCATGATCATCAACGGCCGGGTGGACCGGCTGGTCGTCACGCCGGAGCGGGTGCTGGTGATCGATTTCAAGACCGACCAACCCGCGCCAGACGACGTATCAGGGGTCGCAGAGAGCTATATCGTCCAGATGGCCGCCTATTGCGTGGTGCTTGAGCGCGCCTATCCGGGCCGGGAAATCGGGGCCGTGCTCTGTTGGACGGATGGCCCGCGTATGATGCGCATTCCCGATGCGATGCTTTCAGAAGCGCTGAACTCTGTCTTGAGGGTGGTTTGACAGGACCTAAGACTTCCTATGTATCAGGCACCCGATAAGGGCCACAGAAGGAGCCAATATCATGGCTGGAATAGATGTAAGCGACGACGAATTCGATGCCCTGCTGGGCGCGTCAGACGTGCCGGTGGTTGTCGATTTCTGGGCGGAATGGTGCGGCCCCTGCAAGCAGATGGCACCGCACATCGAGGCCGTGGCTGCGGAACTCGACGGCAAGGTCAAGATCGTGAAGCTGAACGTCGATGATTTCCCGCTTGTTGGCGCGAGATACGGCGTGCGGGGCCTGCCCACCATGCTGCTGTTCAAGCAAGGCAAAGTGGCGGCCACGCATAACGGCGCTATGAACCGCCAGGCCCTGTCGAACTGGATCAGCCAGTCGCTCTAAGTCTCAGGCCGGCGCCTTTTCGCTGGTCAGGGCCACAAACACATCTTCAAGATCCGGCGATTTCGTCGAAAGGTCCGCAATGCCGATACCGGCCGCGCGGGCCTTTTCAAGCAGGCGGCCGATGCCGGTTTCGGCGGTCTTGAAGGTGATGGCGAGTGATCCGTCGCTCCGCAGTTTCGCGTCATGCATGGCGAGTTCGGCCGGGACAGCCGTGAGCGGCTCGCGGGGCATGATGATCAGGGTCTTGTAGTCGAGGCGCGACAAGAGTTGTGCGGTCGGCTCGCAGGCCACGACTTCGCCGTGGTTGACGATGGCGATGGTGTCGCAAAGCTCTTCGGCTTCCTCCAGGTAGTGCGTGGTCAGGATAATCGTCGTGCCCCTGGCGTGCAGTTCGCGCACATAATCCCAGAGCAGGCGCCGCAGCTCGACGTCCACGCCTGCCGTCGGCTCGTCGAGAATGAGGACCGGCGGATTGTGCACCAGAGCCTTGGCCACCATCAGCCTGCGCTTCATGCCGCCTGAAAGCTGTCGGACATAGGCGTCCTTCTTGTCGCCGAGCCCGAGGGCGGTGAGGATTTCGACCGTCCGCCGCTCTGCTTTCGGCACGCCGTAAAAGCCCGCCATCAGCTCAAGCATCTCGTAGGGCGTGAAGAATGGGTCCGCGACCACTTCCTGATTCACAACGCCCAGCGCGGCCCGGCTCTGGCGAGGCTCGGCGTCGATATCGAGGCCCCAGACGCTGGCACTGCCGGACGTTTTCTTTACGAGACCAGCCAGGATATTGATAAAGGTGGATTTGCCCGCGCCATTGGGACCGAGAAGGCCAAAGATCGTGCCGGAGGGGATTTGGAGCGAAATCCCGTTCAGGGCATTCTTCTCGGGCATCTTGCCCGTGGCAGCGTAGGTTTTGCGCAGGTCGCGCACTTCGATGGCAAATTCTGGATTTGGCATGGTGCCCTTTCGTCGCGGCGTTCGGCACGGCTTGCAAGGTAGCCACCCAGACTCTAGTTAGGGGTCTAGCCGGGCAGGGGCAAGCGGGCCCCTCCGCCGGATAGACCGGAGCAGCCGTATGTCTCGCAAGCGCGATGTCTTTACCCCGCCGGAAATCTCGATGGTGACGAGCCGCAAGGTCTCCTGCAATGGCGGCGGCGGGGCGCTTGGGCATCCCAAGGTCTGGTACGAGATGGGGCACGAGGACTTTGTCGAGTGCAAGTATTGTGACCGCCGCTTCGTGTTGACGGGCGGCAGTCATGACCAGCCCCGCGCCCGATAACCGGTCATCAGGCTGAACAGGCCAGGCGCGCGATGCATATCCTGATTTCTGGCGGCGGGATCGGCGGCCTTACGGCTGGGCTGGCGTTCCAGAAACTGGGACACCGGGTGACAGTGCTCGAGCAATCGCCACAGCTTGATGAAGTGGGCGCCGGTCTGCAGATAAGCCCGAACGGCATGCGCGTATTCGAAGCGCTCGGCGTCAGCGCCCGTGTGGCCAAGGATGCGTTCCGTCCCCGGGCCCAGGAGCTTCGCTTCGGACGGGGCGGCGCGCGCATCCTGACCATCCCGCTGCGTGACGCCTCGCTTGCGCGCTGGGGCGGGGAATACCTGCATGTTCACCGGGCCGACCTCGTCGAGGCGCTTCGGGGCGCGCTTCTGGATCGCCAGGGCGACGCGCTGCAGCTGGCGCGCCGTGTTGTCTCGTACACGCAGGATGAGCATGGCGTCACGGCGCATCTCGACGGGGGCGCAGACGTCGCAGGCGATCTTCTGGTCGGCGCGGACGGCATCCACTCGGCCATCCGGGAACAGATGATCGGGCCGGATTCCCCGCGCTATACAGGTCATGTCGCCTGGCGTGCGGTGGTACCTGTTTCGGAACTTGGTGATGACGCACCGCCGGAAACGGCCTGCGTCTGGGTTGGAGCGCGGCGGCATGCCGTGACGTACCGGCTTCGGCGGGGCAGCCTCGCCAATCTTGTGGCCGTCGTTGAGTGCAAAGAGCGGTTGATCGAGTCCTGGAGCGCAACCGGTGCCCGCGAACAGGCCTTGAAAGATTTCCGCAAATGGTCGCCGGTGATCCGGTCTATCCTTTCGAAAGCGACCGTGCTCAACCGCTGGGCCCTCTATGACCGGATGCCGCTCAGCAAATGGTCTGACGGACGTGTCGTGATGCTCGGCGATGCCTGCCACCCCATGCTGCCCTTCCTGGCGCAGGGGGCGGTCATGGCCATAGAAGATGCTTATGTGCTTGCCGGACTTGTTTCGGCGAAAGGCACGCTGAGCGAGGCGCTGGACCGGTATGAGGAAACGCGAAAACCGCGAACTTCGCGTGTGCAGGCCGGGGCCCGCGGCAATGCGGACCTCTTTCACCGGGCAAACCCGATTTCGCAGCTGGCAACGTACGGGCCCATCTGGTTGGCCGGGCAATTGCTTCCGTCCGTTGCGCAAGGCCAGTATGACTGGATCTATTCTCATGACGTGACCGATCCGGCACAGTTCGGCAGCTGACGATCCCGCCTGGCGACCGGACAAGGATACCTGGCGCATGCTTTCCGTCCTCGATCTGTTTCGTATTGGTATCGGCCCGTCGAGTTCGCACACCGTCGGCCCGATCCGGATTGCGGCGCGTTTTCTGGGGGAGCTGAAGCTCGCCGGTGTTCTGGGCCGCACGGAGCGCATCGACGTCGAACTGCAGGGCTCCCTCGCACTGACGGGGGTAGGACATGCGACGCCGAAAGCGGTCATGCTTGGTCTTCTCGGTCTCGATCCCGAAACGCTTGATCCCGAAGACGCCGACAACCGGGTCAGCACGCTCGAGGCCTCTGCCAGGCTCGGCCTTCCCGGCGGGCGTCAGATCCGATTTGAACCGGGGCGCGACATTCGCTTCGCGTATGAGGTTCTTCCGAAGCTGCACCCCAACGGCATGCGTCTTCGCGCCTTCGACGCAGCAGGCGAGACACTGGCTGACGCGACATGGTATTCCACCGGCGGCGGGTTCATTGCCTCGCATCGCCAGCTGGAGCGACCCTTGCGCGACGACACTGTGCCGGCGGGGCCGGCTGTTGCGCATCCGTTTATCTCGGCGGCGGAACTGCTCAACACATGCAGCGACCTGTCGATGTCCATCGACGCTGTGATGGCTGCAAATGAACGGGCCAAGCGAAGCGCGCGTGAAACCGAGGCCGCATTGGACCGTATAGCCCTGGTCATGATGGCGTGCATCGATCGCGGCCTCTCACGCACGGGCACATTGCCGGGCGGATTGAAGGTGCGCCGGCGCGCGCCGGAGATCTGGCAGAAGCTCGTTCACGCGCCGCCGTCCAACGAACGCGAGCAGCTGTTTGACTGGCTGAACGTCTATGCGATGGCGGTGAATGAGGAAAACGCCGCGGGCGGTCAGGTTGTCACGGCGCCGACCAACGGCGCGGCGGGTATCATCCCGGCCGTAATCCGACATTACTGTTGGGACGCAGAAGACAGAGACGACCGTGTACGCAGGTTCCTGCTCACAGCTGGCGGTATCGGTTTGCTCTACAAGCAGCGCGCCTCGATTTCCGGCGCAGAGATGGGATGCCAGGGCGAGGTCGGCGTTGCATGCTCAATGGCGGCGGCCGGGTTGGCCGCGGTCTGGGGCGCAACGCCTCAGCAGGTCGCGAATGCGGCCGAGATCGGCATGGAGCACAATCTCGGCCTGACCTGCGATCCTGTCGGCGGATTGGTGCAGATACCCTGCATCGAGCGCAACGCGATTGGGGCGGTTAAGGCCGCAAACGCGGCCCGGCTTGCGCTCCACTCCCTGGAGCAGACCAAGGTGTCACTCGATCAGGTGATCGAGACGATGCGCCAGACAGGCATCGACATGTCGTCAAAATACAAGGAGACCAGCCAGGGCGGACTGGCCGTGAACGTTGTCGAATGTTGACTGTTTAGTCCGACGACAGGGCGCGCAGTACCTTGGCCATGCTTTCGAGCTTGGCGACGGAATTCGTCCGCTCGATCAAGGTGTGACAGCGGGCACGCGCTTCGGTGACCGGATCGCGCTTGTCGGGAGCCGAACTCTCGCTGTCGAGGAACAATTCCGAGATCGGAACCCGAAGCACACGCGCAACGGCTGCGAGCATTCCCGCGCTCAGGCGATTGGTGCCGGTCTCATACTTCTGCAGTTGCTGGTGGCTGATGCCCAGCTCCTGTCCAAGCTCCGACAATGTGAAATTCTGGGCTGTCCGGAGTTCGCGGATCTTCTCGCCGACCATCTGGTCGATGCGGGTCGGTGAGCGCGAGCCTGCGATACGTAATTCTTCGTGCATAACTCAACCTTTTGAATTTTTCGGACGTGTCGCTCCTAGGAAAGTGCATAGCAACTTTTATGGTATGACAAATTGTGAAATACGTATCACAAAAGCCTAAGGGTTTTCAGCGCGGTGCGCAGGGCTCGGACATTACCTAAACGATCAGTAATCCTTTTTCCAACGTACGGAGACCCTGGAGTCTCCTGTTGAACTGGTTTCGGAGGTAACCGAAACCTGCGGCCGAGGCTGCCATTCCACTTCAACGGAGTTTCCTGCCGCGCCCTGGGTGGTCACCTCGAGATAGACGTCCGGCGCGAGATACTGTCCGACGCCCAACTCCGGGTTGCCAGCGCTGTCAACCCCAAAACGCAACCTGTCCACGCCAAGACCGGATTGAATTGCGCCGATCGGATCAAGCCCGGTATTGCGGCCGGACAGTCTTGCAATGGACGAGGCAAGCTCGGCAGCTTCGAGCGCGGACAGGTCGACCGCCGATCGGCCAAACAGCATCCGCGACAGGATCTCGTCGTCCGGAAGGGAGGGGGTGCTCGACAGCTCGATCGTCGGCTTCGTCGGCGTGCCGCCGACATCGGCACGGACCGCGAAGTTATCGACGTCCCTCGTTGCTGAGATGGCCAGAGTGGCTGCGCTCAAAGGGCCATCGAAATCGATCTGGCCGGTCTCGAACTCAAACGGGCGCCGCGCAAGTTCAAGGTAACCGCGCACGAGTGTTGCCTTGCCGTTCACCAGGAGGCTGTCCGGCCGCCCCGTGACGTCCAGATCAACGCCCCAGTTGGTGTCGAGCCCCCGGCCCTTAATGAGGACACCGCTGCGTGCATCAACGCTGAAACCCAGACGGATCGGCTTACTGAGGAGACGCGGCCGCGTCGTATTCTCAACGTCCGTGTTCCAACGGACATTCAGCGTGCGTATCGTCTCATTGGAATAGTTGTCAAAGTTGAACCGCGCAGCATCAATCGTGAGCGCGCCGGACAGCACGCGGTCGCTCTCGCCTTCCGTGAGTTTCAGATCGCCGCTCACGCGTGCCTCATCCCCGAGCCGGTCAAAGACCAGCAGGTTCGAAAGATCGACGTTCACGCCCGATTCTGCTTGCGCAAGGCGCCCCTCAAGCGCCAGCGTGCCGCCTTTGACACCCGCGCCCGACCCCTTGATGGTCAGTACCCGGTCGTTCAGGGTTGCGTCGAGTGCGATATCCTTCAGCCTCAGCCCCGTCGCGCCATACTCGTAACTTCCGTTCGCCACCCGGGCATTTGAATAAATGGCAGGATTATCCAGAGAACCAGAAATCTCGGTTCGGCTCTGCAGCGCCCCGCCGATGTCATGACCATATGCCAGCGCAATCAGTTGAAGCGCCTTCAGTTCGCCGCCGACCTCGACAAGGGCCTCCATCGCGCCGCTCCGGTCGAGCGTTACGAGACCGGCCGGCGAGGTCTTCACAGGTAACCGGGCCGCGGCATTGGCCTTGAACTCTGGGCCGAATGACGACTCTGCGGCGAACGTCAGCCCCTGCCGGCTCACGCGCCCGGTCAGGTCAAAGTCGATCTCGGTCGTGATACCTTCGACGGGGCTGCTGGCCGAGAGCTCGAACGCCGCGTCGGGGTTTTCGCCATGGAAGCGCCCATTCGCCCGACCGGAAACAGCCGCGTCGATGGCCGGTAGCCCAAGCGCTGCAAGCACAGGCGCGATGGCAATGTTTTGCAGCTGAATTTCGCTGCCGGCCGCATCGCTGCCCGGCTGAAGCCGCGCGGCGATCCGGCCACCGAGCAAACTCAGGTTGGCACGCAGCATGGGCGCAGGGCCGAGGGTCCACTGGATGTCTTCATCGGTCGCAATCTTGATGCCGAGCAAAGCGCCCGACAGGAACAGACGCCCCGAGGCCGGACCCTTCTCCGTTCGGATCACGCCCGAAAAATCCAGGTCGCTATTGGCGCGCGGTTGTTGGTCCAAGAGCCGGCCTTCGAAGCGGTACCCCTCGGGCGTGGTCGTGATCGTTGCGTTGATCCTGTCGATGAGGAGCTGCGGTGTGACCTGGATTTTGCGGGCTTCGAACTCTCCGCCAATTGCCAGCGCATCAGCGCCGCTCCGCGTGCCTTGACCCTTGAGGCGCAGGCTTCCGAAAGTAACTCCAGAGATTTCAAAAGCATCTGCGTTCGCGTCGATATCGGCTGCCAGGGACCCGTCATCCCCGATGGTCGCAGACCCGGTAAGGGCAATCGTGCCGAGCTTGGCCGCTATACTGCTCAAGCGCGTAGACTTTCCATTGCGCTCGAGAAAGAACGACCCATTGGCGGGTTGTCCCTCCGATCGTCCGGACAAGGCGACCGGTCCGGAAAAGTTATCGCCGGAGAATTTGAGAGATGCATCGGCCGAAAGGTGGGAAATGGTCCGCCCACTGACGACCGCGCGGCCACCGGCCGATTTCCCCGTCAGCTGCATGGCCCCGGAGGGGCGCGTCAGACGGACCTCTATGTTGTCGAGGTTGATAGCGTTGCCAGCAATCATGATCGGCACGTTCTGCTTTACGTCAATGCGCAAATCGGGGCTTCCCGCGCCGTAGGCAGGGCCTGAAACCTGTCCCTGCAGGCCGGGCAGGATTACATCCAGCCGGCGGATAATGCCTGAATTGCCGGACAACTGAAGCAGGCCGCGCAGGGCGCCGCGTCCGTTCACGAGCGGATCCAGGGCAGCTGTGGGCGAGGTCACCTTGTCGAGATTGAGGTTCAAGCCGAGTTCAACGTCCCTGAACGTGCCTTTCGCCTGAATGAAACCGGATGCGTTGCCGGTAAAGCCTCCCGGCAGCGCATCGAGCGACTGGGAAACCTTGCCCGATAGATTGAGCGAGCGGTCATCGAAGCCGGCTTCACCCAGCAACTGGGCTGTGCCGGACCGGTGCTCGACTTCCGCTGCATCGAGCAGCAGGCGTTGGCGCGCAAAATCGAACGTGCCGCTGCCGGATACGCGCACAGCCTCACCCAGAATGCCGGCGATCTGCGCGTTGTCCGCAAAGGCCTTCGTGACGACGACGTCGCCGGAAAACGGGATGCGGTCGGATTGCAGGCCTATGGTTACAGGACCGGAAACAGCTTCGAGCGGCAGTCCGGCGCCGGGCGTGAAGGCGATCTCAGCGTCTCCGGTATACACATAGCCGGCATCACCCTTTGCCAGTGTGCCGCCGAGTTTCACGGTGCGGGCGCCGTCCCAGAAGGGCGCCAATGTTGAAAGGTTGGCTTTCAAGCTGGCAGGCCCGGTCAACTGCGTGAAGTTCGCGTTCGCCTTGCCGGACACGCCGACCGTGCCGGCGGAAATCCGGCTGTTGATGTCAAACGATGCACCGGAATCGGCAAAGAGGACCGTGACATCGGCTTCCGCCCTGGGACCGAGAAATGCCGCGATCTTCTCAGGGATCGGAAGCGCCCCCGCATCCATCCGCAGACCCGCTTCAAGCGCCTTGTCTTCGATCTTGGCGGACACAAAGACCTTGTCTGCGCCGTCGACCGAAAGCCGGGCCTCGCCGCGCCCGTCGTCAAGATCGCCTGCGGCCGTGGCAGCCAGAACCGCGGAGGAGCCTGCCGGCAGTTCCAGCAAGTGCGCAAACACGCCGCCAGCAGGCGCGACGCTATCGATCTGCAGTTCGAAAGCGGCGTTGCGGTCACGCAGGATCTTCGCTTCAATCCGGTCACCGGCGCCTTCCAGCGGCGTGATCTGGAGCTCTGCGTCAATGGAGCCGTTGCGCTCATTGAGCAACCGGGCTGAGACGCCGAGTGCGGTCTCTGGCCCGGCGACGCCCTCTGCCAGGAACAGACGGGCGATGTTTCCCTGACCCAGCCGAACCTGCCAGGGGTCGTTGCCAGGGGGCGGCGTTGCCACACGCACGGGCAGGCGCAGAACATCGATCCCGGCGATGTCCACGATTTCCAGATCAGCGGTCCGCGACAGCAGGGCGAGGGGCGACCAGGTCACTTTGACGTTTTCAGCCGACAGCCACACACCCGACGCGTCCCGGATCTCGACCGATCGGGCCGAAAATGCCGAAAGCGGATCACCTTCGAGCTTGCGGACACTGAGCCGGCCGTATCCGGCGACCTGCCGGCCTTCAATCTGCGAGACTATAAAATCGCGGCCGGCATCTGTCGTGACCCAATGACGCGCAAAGGCTGCCAGCAGGAGCGCGCCGATCAAGAGCCCGGCCAGCGTCGATGAAACCGGTCGACGCTTGATGAAGGCGAGGGGAGCCGCATCCGCCGCCATCAGAACGCTTGCCCGATGGAGATGTAGAGCTGAACCGGCGCGTCGCCCTCGCGGCTGTCCAATGGCGCGGCGATATCGAGCCGGATGGGGCCGAAGCCGGGGTAATAGCGAAGGCCGAAACCCAAAGAGGCCGCCGCATCGGAGAACACGGCCCCGGCGTCGTCACTCGCCGCGCCAAGATCGGTGAACAGAGCATACCCGAAGCGCTCGGACGCTCGCCAGCGCAGCTCGGCCGAGGCAGCAAACAGGTTGCGGCCGCCTTCAAGGTCTCCGAACGCATTCTGCGGCGAGAGGCTTTGATATTCATAGCCGCGCACGGTCCCGCCGCCGCCGGCGAAGAACAGACGGTCAGGCGGCACGGCGCCGGAGCCGACAAACGCGCCGTACTCTGCACGAAACGCCGCGACGAGATCCTTTGCCACAGCCTTATAGGTCGCGGCGGACAGTTGAAGGCGCGTGTAGGCGGGAGTCTCGTCGCCGACCGACACACCGGTTTCAGACGAGGCATAAAAACGGAAACCCGATTGCGGATCGAGAGGGTCGCCCACATCGGAATAAGTGGCCGAGACCGGGAAGGACAAGGTAACCTGATCGCGCGTAATGCCCCCGATGATGCGGACGCGCTGGTCAACCGTACGCGTCGCATCGAGCGCCGCGCCGACCGATACCGTCAGTTCGCGGGAGAAAGGCTGCGCCAGAGAGGCGATGATCCGCGCGCCGTCGAGGTCATAGGCATCTGTCTGCTCCGAACGCACGCCGGTTTCGAGTGAGAGCGTGCGGCCATAGCGTCCGATATTCGGCCTTTCGTAAGTTGCGGTCAGGTTCTGGGCGAGGGTCGCCACCTCGCCTTGGACCCGAAGGCGGTCCGCCCGGCCTGTGAGATTGCGCCGCTCCCAATAGGCGTCAATACCAACGCCCTCCGTCGTCGAGGCCGCGACGCCCAGGCCAACCGTGCGAGGCTCTCCTTCGACCAGCGTTGCCGTCACCGAATGCAGGCCGTCAGGGCCCGGGGTTTCCGAGATGACGACGCCGATGCCCTCATATAGGCCGGTGGCGCGCAGACGGGTGCGCAAACGGTCAATGACCGAGGGGGTGAATAGGTCTCCGTCGGACCATGTCTTCAGCGCACGGACCATCTTCGTGTTGCGGCCATCAAGGCCCGGCGATTCAAATGTCCCGAGCGAAACGCGCGGACCTGCCACCAGCAGAAAGGTCAGTTCGACATCCGCATTCTCGCGGGATGCCAGCACATCTATGCCTTCGCTGTATGCAAAAGCGTATCCCAGGTCTCGCAAGCGCTGGACAAGCGTGTCATCCATCCGCTCGATGTTCTGCGTGCGTGCAATCGCGCCTTCGGGCAGCTGCGCCATTTCAGCATCGAGACGCCGTGCCACTTCGGGTACGACCGCGCCGCGCCCCCGGAAATCACGCGACAGAACCGTGAAGATCGGACCCGGCTCAGCAATCAGAACGGCGGCGTCTGCCGTAGTCAGAATTTCGGACGGCGCGATCTCGGCGGCCAGATATCCTTCGGATGCCAGAAGGTCGCGCAGAACCATGGCCGAGCCGGTCATCCGGTTGCGGGCTTCCAGAACGCTTCGGGCTGGGGGTTCGTCAACCGTGACAAGTCCATCCGCACGCGCCGCAAGTTCCGGCGGCATGCCCTCAACCGAGGCGCGCGGCGTGCCATCCTCGGCGGGCGAAATAGCGCCTCGCAGGCTGGATACGAGGGCGCAGCCGGAAACCGAGGCAAGCAGGCACGCCCCAGCCAAAGGCCGGGCAATCGTCCACATGCTGGCCGGATTCGCCGTTTTCATCGTGATCTCAGTTTTCTGCCAGGGCAGAGGGTTGCAAGTACTGGCCCATCCATAGGGTTGAAACCATAATGTTCACTTGAGAGGTGAAGGCGAAACGCCAACGCGTCTCAGGGTTGATTGCATCCCACGGTTTCGCGGCCCTATAAGGCAGGTATCAGGGCAGGATTTGGCGAAATGATGTACATAATGTTGCTGGGCGGCCTTGCGCTGCTGCTGATCGGAGGCGAAGCGCTGGTGCGCGGCTCGGTCAGTGTCGCCCGGAAACTCAATATATCGGAGCTGGTGATTGGACTGACCCTGGTCGGTTTTGGCACATCCATGCCGGAGTTGGTCACCAGCCTGCAGGCGATGGGTCAAGGCTCCGTGGGCTTGGCGCTCGGCAACGTCATCGGCTCAAACATCTCAAACAGCCTGCTCATCCTGGGGCTTGCGGCCCTGGTAATGCCTTTGTCGGTTCACCCGCGTGCCGTGGCACGTGACGGCACGGTGATGATTGCCGCTACGTTTCTGCTCTGCGCTTTACTCTGGTTCGACCAGTTCGGACGCAGCACAGGGGTCATCCTGCTCGGACTGCTGATCGTATATCTGGCGTTTTCCCTGTTCATCGGCGCCAGGCGCAATGATCCCGCCGCACAATTGCACCGCGCAGAAGGCGAGATGGTCCAAAGCCGGTATGGCCTCGGTCTCGGCCTCCTGATCGCGGTAGCGGGTGTCGCCGGGGTCGTGGTGGGCGCCCATTTTCTGGTAACCGGGGCGATCTCGGTCGCCCGTTCTATCGGTATCAGCGAGACGATCATCGGGCTGACGATTGTGGCCGTCGGCACCAGCCTGCCCGAACTGGCAACTTCTGTGATCGCGGCTCTCAGAAAGCGTTCCGATGTCGCGATCGGTAACATTATCGGATCCAGTATTTTCAACATTCTCGGCATCCTCGGCGTGACGGCGCTGGTGCACCCGTTCAGCGTTCGCGCAGACATGACAGCCGAAGCATTGGCGGGCGACCAGACTGTCAGCATCATCTCCTCCGTCGATGCCGGAGCGCTTGTGCTGTCGGCTGGCCTCTTGATGCTGTTTGCGGTGACGGGCCGCAGGATTGCTCGCTGGGAAGGCGCTGTTCTGTTGCTCGGATACGTCCTCTATATGGGGCTGACCTTTCATCTCCTCCCAACTCTGGAAATCATTCCCAATGGCGGATGACGCAATCTACAAGGGCCTCGGCCAGCTTGGACAGGCGAGCGCCATTCCGGCATCGCCGCAAGAGGCTCTGCTCGAGCGTGTCTCCAATCCGCATGCCGACACATTGTACCTGACGCGGTTCGTTGCGCCGGAATTCACATCCTTGTGCCCGGTGACCGGACAACCCGATTTTGCGCATCTGGTGATCGACTATGCGCCCGCGAGCTGGCTGGTCGAGTCCAAGAGCCTGAAGCTCTATCTCACGAGCTTTCGCAATCACGGCGCCTTCCATGAGGATTGCACGGTCTCGATCGGCAAGCGGATCTTCGGGTTCACCGAAGCCAAATGGCTTCGCATCTCGGGATACTGGTATCCGCGCGGCGGCATTCCGATCGATGTGTTCTGGCAATCGGGCCCTGTGCCGGACGGCCTTTACGTCCCGGATACGGGCGCCGCGTCGTATCGCGGGCGAGGCTGATCAGGGCGCAGTCCAGCGCGCCGTCCGCTCCGGCACGGCTGCGCGCACCCGTTCCGGCGTAGAGGCACGCGCTGTTCCGAGGTGAACAAATCCCGCGACGCGCTCACCGCCGCGCAAACCCAGCAACGCTCCGGCCTCTGCGTCGTAAGCCATCCATTCGGTCAGCCAGACGCCCGCCCAGCCGCTGGCGTTGGCCGCGAGCAGCAGGTTGTAACAGACAGCGCCGGCGGAAAGCTCCTGTTCCCAGACCGGCGTGCGACCGTCATCCACCGGGCTGGAGATCACAGCAACGACGACCGGCGCGCGGATCATCGATTTCTCGGCTTCTTCGATCTGGGCCTGAGCAGAGCCGCGCGCGCGCAGGATCTGGCCAAGCGACACGCCGAAGGTCTTTCGCGCATCACCTTCCAGGACCACGAATCGCCAGGGACCCAGCTTGCGATGGTCCGGCACCCGGGCTGCGACGATCAGCAGTTCGTCGATCTCGCTCTCGGTCGGCCCCGGATCGCAGAGAACCAGCTTGTTTGCCGATTTTCGCAAGGCAAGCAGCGTTCGCGCATCGATGCTCGGCCTTGCGCCGGCGAGCGGGGCATCCTGAAGCGGAGGGGGCGGAAATCTCTTGGTCATGGATCTGGGGCATACTGACAGTTGGACGGACCGGCAACGCGGCCCGGGGGTGCAATTGAAATTTTTGCATTCGAGCGCCATGTTAGACCCCGAAAGCTGCAGGAGCCTGCCATGATCGACAACCCGGATATCGGCGCCCCTGCGCCCGTCTGGAAGCGTCTCAGGTTTGAAGCGAGCGCGGCGGCCGCTGAAGAACCTTCACTGGCCAGCTATCTGAACGCGGCCATCCTGACGCATTCGACGCTTGGAAATGCACTGTCTTTCCACCTGGCTGAGCAGCTTGCTGGTCCCGCGATGGGACCACAGCAGGTTCGTCAGGTCATCAGCGGCATTTACGAGACCACGCGCGACCTCGTGACGATTGCCGAAACAGACATGCAGGCCGTTCTGGAGCGCGATCCTGCCTGCAGGGGCGTCTTGCAACCCTTCCTGTTTTTCAAGGGCTATCTGGCCCTTCAGACACACCGCATTGCCCATGAGCTCTGGCGACACGGGCGGGAAACGCTGGCTTTTCATTTTCAGAGCCGCTCATCGGAGCTGTTTGGCGTGGACATTCACCCGGCCGCGCGGATCGGGAAGGGCGTCATGCTCGACCATGCGTCCGGCATCACGATCGGCGAAACGGCTGTGGTCGGCGACGGCTGCTCGCTGCTGCACGGTGTGACACTGGGCGGAACGGGCAAGGAAGTCGGTGATCGCCACCCCAAGATCGGACGCGGGGTGCTCCTGTCGGTTGGCGCGAAGATCCTCGGGAACATCACGGTTGGCGACGAAGCAAAGGTCGCAGCTGGCAGCGTGGTTCTGAAAGATGTTCCGGCCTACTGCACGGTTGCCGGCGTGCCGGCGTTGGTCGTCGGCGGTCCAAGCTGCTGCCAGCCCGCGCAGTCGATGGATCAGGGTATTCCGGAACAGGCATCGGTCTGAACCTTGCCGACCTCATTCAGCGCCCGCGCACGGGGCGCGCAGGGGTGCGTTTTCGCGGTGATTTTCTCAAAACCGGGTTCCACTTTTCCGCGCGCCGCCCTAATGTCCGCGCGTGTTGATAAAGTTCAGGAAACTCCATGATAAACAAAGAAGAAACGCTGCGACTGGAAGCCTATCTCAAGGAAAAGCTGAACCCGGGCCTGCGCCTGCTCGCGCGCGACAAGGCCAACGATTCCCTTGAAGTCTATCTCGGCGCCGAATTCCTGGCTGTCGTCTACAAGGACGAAGACGAGGGCGAAACCTCGTACCAGTTCATGATGACCGTCCTCAAAGAAGACATCATGGGCGGCTGATTCCGGTCAGTCCGGGTCGCGGACAGCGGCGCGGCGCAAACGGTCATTGATCGCTTCGCCGAGCCCCTCGTCCGGCACCGGCCCGGCCGCAATCGTTGTGTGGGACTGATCGAGCGCTCGCAGCATCGAAAACAGGTTGGCCGCGGCTTCGGCGAGATCGCCTTTTGGCGACAGGTTGAGACCGCCGCGTTGACCCGGCCCGAAACAGATGTAGCCTTCACCCTCTGCCGGTTCGGTCACGTCGAGCCTGAGACGAGCGCGCGGCGCATAGTGAGATTTCAGCTGCCCGGGCGCGTTGATCGCATCGGTTTGTGACCGCGCGTGAACAGCCCGGCCGATCTTTGCTGAAATGCTGGATGTCTCCAGTCCGCCCGGCCGCAGCAGAACGGCTTCACCATTCTCAAATCCGATGATCGTGGACTCCAAGCCGACAGAACAGGGACCACCGTCCAGGATCAGATCGATCCGGTCGCCAAGATCGGCCGCAACATGCTCAGCCGTTGTCGGGCTAACATGTCCTGAACGGTTCGCGGAAGGTGCAACGAGCGGTCCGCCAAAGGCTTCGATCAGAGCCTGCGCGGCAGAATGCCTGGGCCATCGAAGCGCCACCGTGTCGAGCCCGGCGCGCGCAAGATCGGACACGCGGCTGCCGGTGGCTGACGGCAAGACCATCGTCAGAGGCCCCGGCCAGAAGGCTTCGCCCAGCGCACGCGCCAGGCCCGAAAACTCTGCTTGCCGCTCAGCCATTGCCCAGGACGAGACATGCGCAATCAAGGGATTGAAGCGCGGGCGGCCCTTCGCCTCGTAGATGCGTGCCACCGCGGCCGGATTGGCCGCGTCCGCAGCGAGACCGTACACGGTCTCGGTCGGCATCGCCACGAGCCCGCCTTCGCTCAGGATCTCGGCGGCAATTGCGATGGTTTCAGGCAGGATGGGCACGATGCGGGCGGTCATCGGCCCGGCATATCACTGCTGCAGGTTCGCACAATCGCGGCGTTCAGGGTTTGCGGTTCGCGCGTCCGGAAACCGTTACGGTGACTTCGTCGGCGACCCAGCTGGCAGAGGCATCAGACGCCTGTCCGATGTCCAGCGCTTTACGGGAGAACACCGCTGAGCCATCCAGCTTTGCTTCAACGCCGTCGATTTCGAGCGTGAACCGAAGCGGTACGCTGACCGGCTTGCCCTTGAGAGTGAGCGTTGCGCTCGCCTGGTATCCGTTGGCCGAACGCGTGAAGCCAGACAGTTCAACAATCGCTTCCGGATGATCGGCCGTGCTGAACCATTCACGGGCCCTCAGGCTGTCGTCGTAAAGCTTCTTGCCGGTCTTAGCAGAGCGCATATCGACCAGGACCCGAACCCTGGCGGCGTCCAGCGCACCCGGATCGAACGCCACATCTGCCGTCCAGGTTTCAAATTCGCCCTTGAACGCATTGCCGTCATGCAGGCCCGCGAAAGCGATTTCGGAGGCCTCGTAGTCCACGATCCAGTTCGATGCGATCGCGGCAGAAGGACCTCCTGCGGATGCGGGCGGTGCAGCGGAACTGGCCGTTCCGGCGCCGATCAGAGCTGTGGCGGCGATAACGCCAAACAAAGCGAGACTTCCGCCAAAGGCAAAAAGTACGCCGCGTGCGGGCAGGGCAGGCGGGTTCGCCTTGCCGAACAGGCCCGGAATCATTCGCTTGAACACACCTTCCTCCGGACCGAACTCATGCTTGATCGCCCCCGCTACATGCAGCGCAAGAAGCGCGATGATGGCCCAGGCGCCTTTGCCATGCACAAAGGCCACAATCTCGTACAAATCCTTCCCGATCAGGCCTTCCGTGAACGGAAGATGTGGCCAGCTCAGGACACCGTAAAGCACCGTCGATATCTGGAACGGCGATACCGACACCATGAACCAGCCGCCGAGCGGAATGCCGATCATAAGGGCATAAAAGGCAATGTGGACGACGTGCGAGGCTGTCTTTTCCAGCGCCGGCATGCCTTCGGGCAGTGGCGGCGGCGGATTGGCAAACCGCCAGGCGAGCCGGGCCAGCGCAAGAAACAGGATCGTGATCCCGATTGATTTGTGCAGCTGATATCGCGCCTCGTTCTCGTCCATGTTCCAGCCAAGCCAGATCATGAAGGCCAGCGACGCCGCCATCGCCCAGTGAAGGGCGATGGCGATGCCGGTGTAGCGCGACGATGCTGCAGCGCTCATTCTGATCAGCCTGCGACTTCAGCAAACTCGGCTTCGATAATGATTTCGACTTCATCCGCAATATTCGGGATATACGCGCCCATGCCGAAGTCCGAGCGTTTCAGGGTCGTCCTGGCCGAGAAGCCGATCTTGTCCTGGTCCGGGGCCCACGGCATCTGCGCTAAGCCGTTATAGGTGACGTCCAGTGTCACCGGCCTGGTCGCGCCGAGGAAGGTGAGATCGCCGGTCACCGTGCCCGTGGACGGGCTGGATTGGACGGCGCTGGTCGATTTGAAAGTGATCTGGGGGTGGGCGCCCGCGTTGAACCATTGCGGGTTCTTCGCCATGTCTTCGTTCCAGCTGGCGTATGGGCTGTCGGCGTGGCCGGCTTTGTAGTCGCCCGGATAGTCCGTCTCGACCGAAGCGGGGTCGATCGTCACTTCAACCGAGTTTGCGGCCACATCAGCCGGATTGAACATGAGCGTGGCATCAAATGTCGTGAAGCGGGCCGTGTACTTTGCCAGGCCGAAATGGTTCACGCGCCAGGTGATCGAGGCGTGCGTCGGGTCAATCTTGTACGTTGCAGCCTTCCCATAAGCGACCTCTGCAACCGGCGCAGCTTCGGTGGCTGCGGCTTCGGCAGGGGCCGCCTCGGTCGCGGCAGGGGCTTCAGCG
Source organism: Candidatus Sulfopaludibacter sp. SbA3 (assembly GCA_945913285.1). Classification (GTDB taxonomy): domain Bacteria; phylum Pseudomonadota; class Alphaproteobacteria; order Caulobacterales; family Hyphomonadaceae; genus Hyphomonas. The sequence continues at coordinate 38,981 of CAMEDD010000016.1, forward strand.
GCAGGCGCGCAGGCTGCGAGCATCAGCGCGCTGGCAGAAATCAGGAACAGTCTCATTGTCTTCGTCTCCAAAATACCCAACGGGTCGCGTCCTCAAGTAGTGCAAGACTTCCCGGGATTGAACCCGTTGATTATCACTCGGGGCGCAAAACTTCTATCCGCGACATGGAAACCTGATGGCCTATACTGCCCCGATCACCGAAATCGAGTTCTGTCTCAAGGAGATAGCCAGGATTGGCGACCTTGCGGGACTGCCGGGGCTCGGCGCCTACGAAGCGGACTTCCGGGCACGTCAGATTGCACTCGCAGGCTTCTTTGCAGAAACGTCGCTGGCGTCCGCGCCTGGCCGGTTGCCGGGTATCATTGAGGGCGGGGACAGGTTCCTTGACAACAGCCGCGCCTTGTTCGGAATCGAGTAGATCATGGCTGCCTGGACCAAAACCTATGACGGCGCAGAACCCGTCCGCATCAACAAGTGGCTCGCGCTGGAAGGCGTCTGCTCGCGCCGGGAGGCCGACGCGCTGATCGAGCAGGGACTTGTGGAACTTGACGGCAAGGTCGTCACCGAGCTCGGCGAACGGATTATCCCGGGACAGACGATCAAGCTGAATTCGAAGGCAGCGCAGAAGCTCGACAATCAGCTGTCCATCGTTCTCAACAAACCGGTCGGTTTCGTCTCCGGCACGCCAGAGCCGGGCGAGACGCCCGCTATTCGTCTGATCACCAGGGAGCGCCTGAAGGGAGAGGCACATGCCATTCCGGGCCGCAGCAACAAGATGGCGCCGCTCGGCCGCTTAGACAAAGACTCGCGCGGCCTGTTGATCCTGTCGGAAGACGGCGTCCTCGCCAAAGCCGTCATCGGACCCCTGAGCGAAGTGGACAAGGAATACATCGTTAAGGTTCTGGGCGAGATCACGCCGGAGAAACTCGCTCTGCTGCGACATGGGCTGGAACTCGACGGCCGCAAGCTGCGCCCGGCGAAAGTGACCGCCGAGGGCAAGGACAAGCTGCGTTTCGTCTTGTCCGAAGGGCGCAACCGGCAGATCCGGCGGATGTGTTCGCTCGTGCACCTGCGTGTCGCAGACCTCCAGCGTATCCGCGTCGGGCCGGTTGACCTCGGCAATCTGCCGGAAGGCAAATGGCGCCCGCTCAGCCACAAGGAGCGCGCCGCGCTGATTGCCGCGAGTGTGGGCAAGGCGGCCGAAGCAAAAGCCGCGAAAACGGCGCCCGCGCCCGGGCCCAAAGCTCGCAAACCCGGCGCGGCGCAGTCGAAGCAGGTCACTTCGGAGCTTCCGCCGAAAGTTGCTTACCGCACGCGCAACCATGGCCTGACAGGGGAGGGCTTCCGGCGCACCAAGCTGCCCCCCCGGCCCCGCAGCCCCATCAAGTAACTTTCCCCCGCGTGACGGCTCGACGGGGCCCCTCGCAGGGTTATCCTCCCCGGATGGATGGATTTGAATACGCCCCTACGCGCCGCTTCGGACTGGACTATCCGCTGGGTGAGGCGACGCCCGGGCTTGCTGAAACAATAACGGTGGCGCCCGGCATCGAGTGGGTGCGCATGCCGCTGCCATTCTCGCTCAAGTTCATCAATCTCTGGCTCATCGATGACGGCGACAGCTGGACCATCGTCGATACCGGGCTCCCGCTGCCGGAAACCAAGTCGGCCTGGCGCACCCTGCTGGATGCCCGGGTGACAGCGCAAAAGCCGCTGAAGCGTGTGATCGTCACCCACATGCACCCGGATCACGTCGGCAGCGCGGGCTGGCTATGTCACAGATACGGCGCTGAACTCTGGATGAGCCGGCTCGAATACATCACCTGCCGGATGCTGGTCGCTGATACGGGACGCGAAGCCCCGGCTGCCGGGACGGAGTTCTATCGCCGGGCGGGCTGGAGCGAGAAAGCGCTGGAGACCTACAAATCGCGCTTCGGCGGCTTCGGGCGCGGCGTCAGTCTGATGCCGGACGCCTATCACCGGCTTTCCGAGGGTGACGAGTTCGAAATGGCGCAGGCCACCTGGCGCGTGATCATCGGCGCCGGGCATTCGCCGGAACACGCCTGTCTCTTTTGCCCGCAACGCAACATCCTCATTTCCGGCGACCAGATCCTGCCGCGCATTTCGTCGAACGTTTCGGTCCATCCCACTGAGCCGGATGCAGATCCGCTCGAAGAATGGCTGGCGAGCTGCCGGAAACTTCTGGAGCTGATCCCGGAGGATTGTCTCGTCCTGCCGGCGCACAACGAGCCCTTCACCGGCGCGCACAAGCGGCTGGAGCACCTGATCAGCGGTCACGAAACGGCGCTCGCGCGCCTGCGTGCCCGTCTCGCGAAGGGCCCTGCGACCGTGCTCGATACCTTCGTGTCGGTATTTGGCCGGGCGATTGAGGGCGAGGAACTCAGTATGGCGTCCGGCGAAGCGCTGGCCCACCTCAACTACCTCAAACATCGCGGAGAAGTTGCTGTTTCCCAGACCGCGGGGGGCGTTTCCCTCTACAATCTTGCGCATGCCGCGCTGCCAGGCGAATAGCAGTCCAGTCGGCGTTTTCGCCTTCGCAGGACGGCGGAAATTCGTCTAAGACAGCCTCGCAAACGGATTTTTGAGGTCAGAATGCCGAGCGAAATCGACGCCCCGACTGAGACCCAGCCGTTGACCGCGATGCAAAAAGTGGTGCGCGAACTCAAGGAATGGGGCGCTACGCTCGCGATCGTCGCCCCCGCCTTCCTGTTGTTTACCGGGCTGCTCTACGAGCAGCGGGTGATTCCCTCCGAAAGCATGGTGCCGACCCTGGAAGTGGGCGACCGGGTCGCCGTCTCGAAGTTTGCGTTCGGCTATGGCCGCTATTCGCTTCCCCTCAGCATGGGCCGTTACCTGCCGCTCGGCGATGGCCGGTTCTTCCCCGGCGCCCCCGAACGCGGCGAAGTGGTCGTTTTCGAACACACTCACTCGGACCGCGTGATGATCAAGCGGATTGTCGGCCTGCCAGGCGATACCGTCCAGTTTCTCGGCGAGGCTCTGATTCTGAACGGGCAACCGGTCGACTCGGCGTTCGTGCGCACCGTACGCTATGTGCCGGATAAAGAGGTGGTGATCGACGAGGCGCAGGAATGGACCGAAACGCTTGGTGATCGCACCTGGACAACGCACCGCGGCCTGCGCGGGCGCCCTGTCGTCGATTCGCTGATGTTCGTGGTGCCGGAAGGCCACATGTTCCTCGTGGGTGATAACCGGAACAATTCCTACGACAGCCGGGAGTTATCGGGGCATTGTCTGCCCATGAACGGGGTTGTGGATAAGGCCGGCTGCCCGCTCCGCGGCGACGCAGATGATGCCTCGATTGGCTTCGTGCCGATGGACCACCTCATCGGCCGTGCCGACACGGTTCTGCTTACGTTCCATCGCTGCAAGCTGCAGGACGGCGAAGCGTGCAAGAAGCGGGTCTGGAGAGGCCTTTAGCCGCGATCCGAAACGGCTTGCTGCTTGCCCGGGGAAGGCAACGCCGCTAGTCCGGTAGGGCTGGGCAAGGGGTCCGCCGGTCTGGGATCCGACGAGGAACGACGATGCCTGAAACGACATCGAAACGCTCCGTGCGGGGGCCCATCATCATCTCACGTCATGGCAAGCCGGCATTGGATCGCTCGGCTGGCCCGAAGCTCGCCTGGCGCGACTATGTGAACTGGTGGGACAGTTATGAAAAAGGCGCACTGGCCGAGGGACAGACTGCGCCGGAAGGCCTCAGGCGCATTGTGGCGGACGCGGAGGTTATCTTCGCATCAGGGCGATTGAGGGCCCAGCAAACCGCCGGCTTCGCCTTGCCCCACAAGCCGGCAAGCCATGACCCGGTGTTCAACGAAGCCCCGCTGCCTCCGCCCAAGCTCACCGGGTTCAAGGCGCTGCCGAAGACCTGGAACATACTCGCCCGCGCAGCCTGGCTGGCCGGTCACCGGCTAGACGGCGAATCCTCTTCGCAGGCGCGCCTGCGGGCGAAGATCGCTGCCTTGCGGCTGCATGAGGCCTCCGCGCAGGGCAAGGTCTATCTGGCCGCCCATGGATGGTTCAACCGGATGCTCCGGCCGGAACTCGCGCGCCTTGGCTGGGAGTGCGTTTACGACGGGGGCGACAGCTACTGGAGCTTCCGCGTTTACGAGCATCGCGGACACTGAAAGCCCCGGGCACGTATTTTGGTTGTCGCCCTCACTTCGCGGCTCTAATACCAGTTGGGATGTGACGCGAAGGACCTTCCGGAAATGGCTGAAACGAAGATCAAGCCTGTCGACAAGATGAGCTTCGAAGAAGCCCTCGCCGAGCTTGAAGGGATTGTCCGGCAGCTCGAAACCGGTGACGTCGAACTCGAAAAATCGATCGAGATCTACGAGCGCGGCGCCGCGCTGAAAGCCCATTGCGAGGCGCGTCTGAAGTCTGCTGAACTGAAGGTCGAACAGATCGTGCAAGGCACGAACGGCCCGACAACTGAACCCGCCGCATTTGATTGAGATTTCAACAAGACAATGGCGGACGTGGCAGATTTTGAGCAGAAGCTGAAGGAAGTTGCAGACCGGGTAACGGTTGCGCTCGACCAGCTGATCCCGCCGGCGAGTGGCCCCGAAGCAAACCTGATGCGCGCCATGCGCCATGCGGCACTGGCGAACGGAAAGCGGATGCGGCCGTTTTTCGTGATCGAAACCGGCGCGATGTTCGGCGCGTCAGACAAGAGCCTGCTTCGGACAGCCGCAGCACTCGAATGCGTGCATTGCTACTCCCTCGTGCACGATGATCTGCCTTGTATGGACGATGATGACTTCCGGCGCGGACAACTCACCGTGCACAAGGCTTTTGATGAAGCAACGGCGGTATTGGCCGGTGACGGGCTTTTGACGCTGGCCTTCAAGATCCTCGCCTCAAACGAGACACATGACGATCCGGCGATCCGCGTGATGCTGATCGAGCGTCTTGCAGATGCGTCAGGAGCGCGCGGCATGGTCGGCGGTCAGATGATCGACATGCTGGAAGAAGACAGCCCAAGGGACCTCAACACCATCACCCGGATGCAGCGACTGAAGACCGGCGCGCTGATCTCCTACGCGGTGGAATCAGCGGCGATCATCGGCCATGCGCGGGAAGCGGAGCGCAACGCTTTGGCCGGGTTCGCCAATGACCTTGGCCTTGCCTATCAGATTGCGGATGACATTCTCGATGCCGAGGGCGACGAAGCCGTCGCAGGCAAGCCGCTCCGGACCGATCACGTCGCCGGAAAGGCGAATTTTGTAACGCTTCTGGGGGTGGACGGCGCCCGCCAGAGGGTGCGGCTTCTGGCCGCCCAGGCCAAGGAACATCTGGCGATTTTCCGTGACAAGGCCGCTGTCCTGCTGCATTCCGTGGATTATGTGTTGGACAGGCCGCGCTGAACGGGCGAGGCTCAGGTGCGGAAAAGATTGAATGAGATGTCTGAATTACGCCCCAACCGCCTTTTGGACCTGATCCAGTCTCCGGCAGACCTTAAGGGGCGCCCGCGCGCGGATATAAAGCAGATCGCGGATGAAGTCCGCAACGAAGTGATCGACGTTGTCGCGGTGACCGGCGGCCATCTTGGGTCGGGTCTCGGTGTGGTAGAATTGACCGTCGCCATCCACACAGTCTTCAACACGCCGGATGACAAGCTGATCTGGGACGTGGGCCACCAGTGTTATCCCCACAAGATCCTGACCGGCCGCCGCGACCGGATGCGCACCCTTCGCCAGGGGGGAGGCCTCTCCGGCTTCACCAAGCGCTCCGAAAGCGAGTTCGATCCGTTTGGCGCGGCGCATGCTTCGACGTCCATTTCGGCAGGGCTCGGTTTCGCCAAGGCGCGCGATCTGCAGGGCCGCGCCAATAACGTTATCTGTGTCATCGGCGACGGCTCCATGTCGGCAGGCATGGCCTATGAGGCGATGAACAATGCGGGCGCGGACAAGTCGCGCCTGATCGTGATCCTCAACGACAACGACATGTCGATCGCGCCGCCTGTGGGCGCCATGAGCCACTATTTCTCGCGTCTCGTCTCATCTCGGCCCTATCGGGGCCTGCGCCGGTTCGCGAAGAAGGTCGTTGCGCCCATGGGCCTCGAATCGCCGGCTCGCCGCGCCGAAGAATATCTTCGCGGTTTCGCCATGGGCGGCACGATGTTCGAGGAAATGGGCTTCTACTATATTGGCCCCGTCGATGGTCACGACCTCGACACGCTCTTGCCGATCCTCGAAAACGTCCGCGATATCGAGGACGGCCCGATCCTGCTTCACGTCGTGACCCAGAAAGGCAAGGGCTACGCGCCGGCAGAAAACTCCGCCGACAAGTATCATGGCGTCTCGAAATTCTCCGTCGTCACGGGCGAACAGGCCAAAGGCGCCGCCGGCGCGCCGTCCTACCAGAAAGTCTTCGGACAGACGCTCGCCAAGCTCGGTGAGACCGACGACAGGATCTGCGCCATCACCGCGGCGATGCCGTCTGGTACGTCTACGGACATTTTCGGCGCCAGGTTCCCGGAACGGCATTTCGATGTCGGCATTGCCGAGCAGCACGCGGTGACGTTTGCAGCCGGCCTCGCCGCCGACGGCATGAAGCCGTTCTGCGCCATTTACTCGACCTTCCTCCAGCGCGGCTACGACCAGGTCGTGCACGATGTGGCGATCCAGAAACTGCCAGTCCGCTTTGCCCTGGACCGCGCAGGTCTCGTCGGCGCAGACGGTGCAACCCATGCCGGTAGTTTCGATATCGGCTATCTCGGCGCGCTCCCCGGCTTCATCTGCATGGCGGCCGGCGACGAAGTCGATCTCGCCCGGATGGTGAAGACAGCGCTCGAGATCGACGACCGCCCGAGTGCCATCCGCTATCCACGCGGTGAGGGCACAGGCGCCGAGATCGCGAAGGAACTCAAAGCGCTCGAGATCGGCAAGGGCCGGATCGTGCGCGAAGGCACGACGATCGCGATCCTGTCCTACGGCGCTCGTCTTCAGGAATGCCTCAAGGCGGCAGAGCTTATGTCGGCGCAAGGCCTCAGCGTGACTGTGGCAGACGCCCGTTTCGCAAAGCCGCTCGATGCCGACCTCGTGAACCGTCTCGCCAAATCGCATGAAGTGCTGATCACGATCGAAGAAGGCTCCACCGGCGGCTTCGGCAGCTTCGTGCTCGAACATCTCGCGAATGCCGGGGGGCTCGACATCGGTCTCAAGGTTCGCGTGATGACGCTACCCGATATCTTTCAGGACCACGACACGCCTTACGCGATGTACGAGACGGCGGGCCTCAACGCCCGCCATATCGCGGCACGGGCCATCGAAGCGCTGGGCCGGGGTGACATTTCGGCAATCGAGCGCGCCGTTCGCGCCTAGGCGCCCGCTGCCACAGTTTGACCTCAGTTCGGCCCTGTCGCCGCTTGGCTTGCCAAGCTAAGCAGGGTCTTGCGCATTCCCATTCCAGCGCTTGTCCCTGATGTTCAACGGAGAAAACCGATGCTTCGTCCCCTTCTGTTTGCTGCCGCTTCCGCATTCGCCCTGAGCGCCTGTGCTTCGGCGCCCGCCTCGTCCGGTTCGTCTGGCGGCGCACAAATCCAGGCCCCGTCGCCATATGCCCTCGCCATCAAGACCGCAGATGAACTTGTCGCGGCGGGCAACACGCCAACCGCCATCCAGCGGCTGATGCAGCTGGTCGGCGACACGGGCATTACGCCCGCGGAGCGCGGCGACACCCTGTTCAAGCTCGGCAAGCTGAGCGCGTCGCCGACCGGCTATGACGGCGAAGGCGCCGTCGAGTACTTCAACGAAGTACTGGCCGGATATCCGAACACCGCCGCCGCAAAACAAGCAGCCGCTGCTTTGCCTGGCGCCGAGGCAGCGGTCGCCGCGCATCTCGCGACCTTTGGCTCGATCAATTCGACCCAGTCCCAGAAGTTCTTCGCGCTGTTCAACCTTGGCCGGCATCAGGAAGCCATCGATGTGATGGTCGCCAATGACATCGTACCCGGCAACGAGGAATTGCTCGCGATGTTCCAGATCGGCTACCTCTGTGACGATTCAAACCTCACCGGGCGCGCGTACTCTGTCACCGACCGCGACGGGACGTCTCGCAACCTGCGCTTTTGCGATTTTGGAAAATAAGCGTTAGCTTCGCCTGAAAGAGGTGAGGCCAGATGTCCGCAATCGAGTATCGCCGCAGGGCTTCGCTATCGCATGAAGGCGAAGCCCTGTGGCGGGCTCATTGCGACAAGCTTGAGTATTTCGGGCCGTCCGGCGTCCTGATCTCGACCCTGCGCTACCGCAATGTGCGCCGGATACGTCTCAACTTCTCGCCGGCCCGTGCGCAGGATACAAGGTTCATCATGGAAGTGACGGGCCTCAGGTCCCGCCGCATGATCTCTAACACGCACCTGGCCGAGAGCGGTCAGCTGGAAGACCGGTCGGAAGTGTTCTTTCCATTTGTCCGGCAGGTGGTCTCCGGCGTCTGGAAGGAGAACCCTGACGCCGAGTTTGTGGCCGGTGAGCCGCCCGCGGTCTACTGGCTGCTGCTGGGGGTCAACGCCGCGGTGCTGCTGGCATTGATGGCACTTGTGCTCTCGCTGCCGGTGCTGCCCCGGAACGAAGCGCTGGCGGCCCTGCTGAAAGCGGGTCTGATGGTTTTCAGCCTTGGCCTGATGCTGTCCTGGGCGATCCATGCCCGGCCGAGGCGGCTACGCTCGCGCAGGGACCTTGAACACGTGCTCGCCGCCCGAAGCGATTGATATCGGCCCGAGCCGGATTTTCGCGCTCCGGCCCCTTCAAACCCCCGGTCAGACATGGTTTGTTGAACAAGACAAAACATCCGGGAGGAAAACACTATGGCCGAAGGCGCGATACCCAACTGGCCTGCCATGTCGATCGCAGATGCCAATGCGGCGCTCTCGGGCGCAGGATCGCCGGTTGAACTTGAGGATGCTGTCATTCGCGGCGTTCCCATGAAGGTCTACAAGAACGCGCCGCCGACAGTGCCGGCCATCCTGGACGCGGCAGCCGAACAGTTCGGCGAGCGCACCTACATCGTTTATGAAAACGAGCGGGTGACCTTCCGCGCCTTGCAGATCGCCTCGCGCACGCTGGCGCGCAGCCTGCAAACCGATTTCGGCGTGGAGAAGGGTGACCGCGTTGGCGTCATCATGCGCAACTATCCTGAATGGCCTCTGGGCTTCTACGCGGCGCTGAGTGTCGGCGCGATCACGACGCCGATGAACTCCTGGTGGACAGCCGACGAACTCGAATACGGCCTCTCCTTCGCTGGCGTGAAGGTCGCCATCATTGATGCCCATATCTACGAGCGCATCCGGGACCGGCTGGCGCGTCTGCCGGACCTCAAGCACATCCTGATTGCGCGCGCTTCGGCCGAGGAGATTGCGGACCCGCGCGTCGCCTCTCTGAATCCGATCGTGGGTGACCCCAATTCCTGGGCCAGGTTGCCCGACCCCGGACCGGTGAACGTGGCGCTCAGTCCCGAAGACGACGCGACGATCATGTACACGTCGGGCACAACCGGTAAGCCGAAAGGCGCCCTGGCGACGCACCGCGCAGTCGTCTCCAACATGTTCAACTCGCTGACCTGTCAGGCACGGATGTACTTGCGTAAGGGCGAGCCGGTTCCGGCGCCGGATCCGGACGCGATGCGCGCCACGCTGCTCGCTGTACCATTCTTCCATGCAACCGGCGCCTTCGCCGTCCTGATCCCGTCCGCCCTGCGCGGAGACAAGATCGTCTCCATGTACAAATGGGATGCCGGGCAAGCCCTTCCGATCATCGAAGCCGAGAAGATAACGTCCGTAGGCGGCGTACCGGCCATTGCCTGGCAATTGCTCGAACATCCGGACCGGGACAAGTATGACCTCTCCAGCATCCAGGTCATATCCTATGGCGGCGCGCCATCTGCGCCGGAGCTGGTCTCGACCATCAAGAAACGCTTCCCCGACGCCGCCCCTGGCAACGGCTGGGGCATGACCGAGACCTGCGCAACAGCCACCCTGAATATCGGCGAAGACTATGTGAACCGCCCGTCCAGCGCTGGCGCGCCGCCCGGCGCTGTCGAGATCAAGATCTGCGATCCTGAGGGCAGGGACGTCACACCAGGCGCAGTCGGCGAACTCTGGTGCAAGAGCCCGTCGAACTGCCGGCTTTACTGGAACCGGCCGGATGCAACCGCCGAGACCTTCCGCAATGGCTGGGTCGTCACAGGCGACCTTGCGCGCATCGACGAGGAAGGCTTCCTCTATCTTGTGGACCGCGCCAAGGACATGCTGATCCGGGGCGGCGAGAACATCTACTGTATCGAAGTCGAGAATGCCTTGTACGACCATCCAGCGGTCATGGACGCTGCCGTTGTCGGGATCCAGCACAAGATCCTCGGCGAAGAAGTCGGCGCTGTCGTGCAGCTCAAACCGGGCAAGGCCGTCACGGAAGCCGAGCTTCGCGCACACGTCGCAGGGCAGATCGCGGCGTTCAAGGTGCCTGTCGAAATCCAGTTCCTCAACGAGCCGCTGCCGCGCAATGCGAACGGCAAGATCGTGAAAGCTGACCTTCGCCAGCGCTTCAAGGCGAGAGCGTAACACAATGAGCACAGCCAAACGCCGCATCGGCGACCGGGACATCCACCCTGTCGGCCTCGGGTGCATGAACATCACCCACGCCTATGGTCCTGCGATGGATGAGACGGCTGCCAAGGCTCTGCTTGTCCGCGCGCTCGATCTCGGCTGCGATTTTCTTGATACAGCCACGATCTACGGTATGGGCCGCAGCGAGGAACTGATCGCTGAAGCGCTCGGTCATCGCCGGAAGGAATACTTCCTCGCCAGCAAATGCGTGCTCGGCTTCAGAGATGGACAGCGCTATCTTGACGGGCGCCCCGAGGCGATCAAGTCCGCATGCGACGCGAGCCTGAAACGTTTGCGCACGGACGTCATCGACCTTTACTACCTGCATCGCCCGGATCCCAACGTTCCGATCGAAGACTCCGCCGGCGCGTTGGGCGATCTCGTGAAAGCCGGCAAGATCCGCTTCATCGGGCTCTCGGAAATGGGCGAAGACCAGCTGCGCCGCGCACACGCCGTGCACCCTGTTGCCGCGATGCAGTCTGAATACTCCCTCTGGGTGCGCAATCCCGAGATTGCCGTTCTGGAGGCATGCAGGGAACTTGGCACCGCGCTGGTCGCCTTCTCACCGGTCGGCCGGGGCTTTCTCGCCGATCCGCCCGCCGACCCCGCGAAGTTCCACGACGCCGATTTGCGGCGCATCATGTTTCCGCGCTTTGACGCCGCGTTCTATCCAAAGAACCTGGCGCTCCTGGAAGAAACCCGCTCGGTCGCCCGTGACGCAGGCTGTTCGGTGGCCCAATTGGCGCTCGCCTGGACGATGGCGAAAGGCGAACACGTCCTGCCGATCCCGGGCACAACCAGCCTCGCGCATCTCGAAGAAAACCACCGGGCAGCCGATGTTACCCTCAGCGCCGCGCAGGTCGCCCGGCTTGACGCGCATTTCGCGCCCGAGCGCGCCGCCGGCCCACGCTACAATGCTATGGGGCAGGCGAGCGTCACGACGGAGATGTACGATTTTGAAAAGTCCGTGTAGCGAACATTAAATATTGACCGCCAGCCTGTAGCAGACAGGCGGGCAGCGAATAGCGCAGCCGCCTTCTGACCCTCGACGCCCTTTACGCATGGACAGACTCACAGTAGCGACTCCATATTCTGATGCATGCGGCGGTCAGCCGCCGCCAATCCGGGGAGGGGAGGCGTCATGGCGTTCGGACTGAAATGGGAAAAGAAATCCGGGTTCAAGCTTGCCGCAGGGTTGGCTTCTTTGACGATATTCGCGGTCTCCGCCGTTTGGATTCCGGTGGCTTCAGCAGAGCAGAAGGACACCAAGACCCAGGAGCCGAAAGTCGAAACCACGCCGCCGCAGATCAAGGCCGGGCCATTATTGCCCAAGATCGTTTTGCCGGCTGATCCGGTCATCAAGGAACCCATCAAGCCAACGGAGAAAACGCCCACAACTCTGCCGGGTGTGAAGCTCGATCCAAAGGTGCTGGAGCGACCCATTCTTGGTGGATATGGTCTGAAGATCGATCCCGATCTCCTCAAACCCGTCGTGCCGCCGCTGTTCGGCTATGCAGATCTGCACGCGCACCCCGCCAGTTTCCTCGGCTTCGGGGGGCAGGCTGATGGCAAGCGCGGCATGATGTGGGGGCGCCCCGCCGTGGGTTCGACCCGCACGCTGGACTTCGCGCAGCGTTACGGCACCTGCACCCACGAAAATCACGCGCCTGGCTTCGACGAAGATCCGATCCGCAAGATGGTGCGTGACACGATCATCAGCGTCGCCGACGGGCGCACACGCTATCCTCATGGTCCCAACACGGCAGGCAGCGTCCCCAGCTGGCCGCACTCTCTCGTGCTCAGCCACCAGCAGATCGACGTGCCGTGGCTGCAACGCGCGCATCAAGGCGGTCTGCGTCTCATGGTGGCGTCCACTGTTGACAATGAAGTCATCTCGACGCTGCACCGCACCTGGGACCTCGGCAATACCTACCAGATCGCGCGGGCGTTGTTGCAGGGCCGGGATCTTCGCCCGTTCCTCCTGATGCCCCGGCCGAACTTCGCCTTCGTCTCCTCCGTCACCCAGATCACCTTCATCCGCCAGATGGTCGGCGAGAACAGCGCGTGGATGGAAATCGCGCTGACGGGCGCGGACGCGCGGCGCATCATTTCCGAAGGCAAGCTCGCGATCGTCCTGGCGGTCGAGATGGACAGCCTCGAGCCCGCGCAAATCCTCCGGCTCGTGAACGAGCACGGCGTACGCGTGGTCACGCCGATCCACTTTGTCGATAACAGCTTCGGCGGCGCCGCAGCCTATTCAGACATCTTCAGCCTGCTGAATGGTATTGTCGGGCGCGCGCACGACTCGACTGGCGCGCCGGGTCCGTACCAGCTGATTGCCGACTCGAATCTCGACTTCCGCATCAACCGGTTCGGCGGCGTCATGGCCCCGCAGATCGAATCCCTTACCAACAGCGCCCTGCGCTGGAATGCCGTCGGCACAGACTGCGCGCCCACCGCCCACAGCACGGTGCGTGAGGCCAACCTCGGCTGCGCTGGCAGCCGAAATGCGAAAGGCCTCGTTGACGATGGGCGCGCTATCGAAGATCTGATCCGCGCTGGCGCAATGGTGGACATGGCGCACATGTCCCAGCTGTCGACCGAGAAGACGCTTGAAATCGCTGAACGGCTCAGCTGCCCGGTTGTCTACACGCACGGCGCCAGCCGTCCTGAAGGGTTTGCCGTTGGCGCCAGCGAACGCTCGATCCGCGAGTCAGAACTGGACCGTTTGTTCGACCTCGGCGGTGTCATGGGCATGGGCACAGGCCCCGGCGAACAGTTCGACAATCCGGACCGTATCTATTTCAACTACGGCAACCCGCTCATCGAACTCGCGGGCAGCCGCAACAGCTGGACATTCGACCTGCGCCAGGTCGAAGCCAATGCCACCTTCCGCAATAGTCCCTTCACGCGCTGGCGCACCACCGTCCGTATCGGCAACGACAATGTCGAAGGCGGCAATCCGCTGAGCGTGGCGCTGGTGACGTCCTCCGGCACTGAAATCGGAACCTGCAGCCTCAATCCCGGCAATCACGGCGTCAGCGGCGGCGCAGTGCTCGGTCCGATCGAGTGCACGCTGCCGGCAAGCCGCAACATTGCAGACGTCCGGGCCGTTCTACTAAAGCACGGCGCCAGCTGCGGCGCGCCGTGTACGGGCGATAATGTTGACATTGATGAGCTCCGCATCGAAGCCCTCACCGGCGATGCGCGCGGCTGGCTGACGCTCGTCCAGCGTACCGGTGGCCGGGAAGGGGAAGTGGTTCGCCTGAAAGGCCCGTCCGTTCCGTTGTCGATAGGCGACCAGGTACGCGCGGCGCTTGGCTCCGACTTCTACGTCACACACCTCCTGCCGCGCCCTCGCACGATCTTCACAATCAGCGAGCTGCGCATTGCGACCTTCACCAACGAGGATGACCTGTCGCGCTCCGGCGCCGCCGTGTTCAGCACCGACCTTTCGGGTCACCGCACCAGCGTCGAGACAAATCTCCACGGCGGCGGCGCGATGCCGAGCGGAACGCTATCCGAGGACACGCTGACCCTGTCTTCGGGCCGCGAAACCCTGAAGACGCTGACTGCCTTCCGCCTGCGCAACGGTCATCCGGATGCGGAGATGCTGAACAAGATCATCGCCATCCGCGCGGCCGCCTCGCGCGGCACCATCAGCCCTCTGGATCTCGATTTCATGGTCGGCAGCCTCGCGGCGATCATCGGTGCCGCTGCGCCCGTGGCAATTGCGGACCCCGTTACTGCAGGCCTCAGTCTCATCTTCTCCGGGCTCCTTGCCGACGCCGGCATCGATCCTCTGCGAGACAACTGGAGTACGCGCATCGCGGTCTGGGCCAACTCGACGCCGCTACTCGTCGGTTACCTTCCGACCCAGCGCCTGAAGGGCCAGCAGCCGGACGCGCTTCTGTACCGCGGCCTGCCGGAGGGTATCGTGGAAGCCGACCTCTATTCCGGCATCATCCTCGACTACATCCTCCGCGACGATCTTGATGACGGCAACAAGCTCGAGTTCTCGGTCACGTTCGCAGATGGCAGCCGATATGCCCGCCGCGCGGCGCGGAGCGTGAAACTGTCGGGCGGCAAGGAGTACCGCGCCTATATTCCGTTCGACCGCCAGCAGGCCGGGCGTGACTTTTCCAGCTTCACCGTCGCCCGCACCGATGGCACCGACATTCGCCTGCGCTCGCTGGACATCGGTGTTGCCCGCGATCCGATGGGCAAATGGGGCGAGGAATACCTGCACCTGGCCGCCCGCGCACGGGTGCCTGGCCAGGTTGCACTCGGCACCGATCTCAGCGGTTTCGAGGCCTTGTTGCCGTTCACGGCCGCGCCGCTGGATTATCCGTTCAACATAGAAACGGTCGCCGGCCGCACGGACCCCGCGCGCGCCGCACTCAGCGTTCCTGCTGTGCTAGAAGCGGACAGGATCATGGGCGGAAGGGTGCTCAGTGTAAAGACGGATGGCATTTCCACCGTCGGCCAGCTACCGGACTTCGTGGCATCGGCGCACCTGCTGAACACCTCCGCCGCCGGCAGAAAACAGGTCGGCCCGGAACTGTTCAAAAGCGCGGACGCCTATGTGAAATCATGGGAACGCCTCGACACGATCCGGACGTCGCCGACCTGCACGCCTTAGTGCGGCGAAGCGGGGCCTAACCGCCGCCGAAACGCTCGGTCCATTCGGCGACCTGCGTGTCCTCGATCTTCTGGAACAGCACGTCCGGCGGCGTGATCACATGGCCGCGCGGAATGGCGTCGAGTAGGGCCGCGAAGTCCTCCGTCTTCGATGCACCCGGCATCTTGCGGTTGGCTTCCGGGATGCCCAGCGCATCCAGAATCTTCTTCGCCGCATCCGGAATGATCGGCTGTGCTATAATGCCAAACACGGCGGCCAGGTTGATGCCCGCCCGTACGCCGACAGCGGCGCCGTCCACATCCGACTTGTACTTCACCCAGGGCTCGGCCTTGGTCAGATATTCGTTGCCCGCAGCCCAGAGTGCGCGCGTCTCGGCCGCCGCTTTGCGAAACTCCATGGCCTCGTAATACTCGTCGATGGCTTTCAGCCGCGTTGCCAGTTCATTCGCCATCCAGGCTTCCGCCTCGCCGGGTTCGCCAGCCTCCGGAACCTTGCCATCAAACTTCGACGCGCAGTACTTCGTGATGCGGTTGACGAAATTGCCGAGCACGTTTGCGAGATCAGAATTGACGGCGGCCTGGAAGCCTTCCCAGGTGAAAGCTGCGTCTGATCCCTCGGGCGCATTGGCGATCAGGTACCAGCGCCAGTAATCCGCAGGCAGAAGACTGAGCGCCGTATCCATGAACACGCCGCGCTTGTTACTGGTCGAGAACTTGCCGCCATACCAGGTGACCCAATTGAAGGCCTTCAGCTTGTCCACAGTTTTCCATGGCTCTCCCAAACCAAGCAAGGTCACAGGAAAGCTGACCGTGTGGAACGCCACGTTGTCCTTGCCCATGAACTGGACATACTCGGTCTGGTCCGCGCCCTTGTCGCGGCGCCAGAGCTTCTCCCAGTCATTGCCGGTCGCCTCGGCCCACTCCTGCGTCGCAGAAATGTAGCCGATCGGCGCATCGAACCAGACATAGAACACCTTGTTCTCGAACCCGGGACGAGGTGTTCCGTCGGCGGACATTACCTTCACGCCCCAGCTGAGATCGCGCGTTATCGAGCGTGCGATCAGGCCCTCATCCAGCCACTTGTTCGCGATCGACACGGCGAGCGATGGCCAGTTCTGCCCCTTTTCGTTCACCCAGGCGCGGATCGTCTCCTGCATGCCCGTCTGCTGGAGATAGAGGTGCTCAGTGTCCCGGATCTCGATGTTCCGGCTGCCGGTCACAGCTGAGTAGGGATTCTTGAGATCGACAGGGTCGAGCAGGCGCCCGCAATTGTCGCACTGATCGCCGCGCGCCTTCTCGAAGCCGCAATGGGGGCAGGTGCCTTCGACATAGCGATCCGGAAGGAAACGGCCATCATCGACCGCATAGACCTGTTTCGAGGTCTGCGACGCGATCAATCCATTCTGCTCAAGCATCTGCGCAAAATGCTGGGTCAGTTTGTGGTTTGCCGGACGCGACGTGCGGCCGAACCAGTCATACGACAACAGGAAGCCTTCGCCGGCCTTGCGCTGGATTTCGTATTGTTCGTCGCAATACTGCTGCACGGTCTGGCCGGCCGCCTGCGCAGCCAGTTCGGCCGGTGTGCCATGCTCGTCCGTCGCGCAGATATAGGTGACGTCATGGCCTTTGAGCCGCATCACCCGCGCGTACACGTCGGCCGGCAGCATCGACCCGGCGAGGTTGCCAAGGTGCTTGACGCCGTTGATGTAGGGCAGGGCAGAGGTGATGAGAATGCGCCGGGTCTGGGTCATGGAGGCAAATGGGCCTTTCGGATCAGAGGAGTGGGTCTTTTAGCGCGCCGCGCGGCAAAGGAAAGCGCTAGCCCCGGCCCCAATAGGTAATCCGGCGCAGCACTACCTCCATCGGTCCGCGCGGCGCAAAGCTTCGCCAGAGGCCGGTGAAGACCAGAGATGCGACCCCAACGCCCGCCGCTACGAGGGTCGCCTCAGCGGCTGCCATCCGGCCAAAGGCATCGAGCCCGTAGGCAGAAAAGATCAGCGAGAAGAGGAGGGATTGAAGAAGATAAGCGGTGAGCGACGCTGAACCGGCCCGTGCGAGGAAGCGGCGAACAGGCCCGGCAACGCCGCCGGACGCCGCGGCGATCAGCCCGGCATAACCAAGCGCCGCAAAGGCCGAGAACGCCATGATCACGCCGCTGCCGAGGATGAACGTACTGTCCACCGACAAGGCGGCATTCAGAAGGATCCAGGCCCCCACAGCACTCCCGGCGAGGCCGAGTGGAAGAAACACCCGCCGGGACAGCTTCCATATCTGGGCGGACGGCTGATCGATGACGCCCGACTTAACGGCGGCCAACCCGAAACAGAAGAACCCGAACACGGCGATGCCCTGTTGAATGATCACGCTGGGCAGCACAAAGGGCAGGAGGTTCAGCCGGTAGGCGGCCGCCTGCATGAAGTTGCCTTCGCCAAAGGCGGCCATCGCTTCGGCCTCCATCTGGTCATAGCCGGCATCGGCCATGGCCTCGGGCGCAAAGGTCTCGCCGGCCCACTGCAGGGCCCCGAAGCTCAGCAGCAGCAACGTATTGAGGGCAATGAGAATGATCCCTGTACGGACCAGTACTTTGACCGTTGCGTCCCGCAGCACGAACAGGAGGCAGCCGAGCAGGCCGTAGGTCAGCAGGATGTCGCCGATCCAGAAAAACACGAAATGCAGCGCGCCGAGAACGATCAGCGCTGCCATCCGGCGGAAGTATCGCGGCCCGAAATCCTAGCCGGCCCGCGCCGCGGCCGAAAGCTGATAGCTGAGCCCTGCGCCGAACATCATCGAGAAGAGGGGATAGGACTTCATCAGGAAGAGGCCCGCGACACCGGCAAAGGCCGCCTGATCCAGCCCCATGTTCAGTCCGCCATCGTGGAACCCGCTGGTGAACGGCTGGGCGAAGCCGACAACGTTGACGACGGCTATGCCGAACAGGGCGAACGCCCGCAGCAGGTCGGGCATCAGGGCACGTTCAGCTGGCTCCGGCGGCGTCGGCATCACGAATCCCCAACTTATTGTTTATCGATAATACTCGAAACCGCGCCGCAACGCAACTTGCAAGGGCCTCGCGGCGCCGCCGCCTGCTTGCGCCGCGGTGGGGATTCCGGTATCCGCAACGCCGTGCCGGCATAGCTCAGCTGGTAGAGCACCTGATTTGTAATCAGGGGGTCACGGGTTCGAGTCCTGTTGCCGGCACCACTTAAAACAAGGACTTAGGCTCATGATCTTGAGCCGAATGATCTCCGCCTATCGGGCCAGGTAGCACATAGGTAGCAGCAGGAGTGATTTAGGGCGGGCTTCAGGAGGCTTTTGGGGCAGCGTTTGCCCAGCGTTCCTGAAAGCCTTTGCGGTCATGACGCATCGCATCGGTCATCTGCCGCGGCGTGTCATAATCCCGCGTTAAGCCAGATTGCGCGCCCTGATGGCCTCGCATGCCTCAATGAAGGCCGGGCCATTAAGCCCGCGCAGCGGACGGATGAGTTCATCCCAGCGGGCGAAGAATTCACCGGAGCGAAGTGACGCAAGAACCCTGCCCGGGGCTATGCCCAGAAGCCTAGCAATCGCCTCGGCCGGGCTTTCCTTCGGGCCCTGTTCTGCCAGCTCCGCCATGAACCGGACCTTCATACGCAGCGTTTCCTGATCCACTACCCAAGCAACTGGAGGCAGGGCGGCCTCAAGCCTCGCTAGGCGGCGTTTCAGCGTCATGCCTGGCAACCGCGCTGCGCTCCAAGGGCCTGAATATGTCTCAGGCTGGCCGGATGGCTCGGGCGAAGGAAATGGGTATGACGGGTCGTGGCTACCATGTAACCGATCAGGATATTAAGGCATTCGACCTACAAAAGGGAGGATCTGCAAGCGGCGCGTCTCCTGGCCGTCAGGGCATTTGGTTGTTGGAAGAACCTGACCTTGATGCTCAAGCTTTTTTTGCGGCGGGAAAAGCAAATCCAAGCACATACCCATTGGTTTACCGTCCGGGCCGATCTGGTGTGATTGCGCTTGACGGTTCGGAGATGAATCACGAAATTTCTGCGACATTGGATTTAGCCCGCCAGCAAGGTTATGACTCTGTAATTCTTAAAAATTATACAGCGCATGGGGGCAAACCGCAAGCGGTCAGGGTCATCTTCGACCCATCCAACATCCGCTCCGTGCACGCAGCCTTCGACCCCGAAAAAGCCGCAAGCCCTATCCTCACCGCAGGCTTCGGTGGCCCTCGCAAGCCCCCCGCGCCGAAGACCAACGCCTTCGCCCAGAAGCCCGGCAAGCTAGGCACGCGCATTGCAGACGGCGCGGCAATTGCAACGCTTGGCCTTCAGGGAGGCACAGCAGAGGCAGACACGGGCGGTCTGTCGGCAGAGCTTCAAAAAGCAAATGAGCGGATCGCGCTTGCCGAAAAAACAGTGGCGGACACCCGAAGCGGTATAACTAATTTGCAAAACCAGCTTGAAATGCTTCAAGACCCTGACCTGCCCTGATTCTTCGGACCACGGCTATTTTGGGTGAGCGACCAGAACTGCCTTTTCGATATGCCCCTGACGGAGCGGTTGAGCGACGGGTCGGGGCGCGAAGGCCCCACACACCGCAGCGTC
>CAMEDD010000017.1 GCA_945913285.1 Candidatus Sulfopaludibacter sp. SbA3
TCCCGAACACGATGGCGGCATACACATAGGACGTGTCGGGGGCGATCCCCGGCACCCATCCGGGCACAGCCGGCTGGACGAGCGCAAACAGCGGCGGCACCAGCGCCGCCACGATCGATCCCACCGTGGGAATGTAGTTCAGCACGAAGATGACGGCGGACAGGAAGAGTGCGTTCTGCACACCCAGCGCCAGGAGCGAGACGTAACTCAGCACTGTGATGATAGTTGAGATCACGGTCTGGACCCAGAGATAGTTTTCGATGCCTTGCCGCGCTTCGCTGCCGATCCGGCGCACCTGGTCACGCCGCTCGGGTGAGCGGAAGATCCGGTCCAGCTTCTGCGGCCAGCTGGCCTGCGCCGAAAACAGGAAAGCGACGTAGATCAGGATCAGAATCAGGTCGCCGGACAATCCGCTGACCGAGTTGGCGATCGTGGCGAAAAACTCGTTGCCCCGTTCGTTGAAGACGAGCTGGGTCAGGGTCGGCGCCTCCTGGACGCCGCCGACCTGGTACACGTCGGCGATAAGTTCGTTGATCTTGGCCTCATAATTTCCGGCGTCGCGCCCGAATTCGGCGACGCCGTTTGCCAGCAGGGCGATGAAGCCGATGAAACCCATGGTGACGAGCAGGATGGCAATCAGCCGGGCGGTGCTGATCTTCAGCGTAGGAAACAACTTGTCGATGGCCGTTGCGAAGCCTTCGATGATCAGAAAGAGAAAAACGGCCATCGCAAAGGTGGCGAGGATATCGCGGCCAAGATAAAGGATGGCGATGATGACACCGGTCGCGATGATCCAGGTGCCAAGTCTGGCGGATGGGTCCATGCGGTGAAGTCTCCGGAACAAAGGGGGCTTCTTGAGGTTCCCGGCTGGCGGGGTCAAGCGCGTCTTGCGGGCGAGGCGGCTTGCCGAATCCCGTTAAATCACTAGCCTGCAGCACTCGAATTCAGAATGAAGGGCGACGAATGACCGACACGATATTCCTCGGCGGGGCGGATGCGAACGGCACCGGCCAGCCTGATGCGGCCCAGTCGCTGATCCTGAAAGTGGCCAACCGGCACGGCCTCGTGGCCGGGGCGACCGGTACCGGCAAGACGGTGACGCTGCAGATCATGGCGCAGGCCTTTTCGGACGCGGGCGTGCCGGTGTTCGCCGCCGACGTGAAAGGTGACTTGTCCGGCATCTGCATGCCGGGCAGCGAGGCGCACAAGGCACACGCGAACCTGACCGCCCGGGCCGCGCAGATCGGCATGGGCCCGCTGACCTACAAGGCGGCGCCGACGATCTTCTGGGACGTGTTCGGCGAAAGCGGCCATCCGATCCGCGCGACGATCAGCGAGATGGGGCCCCTGCTCCTCTCCCGCCTGATGGGGCTGACGGATGTGCAGGAAGGCGTGCTCAACATCGCGTTCCAGTATGCGGACGATAATGGCCTTCTGCTGCTCGACCTCAAGGACCTGCGCAAGCTGCTGGTCAGCCTCGGCGATGACACGCTGCGCACCGAGATCAGCCGCAAGTATGGCAACGTGGCGCCCGCGTCGCTCTCCGCCGTGCAACGCGAGCTGCTGGTGCTGGAACGGGACGGGGCAGAGCGCTTCTTCGGTGAGCCGGCGCTGGAACTGGCCGACTTCATGCGCACGACGCTCGACGGGCGCGGTTATGTGAACATCCTTGATGCGCGCAAGCTGATCAATTCGCCAAAGCTGTATTCGACCTTCCTGCTCTGGCTGCTGTCGGAACTTTTCGAGGAGCTGCCGGAGATCGGCGACCCGGAGAAGCCGCGACTCGTCTTCTTCTTCGATGAGGCGCACCTGCTGTTTGCGGGCGCGCCGCCTGCGCTGATGCAGAAGATCGAACAGGTTGTGCGGCTGATCCGGTCGAAGGGCGTTGGCGTCTACTTCGTAACGCAGAACCCGCGCGACTTGCCGGAAAGCGTGATCGCGCAGCTGGGCAACCGCATCCAGCACGCGCTGCGCGCCTATACGCCAACGGAGCAGAAGGCGGTGAAATCGGCGGCGTCCTCGTTCCGCCCGAACCCGGCCTTCAAGACCGAAGCCGCGATCACGGAGATGGGTGTCGGCGAGGCGCTGGTCTCGACGCTGGAAGCCAAGGGCGCGCCAACGATGGTGCAACGGACCCTGATCCGCCCGCCGTCCTCGCGCCTCGGCCCGGCGACGGATGCGGAGCGCGCCGAAGTGCAGAAGACGAGCCCGGTCTTCGGCAAGTATGACAAGACCGTCGACCGGGAGTCGGCCTACGAGATCCTGTCGAAGCGCGAGGAAATCGCGGCGAAGGAAGCCGAGAAACTCGCAAAACTCGAAGCCAAGGAAAAAGAGGCCGAAGCCAAGGCGAAAGCCAAGGGCAAGACGACGACTGGCCGGCGCCGGATGAGCACCACCGAGCGCGCTGTGAACAACGCGGCCGGCACCGCCAGCCGGGAAGTGGTGCGCTACGTGCTGCGCGGCATTTTCGGGACGCGGAAACGGTGAGGCCCATGCGCAAACTGCTCCTGATCGCCTCGCTTGCCGTCACGGCCTGCGCAACGGGCCCGTCCGAACGTGACTGGACCAGCAACGCCGGCGCCCAGCCCTTCCGGACAGCCGCCTCGGCCTGCAGCCAGATCAGCTACAATATCGAGGCGAACTTCGTTGTCTGCATGGCCGGGCGGGGCTGGACGAAGGCGCGGTAGGGCGACGACTACGAAGTTGACCAAATCTATCACTCTCCGCTTCTCTGGACACTTGAACAACATCCAATCCGGTTTCGGAGCCGCCTTCGCTAAGGTTGGGATTTCAGAACAGTCGACGAATTAAACAACAGTCATATTCATGATCTATCGAGTTGCGGGCACACAACTTGTAGGATCGTCGAACGTGGAAATCCCAAAGTCCAGCAGACCATTCGACAGTTCAGACGTAACGGCGCTTGCGGCAAGTTGCGTCGCCACAAGTATAACGACTCTTGTTGCTCCGGGACCGTTCAGCCCAGTGAACTTCATCACCGGAGTCACGCTTTCAATAATTATCGTCGGTTCTTTTCTCGGTAGACCGCGAACGTGGTTGCAGACAGGAGCGGTCGCGGCTGGCATCGCGCTCTCAATCCTGCCGGCAACGGGTTTCCTCATCGAAGTCTGCAAGCGAAGGGAAGACCTGGTTGCTGCGCTGTTTGGGGAGTATGAACGCGTTTGCGATCGGTTCGGTCAATGCGCGATACCCGATTCGGCCGTCAAAGACGTGGAGCAAGTCGTTGCGTGGTTGGTGGCTTTCGTTGTTTGCGGAGTTCTAGACCGGCTCACCCAGCCAAAACGCGCATAACCGAAAAAAAGGTTCGGGCTGGGCGGGCAAACAGCCCCTCCCCGGCGGAAGGAGTGGCGGAAATGTCTCACCTCTCCTATAGTCAGTCGATAATCCGAACCAACATGCCAAAGGGAGGCACCGGCCCATGAAAGAGTATCTCAAGTTCTATATCGACGGCGCATGGGTTGACCCGGTGACGCCGCGCCGCCTGGAAGTCGAGAACCCGGCGACCGAGGAAAACTTCGCGGTCATTTCGCTCGGCTCGAAAGCCGATGCCGACAAGGCGGTTGCCGCTGCCAAGCGCGCCTTCCCGAGCTTCTCGCAGACCACCGTCGAGTACCGCGCCGACCTGCTCGACAAGATCGCCATGGGTATCCAGAAACGCCTGCCGGAACTCGCCCAGGCGATCTCCGAAGAGATGGGCGCGCCGATGTGGCTCGCCAACGCCGCGCAGGTTCCGGCCGGCATGGGCCACTTCGCGACCACCGCGGCGATCCTTCGCTCCTACAAATTCGAGGAACTGAAGGGCACGACCCTGCTGCGCAAGGAGCCGATCGGCGTCTGCGCGTTCATCACGCCCTGGAACTGGCCGCTGAACCAGATCGCCTGCAAAGTGGCACCTGCAATCGCCGCCGGCTGCACCATGGTGCTGAAGCCGTCCGAGATCGCGCCGCTTGACGCAATGATCCTCACCGAAATCATGCATGAAGCGGGCGTGCCGAAAGGCGTGTTCAACCTCGTCAACGGCGATGGCCCGGGCGTTGGCTCGGTCCTCTCCTCGCACCCGGATGTCGACATGGTGAGCTTCACCGGTTCGACCCGCGCGGGCGTGCTCGTGGCACAGGCCGCCGCCCCGACCGTCAAGCGCGTGGCGCAGGAACTCGGCGGCAAGAGCCCGAACATTGTTCTGCCTACGGCCGATCTGACGAAAGCCGTCTCCAGCGGCGTGATGTCGATGATGACCAACACCGGACAGAGCTGCAACGCGCCGAGCCGGATGTTCGTTCAGAAGGACCAGCAGGAACAGGCCATCGCGATCGCGAAAGCCACCGCCGAGTCCGTGAAGGTGATGATGCCGGCGGAAGCTGCGCCCGGCGCGATCGGCCCGATCTCGAACGGCAACCAGTACCAGAAGGTCCAGGACCTGATCCAGAAGGGCATCGAAGAGGGCGCAACCCTCGTCGCCGGTGGCCCGGGACGTCCCGAAGGCTTCAACAAGGGCTATTTCGCGCGCCCGACCGTGTTCGCGAACGTGACCAATGACATGACCATCGCCCGTGAGGAAATCTTCGGACCGGTGCTCTGCATCCTGCCTTACGACACGGTCGACCAGGCCGTGGAAAT
Source organism: Candidatus Sulfopaludibacter sp. SbA3 (assembly GCA_945913285.1). Taxonomy (GTDB): domain Bacteria; phylum Pseudomonadota; class Alphaproteobacteria; order Caulobacterales; family Hyphomonadaceae; genus Hyphomonas. Next base: position 4,639 of record CAMEDD010000017.1, read on the forward strand.
GGCGAACGACACGGTCTACGGCCTTGCCGGCTACGTTCAGGGCCCGGAGAAGGAAGCCAACGCGATCGCCAATCGCATCCGCGCTGGCCAGATCCAGGTCAACGGCGCACGCCCGGACTTCTCGGCACCGTTCGGCGGCTACGGCCAGTCCGGCAACGGCCGTGAATGGGGCGAGCATGGTTTCGAGGAATTCCTCGAAGTCAAAGCCGTGATCGGTTACGCGGTCGCTTAGAGCGCGCCGCCTGAGTTAAAGTTGCAGAAGCGGCAGCCCGGAAAGCTGCCGCTTCTTTTTTGATCCGCCCACGGAGAACATGGACCCATGACCCTCAAGCTTCACCATCTCAATGCCTCCCGCTCCCAGCGCATCGTCTGGCTTCTTCTCGAGCTCGGCGTGCCGCACGAGATTGTCCACCACACGCGGGACCTCGCGACGCGGCGCGGGCCGGCAGACCTCGCGAAGATTCACCCACTCGGAAAATCGCCGCTGCTTGAGCATGACGGCGTGGTGATTGCGGAAACCGGCGCGATTGCCGAATACCTGCTCGCGAAGTTCGACACGGGTCACATGCTTCACCCGAAACCGGACTCAGCCGATTTCCCCCGGTATCTCGAATGGATCCACTCGGCCGAAGGCGCCGTTTTCCTGCCCGGGCTGCTGGCGCTCTATACCGGCATGGCGGGCATCACCGAAGGCCCGGTCGCGCAGATGATTGTCACCGAGCGCGAGAAAGTTGCGGGCTATGTCGAAACGCATCTCTCGACGCACGCTTACTTTGCAGGCGACGCGTTCTCGGCGGCCGATTGCCTGATGGGCTTCCAGATTGCGATGACAGCCGCGCAAGGCGGTCTTGCCAACCGGCCTGCGACGGCAGCCTGGCTGGAAAAGGTCTCCGCACGGCCCGCTTACCAGGCGATGCTGGCGGTCGGCATCTGAGGCGCTTCACGCGAATGTGAGCGCACCTGTTGGCTGGCATTCACGTTCACGCGCGCACATAATACATCTATAGTTTTTGGAGGCCGTGTGCATGAAACGCCTTACACTTGCTGTCGCTTTTGCAACTCTCGCCCTTCTCGGGGCCTGCGCCACATCCACGCCTTACCAGCCGGCGGTTGGCACGGACCGTGGCTATTCGGAACAGCGGATCGAGGACAACCGGTACCAGGTCCAGTTCGCCGGCAACTCGCTGACGGATCGCAAGACGGTCGAGACGTACCTGCTCTACCGCGCGGCCGAGCTGACCAAGCAAAACGGCTACGATCACTTCCGTGTCGTGCGCCGCGATACCGACGCGACGACCAAAGTGGTCGGCGACAGCGCGTTCTATGATCCGTTCTACGACCACTTCTTCCTGAATTACCGTTACTTCGGGCCACGGGCGGCCTACTTCCGCGATCCCTATCGCCGGTTCTATCCGGGCCCGAGCTATGTCTCGCGCTTCGGATATTATGACCCGTTCTGGGGCGGGCCGGCGGAGTACCGGGAGCAGACAAGCTATCTCGCCTCGGCCGAGATCTACATGGGCAAAGGTGCGAAGCCGGATGATGTGGCCTACTTCGATGCCAGCCAGGTGATCTTCAACCTGACCGGCAGCATCGTGCGGCCAGAGGCGTGAGTCTCAAGGCGCGCTTTCGATCCGGAAGATGTTGCCGCTGAAAGACACGATGTAGAGCCGGCCTTGCGTGTCGAGTCCGAAGCTGGATATCTGGGATAACGTGCCCGCATCCGGCACCAGCGCCGGATTGAGCCGGGTGAACGCAGATGACGCCAGCGTCTGTCCGGGCACCAGAGACGTGGCGGGCACAGACCACACGTTTCCGCTGACAAAATCGCCGAACACATACTGGTTGCGGATCGGCTCGATATTGCCGCGATAGATGTATCCTCCGGTCACGGAACGCCCCTGGTCGGGCCCCGTGCCATGCGCGTACTCGGCAACCGGCGGCGTAAACGAAGCCGAGTTGGCCCCGCCATTGTAGGGCTGCGTGCCCTCGCGCAGGTTCCAGCCGAAATTGGCCCCCGCGTCGGCCGGGCGCAGACGGTCAATCTCCTCGACCGCGTTTTGGCCGACATCCGCGATGATCAAATCGCCCGTGAGCGAATCGAGGCTTGCCCTGAACGGATTTCGCAGGCCCAGCGCGAAAATCTCGGGCGCGCCGCCGGTGCCACCCGGAAAAGCGTTGCCGGGAGGTATCCTGTAGTCGCGGTCGGGGTCGCCAGGGAAATCATCGCCGGACACATCAAGGCGAAGAACCTTGCCGAGCAACGAAGTGCGGTTCTGCGCATTGTTGTTCGGATCACCCGCGCTGCCACCATCGCCGGTGGGCACATAAAGGAGGCCATCATTGGTGAAGCCCAGCCAGCCGGCCTTGTGGTTGGCGAAGGGCTGCGCAATCGTCAGGATCACATCGGCGGTCGCCGGATCGGCCTGTGCGCTGGAGCCGGTCATCATCCGGTAGCGACGGATTTCCGTGTTGCCCGCCAGATTGGTCATGTTGATGTAAAAGGTCCGGTCCGCGGCGAAGGCCGGCGAAAAAGCGAGACCGAGGAGGCCGCGTTCGCTGTCCGTCGAGACCTGGCTTGTGATATCCAGGAAATCGACGGTCTCGATAACCCCGGTTGCCGGAGTCAGCACCCGGGCCCGGCCCTGTTTCTGAAGGACGACAACCTGATCCGTGCCCGGAATGCCGGCGACGTAAAGTGGTTGGCTGAAACCGGTGCCGACGCGGCGCAGCGCCATGGCCTCGACCACGTTCTGCACCGAAACGGTGAGCGACAACGGAGTGGCACCGCCGCGGCCGTCTCGGGCCTCGAGTGTCACGGCGTAGGCGTTGTCGGTATTGGCATCCCGGGGTGTCTCGAAATCCAGCCCGGAGGCCAGGGACAGCGCGCCCGTAGCGGCATTGAGGGTGAAGACGCCCGCGTCTCCGCCCGGCAACAGCGCGAACGTGATGGGGTCACCGTCCGGGTCCGTCGCCGCGGCGGTATAGATTGTTCCCGCCGTATTCTCGTTCACGCTGGCGGTTGCCGGAGACGAAAAGACGGGCGGCCGGTTGGCCTGAGGCGCGGGTGTCGTGCCACCACCACCCCCTCCCCCACACGCTGACAGAAGACCGGCCATGAACCATGGCGCGATGGAGCGAGTGTGGGAATCCGGGAGTGTGCGCATGCGCATGGCTACCATTTTTCAGCGGCCCAGGGAGTGACAATTTGGACAAGATACGACGGGCTGAGGAAAATCAGTGCAGGACGCTAGGCAATCCTCCGCGATCAGTCCAAAAGGCCGGGAAGCCGCCGGAGCCGGGATTGCCGGCAAGTCGCGGTCACGAACTCGCGGGAAAGCAAGCTCATGGACGGCAGCGACGCGCAGAAAGCGCCAGGCCCGCAAGTGCTTCACGCCGGGCTCCGCAAGACCGAACTGGTTGCGATGGTCGCCGGGCTCATGGCGCTCAATGCGATGGCAATCGACATCATGTTGCCGGCGCTCTCGCAGATCGCCGAGGCGACGGGATTGACGAGCGCCGGGAGCGCGCCGGACAATCGCCAGCAGTGGATCATCTTTGCCTACGTTCTGGGTTTTGGCGCGCCCCAACTTGTCTGGGGCCCGATCACGGACCGGTTCGGCCGCCGCGCGCCGCTGTTCATCGGCCTGATCGGCTACATCATCGTGTCGTCGCTCTGCGTTCTGGTTCAGGATTTCTGGGTCCTTCTCGGCTTCCGATTCCTGCAGGGCCTGTTTTCGTCCGGCGCCAGGATCGTGGCGTCGGCCGTGGTGCGCGACCTGTTCGCGGGCCGGGCCATGGCCAGTTTCATGTCGCTGGTGATGACCATCTTCATGATCGTTCCGATCGTTGCGCCCGCCTTCGGACAGTTGATCCTGACAGTTGCGCCCTGGGAAGGCATCTTCATCTGGCTGGCCGTCTGGGGCGCGGTGATGCTGGTCTGGACCTGGTATCGCTTGCCCGAGACCTTGCCCGTTGAGGCGCGCCGCCCCCTGAACTTCACGAGTGCGATGGACGCCTATCTCAGCGTCCTGCGCACACGGGCGAGTCTCGGTTACATGTGCGCCTCCGGCATCGTGTTCGGCGCGCTGTTTGCGTTCATTGCCTCCTCCGAGCAGGTGTTCCGGCAGGTGTTCGGGCGAGGCGACAGCTTCGCGCTGTGGTTTGCCGGGGTCGCCGTTGTGATGGCCGTCGCCAACTTCACGAATTCCCGGCTTGTGCCGCGGCTTGGCATGCGCCGGATCAGCCACATGGCCTTGATCGTGTTCACCGCAATCTCGGCGGGACTTGCGATTTCCACCTGGCTGTTCGGCGAGAACTTCGTGGTCTTCTTTCCGCTGTTCGCCGTCGCGTTCGGCTGCTTCGGCCTGATGGGCTCGAACTTCTCCGCCCTCGCGATGGAGCCGCTGGGCAAGATCGCAGGCACAGCGTCGGCGGCGTATGGCTTCGCCACGACGCTCGCCTCCGGCCTGATCGGCGCCCTGATCGGCGCGCAGTTCGATGGCTCGACCGTGCCGCTGATGCTGGGCTTCGTGGCGCTGGGTGCAACGTCGCTGGTGATTGTTCTGATCACGGAAAAAGGCCGGTTGTTCAGTACGCGGTGACGGGACGCAACGACAGCGACCTAGAGCGGCTCGCGCTGTTTCGACAGGGGACGGACGACCGTTTCCAGATGCTCGATGACCAGACCGGCGATGTCCTTGCCGGTCGCTGCTTCGATGCCCTTGAGGCCGGGTGAGGAATTGACTTCCAGCACCTTGGGGCCGTCGGCCGTCTGAAGCAGGTCCACGCCGGCGACCTGAAGGCGGAGCACTTTTGCAGCGTCTTTCGCGATATCACGTTCGGCCGCCGAGAGCTTGGCGGGGCTGGCCGTGCCGCCCCGGTGCAGGTTTGACCGGAACTCGCCCTTCGCGGCCTGGCGCTTCATGGCGCCCGCCACCTTATTGCCGATGACGAAGACGCGGATATCTGCGCCGCCGGCCTCTTCAACAAATTCCTGAACGAGGAAGTTGGCCTCGACGCCGCGGAACGCATCGACAAGCCGCTCGGCCGCCTTGCGGGTTTCCGCCAGCAATACGCCCTTCCCTTGCGTGGACGACAGCAGTTTCAGCACGATGGGCGCCCCGCCCGCGAGCGCGATCAGGTCCTTGGTATCTTTCGGGCTGTGCGCGAAGGCCGTGACCGGCATTGCGATCTTGGCGCGGGCCAGCATCTGATGGGCCAGCAGCTTGTCGCGGCTGCGCCCGATCGCGCCGGCGCCGTTCAGGCAATAGGCGCCCGTATTAGAGAACTGGCGCAGCACCGCCATGCCGTAATCGGTGATCGACGAGCCGATGCGCGGAATGACGGCGTCATATCGCGGCAACGGCTCACCGTCATAGTGAACTTCCGCGTCCACCGTCCCGATACGCATGTAACACCGTGCCGTATCGATCACCTCGATGACATGGCCGCGCGTTTCTGCCGCCTCGATCAGGCGGATCGATGAATAGTTGCGCGGCTCGCGCGTGAGCAGGGCAATCCGCAAAGGACGGCGCACGGGCCTGCGTTTCGGGAGGCCATGATAAGGCGAATAGTCGAGTACCGGCTGGAGGAATGAGGCGTTCGGATCAATGATCATGCTCGGCTGGATCGCCGCACGGCCAAGCAGCATCCGGTAGGTCATCGTCTCGCGATTCGAGAGCGTCAGCTGGATCGGCCAACGCAGGTTGCCCAATTCGGCGTACGTCTCCACGACATAGCGAAGCTCCCGGTCGCCGTTGGAGCTGATCACTTCCCGCCGGTCCACCACAGGGGCCGAGCAGGTGATTTCGAGCGCCGGATCGCTCGGATCCGGCTGGATCAGAAAGCGCACCTGCGGGGAGTTGGCCGGACCGAAAGGCTCTATCACGCTGGCATGCAGGGCCGACGTCTTTGCGCCGGTATCGACCTTCGCTTTGATCGCGGGCAAGCCGAGATCGCTCAGCGAAAGCCATTCTTCCCAGCCGAGCTGGAAGGTCGTCACGTCCGGCATGGCGAAGGCCTCATCCTGTGCCCGGAGCCGGGATAAGGCGGTTCGCTGTGCGCCGGCAAGTCAGCCTACAGAAAACTGGATTTAGCCTTTCACAAGCCAGGCTTTTTCAACAAGCTTGGTCACGTCGCCCATGATCTCGGTGATCTTGAAATCCTTCGGCGTGTAGACGCGGGCGATTCCCATCTGTTTCAGCGCGAGGGCATCTTCTGGAGGGATGATGCCGCCGACCACGACGGGCACATCGCCGAGACCGGCGGCGCGCAGTTCGGATATCGTCTCGCGCACGAGATCGAGATGGCTGCCCGAAAGGATCGAGAGGCCGACGACATGCGCGTTCGCCTGTTTGGCCTGCGCCGCGATCTCAGCCGGCGTGAAGCGGATACCCTCATACACGACTTCCATGCCGACGGCGCGGCCTCGCGCGGCGATCTGCTCAGCGCCGTTGGAGTGGCCATCAAGGCCCGGCTTGCCGAGCACGTATGTCAGTGTACGGCCGAGTGCTTTCGACACGCGGGCAACTTCGGCCTTGACCGTTTCAATGTCCTCGCCGCCATCCGAGCTGATCACGAGCGCAACGCCGGTCGGCGCGCGGAACTCACCGAACACCTCGCGTAGCACCGTGCCCCACTCACCAGTGGTGACGCCGGCTTTGGCGCAAGCGATCGAGGGCTCCATGATGTTTCTGTTTTCAGCGGCTGCCGCGCGCAAGGCGCTGAGCGCCGCTTCGGCCGCCATGCTATCGCGGGCCGCACGCCAGGCCTTGAGATCGCGCACCTGCGCAGCCTCTTCGGCGGGATCGACCGTCATGATCGCGCCGTCGCCAGATCCCAGCGGGCTTTCTTCAGTCTCGGTGTAGCGGTTGACGCCAACGACCGTCATCGCGCCCGACTCGATGGCGCGGATGCGTTCAATATGTGCGCCCACGAGGCTTTCCTTCATGAAGCCGATCGCGTCCTTGGCGCCGCCAAGTGCGTCGATCTTGGCAAGCGTCAGGCGGGCCTTCTGTTTCAGTTCCTCGGTCTTCGCATCGATGACATGGCTGCCATCGAAGATGTCTTCGAACTCGAGCAGGTCGGTCTCATAAGCTAGGATCTGCTGCAGGCGGAGCGACCATTGCTGGTCCCAGGGCCGAGGCAGGCCCATCGCCTCGTTCCAGGCGGGAAGCTGCAGCGCACGGCAACGGGCCTTTTTGGAGAGTGTCACAGCCAGCGCCTCGATCAGGATGCGATAGACGTTGTTCTCTGGTTGGGGCTCGGTGAGACCCAGCGAGTTCACTTGTACCCCATAGCGGAAGAGCAGTGCCTTGGGATCGGTAACGCCGTAACGCTCGCGGCCAATCTCTTGCCAGAGATCGACGAATGCGCGCATCTTACAGAGTTCCGTTACGAAACGGACTCCTGCATTTACAAAGAAGGAGATCCGGCCGAAGACGGTTTCAAAGTCTGATTCCGGAACTTGACCGCCCGCCTTGACGGTGTCGAGCACCGATATCGCTGTCGCCAGAGCATAAGCGAGCTCCTGCTCCGGCGTCGCGCCAGCTTCCTGAAGGTGATAGGAGCAGACGTTCATCGGGTTCCATTTTGGAACTTCAACATAGCACCAGCTCACCATATCGCCGATCAGGCGCAGGGAAGGCTCGGGCGGAAACACGTAGGTGCCACGGGACAGGTATTCCTTGACGATGTCGTTCTGGGTGGTGCCGCGCAGCTTCTTGCGGCTCTCGCCGCGCTCATCGGCGAGCGCCACGTACAGCGCCAGCATCCAGGCCGCCGGCGCGTTGATCGTCATCGAGGTGTTCATCTGCTCCAGCGGCAGCTGATCGAACAGGAAGCGCATGTCGCCGAGGTGCTTTACCGGCACGCCGACCTTGCCGACTTCACCCTTCGAGAGGATGTGATCCGCATCGTAGGCCGTCTGGGTGGGCAGGTCGAAGGCGATGGACAGACCCGTCTGGCCCTTGGAGAGGTTCAGACGGTACAGCTCGTTCGACTTCTTCGCCGTTGAGTGGCCCGCATAGGTGCGGAAAATCCACGGTTCTTCAGGTGCGTGCTGATAGTCCCCGCGCGTCTGGCTCATGGCCGGTCTCCTCCCTGGAATTGTTGCGGCGCAACATGCATGCTGCGCACCACGCGCGCAATGATAGCCTGTTAGTTGGCCCGCAAGAGGCCAGCGGCAAGTGTGCCGATCACCCGGTCCAGCGACCGTACGGCCAGATCAGGCGAAGCAAAGCTCTGACTGACTAAGCCTCTCGGCACGTCGAACCCCGTCACGGTCCGCATCTCTGAAGCCGTAAAGCTGCTGCGCGACCTGCGGCGCGCCAGATCGCTTCGGGAGGTCTGGCTGCACCTGCCCGGTCCGCCGGGGGCAGAAGTCCGGTCCCCGCATTGACGCCAGCCTTTCGCTCCACATCTATGCAGGGTTCAAGGACCGCCCGCGCATGGTTGACCAGGTACACGCACTCAAGACAGCGCTTTCGCTGCGGGCCGGTTCGCTGCTGGCGTTTCCGGCCGGCGCGGTGCTGCTGGCGATCCTCGAACGGGGCTGGCTCGCCATCGGCGCCCTTGCCGGCGCGATGCTGGCCGTCAGCCTGTTCGAGCGGCGCCGTTTTGGCCGGGCCCTGGGCATCCAGATACCGTCCAGCTCAGCCGCGATCGTAACCGGTCTTGCCGTGCGCTTCGGCCTGCTGACAGGCCTGTTTGTCGTTACCCTCGGCGTGCTGGCGCTGTTTCGCGACACCGCGCTGTCGCGCGCGCTCGGTTGGCCCGATCTCGCCGTGATCGCGCTTTCGTCTGGCGCCGCCTTGCTGGCCAACGCCTTGAGCGCCCGCCTCGCCCCGATCCGCGCTTCGGTTCCTGGCCGCCCCGCTCCAAAAAGCGCACCCGCAGACACGGTGATCCTCGAGGGCGAAATCATCGAGAGCGATCCGCGGCGATAGCGAGCGCCGATCAGGCCCGTTCAAGCGTCCACGGCGCCGCCGCGGAAATGTCTGCGCCCATGGCTTCGTAGTAAAGCCGCTGGATTCTCCGGGTGACCGGGCCCGGCGTTCCATCGCCGACGGCGCGGCCATCGACATGTGTGACGGGCGCGATCATGGCGCCGGCGGAGGTCGTGAAAACTTCGGCGGCGTTCAGCGCCTCATCCGGCGTGAAGGCGCGCTCGGTGATGGTAAATCCGCCCTGGCCGCGCAGAGCCATGACGCCGGCGCGCGTGATGCCAGGCAGGATGGCGGGCGACAGGTCCCGCGTGATGATCTCGCCCGCATGGGTAACAATCCAGGCGTTCGCAGAGGCGGCCTCGGTGACGAACCCGTCCTCGACCATGAGGGCCGTATCCGCGCCCTGCTGCTTCGCCGCGCGGTAGGCCAAAGCCTGGGAGAGCAGCTGCGTGGTTTTCATGTCGCGCCGCTTCCAGCGCGTGTCGGCATGGAAGACTGCCTTGATACCGTCGCGTGCCGCGGCGCCGATGAGGGGCTTGGCGTCGGCATAAGCGAAGACGGTCGGGGTGAACGTGTCCATACCCGCAAAGTCGCGCGCGTCGTAAGCACCGCCGGTGACTTCGAGATAGACGAGACCTTCGGTCAGATTATTTCGTACGATCAGTTCCGTATGAAGCGCCGCCCAACCCGTCGCATCATGCGGGTTTGGAATTTCGATTCCCGATAAGGTCCGGGCCAGACGGGCAATATGCCCCTCCAGATCGACGAGACGACCACCATAAACGGCTGTGACTTCGTAGGCGGCATGGGCAAACAGGAACCCGCGATCGAGTGGTGAAATATGTGCCTCGCCAAGCGGCAAAAACGATCCATTTAGGTGGACGATGGGACACACGGGCATTTGACATGGCCTTGAGCAATCTGGACGGGTTTGTGCGGCGCAACATTGTTCTTGCGCAGCGGCATGACAGTTGCCAGTGTGGCCCCGCCAAACGCGGCTGTGAAGACACCGTAGAGTGTCGGACAACCAAAACAAATGAGAACGGAGGAAAGTTATGGCCACCAAGACGGCAGGTCGTGTCACCAAAGACATCTACGAAGTCGGCGAAATCCCGCCGGAATTCCACGTTCCCAAGATGATGCACGCCTGGACGATCCGGCGCGAGCGTCATGGCCGCCCGTCTACGGCAATGCTGGTTGAGCAAGTGCCGGTGCCTGAAATCGACTCCGATGAAGTGCTCGTCCTCGTCATGGCCGCCGGCGTCAACTATAACGGCGTCTGGGCTGCGCTCGGCGAGCCGATCTCGCCGTTTGACGGCCACAAGCAACCTTTCCATGTCGCCGGCTCGGATGCCTCGGGCATCGTCTGGGCCGTCGGCAAGCGCGTCACGCGCGTGAAGCCGGGTGACGAAGTCGTCATCCACTGTAACCAGGACGACGGCGACGACGAGGAATGCAACGGCGGCGACCCGATGTTCTCGCCAAGCCAGCGCATCTGGGGTTATGAAACGCCGGATGGCAGCTTTGCCCAGTTCTGCCGCGTGCAGGCTCGCCAGTGCATGCCGCGCCCCAAACACCTGACCTGGGAAGAGAGCGCCTGTTACACGCTGACGCTCGCCACCGCTTACAGGATGCTCTTCGGCCACCGCCCGCACGTCCTGGCACCTGCCGATAACGTGCTGGTCTGGGGCGCCTCGGGCGGCCTCGGCTGTTTCGCTGTCCAGCTTTGCGCCGTGACAGGGGCCAACGCGATCGGCGTGGTCTCGTCAGATGACAAGCGTGACTATGTGATGAGCCTCGGCGCCAAAGGCGTGATCAACCGCAATGACTTCAATTGCTGGGGCCAATTGCCGAAGGTCAACGGCCCGGAGTTTGCCGATTACATGAAGGAAAGCCGCAAGTTCGGCAAAGCGATCTGGGAGATAACGGGCAAGAAAGACGTCGACATGGTGTTCGAGCACCCCGGCGAGTCGACCTTCCCGATCTCGGTGTTCGTCGTGAAGCGCGGCGGCATGGTCGTGATCTGCGCCGGCACCACAGGCTTCAACCTCACCATGGACGCCCGCTTCCTGTGGATGCGCCAGAAGCGCGTGCAGGGTTCTCACTTCGCGAACCTGAAACAAGCGTCCGAAGCCAACCAGCTGGTGATCAACCGCCGCATCGATCCAGGCATGTCGGAAGTCTTTCCGTGGGCGGACATTCCACTTGCCCATGAGAAGATGCTCGACAATAAGCACCTGCCCGGCAACATGGCCGTACTCGTCACCTCCCCGAAGCCAGGCCTGCGCACGGTCGAGGACGTGCTCGCCGTCAACGGGCAGGGCTGATCCGGAAACTCAGCCGTCCGTTCCGGGAGCTTTCCGGAACGGCGGCGCTCCTATGAGGCTTGTGCGGTCCTGCCGCGTTCCCCTCTGCGCGCCGGACCGGGATTGACGCTGACCGCGCTGCAAGGCACGGGCGGCAAAGAATGAGGGAGCCATAAATGCTGGACAGGAACAAGGCAGAGGCTTTCGCGCGCGCTTGGCTCGCGGCGTGGAATGACCGGGACATTGACCGCATCCTCTCGCACTATTCTGACGGCGTCGTGTTCCATTCGCCGCGTATCGCGCGCGTGATGGGAAACGGCGCGCCGAGCGTTTCCGGCAAGACGGCCTTGAGGGACTACTGGACCGAAGCGCTGAAGCGCGCGCCGGAACTTTTCTTCGAACTCGAGGCCGTGCTGACGAGCTCGGACGCGCTGACCCTTCTGTACACGAACCACCGCGAGGAACGCGTCGCCGAGACCTTCCTGTTCGACGCGCACGGAGAGGTGCGAGAAGCCGTCGCTGCTTATGACTGAGCCGGGGCCGGCCCGCGCCCGCCGCTACGCGCCAGCCAGACGCCGCCCAGAATGAGGCACAATGCGAGCGCCGCATTCCAGGATTGCGTTTCCCGGAAGAACAGCCAGCCAAAACCGGCACTGATCAGCGGGATCGCGTAACCATTCAGCGAGACGAATGTGGCCCCTGCCCGGCGGATAAGGGTCATGTAGAGCAGCTGGGCGACACCGGAGGAGCCCAAACCGAGACCGAGGACAGCTGCCCAGTTCACCCAGGACGCGCTGACCGTCTCCGCCTCAACGGTCAGGGCCAGCGGCAAGGATGTCAGCGCCGACACCGTTGCATAGCTTGCAGCGAACACGACGGCGTCCATGGGAGGCGCCGCGCGCGCAATGAGGGTGGAGGCGGCATAGGCCAGTGTCGCGATCAGCAGGAACACCTGCGCCCAGGCGCTTGCCGTGCCGAAACCCGCCAGCGCTTCCGGACCAAACAGCACCGCCACGCCAATGAAGCCGAGCGCGACGCCCGTTGCTGTGCGAGCTGACATTTTTTCTTCGGCGAAAAGCAGGTTGGCGCCAATCGCGACAAACACAGGCGAAGCGGCCGCATAAAGCGCAGCCAGGCTGGAATTGACCGTCTCCTGCGCCGTCGTAATGAAAAAGAACGGGATGACGGATCCCACGACGCCCATGCCGAGGATGGAAATCCAGCGTTTGCGGTCGCTCAGCGGTGGCAACTGCTTGCGGGCGGCGATCAGAACGATCCAGAGGAAGGCCGCGCCGATGCACAGGCGGCCGGGAAGCACCCATTCGGCCGGCAAACCGGTCTCAAGGCCCTTGCCGACGGCCACGCGCGTCATTGGGTAAGCGCCCGCCCAGATCATCGCGAGCAGGCCAAACAGCACCCAGTCGAGGACCGGGCGGGCAGACTTTGCCGTTGCAAGGCTGGACTGTGTCATCTTGAACTCTTCGCAAGCCATGGCTGGCAGCCGGGACCGCGCGCCTGCCCCAACCGGGACTTGCACGCAACTTGCAAGCTCGTGACAGTCTTTCAATGGGCTGCTCAACCCCTTCCCTAACGTCACTTTCGCGGCGCGGTGCCGCACGGAGCGCGGGTGGACGTAGGGGAGCGACACCAGTAAATGGCTGTCAAACGTGCGAGACAGCTCACCTGACAGGAGAATAATGATGGCCGTTCGTGTTGCAATCAATGGTTTTGGACGGATTGGCCGCCTCGTCTTGCGTTCCATCATCGAACACGCCCGCACCGACATCGAAGTCGTGGCCATCAATGATCTCGGCCCGGTTGAGACAAACGCCCACCTCCTGCGCTTCGACTCCGTCCATGGCCGCTTCCCGGCTGACGTGAAAGTCGATGGCGACAAGATCGTCATCAATGGCAAGCCGATCCTCGTGACCGCGATCCGCGATCCGAAGGACCTGCCGCACCGCGAACTCGACGTCGACGTCGCGATGGAATGCACCGGCATTTTCACGTCGAAAGAGAAAGCCTCCGCTCACCTCGCCGCCGGCGCCAAGCGCGTGCTCGTCTCGGCGCCTGCTGACGGCGCCAACCTCACAGTCGTTTACGGCGTCAACCACGACAAGCTCAAGAAAGAGCACCTTGTCGTCTCGAACGCTTCCTGCACCACAAACTGCCTCGCGCCGGTCGCCCAGGTGCTTCACGCCGCCGTCGGTATCGACAAAGGCATGATGACGACTATCCATTCGTACACGAACGACCAGCCGTCGCTCGACCAGATGCACAAGGACCTCTACCGCGCCCGCGCAGCTTCCCTCTCGATGATCCCGACCTCGACGGGCGCCGCCAAGGCTGTCGGCCTCGTGCTGCCGGAACTCAAAGGCAAGCTGGACGGAATTTCGGTGCGCGTGCCGACGCCGAATGTCTCGGTCGTGGACCTGAAATTCATCGCCAAGAAAAACACCACGGTTGAAGAGATCAACAACGCGATCATCGCGGCCGCCAGCAAAGGCCCGCTGAAAGGTGTGCTCGGCGTGACCGACCAGCCGAACGTCTCATCCGACTTCATTCATGATGCCCGCTCGTCCATCTTCCACCTCGACCAAACGAAAGTCATGGACGGAAATTTCGTGTCGATCCTGACCTGGTATGACAACGAGTGGGGCTTCTCGACCCGGATGTCGGACACGGCCGTTTTCCTGGCAAAACTGATTTGATCCTACCCTCCCGCGCTCTCCCGCGAAGGCAGGGAGCCAGGACGGCAACTGCAACCTTACGAGATCCCGCCTTTTGCAGGGATGCGCGGAGCCCTGGCATGAACGACTTCAAACGCATTTCGGATGCCGGCAATCTCAAGGGCAAGGTCGCCCTGGTGCGCGTGGACTTCAACGTGCCGATGGAGAATGGCCTGGTTACGGACGATACGCGGCTGAAGGCTGCTGTGGACACGGTTCAGAGCCTGCGGACCGCCGGCGCCAAGGTCGCCCTACTCGCACACTTTGGCCGGCCGAACGGTCAACGCGTCGCCGAGATGAGCCTTGCACCGATCGCAGGCGCCTTTGCGAAAGTGCTGGGCGCGAATGTCAGCTTCGTGGCCGATTGCAGGGGCGAGCATGCGAGGCGCGCGATCGCGGAACTGCCACCGGCCGGAGTGATCCTTCTGGAGAATACCCGCTTCTACGAAGGAGAGGAAAAAGGCGATCCGGAGCTTGCACGCGCGATCGCTTCCCTGGGCGACATCTACGTCAATGATGCCTTCTCGGCTTCCCACCGCCGCCATGTGACGACCGCTGTCCTCGCAGATCTGATGCCCGCCTATGCCGGCATTAACATGGAAGAGGAACTCGACGCGCTCGACAAGGCGCTCGGCCGTCCGGTCCGGCCGGTGCTGGCAATCGTTGGCGGCTCCAAGGTCTCTTCCAAGATAGACCTGCTCAAGAATCTCGTGACGAAAGTCGACGCTCTCGCCATCGGCGGCGGCATGGCGAACACCTTCCTCTTCGCGCGCGGTTACTCCGTCGGCAAATCACTTTGCGAACGCGACCTGATGGACACGGCCAAGCAGATCGAAGCCATCGCGAAGGCGTCCGGATGTGATATCCTGCTGCCGCGCGACGTCGTCGTTGCCCGCGAGTTCAAGGCCAATGCGCCGCACCGGACTTGCGGCCTAGACGAAGTCTCGGATGACGAGATGATCCTCGATGCCGGCCCTCAATCTGTCGCGATCCTGGCCGCGGCGATGGATGTCGCCAAAACGATTGTCTGGAACGGGCCGCTCGGCGCATTCGAACTGACACCTTTTGATGCAGCGACCGTGGCCGCCGCAAAGGCCGCCGCCGTGCGCGCCAGGGCCGGCAAGCTGGTGGCTGTGGCAGGCGGCGGAGATACGGTGGCCGCGCTGCACCATGCCGGCCTGGCGCAGGACTTCACTTTCGTATCGACGGCAGGCGGCGCCTTCCTCGAATGGATGGAAGGCAAGGCCCTGCCCGGCGTGGAAGCCCTCAAAGCCTCCCACATGGTGTGACCTCAACCAGGACGCACAAGGGGCGACCCTTTCGGAAAAAAACCGAGTTTCTCAGCCGGACGCGATGTGGCAGGATTTTCCGAGTTTTCCGGCATGCGGCTTGAATGGGAGGACGCTGGAACTGCAGGCCGCCAGGGCACTACGGGGCGGAAAGGCGCGGCATAACGGATTGACATAGAACCCCGGGGGACAAATTGCCGGGGGAAACAGAAGGGTTGGAACGATGACGAGTACGGACATGACGAAGACGGCTGACAAGACTGAAATGGCGCGGCAGATGTCGCAGAAAGCAGGCTTCATCGCCGCCCTGGACCAATCGGGCGGCTCGACGCCAAAAGCCCTTCGCCAGTACGGCATCGAAGAAGGTGCCTGGTCGTCCGAAGAAGAAATGTACGGCCTGATCCACGACATGCGCGCCCGCATCATCAAGTCGCCGGCGTTCAGCGGTGAGAAAGTCATCGGCGCGATCCTGTTCGAGCGCACGATGGACGGCGCCATCGATGGCATTGCGACCGCTGAATATCTCTGGACCAAGCGCAGCGTTGTGCCCTTCCTGAAAGTGGACAAAGGCCTCGAAGCGGCCAAAGACGGCGTGCAGCTGATGAAACCGATCACCGGCCTTGATGCCCTGCTTGAGCGGGCCGTTGCCAAGGGCGTGTTCGGCACCAAGATGCGTTCCGTCATCGACGCGGCAAACCCGGCCGGTATCGCCGCCGTCGTGGCCCAGCAGTTCGAGGTCGGCCAGCAGATCCTGTCCCACGGCCTGATGCCGATCATTGAGCCGGAAGTGACCATCTCGATCGCCGACAAGGCCGAAGCCGAGGAAATCCTGCGCGCCGAGATCCTCAAGCATCTCGGTGCCCTGCCCGCCAACCAGCAGGTAATGCTGAAACTGACGCTGCCGACGAAAGCCAACTTCTACAAGCCGCTGGTCGATCATCCGCGTGTCATGCGCGTGGTCGCCCTTTCGGGCGGTTACAGCCGCGAAGACGCTTGCCAGAAGCTCGCCGCAAACACCGGCATCATCGCCAGCTTCTCGCGCGCGCTGACCGAAGGCCTGTCGGCAAGGCAAGCCGACGCCGACTTCGACAAGGCGCTCGGCCACACCGTCGACGCCATCTGCGAAGCTTCGAAAGCCGGCTGAAGGGTCGCAGCCCCTTGCCGGGCGCGATAAGGATTCCCATCTGAAGAAGCGCAGTAATACGGCTGCGCCTTTTTGCCTTTGGAGCCTGCGCCGATGAAATGTCCTGCTGATGGTGAAACCCTGATCATGGCGGACCGCTCCGGCGTCGAGATCGACTATTGCCCGAAATGCCGCGGCGTGTGGCTGGACCGGGGCGAACTCGACAAGATCATTGACCGTTCGGCAACCGTTCTCCCGGCCGCGGCGCCGCAGCCCGAAGCACCGCGCGGTGAACCCTACCGCGAAAGCGACCGCTCCCAGGGCCGGCGCGACGACGACGACGATTACAAGTACCGCAAGGGCAAACGGCGCGAGAGCTTTCTGGGCGACATTTTCGACTTCTGAGGCGCCGCCGATGCTTGAGATGCGCCCCGGCTGCGAACGCTGCGACCGCGACCTGCCTGCCGACGAACCGGGCGCGTTCATCTGCTCCTTTGAGTGCACCTTCTGCGATGAGTGCATGGACGGCCCCCTCGACGGCATCTGCCCGAACTGCAAAGGCGAACTCGAACCGCGTCCGATGCGCAAAGGCGCAGCCCTGGTCAGCCATCCCGCCAGCATGAAGCGCGTGTTCAATCCGGCCGGGTGAGTCTCGTTGACTTCCCCGCCGGTCGGCAGCACATGCCCCCGCCATGACCAACACGCCCCCGCCCCGCCCGCGCACGCGGCTCTATGTGATCACGCCGCCGCAAGTTCCTGACATCCCCGCCTTCACGTCCGTCCTTGCTGCCGCAATCGGCGCCGGAGACATCGCGTCCCTCCAGCTGCGTCTCAAAGGCAAAGACGGCTTGATCGACGCGGAGGCCACACGGGCCGTCAGCCGGGCAGTGACTGGCCTGGCGCAGGAGGCCGGCATTGCCGTCCTGATAAACGACTCCCCGGAACTCGCGCGCGAACTGGGCGCAGACGGCGTGCATGTCGGCTGGGAGGATGTCCCGGTAAAGACCGCTCGCAACCTGCTCGGGCCGGACGCGATCATCGGCGCGACGGCCAGGAACAGCTACCACAAGGCCATGCAGGCCGGCGAAGACGGCGCGGACTATGTCGCCTTCGGCGCGTTTTATCCGACGCAGACGAAAGCGCAGACCGCAGCGGCGGAGCTGGAACTTCTTCAGGTCTGGCAAGCCGCGATGTTGCTTCCGAGCGTGGCGATCGGCGGCATCACCGTAGAGAATGCCGAGCCGCTCGTGACAGCAGGCGCTGATTTTATTGCCGTATCGTCCGGTGTCTGGGCCCATCCGGATGGCCCTGCCGAGGCAGTCAAAGCTTTCAACGCGCTCCTCGACCGCCTGACGCCTCGTTAACGCTTCGCGCCTTGACCCTGCGGGCGCAAGGGATTACGCCCCCGCCTCCCGCTCCAGAAAGCGCGCAAGAGCTATTTCTCATGTCGAAACCCTCCCCCGTTGGCGCCGTTATGATCGCCGCTGCGCGCGCCGCTGGGCGCAGCCTTGCGCGTGACTTCGGCGAAGTCGAAAACCTTCAGGTCTCCAAGAAGGGCCCCGGCGATTTCGTCTCGAACGCCGACCTGCGCGCCGAGGAGACAATCTACGCCCACCTCACGAAAGCCCGTCCCGGCTACGGTTTCGTCATGGAAGAGCGCGGCATCGTCGAAGGGAGCGACAAATCCAACCGTTTCATCGTCGATCCGCTCGACGGCACGCTGAACTTCCTGCACGGCCAGCCGCATTATGCGGTCTCCATCGGCCTCGAGCGGGATGGCAAGCTGCTCGCGGGTGTCGTGTTCGACGTCGCCAAGAACGAAATCTTCTGGGCAGAAACCGGCCGCGGCGCCTGGCTGGAGCAGCGCAAGCTGCGGGTTGCCGTTCGCAAGAAACTGTCTGAATCCGTCATTGCCACCGGCACGCCCTGGCTCGGCAAATCGGAGGAGGCCCACGCAACCTTCGCCCGCGAAATGCTGGCCATGACGCCCACCTGCGCCGGCATCCGCCGCTACGGCTCGGCCGCGCTGGACCTCGCCTGGGTGGCCGCCGGACGGTTCGACGCCTTCTGGGAGCGCACCCTGAAGCCATGGGACATTGCAGCCGGCATCGTGCTGGTGCGTGAAGCGGGGGGCGTTGCCACAGAAATTGACGGCGGTGACGTGATGAAAACCGGCTCAATCCTCGCTGGCAACGAAGACATTGCCCCGCAAGTTCAGGAACAATTGCGCCTCGCCGCCGCTTTCGGACGTCAGGCCAACTTAACCTGACGCCCCCGTGAAGATTTTTTGCCAAGCGCGAAAAATCGGGTTATCAGGCTGCCCATGACAAAGCTTGATACAGACGTTCTCATCATCGGCGCCGGTCTTTCGGGTATTGGCGCTGGCGTGCATCTCCAGAAGCTGAGCCCGGGAAAGACCTACCGGATCTACGAGGCGCGGGACGCCATCGGCGGAACCTGGGACCTTTTCCGCTATCCAGGCGTGCGCTCGGACTCGGACATGCACACGCTGGGTTTTGACTTCAAACCCTGGACTGAGGCGAAAGCCATCGCCGATGGCCCGTCGATCCGCAAATACGTCAACCAGACGGCCGACGAATACGGCGTGCGCAAGAACATCCAGTTCAACACGAACATCATCGCCGCCAACTGGTCAAGCGCCGACCAGGCCTGGCGCGTGACCAGCGAGAACACGAAGTCCGGCGAGCAGAGCGTTACCTCCGCCCGCTTCCTCTTCATGTGCGGCGGCTATTACCGCTACGATCAGGGCTACAAGCCGGACTTCCCGGGCGAGGCAAGCTTCAAGGGTCAGATCCTGCATCCGCAGCACTGGCCGGAAAACCTCGACTACGCTGGCAAGAAGGTCGTCGTGATCGGATCCGGCGCAACGGCCATGACCCTTGTGCCCGCAATGACCGACAAGGCTGCGCACGTAACCATGCTGCAGCGCTCGCCCACCTATGTCGTCTCACGCCCGGCCGTCGACGGCGCCGCGAATCTCCTGCGCAAGATCCTGCCTGAGCAATGGGCCTACAGTCTCATCCGCTGGCGCAACGTCATGTTCCAGCAGTTCTTCTTCCGTCAGACCCGCAAGAACCCCGAGAAAGCGCGCGAGCGCCTGCTGGGCATGGTGCGCGACGAGCTTGGCCCGGACTATGACATCGCCAAGCATTTCACGCCTGCTTACAATCCCTGGGAGCAGCGCCTCTGCCTTGTTCCGGACGCGGACCTTTTCAACGCGCTGAAATCCGGCAAGGCGAGTGTCGAGACCGACCATATCGAACGCTTCACCGCAGGCGGCATCCTGCTGAAGTCTGGCAAGCAGCTGGACGCGGACATTATCGTCACCGCCACCGGCCTGAACCTCATCTTCATGAACGGCGTCAACGTGTCGATCGATGGCGCGAAGGTCGATCCCGGCAAGCTCTTGAACTACAAGGGCGTGATGCTGTCCAACGTGCCGAACCTGGCGGTGACGTTTGGCTATACTAACGCTTCCTGGACCCTGAAGGCTGACCTGACCAGCGAGTATGTCTGCCGCCTGCTGAACCTGATGGACGAGAAGGGCGCGACCTCCGCTTTGCCTTACCTCGCGCATTTCCCCAACGAGACCGAGCCCTTCGTGGACTTCTCGTCCGGCTACTTCCAGCGCGTGATGGACCAGTTCCCGCGCCAGCATACAGAGGCGCCCTGGAAGCTGCACCAGAACTACTTCACCGACCGCAAGAACCTGCGCGAAGCGCCGATCGAAGACGGCGTCATGCAGTTCAACAAGGCGGCGGCGAAAGCGGACGCAAAAGCCACGCTTCAGGCCGCCGAATAGGCGGACTTGCGCCAGGCCTGAGGGTGCTTATCTCTTGATTGCGCCATGTTCGCGCAAGCTCGATGGAGGCTTCCTATGTGGCTATGGCTTCTGTGGTGGTGCGTAGATGACCATATCGCTAAGGCGGTCGGCGCGCCGGGCGTCGGGACGCTGCCGATCTGGGTCCCGCTGATCCTGTCGCTGGCCTTTTCCTTCTCACTGGACGGCGCCATCGACCGCGCCCGAAAGAAGGCCTGACGCCCTAACGCTCCGTGAACTGAAGTTCGGCGAGGCGCGCATAGAGCCCGCCTTTCGCCACCAGGGTATCATGGTTGCCTTCTTCCACGATCCGGCCATGCTCCATCACGAGGATCCGGTCCGCTCGGCGCACAGTGGAAAGCCTGTGTGCGATGACCAGCGTTGTGCGGCCGGTCGCAGCATTCTCGATGGCGCGGCGCACGGCGGCTTCGCTCTCGGAATCGAGCGCGGACGTCGCCTCGTCCAGCAGGAGCACAGGCGCATCTCGCACCAGCGCGCGCGCAAGCGCAATGCGCTGACGCTGCCCGCCGGACAGGCTGCGTCCCTTCTGGCCAAGCGGCGTTGCAAGGCCTTCCTTCTCGTCCAGGAAACCCATCGCCTCGGCCATACGGGCCGCCTGCTCGAGGACCGCATTGTCCGCATCGTCCCGGCCGAAGCGGATATTGTCCGCCGCGGTTCCTGTGAACAGCGCGGACTCCTGCGGTGCATAGGCAAACCGGCGGCGCCAGTCGCGCGGATCAGCGTCAACCGAGGCGATACCGTCGAGTTTGATTGAACCTGTCTGCGGGTCGAACAGGCGCAGCGCGAGCCGGAACACGGTGGTCTTGCCTGCGCCGCTCGGGCCCACCAGCGCCACGAACTCGCCGGGCTTCACATCGAGCGAAAAATCCTTGAGTGCCGAGGCGTCGTGTTCGCCGTACTGGAATGTCACATGGTCGAAGGACAGACTGCCCTTGCCCATGTCTGCCATCGGTTTCGGATGCGCCGGCGCGGCGATCTCCGGCGTCTCACGCAGCACTTCGGCAGCACGGTCCGCGGCGCCGGCCGCACGCATGACTTCGCCGTACACTTCAGCCAGCATACCCAAGCCCGAACCCGCATAGGCGGCATACATCACCATCGTGGCGAGGTCGCCAAAACTCATCTCGCCGTTCGCCACCGCCCGCGCGCCAAGCCAGAGGACGCCGGTGAAGCCGCCGAAGAGCAGGACCGAGACCAGCACGATCATCAGCGCGCGTGCGCCGGTGCGCTTCATGGCCGCGGCGAAGGTCGCCTCGATGGATGCCGAGAACACCGACAGCTGGCGGTCCTCGCGGCCATAGGCCTGCACGAGTTCGATGGCATCCAGCGTCTCGGCCGCCTCGGCCCCTGCATCCGCAAGGCGAGACTGGGCGCGGTTAGACATATTCCGGATGATCCGCCCGATGCCCATCACCGGCAGGATCGCCACCGGCAGCATCGCCAACAGGGTCAGCCCGAGCTGCCAGTTGACCGCAATCATCAGCCCCAGCGCACCGATCGTCGTGATCAGGGTGCGCGCCGCCAGCGAAGCGGACGACCCGAGGAAGTTCTCGATCAGCGTCACATCCGCCGTCAGCCGCGAGACCGCCTCTCCCGAGCGCATCTTCGCATGGTAGGCGGGCGACAGACGCAGGAGGTGCGCATAGAGATCGCGGCGCAGGTCCGCCGCAATCCGCTCACCGAAGCGCGAGACGAAGTAGAAGCGGAAGGCGCCAAGCACCCCCGCCCCCACGGCGGCGGCAAACACCCAGAGGAAGGCCTGATCGATCAGGGCGACGAGCGCCTGGGGATCGGGCCCTGCGTTACGCCCGGCATCTGCCGCCTGCCCGAGCAGCATCGGGATGGCCAGGCTGACGGCCGCAGCCGCCAGCAGGAAAACGCCCGCCACGCTGACTGTGATCCAGTGCCGCCTTACGTAAGGCCACAGCAGGGCCAATGGCTTCAGGCTGCGCCCCTTTGGACGTGCCAGCGCCTCCCCGCCCTCAGGCAGGGTGGTGCGGCGGTCGTCAATGATCTGATCGCCCGAATCGGCCATCTGGCAGCCTTACTCCCTTTGCCGGTCCGGTTCAGCCGCCGAATCCCTGCCAGCACCTCTTGCGGCGCCTTATCCTTTCACTTATACGCCCGGTTTCGATTTCAGGCTGAGACATGCCAGCGCACCCGGGCGCGTCAACCCGGATTGACACGAGATACGAGAAAGAGGCCAAGGCCATGAAAAAAGAAGGCCATCCCGATTACCACTTCATCACGGTCGTGATGACGGACGGTACGGAGTACCAGACCAAATCGACGTACGGCAAGGCAGGCGACCGCCTCGTGCTGGACATCGACCCCAAGGTGCACCCGGCGTGGACCGGCGGCGAAGGCAAGTCGCTGGACCGCGGTGGCCGCGTTTCGCGCTTCAAGGACAAGTTCAAAGGCTTCGTGTAACCGGTTCGCCGATTTCCCGATGTGTGGCGTAAGGAAAGCCCTGGCCCATCGGCCGGGGTTTTTCTGTTTTAGCGCCTGAGCCGCAGGGCGAGGCCGATGAACGGGATCGCCAGCTCCACAATCAGCCGTTCCAGCGGCGCGCGGGCAAACTTCCGGAAGTAACGGGCGAGGCTTTTGGCCTTGTGCTGCGTGACGACATCGGACGCCACGTCCGATGTCGAGCCATAGTGAAGTGCGCCTGCGCCTGGCACGTAGATCACCGATCCACCGGCTTCGAGCGCACGGCGGCAGATGTCGGCGTCTTCGACGTGGATGAAGTAGCCTTCATCGAAGCCTCCGAGGGCCTCGAAGTCCTGGGTCCGCACGAGGAAGAAGGCGCCGGTGATCGAGCCGACCGGAACAGGCCCCGGCGGCGGCGGCAGATGATGCAGCGTCCAGCGACCGAAGCCGAGTGCCCGCGGCAAGGTCAGCGTTTCACGCCGGGCGCCGCGCTCTTCCCTGCCCTGAAGGTCGAAGATCCGTCCGCCCGCAATGGCGGGTGATTTCGCGCTTTCGAGCGCCTTGACCATCGGGCCGAGCGCCCCTCGCTTGATCACGCAGTCCGGATTGATCACCAGAAGATGATCGCTGGCCGCGAGCCGCGCGGCCGCATTGATCCCAGCGCCAAAGCCAGGATTGGGCAAATCCAGCTGACGCGCTTTGGGCGTCGACGCCACGAAGCCAGTAAGCCAGGCTTGCATACCCGGAGGATTGCCATTGTTTGCGATGACGATCGCCGTCACGTCAGGATCGCCCTTCAGCGCATGGAGGCATTCCAGCAGCCTCGGCCCGGTATGGTAAGTGACCACCAGCGCCGTGACCGTCCGTGTCATGCCTCGGCGCCCTTCAGCGTCCGGTGCCAGAGGATGATCCCGGCCGCGGCGATTGCCACCGATGACCAGAAGCCTTCATTCCAAGCGCTGTAAGCGAAGCTGAAAATCACCGCGGCCGCGCCCGTGAGCCCGGCGACCGCAAACCGGGTTTCCGGACGCAGTTCCTCCGGGCGCGGCAGATGAAAGCCGAGCGCCACAAGGCTCAAGGCCGCGATTACCGCGCCGACCATGCCCGTCTCCGCCCAGATCTGGAGTGCCATGTTGTGCGGATGGCCTGGCACAATCGGGTAGTCCTTCCAGAAGTCCGGCAGCTGCGCGAGCCATTCAGGCCGGGTCGCATAGGTCTCGCGCCATTCACGGGTGGCATAAAGCCCCTGCCCCATGAACGGCGCCTCCGTCATACGCCCAATCACGACTTCCCACGACCAGAGCCGGGACCGGAACGAGGCCGGCAGGCTTTGCGAGAACGGCTCCAGCGCACGGAACAGCAAGGCAAAGAGCACGGGCGCCGCAGCAATGTAACCGGCAAGTCCGCCCAGCAACCAGCGAAACCCGTTCTGCGGCAGAAGGGCGACCAGGACGATCGCGGATGCTGTGCCGCCCAGGGCCATCAGGGCCGCCTGAACATCCAGCTTCAGGTAAGCCATCGCTGCGCCGCCGAGCAGGAGCAGAGACAGGACAATGCCAGCGATCTTCCAGCGAAACACCAGCATCGACAGCAACAGCGGCAAGGCGAGCGCAAGCGTGTTGGCGCTACGGCCGAAATTCTGCGCACCCTCCTGCAGCCGTTTGGGATCTTCTCCGTACACGGCCGAAAGCAGAAAGCCGGACGTATACGGCGAAGCGATGACCCAGGCCGTATGCACCGCCAGCATCGCGACGATGATGCCGGATGCCCGCGGCGCCGGCGCCGATTGCAGCGCCGCCGCGACAACCAGGCAGGACGAGAGCGCCAGCGACGCGGTCGCCAGACTGCCGGATTCGACCGCGAAGGTTCCTTCCAGCAAGTTGCCCGACGTCAAGGCCAACTCACCCGGTGCCCAGAATTCGCTCGCCACCACCCAACCGGTGAAGGCAAAGCCGACCAGGGCAAACGCGGCAGGCGGCAGGCGGGGCCGCGCAAGTGCGAGCGCCGCAAGCGAGGTCAGCCCGAGCAGCGGGGCAAAGCCCTGCCCGCCCAGCACCGCCATCACGGGCCAAAGCACGAAGGCGACTGCGAGAGCAGGTCCGAAGTTCATGACACCCACACTTTACCTGCCGCCTGCGCGCCTTGTCACCGTATGCGTGTCAGCGGGCCCGCTTGACGTCCGGCGGCAGGGCTTCCTCGGCGAGGCTTACCAGCGCCTCGTCCAGAGTGATGATCTGCTGGCCGTTGGAGCCGAGGCGCCGGAGAGCCAGCTTGCGCTCTTGCGCTTCCCGAGCCCCAACAACTGCAATAACAGGCACCTTGGCCAGCGAATGCTCGCGGACCTTGTAGTTGATCGTCTCGTTGCGCCGGTCGACTTCGACCCGCAGGCCCGCCTTGCGCAGTTCGGCGGCGACGTCCTCGGCATATTGGCCGGCCGCATCATCCGAAATCGCCGCGACGACCACCTGAACCGGCGAGAGCCACATCGGGAAGGCCCCGGCATAGTTCTCGATCAGGACGCCGATGAAACGCTCGAGGCTGCCGAGGATCGCCCGGTGCAGCATGACGGGACGATGCTTCTGGCCATCTTCCGCGATGTATTCTGCGCCGAGACGCTCCGGCAGCACATAGTCGAGCTGGATCGTGCCGCACGTCCACGTCCGGCCAATGGCATCCTTGATGACGAAATCGAGCTTCGGCGCATAAAACGCACCATCTCCCTCTGCAATCACCGGCTCCACTCCGGCCGCACGCGCGGCCGAAAGCATCTGGGTCTCCGCCTTGTCCCAGAACTCATCTGATCCCGCCCGCTTCTCAGGACGCGTCGCAAGCGCGATGTGATCCGTCTCCATGCCAAAATCGGCATGGATGGAGCGCGCCAGAGTGATGAAGTTCGCTGTCTCTTCCTCGATCTGGTCCTCGCGGCAGAAGATGTGCGCATCGTCCTGCGTGAAGGCGCGCACGCGCATCAGGCCGTGCAGAGCGCCCGATGGCTCATAGCGGTGGCAAGCCCCGAACTCCGCCATGCGCAGCGGCAAGTCGCGGTAGCTCTTCTGACCGAACTTGAAAATCTGCACATGGCCGGGGCAGTTCATCGGCTTGAGGGACAGCGTTTCGTCTTCCTCGGTCTCGCAGACGAACATGTTCTCGCGGTATTTCTCCCAGTGGCCGGACTGTTCCCAGAACTTGCGGTCGAGCACCTGCGGCGTGCGGACCTCGACATAGTTCGCGGCCTCAAGACGGCGGCGGACATATGCCTCGATAACCCGCCAGAGCGTCAGGCCCTTCTCGTGCCAGAACACCATGCCCCTGCCCTCTTCCTGCATGTGGAAGAGATCGAGCTGGCGGCCGAGCTTGCGGTGGTCACGTTTCTCGGCTTCCTCCAGGCGTGTCAGGTGTTCCTTGAGGTCTTTCTCGTTGGCCCAGGCCGTGCCGTACATGCGCTGAAGCATCTCGTTCTTCGAGTCGCCCCGCCAATAGGCTCCGGCCATCTTCATCAGCTTGAACGCCTTCGGCAGCTTGCCCGTGGACGGCAGGTGCGGCCCCCGGCAAAGGTCGAACCAGTCGCCCTGACGGTAAAGCGTGATCGCCTCACCCGGCGGGATGATGTCGTCGATGATCTGCGCCTTGTAGTCCTCGCCGATCCGCTTGAACTCGGCGATGGCGGCGTCCTTTTCCCAGACCTCCCGGACGATGGGATAATCGGCGTCCACGATCTCCTTCATCTTCGCTTCGATCTTGTCGAAGTCATCCGTCGAGAACGGCGTCTTGCGGGCAAAGTCATAGTAAAAGCCGTCATCGATGACGGGTCCGATCGTCACCTGCGCATCGGGATAGAGGGCTTGCACGGCCTGGGCGAGGACGTGGGCGGCGTCATGGCGGATCAGTTCGAGGCCGTCCGGATCCTTGTCCGTGACGATGGCGACCGCGCAGTCGGCGTCGAGCGGGCGTTTCAGGTCGCGCAGTTCGCCGTTCACACGGGCCGCCAGCGCCTTCTTGGCGAGGGATTTGGAGATACTTTCGGCGACATCGAGGGGCGAGGCCCCATCGGCGAATTCCCGCTTCGAACCGTCGGGGAGCGTTACGTTGATCATGGGTCTCAAGTTTCTCAGGTTTGCCGCACACGCGGCGAATTCGGAGGATCCGGCAAGGGCATCTGGCGCGCCCGTGCTTAACGCGGCTTCACCGGGATTCCCACCCTGTTTTGAGGGCAGCTGCCGGGGCTCATGGAATTTACCGGGTGCATGAAGGGCCGCGCACGCATGTGCTGGCCAAGAGCGCTTCAGGCACCCTGGCGCGTTCGCGTGGTCAGTCCGGTGAGGCAGCGCTTCGCGTTCATGCGCGAGCCTATGTCACGCTTCCGGCCCGGATTCAACCAGCCGGCCTGAAGCGTCTCTGGGCCCCGGCTTCCAGTCGCCGAAGCGCCAAGGCTGCCAGAACGGAACGGACGGGTGCGTGTCCGGCGCAGGATCGTAACCGTGACTGCCGCCCGGACGGCAGCGGACAAATCGCGCAAGCGCCATCCACCCCCCCGGCCACCAGCCGTGCCGGGCCACGCATTCTGCGCCGTATTCGCTGCAGGTCGGCATATGCTGGCAGCGCGCCCCGGCCAGTTGCAACACTTGGCTGGGCCCATGCTTGTAGATGGCAAGCAGCGCGTAAGCGAGGCGGCGCCGGAGAGCCATCTCAGGCCGCAGCCCGCGCCGCCAGCGCCTCATCGATCGCGGCGACCGCTGCGTCGAAAGCCAGCAGGGTAGACGCGTGGCGGGGCGGATAGTCCGCTACCGGCTCCAGATGGCGCAATTCCCAGAACAGACCGCCGGGCGGCGGCGCGCCGTCCTTGAGCATCGCCCGCAGCGCGTCCCGGGCGGCGCGGATTTCGGCAACGGCCGCCCCGACCGCATGTTCGGCGAGGATCGACGTGGCCGCCTGCCCCAGCGCGCAGGCCTTGGGGTCCACAGCAATCGCAGTGACGCGTTGGCCGGCTGCATCGAGCGCCAGGTCCACATTCACGGTTGAACCGCACACGCGCGACACTTTCAGGGACGTGCCCTCAGCGGCCGGCAGCCGGCCGAGATTTGGGATCCTGGCCGCCAGTTCGAGTATGCGGTTGTGATAGAGTTCGCTCATCCCCGCCTAAATGGCCCGCCCACCGGCACCGGGCAAGTGGCATCAAAAAGGAGCCGCCAGATGCACGGGCACGGGCGGCTCAGACAGGGTGCGGTGTAGAAATGGCCCGGAAGCCATACGCCCGCATGGAGGCTGCAGGAAAGCGGGTCAGTTTAAGCTTTGGACAGGAAGCCCTTCAGAAAGGCCAGAGCCGCGCAAGCCTTGGCAGAAGCTGCAGCATGATCAGGACAGCGCCCGAGAATGTCAGCCCAGCCAGCAGCACCACTGCCCCGTCGCGCGCCGTGAGCGCGAGGCCAAACAGCAAGACCGTCAGCCCGGGCAAGAACGGGCCGAACGGCACGACACCGAGCGGATAGGTAATCAGGGCCGCCGCCACGCACAGCAGTCCGACGATCTGCACGAACGGCGCAGCGGTCAAAAAGGTCAGCCGCGGCCGCACCAGAGAGTCGACCATGTGGGCGTACTTGATGCCAGCCTTCGCGCCTTGCACGAGATGATCGCGCTTGAACTGGAAATCGAGCGCGCGCTTGGGCAACCAAGGTGTGCGCAGCCCGATCACGATCTGTAGCGAGAAGATCAGGGTGATCGTCGCAACAAACCAGTTGGCGCCCGGAATGATCGTCAAAGGGCTGACGGCAATGAACCCCAACAACAGCAGTACCGGCCCGTAGGCCCGCCGCCCCACGGCTTTCAGAAGCTGACCCACCGTGACGCTCTCGCCTTCCGTATTCAGGACGAGCGACTGAAGCAGCGATTTGAGATCCGTGACCGGAACCTTTGTACCTTTCGGACTCATTCGGATGCTCCGGTTGGGTTCGGCGGCGCGGCGCCATAGCGTTCGATCCGTGAGCGGACAAGTCCATCCCGGTCAATAGAAATTTCATAGAGCCGGTCAAACTCGGCTGCTTCGTCAATCACCGGCCCCGGCTCTGCGCCGAGCGCTGAAGCGAGCTCGCCGGTCGTGTTCGAGTGGCCGACCACCACCACTGCGCCCGGCCGTTGCCGAAGGCTTTCCGCCAGCGCTTGCAACGCGCCGGCCTCGTAGGCCTGGACCGTCAAGCCGAGCGCTGACGCCAGGGGGGCCGCGGTCGCTTCGGTGCGGCGGGTCTTCGTGGACCAGATTTCGGTGATCCCCTCCCCGCCAAGACGTGCGCTCAGCGCGGCCGCGCGCGCCGTGCCCTCTGGCGTCAGGCCCGGGTCATCACCCTTTTCTTTCTCGGCATGACGGACAAGGAAAATCCGCGTCTCCATCGCCGCTGCGTCCGGCACAGGCGCCGCCGGCCCAGCCGCGCAGGCCGCAAGACAGGCGCCGGCCAACAGGCCAAGAACCCCGCGCCGGATCAGATTCGCCGCCACGTACTACCCCCGGCGCCGTCCATGATCTCCACGCCTTCTTCGGCGAGCGCCTTGCGGATCCGATCTGCCTCTGCCCAATCCTTCGAAAGCCGCGCCGCCACACGCGCTGCGACGAGCGCATCGATACGCGCCGCATCATCGGGATTTCCGCCCTGCTCCCATTCCTTGGGCGAAACCGTCAGCAGGCCGAGCAATTCGCCCGCGGCCAACAGGTCGGCGCGCGTCGCCTGCATCATCTCGGCGTCGTTCTGGTCCGCCGCCGTGTTTGCTGCGGATGCGATCGCAGACAAAGCCGCCAGCGCCTCCGGCGTGTTAAGGTCGTCCTCCAGCGCGTCGCGTACGCCGCGGTAGGTTGCCCGCCCACCTTCCGCCGCCCAGATGCGCCGCAGCGCGCCATAGATGCGGTCAAGCGTCGTCTTGGCCTGCTTGAGCAGGTCCGGCGTCCAGTCCAGCGGCGCGCGGTAATGTCCGCTGAGCATTGCAAAGCGGATGACTTCGCCCGGCCAGTCCTTCAAGAGGTCATGCACCATCACGACATTGCCGAGGGATTTCGACATCTTCTCTCCGCCCATGTCGAGGAAGCCGTTGTGCAGCCAGTAGCGCGCCATGATCTCGCCGTGCGCGCATTCCGATTGCGCAATCTCGTTTTCATGGTGCGGGAACTGCAGGTCGATACCGCCGGCGTGAATATCCAGCGTCCGGCCCAGATGCTTTGCCGCCATCGCCGAGCACTCGATATGCCAGCCGGGACGGCCCCGGCCCCAGGGGGCGTCCCAGATCGCGTCCTCCGGCTCGCCCGGCTTGGCAAACTTCCAGAGCGCAAAATCAGCAGCATCGCGCTTGTCCTCGCCGGGCTCGACGCGGGCGCCCGCTTCGTTGTCCTCGGGGCGGCGGCCGGAAAGCCGTCCGTAATCGGACATCGCGTTCACCGAAAACCACACGCCATCCTTGCCGACATAGGCGTAGTCCTTGCGCACCAGCTTCTCGATAATCTCGATCATCTCGGGCACATGCCCGGTCGCCCAGGGCTCGATGCTCGGCGGCAGGACATTCAGCTCCAGCATGTCGGCATTGTAGATGTCGGCATATTTCTTTGTGATCGCGGAAATCTGCTGGCCGCTATCGAGCGAGGCCTTGATGATCTTGTCTTCGATATCGGTGATGTTGCGCGCGAACACGACCGAGTTCTCGCCATACGTCTTCATCAGCAGGCGGCGCAGTACATCGAATGCGATCGGCGGGCGCGCATTGCCGATATGGGCATAGTTATACACCGTCGGGCCGCACACATAGATCGTGATCCGGCGCGGATCCTGCGGCTGGAAACCGCGCTTCTCGCGCGTCATCGTATCGTGGAGTTTGAGGGTCATGGGAGCGCCGCTGCGATTAACGTCGCGGGGTATCATGGCAGACGCCAGACCTGCAAGGCGCGCTTGCCGCAGCGTCACTGGCCCAGGATCAATCCAATTTGATCCCGGCAGCGTAAGATCGGGTGGAATAAGACCGGCCGCGGTCTTATGTTGCCAATCACTGCCCTGAGGGTATCAACTCCGGGCGGGCGTTAAGTCCGGGCATGGAAACCGACGGGTTCCCGCAACTGCCCCGGCTCGACCCCCGTCCCTCAGTCAAGGACTAAGAATAATGGCTATGGACGCCGTCACCCCGAAGAACGATCTGCCGCGCGCCGAACCCGTGCGCCGTCCCAGCCAGGCTGAGGCGGAAGACGCGGTTCGCACGCTGATTGCCTGGGCCGGCGATGACCCGAAGCGCGAAGGCCTGCTCGACACGCCCAAGCGCGTCGTCAACGCCTACAAGGAATGGTTCGAAGGCTACGGCGAAGACCCGGTGAAGTATCTCAGCCGGACCTTCGAGGACGTGCAGGGCTATGACGACATCGTCGTGCTGCGCAACATCGAAGTCGAAAGCCATTGCGAACACCACATGGCGCCTTTCCTCGGCAAGGCCTTCGTTGCTTACAAGCCGTCCCAGGCGGTGGTCGGCATCTCGAAGCTTGCCCGCGTGGTCGAGATTTTTGCCAAGCGCCTGCAGACCCAGGAAACAATGACCGCGCAGATCTGTGACGCGATCACCGAAAGCCTCGCCCCGATGGGCACGGCCGTCTTCATCGAGGCCGAACATCAGTGCATGTCCACGCGCGGCGTTCACCACAAGCATGTGACCACGATCACCACGCAGTTCACCGGCGTCTTCAAATCGGATGCAGACCTGCGCAATCGCTTCCTTCGCATGTGCGAGCAGCAGACCGGCTGATCCGGTCATCACAAGGCATCAGAACAAAAGCCCCTTGCCTCGCCGGCAGCAGGCTTTTTCTGTGGAACATGGTTGAACCGTCACGGACTGGCGTTATCACTACTCGCGCGTAGAGTGATTACAAAAACCAGACAACGCCTCCGGGAGACGAAATACCATGAAGAAAATCCTCACCCTTTCCGCCTTCGCACTCGCAGCGCTGCCCGCCATGGCCGCCTCGACGACCGTGGAATTTGTGCCCGCCGAGGGCGAGAAGCTGGTCATCGTCTTCAACGATGATGGCACCGCAATCATGAACGGCGCCGCCCCGGTCGCCTACACGATGGACGAAGCCGCCAGGCAGATCTGCTCGACCGTTGACGGCCAGTCCAACTGCGCAACCTTCGAGACCTGGGGCGCGGAAATCGGCCACACGACGCCGTACACGACCTCTCAGGGCTCCTCGGGCGTCGCCACCGTTACGGCGAAAACCGAATAACCCGGCACCGTTAGCCGAAACGCGAAAGGCGCCCTCCGGACACGGTGGGCGTCTTTTTCGTTCAGCCGCTGCGGGTGAGCCACGCGGCGATATCACTCACCACTTTATCCGTACCCGGCTCATCGACGATCCAGTGCGCATGCCCGGGATATTCCTTGTAATCGCCAGGCACCGGGCTCTTCGCATACTTCTCTCCCACCTTGCGCACAGCCGACGGAATTGTCGCGCGGTCCTGACCCGCACAGATTGTCAGTGTCGGGATCATCACCATGCGTTCATCCACGAGAATTCCATCGGAGATGTCGCCGTATACCTTGCCGGAATCGTACAGCGCGCCAGCATAGATCGCATCATGCTGCGGCTTTGGCACCCGGTTCAGTACGCCCCATTTGAAGCCTGTCTTCCAGACCTTATAGGATTTCTTCCGGTTCTGCTGCAGGATGACGTTGAAGAACGTCCAGGCCACCGACGGTCCGATCACCGCGCAATCCTTTGTCTGCGCCGGCGTCAGAAACACGGCCCTGGACACCCCCCCGCGCTCCGCGAGGACCTGCGCGATCAATCCGCCCATCGAATGGCCGATGACCGCCGGCTTCGCGCCGTCCCGCTCGGCGAGCCGGCGCGCTTCGGCTTGTGCCGCGGCGATGAAGTCTTCCAGGCAGAGCTGCGCCAGACTGGCGGGGGGGGTCTCCCGCACGCGTCGGTCCGGAAACAGGGTGATCGCTTCACACGTCCAGCCCGCCGCCTCGAAACCTGGCTTCATCACATCCCACGCGCTGGCATCGCAGCCTACGCCGTGGATCATCAGCAGTGTCGGCATCGGCTCGCGTCCTTCTCAGCCTTGCGCAACCCGGCCCGGGAGGACCGGCTCGGTCCACCGGCGAAACTGCGTCGCCACTTCCAGGTAGACCGGCCGCTTGAACGGCACGATCAGGTCCGGCGTTTCCTCCAGCGGCGCCCAACGCCACGCATCAAACTCAGGCGTGTGCCGGTCGAGCCGCACGTCGCTATCGGAGCCCTTGAACCGCAACGCAAACCATTTCTGCCGCTGGCCAAGATACGGGCCCGGAAGACGCTTCTTCAGGTCGGGCGGAAATTCGTAATGCAACCAGTCGGATGTCTCTTCCAGCACCTCGACAAGCTTGGCCGGCACGCCGATTTCTTCTTCGAGTTCCCTCAAGGCGCCGGCTTCAGCGCTTTCGCCGTCATCGATCCCGCCCTGCGGCATCTGCCACTGGAACGGCCCACGGCCATTCAAACGCCGCCCGATGAACACGTGTCCCGCCTTGGAAAACAGGGCAAGGCCAACATTCGGGCGGTAAAGCGTTGAATCGAACTTGGGCTGGTTCACCCGTCCGCTTTTAGCCTGGACATTTCAAGGCTGCCAGTGCGCACTTCGGCGCCTCGTCCGTTCACGATGGCCGAGACGGGCGCAAGCACGAGGCCCTTTTCCTCAAGCTGCGAAATCCAGACCTCGACCGCTTCAACCGTTACCGGAAAGGCATAACCAGAGCCGAACGCAGCGCCTGACTCCAGCGCGAGAACTTCGAGGTCCATCAGTTCCGCGCTGATGTCATCCGGCGTCTGGCGGTTATCGATGGGTCCGGCAGCGCGCGCATAACGCAGCGCATTTGTTTTCGCGGGACCGGCGAGGCCCGTGCGTTCGAAGCTGCCATCATCCACGAAGGCGAGGCCCTTTTCGGCAAGTCGTGCGAGAACCGGGCTCGCGGCGACCTTGTCGGCGGCAAACTTGGCGCCTTGGTAGTTCACGACGCCGAAATAGCCCGACGCCCGCGACAGGATCGCATCCAGCCGGGCGAGATTCGCTTTAGCGTCCGAGCCAGCGAGCAGCGTATCCGGATGCATTTTCATCCGGCCATAATCATAGGCTTCCATCGGCACTTCGATGAGCACTTCGTGTCCGTCGGCGCGCGCGGTCTTGATCCAGTAATCGAGACGCTTGGAATCCAGCGCAAAGGACAAGGTCACATCTGCCGGCAGGTCGTCGATGGCCAGCTGGGTCTGCACGGCGTTCATACCGAGGCCGCCGATCACGAGACCGACCATCGGCCGGCCTTCGGGGTTCGAGAATTTGCGAGCGTAGACATCCGCGGGCGCTTTGCTTTTGGGCCCTTTGGGCGCCTCGGTAAGGGTCGCCGTTGCCATCCGGATGGGCGCCTTCGCGCCGGCCGCGAGGCTGCGCACCTGGCTCGGTGATTCGCCGGAGCGAACCAGCTTGCCGTTGATCCGGATCGCGTCCGGACCCGTGTCGACCGGACCGCCCTGCCCGCCTGTCACTTCAATCCGGAGACCGTCGCCCTCAAGCTCGGTATAGGCAAGTTCCATCGGCGCTGAGCCTGTACCGAGTTCGGGGCAATCTCCGGTGCCAGGATGCTGGCCTGGGTCCTCAAGGCTCGCCGCCGCCATACCCGCCCCGGCCTCGCCGATGTCAAACAAGGCGAGCGTCTGGCTGGGGCTGGCCGCGCCGGGATCGGCCACAACTTGGATGCCAAGGCCCAGCGATCCGGCAAGCCCGCCGAACACGGCAAGGCTCAGGCCGGCATGGACAATGCCTGTGCGAAGTGGAGACGGCTCATACTCGCGCCGGTAACCCATAGGCTCGACCTCTTGGAACGGGGCTGGAAATCACACCCCGACCATCGCCCCAGAGGGTTAACAGGTCGCAAACAAATGGCCGCCGCCGTGCAATGGATCGATAACCATTCCTGCTGCGGATCCGGGGTTTCAGCCCGCTTTCAAGGCCAGCCGCGAGGCCGTGGCGCGCCCTTCGGTCAACAGCTGGATCGCCCGCTCGAGTTGGAAATCCTCGCCCGCATAGCCTTCCGGCGGCTGCTCATCGGGCATGCGCAATTCCGGCCGCTCTTCACCCGATTCGTTTTCGAGCGCATGCGGCAGGTCCGCTTCCGACCAGCGCTGGATCTTGGCCAGCTCTTCTTCGGTGAGGCGTTCCTGCGTGATCATGACGTCCGGCTCGATGCCCAGCGCCTGGATCGACCGTCCGGCCGGGGTGTAATACCGCGCCGTCGTCAGACGGATGGCGCCGCGATCTGCGCCGAGCGGGATGACCGACTGGACCGACCCTTTGCCGAAGCTTGTCATGCCAACAACCAGCGCGCGCTCGCGGTCCTGAAGGGCGCCCGCCACGATCTCGGAGGCCGAGGCCGAACCGCCATTGATCAGCACGACCATCGGGACGCCCTTGAACACTTCGCCCCGGTTCGCGCTGAGCCGCGTCACATCAACCGGACGGCGGCCTTGTGTCGAGACAACCTCGCCGCCCGACAGGAAGTGATCGGACACCTTCACCGCCTCATCCAGAAGCCCGCCGCCATTGTTGCGCAGGTCCATGATGATGCCTTTGAGCTTCGGCCCGCGCTCGGCAGTCTTGAGGGCTTCTTCGAGCAGCAGGTCAGTGCGCTCGTTGAAGGTCGAGACCCGGAGATAGAGGATATTACCAGGCTCCATCCGGGCGGTGACCGATTGCTGCTGGATGACTTCCCGCATCAGCGTCACGTCGAAGGGATCCATACCCTCGCGCAGCACGGTGATCTCGAGTTCGGTCCCCTTCTCGCCGCGCATTTCCTTGACCGCGTCATTGAGCGTCTTGCCCATGATCGCCTTGCCATTGATGGCGGTAATGTAATCGCCCGGCATGATGCCGGCCCTGGCGGCCGGGGTGGCGTCCATCGGGGAGATGACCTTGATAAAGCCGTCCTCCATCGTCACCTCGATGCCGAGGCCGCCATACTCGCCGGACGTTTGCACTTGGAGGGACTGGAAGTCTTCGGGGTCCAGATACCCGGAATGCGGATCAAGCGAGACCAGCATGCCGTTGATCGCCGCCGACATGGCTTCCTGCTCGTCGATCGGCACCACATAGTCACGCTGCGCGCGCGCAAAGATTTCCGCGAAGAGTTCGATCTGCTGATAGGTGGCCGTACGCGGATCATCCGGCTTCCCGCCTTCCTGCTGCGGCCAGGCCATCGCGGCAAAACCGACGGCTGCAGCGCCCAGAACCCCGCCAAGGGCCGTCCCGGTCAGCAATGAACGCATGTTCCACTCCATCTTCATTCTGGCGACCCTCTATTCGTCGCTGGCGATCCACTGTGCAGGATTCAATACCTTGTCGCCAAGCCTTAATTCCACAGAGAGTTCTGGCAGCGGATCATCGCGCTCCGGCATGATGCCGACGGGTTCCCCGGTGCTGACGGTCTGGCCTTCGGATACGTAAATCCGGTTCATGCCGGAAAGAATAACATGGTATCCGTCGCTTGTACGCAAAATCAGCATCCTGCCGTAACTGCGGAACGGCCGGGCAAACTCGATCTTGCCGCTCACCGGGGCAATCACCTGCGCCTCGCTGCGGGTCTGGAACACAACGTATTCCGTCTTTGACCCGCTCGGCATCTTGTCGCCGAACCCATAGAGCAAAGTGCCCGCGACCGGCTGTTTCAGGCCGCCCAGCGCCGATTTGCCCAGCGGCTTGGTCGCCGTCTTTGACGGCGCAGCCTTCACGGACGGTTTTGCCTTGCCGGTCCCGGACGGACGAAGCGCCGCCAGCTTCGGGCGCAGGTCCGGCTTCAGGCGCGGTGCATCCGGCGCGGCCGATTCCAGCGCCGCGAGCAAGTCACGCAAGGTACCTGCCTTCTTGCCAAGCTGCTCAGCCCGGGCCCTGACGCTGCCAAGGTCACCGGCAATGCCTTCAAAGGCCGCCCGCTTCGTCGCCGCAAGCCGCTCGATCTCTTCCTTTTTGAGCGCCAGCGTCGCTTCCGCTGCACCGAGCCGCGCCTGCTCGGCATCGATGCCAGCTTCCAGTGCGTTCAGATCATCGATTTCGCCAGAGATTGCCTGCGCCCGGCCGGCCAGCTTCGGATAGGTTGCGCGCATCAGGATTGCGCGACGGATCGCGACGTTGGAATTGTCCGGGCTGACCGCGAGCGCGGGCGGCTGGCGGCGATTGCCGGCGGCCAGAGCGCCCAGCAGGTCTTCGAGCTCGCCTTCGCGCGCGAGCAGTTCCTTGCGCGCCGCTTCCCGCCGCGTCCGCAGAGCCGCGAGCGCGATCTCGGCCCGGCTCGCCTGCTCTTCCCGGCGGCGGGCTTCCATCGCGGTGAAGAGCAGCGTCTCGTCCAGCGTGCGCAGATCGACAACGGCCGCCTCGCCTTCATTCTCGAGCGCTGCGAGCTGCGCCTCGGCTGCGCGGCGTTCGGCTTCCAACGCGTCCAGATCGGCGCGCGTGAACGTATCCGGCGCCGCCGCGATCAGCGCCACCGTGAGCAGACAGGCAATGACGGATTTCAGGCGGCGCATCGCAAGAGCCTTGCCACCGAGGCGTCACTTTGACGTTAATCGCGCGGCGTGCCGGACAGCGATTTTTGCACGCCGCGAAGTTCATCTGAAATCAGCGCGGTCACCACGCGCAGCGGCGCCGGGTCAAATGCCGGCGCCTCGATCACCAGATGCCGGATCAGCGCCGCAAGGCGCGCGGCATCCGCCGCAAAATTTTCAGGCACGCCCGCCGGCAAGGCATGCACCGCCGCATTGCGCACCGCCATCACGCGCTCGATGGCGCGCTGGTCACTGCCGCCTATCTCCGGCCGCTCCGGCGGATTGAGAAACCCTTCGCTTCGCGCGCGGCGCAGCAGCAAAGCCACGGGCGCAATCCGCTCCGGATGCGAGGGATCGAGCACGGCGTCGACCTCGGCCGTCTCATACCCCGACAAGGCGGCAACCAAGGCGCCTTGCAGCGCGCTGACGAGACCCAGCGCCGCCCAGCGCAACCGGCCTGCATCCACAGCCGCCCCCTCCGCCTCGCGCTGCGCGAGCCCCAGCGCCGCATGCACTGCCTCCAGCGCCGCCGAGACGCGGCGCGCCCGGTCCTCCGGCACGGGCACCATGTGCGCCGCGCGCTTGCCGTCACTCACTTCGGGCACGCCAGCCGTCCGCCGTTTGTCCGTACACGTCCCAAACGATACCCGTCATTGGCGGCGGCGCCTCAGCCGTGCGGAGCCGCGTCGCCCCGAGCCGCTCCGCCACCTTGACCGACGGCGCGTTCTTCGGGTCGATACAATGGATGATCTCGGTCCAGCCGAGCACGTCCACTGCGTAATCGATCGCGGCGCTTGCACCCTCCGCCGCATATCCCCTGCCCTGCGCAGAACTCAGCAGCCCCCAGCCGACTTCCGTGCCGGGCCAGCCTTCCGGCTGCCACGGGCCGAGCCGCCCGATCCAGTGGCCAGTTTCTTTCTCGATCACAGAGAACATCGAAAACCCGCGGATGGTCCACGCGCCGCTCATCATGCAGAGCGTACGCCACACAACTTCAGGCGGCTGCACACCTCCGATAAACTTCGCGCTGGCCTCATAGGCCATCAGCGCGCAGAAGCCGGAAAAATCCTCCGCCTCCGGAGGACGCAGGATCAGCCGCGGCGTCTCGATGACCAGGCGCGCCATCAGTCGCGCATCTTGCAGCGCACCTGGTCCGGCGAATGCGGGTTCAGCAGGCGCGGTCCGTAATGCTTGTCATCGAACGTCACACAGAAATTCGTGACCTTGGTGCCCGGCGTCAGTTTGACCTGGATCTCGAACCCGGAATTCATCAGGTCCGGATTGTCGAGCTCGGCGGCGACATCCGGCCTGTCGATACGCTCCAGGCTCAGGATGGATTCTGCGCCGTTGGCATAGATTTCCAATTCCGGTCGTGCGGTTTCTGGTGTCAGCATATGCCATCCGCGCACCGTCAGCAGGCCCTTTCCCGAATCGATTGCAAGGGAATCGATACTGCCGCCCAGCTGGAAGCCATGCTTGGGCGGTTGGCTCGCCAGCTCCGCCGTCAGCTCGCGCGGGCCTTGTTCGAACCAGGAGCAGCCGCCGAGCAAAAGGAGACCGGCGGGCAAGAGAACTTTGAGGGACATGACGGGAGCCTTCGCGTTTGAGCAATCCATACGCGATTCCATCGCCGGCAAGGAAGGCGAATACGGGTTAAACTTCCGACCATTCTGGGGCAATTCGTTCCGTGAAAGCGCGCCCCAAAAGCGACGCGCCCTGCCTTCAGGTTGAAGGCAGGGCGGCGCTGTAGCGTGAAATTCCGGCAAGACTGGGAAGGATCAGGCGAGCGACGGATCGATGGCCTTGCACGCCTCGATCAGCCCCTGCACCGAGGCAACTGACTTCTCGAACATCGCCTTTTCGGCATCGTTCAGATCGAACTCGACGATGCGCTCTGCGCCGCCGGCGCCGATCAGCGTCGGCACGCCGACATACATCTTGTTGAGGCCGTATTGGCCTGAGCAATAGGCAGCCACTGGCAGAACCCGCTTCTGGTCCTTGATGTAGGATTTCGCCATCGCGATCGCGCTCTCAGCCGGGGCGTAATAGGCCGAGCCGGTCTTCAGCAGGTTGACGATCTCGCCGCCGCCCTTGCGCGTGCGGTCGACCAGCGCGTCGAGGTCGGCCTGCGTCATCCAGCCCTGCTTCACGAGTTCCGTCAGCGGCAGGCCGCCGACCGTTGAGTGGCGCACCATCGGCACCATGTCGTCGCCGTGGCCGCCCAATGTCCAGGCATGGATATCGGCGACCGAGACGCCCGTTTTCTCGGACAGGAAATAGGCGAAGCGGGAAGAGTCCAGCACGCCCGCCATGCCGACCACCTTGCTCGTAGGCAGGCCCGAGAACAGCTGCAGGGCCCAGACCATGGCATCCAGCGGGTTGGTGATGCAGATCACAAACGTGTTCGGGGCGTGAGCCTTGATACCCTCGCCCACGGCCTTCATGACCTTGAGGTTGATGCCCAGCAGGTCATCGCGGCTCATGCCCGGCTTGCGCGGTACGCCGGCGGTCACGATGCAAACGTCAGCGCCCGCGATCCCGGCATAGTCATTCACGCCCTTGAGGCCGACCGAAGCGCCATAGACGGGCGTCGATTCGGCAATGTCGAGCCCTTTACCCTGAGGCAGCCCTTCCGCGATGTCGAACAGGATGACGTCGCCGAGTTCCTCACGCGCGCAAACGTGCGCGAGCGTGCCACCAATCATGCCGGAACCAATGAGAGCGATCTTGCTACGGGCCATGTGGGGTCTCCTCGGAATGGGCCTGGGATGTCTGTCGCGGTTGCCCTAGCCGAGGCCGCGCCAGCGCGCAATGCGGCCCAAAAGCAAACGCCCGTGAGCGAGGCTCACGGGCGCGCTTGTCAGGTATCCGTATCCGGATATCAGTCGTTGCTGGACAGCATCGACATCAGGATCGTGAAGATGTTGTAGAACGAGATGAAGAAGCTGAGCGCGCCGAAGTTGGTCATCACGGCCAGCGAGCGCGTGTCGCCCTCGTTCTCGAAATAGCCCATCTTCAGGCTTTGGGTGTCATAGGCGATCAAGATGCCCGAGATCGCCAGCACGCCGCCCATGATTGCGACTTCCAAGAAGCCCGAAGGCGGGAAGAGCAGGCTGACCAGGCTCAAAAGAATCAGGCCGAAGATCGCGAATGTCGCGAACACGCCGATCGGCTTCAGGTCCATCTTGGTCGTGTAGCCGAACAGGCTGAGCGCGCCGAACGAGGCCGAAGTCAGGAAGAAGGCCTTCGCGATCGTCATGAACTCGGGGCTCATCGTGCGGCCGGCCCGCGAGGCCATCTCGACGTTATTGGTGGCGGCATAGACCCAGATCGACAAACTGAGGCCGAGCAGGGACACGATCGTCCAATACATGATCCCGGTCGCGAGCGGCGACGGACGCTTCATAAGGAAGGCCGAGCCGAGAATCAGCACGAGAGGCGCAAACTGGATCACGAAGCGAAGCGGCGAGAACAGCACGGCCTGCGTCAGGGCCGGCACGAAGTTCGCGCCGACCACGAAAGCGAGCACGCCCGCCAGCGCGATGCCAAGGGCGAGCTTCTGGTAGACCCCCAGCATGAAGGCGCGCAGGCCCACATTGACTGAGGTATCGGCCGAGCGCGTATCGATCGCGCCGAAAGTCCGGTTGAAGTCGTTCATTGGTACAGAAACCCTTTCAATAATCGCGGACGCCCGCAGCCACTCAGTTTTCCGGAATATGGGGACTCTCTCCCGTTACTGCAACAGTATCCGGCAACCAGAGTGTTCGCCAGCTTACACTTTCAGGGTGCCAGCAAAGGCTACAAGCCCGTGAGCTGGGAGCATTCGGGGCAACATTAAATCCAGATTAAAACCGGGGCCGGGGCCCCGCCTCAACCCTTACGAGAAAATGGATTCAATCACCTAAAAATCGGCATTGGCAGTGCCGGAATCCAGCCTTTTCGGATGTGTTTGGTCACAGTTGACTTGGATGTTCGCTTGCTTAGCCTTGTTAAACCGGTGGCAAGGGGCCTGCAACCGCCGGTACATGTATTGGAGGGGAATAGAAGTGGCTGATGCATCCGCGCACGCAGACAATATCAAGAAACATGCAAACGATTACAATCAGGCCGCCGCCGAGAAGATCGTAGGTCATCTCGGCATCGCGCTTCGCAACCGGGACAGTGCTATTGTCTCGTGCACCGACGGAGTCGAATTGAGCCGGATCCGCGAGAAATGGTGCCG
The DNA here is from genome assembly GCA_945913285.1 of Candidatus Sulfopaludibacter sp. SbA3. GTDB lineage: Bacteria > Pseudomonadota > Alphaproteobacteria > Caulobacterales > Hyphomonadaceae > Hyphomonas. The sequence continues at coordinate 46,129 of CAMEDD010000017.1, forward strand.
CGGGAAACTTGGCGTCGCGCTGAACCAGCAGCAGATCGACGCTGCGATCGAAAAAGTCTGCGACACGATGAAGGCTGAAGGGGGTCAGAAATCGCGCGTGACTTTCTACTACCTGCTGGCTCAGGAGCTTGGAAAACTGGACCACCTCGCATCCCGCTGATCAGCAGATTTGGACACAAGCATTAACTCGGCCTCAAAGGCCGGGTTTTACTTTGCCCGCCGTCCGCGCCAGAACGCACGCCATGCTTCGCCTATTCACCGCCCTGCCCGTTCCGCCGGACGCTGCACGCGAGCTGCGCGCACTCCAGAAGAACCTCGCCGGCGCCCGCTGGCGATCGGAGGAGAACTTCCACATCACGCTCTGCTTCTATGGCGAGGTCGCGCCGCAACGCGCCCATGACCTCGATGACATGCTCGGCGAGATCGAGATGCCCGGCTTCGAGGTCGCGCTCGAGGGTGCCGGCTGGTTCGGCCGGCGCGAGCCGACCGCCGTCTGGGCCCGCGTGCGCGAGACCGACGCCCTCCGCAGCCTCGCCGCGCAGTGCGAGCGGGCCGGCCGGCGCCTTGGCCTCACGATTGAGCGCCGCCCATTCACGCCGCACGTGACCCTCGCCTATTGCCACGGCACACCGCTGGAAGATGCCCGTGCCTGGAGTGAGCGCCATCACGGGCTGCGCACCGATGCTTGGCAGGCGGACGTGTTCCATCTCTATGCCAGCCATGCGCGCGGGTCCGGCCCGAGCCGCTATGTCGCCGAGGCCGATTACCCCCTGACGGGCTTCACCGCGCCTGAAGGAATGTATTGACCGTCAGCCGCCCGGCCCGCGGGTCTGCTGTCAGCGCCGGGACCTGCGGCACCGTCCCGGAATGAAGCGTCCAGCCGCGATAGATCACCAGCCGGTTGAAAGCCGCCTCGACCCGGTAGGTCTGCTCGAACAGCGTGGTGTCCCCGCGCAGATACTCCGCCTTCGGATCACCGTGCCGGGCAAGGTCCGCGTCCAGCCGCTCGGCATAATCTTCCATCCGCGACAGGCTCACCGTCTCGAACCCGGTCGTGCGGTGGCGATAGAACGCCGTGCCGCCCGCCGACGGTCCGCACAGGTAATGCAGAACGGCGATGCGTCCGGGATCGGCGGCATCGAAATGCGGCAGACGTTGCAGCGGCGTCAGCGCCTCAGGCGGCACCGTGACGATCGAGAAATTGCACTCCACGAGATCGGCCCCGTTGCTATGCCCGAACACGTCCGACAACAGCCGCATCAGCAGGTCCATTCGCTCGGATAGGTACTGCCCCGCATGCGCCGCGCGCACCCCCGGATAATGCGCCCCGCGCGCCGCATAGGTCTGGGATGCAGCGGCCTCGACCAGCCCGGCCGGATCCGAGCTGAACCCGTCGATCACGACAATAGGTTCGCGCTCATGCCCGATGCGCCCGATGGTGACGGCCGGCGCCGTAATCATTGTAAGGACCCCTGCGCGCCGGGTTCTACCTGATCGGGAAAGTCCACAACCTTGGCCCAGCGACCAGCCAACATCCAACGGACACGGGGCCCGAGCAACCTGCAAACACAGTTCGCCGCGTCGCTCAGACCGGCGCGCGCGTGCGCCGGGTGAACTTGCGCGGCCGCGTCGGATAGGGGTTGCCATCATTCGACAGCAGTACCGCCAGCCAGCGCGTGCTCTTGAACTCCGCCAGGATCGCCATCGCCGCCACCGTCAGCGGCGTCGAGAGAAACGCGCCTGTTGCCCCGAGCAGCACGCCCCAGAAGGCGAGAGACAAGAGCACCACCAAGGGATCGAGGTTCAGCCCGACGCCCTGCATCCGCGGCTGGATGATGTTGCCCACGACAAAGCCAATCACCAAGAGCGCAGAGAGCAGGATCAGCGGTTTGCCGAAGCCCTCGAACACCATCACGCTGAACAGCGCCGGAACGAAAATCGCAACCACCCCGCCGACAATCGGCACATAGCTTGCCACAAAGATCAGGAAGGCCCAAAAGATCGGCTGCGGCAATCCGAGCCATGCCATAACAGCCCAGGACGCCGCCGCAATCATCAGGCCCGTTGTCGTCTGTACACTGACATAACCAGTAACCGCCTTCTGGATCCGGCCGAGCACCTGATCGACATCCACCGCCCCCTCGCCCGTCGGCTTCAGGATGTTCAGCTTCGCCGCAAAGCTGCGCTGCGACACCAGCAGAAAGCCCAGATAGATCAGCACGAAGCCCGCCGCTGACAGCCCGCTCTGCAGCCATGCGACGACCTCGCCCGCGACCTCCGGCGTCTGGACCGACTGCATCAGGCTGCCGAAGCTCGGCGTCTGCCGCACGCCGAACATGTCCCCCGCCGCGCGCAGCACCGCGTTCAGCCGCTTATTGAAATCCCCGCTGTCGGCGATCAACCCCGTGAGGTTGTCGATCAAGAACAGGGTCAACATCACGAACGCCGCAGCGATGATCACAACCGAAAGGCCAGTCACGAGCCCAAGCGGCACTTTCGGCACGAGCCGGTTGAGCGCGCCCGCCATGTCCGCCACCATCACCAGCAGGAACACCGCCAGCAGCAGCGGCGAGATGATCGCCTGCAGCAGGTAGACTGTTGCGCCGGACAGAAGCACCGCGATCAGCACCGTCGCGCCGATATTCGAATTGCCGGAAAAACCGTTCATGGAAAAACGTTGGGCATGTGTGGAAACGCTGCATCTGCCTAGAACAGCGCGCCCCGCCGACGCGGCGGACCCGTATGCGCCGTTCCCGGAAGATATAAACGCGCGAGACCGGCAATTGGTTGCATTCCGGAAGGCCTGGAGCCAACCTGATTGGGGCTTCCCGCCCCTCCTGAAAGGAACCGATACGCGCCCCCTGAAAATCCTTGCCCCTCTCTTCCTCGGCGCCTTCGCCCTCGCGACCTGCGGCGGCAGCGCCGAAAAGCAGGGCGAAGAGATGGACTCCCCCATCGAGGAAACGGTCATCGGCGAAATCGATATCGATCACGGCCTGCTCGAGAACACCGGCGAAGTGATTGACGAAGTCACCGGCACCGAAGACACCGACCCCGTCGACGCCGCAGAAGAAGCCACCGAAGACGCCCCGGGATAAGCTGATATCTTTCACATCGATGGGAGGCGGCGAATTCTGCCGCTGCCCGTTTCCCGCTCATCCGGGCACAGGCAGCCCCGGTGCCTTCGGGATACTGCGCGCGAGGCGTTGGGCCGCGGACTGATATGGATCAGGGTGAACGGCGAGACGATCCTGGCACCTTCAATGCAGTTTTTTATCGCCTGTGCACTGGGCTAAAACTCAAAAGCATAAAGCTGCTGTCCAGATCGGAATCATATTGTTCAGCCTGAGTGTTCTCCGGACGTCGCGCACCGCTGCGATCGTAATCGCCATGTGTGTCTGCATCCAGGCTCCTGCCTTTGCAGAGAGCATCGAGTGCGATCCAAAGGCGAAGCCCCTGCGGTGAAAACTCCGCGGCCTGCGGCGCGGCGGCGTTTGCTGAGGGCGCCGATCAACAGCCCTCGGCGCAGGCGCGGTTGCAAAGGCCGACAACACCGTAGCCCTTGGCAGCAATTCCATCGCCGACCCGGTCACCGAAAAGGAAGTCGTAGGCGCGGGTCTGAAGGAACCGGAAACCTCCGTAGGCGAAGTATCTGTCGGCATTGCCTCTACCGGTGAGCGCCGCCAGGTCACCAACGTGGCCCCGGATGTCGATGCCTACGATGTATCGACGCGGTCAACGTCAAGAAATTGCAAGCGGTCATCGATCAGTCGGCGGCTTCGGCGTCGACCGCAGTAGCGGCGCTCAACGCGGCCGCGTCAGCGCAGAGCACCTTAAACTCCGCCCTTGCAGCGTCCAGTTCGGCGTCCGCCCTTGGCCGCCAGCGCCAACAGCACGTGTTGATGACGTCCTCGGCCCGGTGACTGAACCGCGGATCCACGACCGGAGAGTAACGGGAAAGGGCATCGAAGACCGTCAGTACACGCATCTTATGCCCGCTGGACAGCGGGTCGTGAACAAAGTCTATCCCCCAGGCCTGGTTTGGCCGGGACGCTTGGCATCGCGCTTCACAATGAACTGCCATCTTGCGCCGGCGAGGCCGTTTAGGCCTCAAACACAGGCCTTTTCGCGATAGAGCCGGTAGACAAAGTTCTTTCCCACCTGCCAGATTTCACACTTCAGCATGACATCCGCCCGCCGGTATCCGAACCGGATCCTTGTCGCTATGTCTCGTGCATGCGGTGGCGAAGCGCTGTGAGCGGATCGCATTTTGGCGGTTTGCGCTGGGTTGAACGATGCTGGCGTGTCAGCTGGAAGGCCCTTCGCTCGGCATAGCCGTGTGACGCCCTCACACACTCTACAACCAGCTTCATCATCGATGGCTGGAAAGCGCGCAGGAGGCGTGAACGCCGATCCTGATCACCCGATTCCCAAACCGCCTAGAAAACCTCGGTAGAGGCCGAATATGCCCGGCAAGGCAATCGCAGCAACCACGGACGGAAGGATGCAGAGCAGTAGCGGCAAGGTCATCAAAGTTGGCACCTGACCAGCCTGGCGTTCCGCATTTAGGTAGAGCGACTGGCGCTGCTCCAGCGTAAAACGGGCAAAAGCTGATGTCAGACCGGCGCCAAAAACGTCCGCCTGGCCGAGGAAATTGACAAGGGTCTGGGCCTCCCGGGCTTGCAGGTCCGCTGCAAACTGTTGGAAGGCTTCCTCCCGGTTTCTCCCAGCCTCGAGCTCAAGCTGCAGCCGGCCCAATGCCCTGTCCAGTGCCGGGAAAAGGCCGTCACTTCTCTCGCGCGTTCGCGAGATTGCCGCCTCGATGCTCAAGCCCGCGCCCAGTGAAAGGTTTAGCAGTTCCACCAACCCCGGGAGTTCTTCCCTCACCGACCGGCGGCGGCGTTCCGCAAGGTTTGCGATCAATCGCTCGGGAGCAAGGAACGCCAGCACGGCCGCAACCGATGTGAGCGTAAGGCCAGGCGTTGTACTCAAAGCGCCCAGCCCTGATCCCATCAGCAGAACCACAGCCGCAAAGATCCATTTGGACCATTTGAACCACTTGAAGAGCGCAGCGTCAGCGCGGCCGATCATGGCAAGGTCGCGCGCCATTTTCCGGTCACCGGCCTCGACTGCTTCGCGCGCCAGCATTGCTGGTCCGCTCGCGTTGAGCACGCTCGGCGGGGATGAATCGACGGTCCGCTTACGCGAAAGAAATCTCGGCCCCAGCGACCCGACAAGATCAATTGCAACAAGGAATATGCCACCAAGCAGGCCAGCGATGAGGAGCTCGAGAATGATTGACATTATATACCCCTGACGCCGTTCTTAACTATCATGCGCAGCCAGATTGCTCCGATCACATACAATCCGAAGAACAGGACTGCGATCCGGAGGAAACCAGCATCGGAGACATAATCGCTGTAATAGCCGGGATTGAGAAGGGAGATGCCGCCGACGAATAGGACGGGCATCAGCATCATCATTCTGGCCGACAACTCCGACTCGCTGGAGAGGGAACGAACCTTATTGCGGAGCACTTCCCGGCTGCGAATGATCTGAGCTGCGTCTGCAAGCAGCTTTACCAGGCTCGTTCCCGACTCAAGGCTTGCAGCGACGCCTGTCGCCAGATAGCGAAAATCAGACAGCCCTGTGCGTTCTGCCAGCCGCCAGAAGGCCGTCTGTACGTCACCGCCATACCTGATTTCGTCTGCTGTCCGGCGCAGTTCATTTCGCAAAGGCTGAGCAACTTCATTCGAGCTCAGCGTCAGGGCTGCGAGAAATGGCTGGCCGGCCTTCAATGCGGACTGAATGACCTCCAGGGCATCGGGCAACTGACTTTCCAGAAGGCGCATGCGCCGGTCACGCGCAATCCCTGCAACCGCCAGAACGCCGACCGTCAGCGCGATGCCAAACAGAAGCAGAAGGCCGAAGAACATGCCAAGAGAAGAGCCGGCACCGCTGAAAACAAGAGCCAGGAAGGACACAAGACCCAACACGGTCGCCGCCCAGATGACGGCGGCGAGCAGGTGTCCCGGGTTAATGCTGAGACCGCCCTGGCGCAGCAGTTCGCCCATCCGAGCCTCGATCCTGCTGCGCCGTCCGGGAGGGGCAAAGCCCGGGTTGCTTAGAAGTTCAGGCCCACTTTCAGGCAAACCCACAGATGAAGAACCGAACTTCGGGAGCCCTACCGGACGCTGCCATGCGCTCGGCCAACGCACGAGGCCGGTGAGCAAATACGCCCCTAGAGCCGCTGCAGCGAAGCTCAGGCACAGGATCAAGATTGCACTAAGGACACTCAGCATGGAAATCACCCGGGTTGGCCTGCTGGCCGCAGCATATTCATGCGGTCCTGGAAACGGCTTTCGCTGGCACTCCCGAGGAAGCTTCCGCTCAAGCGGCCGTCCTGGTTGACGCCAGTTGCCTCAAACCAGAAGACCGGCGAGAGGTCCACCTGCCCCGCATCCGACCCGGATACTTCACTGATGGAACTGATCCGCCGGACGCCGTCCGGGTACCTGTGAACATGGACGACAACATTGACCGTCCGTCCGATCTGCCGGGCGAGTTGTTCAGAACTCAGGTTGACGCCGGACATGATCACCATGTTCTCAATTCTGGTGATAGCATTTGCTGCATCGTTTGCGTGAACGGTGGTCATCGAGCCATCATGGCCGGTATTCATCGCCTGCAGCATGTCGATAGCCTCATCCCCGCGGACTTCGCCGAGGATAATGCGGTCAGGCCGCATGCGGAGCGCATTGCGCAGCAGGTCGCGCTGCGTTACCCGGCCATTGCCCTCCATGTTCGGAGGACGGGTCTCGAGCCTTGCAACATTAGGCTTGTTCAGATCAAGCTCGGCCGAATCCTCGATCGTGATGACCCTCTGCTCGTCCGGAATTGCGGTGGCGAGGACATTGAGAAGCGTCGTTTTGCCGGAACCCGTTCCGCCTGTGACCACGATGTTGAGCCGGGCTGCAACATAGCGGACCAGAAGTTCGGACATCTCGGCTGAGAGTGTGTTGAGGGTTTCCAGCTTGCTGAAGGTAGAGCCGAAAACAGAAAAGCGCCGGATAGACACAAGCGGCCCATCGAGCGCCAAAGGAGGGATAACGGCATTTATTCGTGACCCGTCTGCGAGACGCGCATCGACCATCGGTTGCGCTTCGTCGATCCGCCGGCCTGCGCCCGAGACAATCTTGTTCAGGATCCTGATGACGTGTTCGTTGTTGAGGAAACGCACATCGGCCTTCTGCATGCGTCCATGTCTTTCGACGAAGACGTTCTCGCACCCGTTGATGACGATGTCCGAGACGGCCGGATCCCGCATGATGGCTTCGAGTGGACCGAGGCCGGTAAGCTCATCGAGCAACTCGTCAACCAATTGCTCCCTTAGCTCCGAAGCCAACACGAGGCTGCGGGCAGCCAGGGCCTCGTTCAAAGGCTTCGCCAGCTGGAGCTTCAGGTCCTTGCGGGCAATCTGGCTCAGTACCCGGAGGTTCAGCTGACCCAGGAGGTCCTGGTGGATGCTGTTTCGCAGCTCACTCCACTCGCGTTCCGGCATTGCGCCTGTCTCCGGTCGCGGCGCTGCAGCGGTTGGAAGGGTGGTTACATTCATTTCAAGTCCTCAGCCAACAGACTGACTTTGGTTGGTGGCAGCGTGATTGCGACAGAGGCAAAAGCCGATAGGATGACGGGACGAAATTCAACTCCGGAGATCTCGACACTGACCAGCGGGTCAGTATTGGTCCCGACCGGGTTTCCGACGAGACCAAGCCCCACGTGCATATAGGTTACGGTTACATTTCGGGCTTGAACTTCCGGCATGACCGCCTGAATCCGGCCCAGCAGCGCGCTGGCGGACGCCGAAACGGTGCTACCCGGCGTGCAGGTGAAGGAAGTCGCGCCCGCGCCGGTGCACCTGTAGTTCGGGACCCGCTCGCTGGGGACGGGAAAGCCGGCTGCAATGCCGGTCACATCAATCTGGCTGAGCCCTCCGGCAATTGGCGGGGACGTGATCGCAAATCGCGCGGCCGAGTATGTTGCAGCCTGCTGGCGGTTCACGCCGTAGGAGTAAAGCGAGAGATCGATGGCAGAAAAAACTGTCACCAGGAAGATGCCAATCGAAAGAGCAAACTCGACTGCCGTCGCGCCCGACTTTTCGCTCAGCAGTTTGCGTATCAACTTTATCATTTCAGCCCGTCCATACCTGCTCGTGTGTGGCAGTAAGCCGGAGGCCGCCGACGGGCAGCGCAAGGACGCCCGACAAAGGCACGTAGATCCCGCTTACAGTGACGCGAACGACGACGACCTGGCCGAGGCCTTGATGCAGGCCCGATAAAACGTTGTTCACGCCCGCCCGGCAGACGTAATCAATGTCTATATCAATCTCGACGAGCTGGACCTGATGCCTCGCCCCGATTTCTGAGCTCTGCGGAAGCCCCGCCCCGCCGCCAACAGCGCTACCTGTATTGCCGGCGCAGGTGACATCAAGTCTTGCCGCCTGACGGGCGGCGTCCCTCGACGCAGCAAGAAGCGACTGCTGCGCCTGGACCATCCGGGCTGTTTCCAGACCGCCAAACCCGAGCAGGATAACAACAGGCAGCAGGATCGCCAATTCCATTGACGAAGAACCGCGGCTGTCCTTACGAAGTTCGAACCATTTATTCATTGAGACGCACGAGGCTTTTGGACAACTGCCCCCCCTCCGGTACTCCAGCGCCCAGTATTTCTGCATAGGCGAGGCCGCTGCTCTCGACGACCGGGTTCGTCAGGAAAAGTTCGATTGAGCCGACCGAAGAGATCGCGGCGCCTGCGGCTGCGGTCCCGCAATCGGCCAACATCACCCTGACAACCCGCCGATCCCTCGCCGGCGCGGGCGTGCTCAAGCGGGTCCGGTTGCAGACAGGAAGGGGCCAGTCGCCGTCATTGGCGGGGGTCTTGAGTGATCCGTTAGAGTTGACCGAAACCAGCAGGCGATCGCCCTTGAAGGTATCACGAGGTTCCCAACGATTGGAGTTCCAGTAAAAAAAACTGGTTGTTCGCGGCCCGTCTTCATAGGCGTTGCGCTGGGGCGAGATGTTGTGGAAATTATCCTTATTGGCGGTTGAAGTGTACCAGCCCCTAAGCTGTTCCAGCTCCCAATTGTAAACTTGGAAGCGGGTTGGCCCGCTCCCGGAGGAACGCGCAGGTCCGTAGGCTGACCAATTCGATGCTCCAACGTCGCCGTGTACTTGGTTCAGATAGTCGCTGCTTCGCCACGAACCTGAGCCAAGCCCGGACGCTGAGCTGGTCAGGTTGTCATCACAGGGCAGCCCCATCCAGTTCCACTTCGAGCCGCCGCATCCGAGGGGGCGGCCGGTGCTCCCGGTGCCGGAGGGGATGGTGGTGCAATGGCCGGTCGCTGGGCTTTTCTTTGTTTCAGCACCAATCATCGTGTTCAGCGAAGGCGCAAAGGCGGAATTCGTCTTGAGCGCCGAGGTTGCCCCGCTAAAGATATCGAACCTGACATTCAGCCATTGGGCGAGAACGGTAGAGGTTGGGTTTCCAACGATCGGGGCCGACGTGGGACCAAGATCCACGCTGACGCGGCCGAGGGCATCGAGCGCCTGGTCGTTGGTCCAGCTCGAGGCAGGCCTGATCAGGACATAGTTGCCGGTGGCCGCACCGTTTGTACCGCGCCGCCTAAGCAGGAGGGAGCGGCCGACGTTCACAGCCGGATCAAAACCGGCAGGAAGGGCCTCGCGGCAGACGGCGAGCGGAATAGTCGGCGGGGGCGGAGGTTGTACGAAAGTGCCGAAGCTCGCGGTCGCACTGGCATCAACGGAGAGTGACTGCAGATTTGCAAAGACGCCGAAAGAAAGGTTCAACGTCCTCGGCTGGAGCGTGACCTTGACCGCGCGGACCCGTTGATCATTCGCGTCAAGGCAAGAATCGCCGGCAGCGATCATGAAGCAAAGATCCTGCTGCCTGACCGCGATGTTGTTTTCCAACTGCGCCGCGAGCCGGACGCTGTTTTCGGTCAGGGCGCCATTTGCAGCTGCGATGGCACGCCCTCCGGCGTCCGGTTGGC
>CAMEDD010000018.1 GCA_945913285.1 Candidatus Sulfopaludibacter sp. SbA3
TCGCGTTCGAGGCCGATATAGTTGCGGCCGAGGCGTTTGGCGGCAGCTGCAGTGGTGCCGGTTCCCGAGAAGGGATCGAGCACGAGATCACCCGGATTGGTCGTTGCCAGCAGAATGCGGTGGAGCAGCGACTCCGGCTTCTGGGTCGGGTGCGCCTTGCGCCCGTTCTCATCCTTGAGCCGCTCGCCGCCCGTGCACAGCGGGATGATCCAGTCGGAACGCATCTGCTTGTCTTCGTTGAAGGTCTTCAGAGCGTCATAGTTGAACGTAACCCGCGCATCGCGGGACTTGCCGGCCCAGATCAGCGTTTCGTGCGCGTTCTGGAACCGCGTGCCCTTGAAGTTCGGCATCGGGTTTGTCTTCAGCCAGATCACGTCGTTCTGGATCCAGAAACCCTGGTCCTGAAGAACCGTCCCGACACGGAAGATATTGTGGTAGGAGCCGATGACCCAGATGGCGCCTTCGTCTTTCAGGACGCGCTGGCATTCGGCGAGCCACTGGTGCGTGAACAGATCATAGTCATCGAAGCTCGCAAACTTGTCCCATTCGTCATCGACGCCGTCCACAACCGACTGGTCCGGACGGGTGAGACCGCCGCCAAGTTGCAGGTTGTAGGGCGGATCGGCAAAAACGAGGTCGACAGACTTATCCGGAATCCGGGACAGGAGTTCGATACAGTCGCCCTGCGCAATCGTATTTTTCTGAATGGTCATTTCGGGAGCCCCGCAAATCTGCTTGCTGCGGACTCTCTGGGTTGCGCCGGTTACTGTGCATTTAAGAAAAGCCTACCGAAAGGTTACCGGGCGCTGGCGCGTCCTGCCGGAAAGACTACAGGCCGAGCAGGAACTGGCCGTCCGGCGTCTCACGCGGCCGGAAGAGGTCTGTGCGGAGTTCCGGCCTCTTGCGGTCGAGACCGGCGCGAGCTGCTGCCTTGTGAAAACGTTGGTTTATAAGGTCTGCCACCGGTCCTCTTCCCCGGCCGCGTTCGAACCAGCGCGGATCGTAATCCTTGCCGCCGCGCATCTCGCGGATGAGGTTGATCACGCGCGCCGCCCGGTCCGGCACATGCTGGACGAGCCATTCATGGAACAGGTCCTTGATCTCGAAGGGAAGCCGCAGGACGACATAGCCGGCTCCCGATGCGCCATAGGCCGACGCCGCCTCAAGCAGGGCTTCAATCTCGTGATCATTCAGTCCCGGAATGATCGGCGCGGTCATCACCGCCACGGGGATACCGGCCGCCGACAGCGCCCTCACTGTTTCCAGCCGGCGCTGCGGCGTGGCGGCCCGCGGCTCCATCTTGCGCGCGAGTGTGCGGTCCAGTGTGGTGATCGAGATGCCGACGCGCACAATGCCCTTCTGCGCCATCGGCGCGAGCACGTCGATGTCGCGCTGGATCAGCGCCGATTTGGTCAGCAGGCTGACGGGGTGATTATGGGCGGACAGGATTTCGAGCAGGCGGCGCGTCAGCTTCTGCTCGCGCTCCACCGGCTGGTAGGCATCCGTATTCATGCCGAGCGCGATCGGCCGGGGCACATAGGCTGGGCGGTTCAACTCCCGGACCAGAAGTTCCGGCGCATTGGCCTTGCGGAAAATCCGGCTCTCGAAATCCAGCCCCGCCGAAAGGCCGGCCCAAGCATGCGTGGGGCGGGCGAAACAGTAAATGCAGCCATGCTCACAACCGCGATAGGGATTGACCGTGCGGTCAAAGCTGATGTCGGGCGACTTGTTAAAGGTGATAATCGTCTTGGCCGTGTCGTCCAGCAGCACCGTTTCGAGCGCCAGCGCGTCATCCTCGATCGTGCTCCAGCCATCGTCGAACGGATTGTGCGTCTGCTTCTCGTATCGCCCGGCCTGGTTGGAGACCGCGCCGCGTCCCCGGTGCCCGAACCGCTCAGCGACAGCGGCGGTATCGATCAGCGTGACGCGGCCTGATGTCTTCAGTTTCTGCTCGGTTCTCATGCGGTAAGACAAGCCACAGGAAAAAGAACAAAGCAAGAACTTTGAGGCCCGATGATCTGGGGAATTCAGCCCTGGCCGCGGACCCAGTCTTTCCAGTCGTCCGCCTCATCGATGTCGATCAGCTGATCGAGAAGGCCGATCCGGCTGTGCGGCGGCAGGCGGCTCCAGACGTCTTCCATCGCATGCGGGCCGGACCAGCGGACACCTTTGAAGGGCGCCTCGATGCGCGGACGTTTGTGCAGGCCGAACAGCCAGAAACCGCCATCGCGCGCCGGTCCGAACACCGCGCCCGACCGCCTGAGCCGAGACACGGCGTCCCGAAGGCGCTTCGGGGTCACGTCAGGTGCATCAGCGCCGATAAAGAGGACGGGTCCGAGCGGCGCTTCGCGAAAGCCGCGTCCGAGACGCTGGGTCAGCCCGCCCTGCCCTTGCGGCTTGAGATCGAAACCCGCGAACACATGCCGGGCCCCATTTGTGAGGCGTGCGCTGTCGGGCGCGATATAAACAATGACGCGGCATCCGCTGGCGCGGGCCGCCTTGAGGGTTCGGGCGAGCGTGAAGGTGGCGATCCGGCGCGCCTCGGCCTTTCCGAGCCCGGCGGCCAGGCGCGTCTTCGACAGGCCGATCCGGGGCGGCTTGGCAAAGACTAGCAAAGTTGCAGGTCGCATCAGTCGGGGCCTTGGATTTGCCGGAAAGAGGGCTCAACCTGACTGCCAGGTTTTGGAAACGCAAGGAGTTCAGACTGTTATGAAGCCGCACATTCTGGTGATCCCGCTTCTGGCGTCCACGCTGCTCTCGGCCTGCTTCATGTCCGAGGAAGAACGTGTTGTGACCGGAACGCTGTTTGCCCGCGGCCCGGTCGCCTTCTGCGGGCCTGAGGAGCCGGCGTGCCGGATGGGAGTTCCTTCCGGCGATGGCTATGTGCTGACGTTCGAAGATGAGGAACCCGAGGAGGTCCGGGTCCGGTTTGAGCCCCTGATGGAGGTTGGCGGCGTGCCGGTTTATCTGGGCGAGGCCGAGCTTCGGGAAGACGGCGAGGTCGGCTGGGTCTACATGGTCGCGCGCCCCACCAACGCGGCGGTGGACGGCGCCCCGCGGTTCGAAATTGCCATGCCGGACTGCGCCGACTTGGGCGACGATGACAGCCGGCGCTCCGGAATTGCGCGGGCCGATTCCAAATCCTGCACGGTGACGGACATCGCCGGGTTCCGGACATTCCTGAAAGAAACTTATGCGGACGAGTTTGCCGACCCAGCCTGGTGGTCGGGCGAGCGCTAGCGATAGGCTTTCGCCAGCGCTTCGGGACTTGCGCCGAGCAGGAACCGCGTCAGCAGCCAGGCATTGGACCAGGCGCGCTTGCGCCAGCCGTCTCGCTCATACTTGATTGCGGAGGTGCGCGCTTCGGCGTCGAGGATAACCAGCCGGCGCTTGCCGAGGGTGCGCGCGATCATCACGTCCTCCATCAGCGGCACATCGGGAAAGCCGCCGATCTCACTATACAGAGCGCGTGAAATCAGCAGGCCCTGATCGCCGTAGGGCAAGCCGAGCCAGCGGGCGCGGCGGTTGGCGCGCGCCTCCAGCCAGCGCGCCGCCGGAGCATCCGAGCGGAACTTGAGCTTGAAGGCTGCAGCAAGGCCGGGCCGCGTGCCCATGTGGGAGGCGGCGCGCTCCGGCCATTCGCGCGAGAGGGCGGTGTCTGCGTGCAGGAAAAGGAACCATTCTCCGCGAGCGGCGCCCGCCCCCGCTCGGAGCTGCTTGCCGCGCCCGGCGGCCGAACCGATGATCGTTGCGCCCGCTGATCCTGCAATCGCGCGGGTAGCATCGGCGGAGCCGCCATCGGCGACGATCACTTCACGGATCAATCCGGCTTCGAGGCCCGGCAGCAGGCTTTCCAGTGCAAGGGGCAGATCCGCAGCCGCATTGAGCGCCGGAATAATGACGGACAAGGGCGCGGGCATTCAGCCGCCAAGCTCCGCGAGACGCTTCTCGATCAGCATCAGGTCGCGCCAGGCGCGGCTCTTGTCCTGCGGACGGCGCAGGAGATACGCCGGGTGGAGAACCGGGATGATGGGAACCTGGAAGCCGTCCGGCGTGGCGTAGGCGTATTCATTGCCGCGCAGCTTCATGATGCCGTCCTTGCTCGCGAGCAGGGACACAGCAGGCACGCCGCCGGCGGCGATGATCAGTTTCGGAGCCGTGAGTTCAATCATGCGGTCCACGAAGGGACGGCAGACGGCGAGTTCGTCGGTCTCGGGATTCCGGTTGCCGGGCGGGCGCCAGTAGTTGACGTTGGTGATAAAGGCATTCTCGGCGCGGGAGCGGCCGATGGCGGCGAGCATCTTGTCGAGCAGCTGGCCGGCCTTTCCGACGAAGGGAAGGCCGCGCCGGTCTTCCTCGTCGCCCGGGCCCTCCCCGATGACCATCAGGCTCGCGCCTGCGATCCCGTGGGACACCACCGCCTGTTCGCAGGTGGCCTTGAGGGGGCTGCCCTCAAAGGTGCGGATGGCTTCCGCCAAAATGTCCAGCGACTGAGCCGCGCCTGCCTTCGCGCGTGCCTCGTCTGCCCAGTCAGATACCGTACGCGCGCCTTTGCGGACCGGGGCGCTGGTGGTTACACTTGTCGTTGGCTCAATCGCCCGCTGCGCGAGTTCCGGCTCCGGAGCGGCCTTCAGCATGGCATCCACCAGCGCCGTATCGACGCTCACGCCCATGTCCGTCCACCATTCGGTGAGCGCAGTCATGGGCACTCTTGACGCAGGGGCTGGCATTGCGGACGGGCTGGACCTTCAGGAAACACGTTGTAAGTGCTTATCCGGATAGAGATAAGACGCATAGCGCAAACAAGGAGCTGACCTATGGCCGACGCCCCCGAACGCGAGTCGATGGAATTCGATCTGGTGATCGTCGGCGGAGGCCCGGCCGGCCTGTCAGCCGCCATCCGGTTCAAGCAACTGGCCAGCAAGGCGGGCACGGACCTGTCGGTCGTCGTCATCGAAAAAGGCGGCGAGATCGGCGCGCACATCCTGTCGGGTCTCGTGCTTGACCCGAAGGCGCTCGACGAACTGCTGCCGGATTGGCGCACGCGGTCTGACAGGCCGCTGACCACGGAAGTCAAAACCGACAGCTACAAGCTCCTCGGCGAAAACGGCTCGGCGGAAGTCGGCTGGGCCCCCTTCCCGCCGTTGATGAGCAACCATGGCTGCTTCATCGGCTCGCTGGCGAATGTCTGCCGCTGGCTGGGCGCTGAAGCCGAAAAGCTGGGCGTCGAAGTGTTCCCCGGCTTTGCCGCGTCAGAACTCGTTTACGATGACAAGGGCGCCGTCAAAGGCATCGTCGCGGGTGTCATGGGCATCAACAAGGAAGGCGAGCCTGGTCCGGATTACCAGCCGGGCATGGAACTTCTCGGCAAATATGTCCTGTTCGCCGAAGGCGCACGCGGTTCGCTGACCAAGGAGCTGATGGCGAAGTTCGGCCTCAACAAAGACAGCGATCCGCAGAAGTACGGCATCGGCCTCAAGGAAGTCTGGTCCGTGCCGGAAGAGATTTTCGAGGAAGGCCTCGTCCAGCACACGTTCGGCTGGCCCGTCATGGGCAAGAACGGTGACGGCGGCGGGTTCCTCTATCACTTCCGCGACAATGGCGAGGCCTTCGTTTCGGTCGGCTACGTGGTCCACCTCAACTATAAGAACCCCTACCTTTCGCCCTACCACGAGTTCCAGCGCTACAAGCACCATGCGGATGTCGTCCGCTACCTGAAGGCTGGCAAGCGGGTTGCCTATGGCGCGCGGGCGATCACCTCGGGCGGCGTCCAGTCGATCCCGCAGCTGTCATTCCCGGGCGGCGCGCTGATCGGCTGCTCGGCCGGGTTCGTGAACCTGCCACGCATCAAGGGCACCCACAACGCGATGAAGACCGGCATGCTGGCGGCTGAAGCTGCGTTCGAAGCCGTGTCGGCCGGCCGGCAGAGCGATGTGCTGGAGACCTATCCGGAAGCCGTTCGCGCTTCCTGGGTCTGGAAGGACCTGTCGCCGGTGCGCAACATGAAGCCGCTGATGTCGAAGTTCGGCACCCTGCTCGGCGCCGCGATTGGCGTGCCCGACATGTGGATGCGCACGCTCGTGGGCTTCGGCTTCCTGCCGACGATGCACCACACCAAAACCGATGCGGAATCGCTGAAGCCCGCCAAGTATTTCAAGCCGATCGATTATCCGAAGCCGGATGGTGTGATCAGCTTCGACAAACTCACCAACGTGTCGTTCACCAACACCTATCACGGCGAAGACCAGCCGGTCCACCTGAAGGTCGCCGACCTCGCGCTTCAGAAATCGTCCGAGCACGACGTGTATGCAGGCCCCTCAGCGCGCTACTGCCCGGCCGGCGTTTATGAATGGGTGGGGTCCGGCGCGGATCTCAAGTTCCAGATCAACTCGCAAAACTGCATCCACTGCAAGACCTGCGACATCAAGGACCCCAACCAGAACATCAACTGGACGGTGCCTGAAGGTGGCGGCGGGCCGGCCTACCCGAACATGTAATCCCGGCCGCTCTTCGCAGCCAACTCTGCGTGATGAACACACCGGCGCCTTGCTCTTGACGCAAGGGACTGCTTCATTTGCGTAACAGTCATCTGGAGCCTTTGTGTCGATGTCCCTGAAACATTCCGTGATCGCGTCCGGGTTCTTGCTTGCGCTCATGGGATGCACGAGTTTGCCCGCAGGATGGGCCAGGCTGACTGAGGCCGCTGCAGAAACGGCGCAGCCCAGACTGTCGAAACAGGCCAAATCAACCGCCATTCGCGGGGCCAGGTACGCGCTGCCGTCTGAAGCGCTGAAAGCCGGGGATACGGCCGGTTTCCTTAAACTGATCGCAGACCTCCCGGCGAGCGAACGGGCAGAAGACCGGTTTTTGGATGCCTATCTGGCGCTCGACCGGGCGGCGGCGGGCGACATGAAAGGCGCGCGCGCTTATCTCGGGATCACAGGTGACGAGGCGGCCGACCTTGAACAGCCAGGCTTCTATCTCTGGCTCGACGCCTGGCTCCTCGCACTCGAAGGCAAGACGGACGAAGCGATCAACCGCCACCGCGAAGTGGCCGGCGGCATGCCGGGGATCACCGGGGACCTCTCGCTTGCGGCGATGCTCGAAGCGGCAGGGCGCAACGACGAGGCCGTCGCCGTCTATGAAGCGCTGACACCAGAAAACATTCAGGCCCCGGAACATGAGTTTGACCCGCAAGGGATCGTGTTTGCGCATGTCAGTACGGTGATCGTGCGCCATTCTCTGCTGCTACAGCGCATGGGGCGCGTCGAGGAGTCCCAGCTGGTTTACCAGCAGCTTGCGAATGCGCAGCCCGAAGAGGCGACCAGCTATGCGGCCGCTATCGACAGTCTCGAAACCGGCAAGAACCTCGACAACGAGGCGCCAACCGTCCGGTCAGAATTCGCGATGGCGTTGTCGGATGTATCCTACGCCATGCAGCAGCAGCGCTACATCCAGACCATGATGATCGGCGGGGATATCGAAGGTTTCGATGACAAGAGAACAGCGTTCGACCTGTCGATCCTGCTGATGGATCCCGAAAACGAGAATGTCCGCAGCGGCGTCATCGACGCCCTCTACGAAGAAGCGCTCTACGCCGGCGCGGCGCACGTGGCGCAAACGGCGCCGAAACCGTCGCCTTCGCTTGAGATCTCGGCGGCTCAGGCCCTGCTGATGGATGGCGACGAGGCCGGGGCCCGCAAGGCGATCGACGTCGCACTCAGGATCAGCACCGAGACGGAAAAGCTCTCGACCATCTATGGCGCGCTGCAGTTGCGAGCTTTGCTGAATGACAAGGACGCCGCTTATGCACTGGTGCCTGAGCTGATGAAGCTCGCCGAGAACCCGGCGGAGCAGGCTGCAGCGCACGGCGCGGCCAGCTCGGTTTTCCTGCATTTCGGCGACGCCAAACAAGCGGCCGATCATGCAAAGGATGCGCGGCGTCTCGACGACACGCATGATCGCCGGATGGTGCTGGCCGATGCACTGGGTCGCTCAGGCGAGATCAACGAAGCGCTTAGCATCCTCCGGGCGGAGCGGCTGGCCCGCCCAAATGATCCTTACACATTGAATTCCCTCGGCTATTTCCTCATCACGCGTACAGACAATTATGAGGAAGGCTACAAGGTACTCGCCCGCGCGATGCTGCTCGCCGAATCGGACCCCTATATCGCCGACTCACTCGGCTGGGCGCTGTTCCAGCTCGGTGACTTGGAGCGCGCCAAGGGGCTGATCGAAAGCGCCCGCGATGAACTGCTGCCCCGGAGCCACTGGGAAATCGAGGAGCATCTGGGCGACATTTACTGGCATGAAGACCGCAAGGACGAGGCCCGCACGGCCTGGACCACGGCGCTCGAAAACTATCCGCCGAACGCCGACAAGGACCGGATCGCCGCCAAGCTGAAGGAGGGCCTGACGACCCCGCGCCCTGAAAAGCGGCCGCTTCCGGCAATCTCTCTGGAAGACCTCGAGGTTGAACGTCAGGACATCTGACATCGCCCCCTGTTGTGACCCGGCGGCGCGCCATAGTATCGCCGGAAACAGGTGCGACGTCGTCGCAAAGCCCGGTTTTTGCGGGCAAACATGGCTTAAGACGTTCGAATCACCGCATAGGGTTAGCTGATGACTGACGCTCCTCCCCCGACTTTCCGCATGACGCTCGAGAAGTATGCCGGCCCGATCAAATGGGGCCGGAGACTGTTGCTTGCGGGCTTCGTACTCGGCGTGATCGCGCTGATCGTGGCATGGGTCTACTTTGCGGCGCTCGGGCGGGATGTCCCCTCGATCGACAAGCTCAAACAGTATGAGCCGCCGATCACCTCGCGCGTCCACGCAGGCGACGGGACCCTGATTGCCGAGTTTGCCGACCAGCACCGCGTCTTCGTGCCCTACGAGTCCATCCCGGAACATGTGGTGCAGGCTTTCGTGGCCGCCGAAGACAAGAACTTCTTCACGCATGACGGTCTCGACTATGCGGGCATCACGCGCGGCGCGGTGAACACAGCCAAGAACAAGATCACCGGCGACGGCGGCATGCAGGGTGGTTCGACGATCACCCAGCAGGTCGCCAAGAACATGCTTCTGACCCGGGACCAGAATATCGAACGCAAGGCGAAGGAAGCGATTGTCGCTCAGCGGATCGAGAAGGAGTTCACCAAGGGCGAGATTCTTGAGCTCTACCTCAACGAGATTTATCTGGGCGGCCAGTCCTACGGTGTCGCGTCCGCAGCCTTGAACTATTTTAACAAATCCCTACCGGAACTCGACCTTGCGGAAGCTGCAACGCTGGCTTCGCTGCCCAAGTTTCCGGGCAAGGTGAACCCTTACACCAATCCGGAACGCCTCCTGTCGCGCCGCAATTATGTGCTCCAGCGCATGAAGGAGGACGGCTACATCACGCGCGAGGAAAGGGACGCCGCGCTCGAGCGGCCATTGACCACAACGCGCCGTCTGCGCGGCCCGGAGTTCATCGCGACCACCTATTTCGTGCAGGAACTCCGCAATGACCTGATCAAGCGGTACGGCGAAGATACACTCGAACAGGGCGGCCTTTCGATCCGCTCGACCATCGACACGCGCCTTCAGATTGCAGCCCAGAGCGCCCTTCAGAACGGCCTTGTGGCCTATGACCGCCGCCATGGCTGGCGCGGCCCGTTGACGACGCTTCCGGTTGACGATGGGGCTGTCGAGGCGCTCAAAGCGGTCAAGCTGCCCGGCGGGAACGGAACTTGGGAAGCCGCACTGGTCACCCGGCTGGGTGCAAGCTCGGCAGAGCTTCTGTTGACGGACGGCGAAACGATCAAGCTGCCGCCCGACGAGATCAAATGGGCGCAGACCTACAAGCCGGAAAGCGGCAAGGCGGGTCTGCGGGTCGGCCATGTCATTCTCGCGGAGTTCACGCGCAAGGAGCAGGCCGCCAGGCCCCCGGCAGACCCTGAAAGCGCAGAGGTCGCGGCGCCCGTGATGGTGCCGGTCGGGAATGCAACCCTGAGACAGGTTCCGGAAGTCGACGGCGCGCTGATCGCGCTCGATCCGCACACCGGCCGCGTCCTCGCCATGCAGGGCGGCTATTCCTTCTTCAAGTCGAGCTTCAACCGCGTCACGCAAGCGACCCGCCAGCCCGGCTCGAGCTTCAAGCCGTTCGTGTATGCGGCGGCGATGGAGAAAGGCTACACGCCCTCCTCCCGGATGCTCGACGCGCCGTTTGTGTCTTATGACGTCTCGACCAAGAAATACTGGGCACCTAAGAACTATACTGCAGGTCAGTCCTACGGGATGGTGACGCTTCGCGTCGCCCTCGAGAAATCACTGAACCAGGTGACGGCACGGATCGCTCAGGAAATCGGAATGGAAGCCGTTTCTGATCTCTCTGAACGCGTCGGTGTTTATGACAATCTGCCCGCCTATCCGGCGATGTCGCTGGGCGCGGGTGACACCGAGCTGATCAACCTCGTGCGCGGCTACGCCGCTTTCGTGAACGGCGGCAAGAAAGTCACGCCGACCCTGCTGGACCGCGTGCAGGACCGGTATGGTCGCACCCTCTACCGCAATGACGAGCGCAGGTGCGACGGTTGCCAGGCCGACGAATGGAACGGCGAGGACCCGCCGGTGCTCGCCGACAACCGTGAGCAGGTGCTGGACCCGATCGTTGCCTACCAGATCACGCACATGATGGAAGGCGTCGTTGAACGCGGTACCGGGCGCCGCGCCCTACGGATCGGCAAGCCCGTGGCTGGCAAGACCGGAACGACGGATGATTATCGTGACGCCATTTTCGTTGGCTTCTCGCCGGATCTCGTGGTCGGTGTGCGCGTCGGCTTCGATGACAACCGCTCTCTGGGCGAGGGCGAGGCCGGTGGCTCGGTCGCCGTGCCTATCTTCACCGAGTTCATGGAAACAGCGCTGAAGGATCACGCCGCAACGCCGTTCCGTATCCCTCCCGGTGTGCGCCTGGTGAAGGTCGATGCGCGCACCGGCGTGCCTGCTCCCGGCGGCGGTCCCGGTGTGATTGACGAGGCGTTCCGGCCTGGAACAGAGCCCGGCCTGAACGTGTTCGTCGGACAGGAAGACTGTCTTTCGATCTCCGGCTCCTGCGGCGACGGGCTGGATACCGGCGGCGCGGCGACGGATGGCATCGGCGACGGCGCCGCATCCGACGAGAATCTCGACGGCATCTTCTGATTGCCCGAGGGTTATGGCGCGGCACCCATACGCCGCTTTGACCGAATTCGACCTCGGGGTTATAGCCCGTCTCCAATTGTTGCCTGTTGTGTTGAAGGAGGCGCTTAGATGTCCGCCGAAATCCGTTCGCTGATTGACCAGATCCGCCAGTCCGCCGCTCTGCTACGGAGGCGTCTTTGACTGGGATACGGCCACCAAACGTCTCGACGAACTGACCGCGCTGTCTGAGCGCCCGGACTTCTGGAACGACCCCCAGGACGCACAGAAACTGATGCGCGAGCGCCAGAAACTGGCGGACGGCATCGCGCTTGTGGCAGCGCTCGAGACAGATATCGCCGACGCCCCGGAACTTCTGGACCTCTCCGAAGGCGATGCTGCCATGCAGGCGGACATCCAGGCCTCGCTGGCCCGCGCTGCCGAAAAGGCCCAGAAGGCCGAGTTGGCGGCGCTGCTGTCGGGCGAAGCGGATGGCAATGACTGCTACGTGCAGATCAACGCAGGTGAAGGCGGAACGGAAAGCCAGGACTGGGCCTCTATCCTGCGCCGGATGTATGTGCGGTGGGCCGAAAAACACGGCTACGCGGTCGATGAACTCGACGAACGCGAGGGCGAGGAAGCCGGGATCAAGTCGGCGACGGTCCAGATCAAGGGCGCGAATGCCTATGGCTGGCTGAAGTCAGAGACCGGCGTGCACCGTCTCGTGCGGATTTCGCCTTATGATTCGTCGGCGCGGCGTCACACGTCATTCTCGTCAGTCAGCGTGACGCCGGTCATCGATGACAAGATCGAGATCGAGATCAATCCGTCGGATGTCCGTACAGATACATTCCGCGCGTCGGGCGCCGGCGGCCAGCACATCAACCGGACCGATTCGGCCGTGCGCCTTACGCACATCCCGACCAACACGGTCGTGCAGTGCCAGATGGGCCGCTCCCAGCACCAGAACCGCGATGAAGCCTGGAAGATGCTGCGATCGAAACTTTATGAACTCGAGCTGCAGAAGCGAAAATCTGCCGCCGATGCGCAGTATGCAGACAAGAGCGCCATCGGCTTTGGCCACCAGATCCGTTCCTATGTGTTGCAGCCCTACCAGATGGTCAAAGACTTGAGAACGAATGTGGAGACGTCCGATACAGGCGGCGTTCTGGACGGCGATATCGACCGCTTCCTGTCGGCTTCACTTGCCGCGTCAGTGGCGAAGGATGAGGTAAGGTAGGGTGACCGACACGCCGGATACTGCCCCAGCGCGCACAAAGGGGCGCTTGAACAACTGGAGTGACGAGCGCGGTTTCGGGTTCCTGGCGCCGGAGGGCGGCGGGCCGGATGTCTTCGTGCACGCAAACGCATTCTCTAAGGAAGGCCGTCACATCGAGATCGGCCATGCGTACGAATTCACCGTCGAGTACGGCAAGGACGGCAAGCCGAAAGCGAAGAACGTCTCGGCACTGAAGGCTTCTGCTGCCATCGCCCCGCCGAAGGCAAGCCCCAGCCTGCGGTCGCAGATCGTCCAGCGCGGCCCGAGATTGCTCGTCATCCCGGCCTTCCTTTTCATCGCGGCGGCCATCGCCAGCGTGCAGTCGATTTCGACCAACTGGCTGGTTATCTATGGTGTCGCGAGCGTCGCCTGCTTTGCCGGTTATGGCCTCGACAAGCGCGCGGCTAACCAGAAGCAATGGCGGGTCTCCGAGACGGTCCTGCTCTTGATCGGGCTCGTCGGCGGCTGGCCCGGCGGGATCATCGGGCAGGAAGTTTTCCGTCACAAGACACAAAAGAAAGCGTTCCGGACGCTGTTCTGGATGAGCGTCGCCATCAACATGGCGGCCTTCGTCCAGATCAATGTCTTTGCCGCGCGCTGAGGCCGGCCAGCGACGCAGCCTTGGCGAACACAGTGGGCAATCCCGCAAGATCAGCCGCGGGCGCCCAGTAGCCCTCCGGCAGTTGCTCTCGCCGCGCATCAGCGACGTGGACGTCGAGGTGAAGGGCGAAGTGCGTGAACACGTGACGGACCTCTCCAATGTTGGACCATCCCGCCTCCACTGGGGGATCGCAACCGGTGCGCGTCTCGGTCCAATCCGACGAGGGCAGCGCCAGCATGCCGCCCAGAAGGCCCGACGGCGGACGCCGAATGAGCCAGACGTCTGCATTCCGGCGCAAGACATAAGCGGCGCCATAGCGGACAGGCCGCGCCGTCTTGGCGGGCTTGATCGGATAGCGGTCCGGCAGGCCTTCAGCAAAGGCGGCGCAATACGCCGTGATCGGACAGAGCCCGCAAGACGGCTGCCTGGGCGTGCAGACGCCGGAGCCAAGATCCATCAGCGCTTCCGCAAAGTCTCCGGGACGCGTTGCCGGAACAAGGTCTCTCGCGATTGCGCCAATGCGGCGCTTGGCTGCGGCCCAGTCCTCCCTGGTCGCCAGCAGGCGCGAGAAAACGCGCTCTGCGTTGCCGTCAACCGCGGCCGTTCTTTCCCCGAATGCCAGAGCGGCAATCGCCCCGGCGGTGTAAGGGCCAATACCCGGTAAGGTCAGCAGTTCGTTTTCGGTGACGGGAAACCCGCCCCGCGCGGCCACGTCCCGCGCGCATTTCAGAAGGTTGCGCGCCCTGGCATAGTAGCCGAGCCCGGCCCAGGCTTGCATGACCTCTTCGTCCGCCGCAGCGGCCAGCGCCTCCACTGTCGGCCAGCGCCGTGTGAACGCGTCAAAATACGGCGCCGCGTGCGGCACGGTCGTCTGCTGCAGCATGATCTCGGAAAGCCAGACGCGGTAGGGATCGCGCGCAACGCCCCGCGGACTGCGCCACGGGAGCGTTCGGGCCGACCGGTCAAACCAGGCAAGCAACCCCGGCACCATCCCGGCGAGATCGCCATCACTTTTCGGATTCATGCCTTTTCCTCGCCGCAGAAGCCGTGCAGATTTGCCAACATGGTCCAGAGATCAACCCTCGATCCGCTTGAAGAAGCCCGGGCGCTGGTCAAGCTGCGCTACACGCGGGCGCGCGCGCTCAAGCCGCCGATGAAGGCCATCGCGATCTCGGCGGACCGGGTGGGCCGCAAATCGGGCGCGGCCAAACTGCCGCCCCTGAAACTTCTGCAAGCGCGGTGGCGGGAGATTGCGGGAGAGCAAGTCTACAAATTCTCCCACCCCGAAAAGATCAGCGCCTCAAAGGATGGCCGCATCCTCACGCTGCGCGTGATCCCCCAAGCTGCGCCGCTGGTTCAGCACCAGTCCGAGACGATCCGCCAACGGGTCTCGGTGGCCGCAGGCGGCGACATAACGGCGATCCGGATCGTGCAAGGCCCGATCTCCCGCGGCGCAGAGACGGTGGTCTATCGCCCGAAGGCGCGGGCGCTCACGCCGAAGGAAGCCGAATCCCTCGAGGAAGGCGCGGCGCGAATCGAAAATGCGGGTCTGCGCGCGGCAATTGTTGCACTGGGCAAGGCTGTGCTATCGGCAGACCCGTAAACGCTCGCGGCGGTTTTTTTAACGATTTGGCAACCGGCGCGACTCATTCCCTAACGCGAGGCTCATGACTATGGCACCACTTTTCCGGCGTTTCGCGCTTGCGGCTGTTTCCGCTCTGGCACTCGTTGCCTGCGGCGCAGCCAAAGGCGACAGCACCAAGGCTCCTGGCGCGAATGCGGGCGCAGCGGCGACCACGCAGGCGGGCGAGCTCGGCCACGTCAAAGGTGATCCGGATGCGCCGATCACGCTGATCGAGTATGCCTCTCCGACTTGCCCCGCGTGCAAGTATTTCCACGACAGCGTGCTCCCCACGATTGAGGAAAAGTATGTGTCGACCGGCAAGGTCCGGTTCGTATTCCGCGAATTCCCGATCCACGGCACGGTGGACGTCGCCGCCTACGTCGTCGCCCGCTGCGCAGGTGACGACAAGTTTTTCGCAGTCCTCGACGACTTGTTTGCGAACCAGGAAGGGATCGTTCAGGCCGCTCAGGTCGGCGCGCTGGGTAACACCCTGAAAACGATCGCGAAGCGGCACGGAATCGAAACGGACGAAGCCTTCGACGCCTGCATGGACAACCCGGCGATCCGGGACGAGCTGGCCGCTGTGTACCAGTCTGCCGAGCAGTTCCAGGTCGCCGGCACGCCAACCTTCGTGCTGGATGGCAAGGTTCGCAATTTCGAGGGCGACTATCGCTCGCCGGAAGGCTTCTCCAGGCAGATCGACGCACTGCTCGCCGAAAAAGGCGCGCAATAAGCATGAGGTACCGGCATGCAGATCACTGAGCTGCGCATTGCCGGCTTCAAGTCGTTTGTTGATCCGCAGACCGTCCCGATCGAACCGGGGCTGACCGGCATTGTCGGGCCCAACGGCTGCGGCAAGTCAAACCTCCTCGAAGCGCTACGCTGGGCGATGGGCGCCAACTCCGCCAGGGCCATGCGCGGCGGCGAGATGGATGACCTGATCTTCAACGGTGCAGACGGACGTCCGGCCCGCGAGACCGCCGAAGTCATACTTGTGCTGGACAACTCCCGCCGAACCGCGCCGCCGGAGTTCAACGGGGCCGACCAGCTAGAGATCGAACGCAGGCTGAAGCGCGGCGCCGGCTCCAGCTACCGGATCAACGGCCGCACCGTGCGCGGCAAGGACATCCAGCTGCTGTTTGCCGATGCCTCGACCGGTGCAAACTCCCCTGCCCTTGTTCGTCAGGGCCAGATTTCGGAACTGATCGGCTCCAAGCCCCAGAACCGCCGGCGCATCCTGGAAGAAGCGGCCGGCATTGCGGGTCTCAACAGCCGCCGGCAGGAGGCCGAGCAGAAACTCGACGGCGCCGAAGCCAACCTGCAGCGCCTTGCTGAAGTGTCCGCCGAAGTCGAACGCCAGCTGGCCAGCCTCAAGCGGCAGGCGGCTAAGGCGGGTCGCTACCGGAAGATCTCGGAAGAAATTCAGGCGCTGGATGCGCTGGTGGCGCACCTGCGCTGGGTCGAAGCCCGCAAGACGATGGAGGCGGCCCGCGCGCAGCTTGATATTCTGAAACGTCAGGTCGAGGATCTGTCGCGTGAAGACGCGGTGCGCGAAAAGGAACGCATCGAAGCCGGCGAAGGCCTTGCGCCGCTCCGGGCAGCTGAGATGGACGCTGCTGCCCGCCTCGGTCAGGCGCGGATCACGCTGGCAAAGCTGGAAACGGAACGCCGTATCGCGGCAGACTCGCACTCGCGCCTTGAAGCGGAAGCCCTGCGCCTTTCAATCGACTTCGCCCGGGAGATAACGACCCACGAGGAAGCCGCCGCGGCGCTGGCGCAGGCCCGCGAAGAACTCGCCGGGCTTCCGCAGGAAGATGCGGCCCTGACCGCGCGCCTTGAGGCGCAGGCCCGGACTGCGCTTGAGACCGCGCGCACCCGTCTCACCGAAGCCGAACGCGCCGCTGATGAGGCCCAGCAGCGCCTCTCGGATGCACGCGCCCGGCGCCGGGCCGCCGAGGACAATGCCGCGGCTCAGGCGCGCCGGCAGACCATGCTGACAGCTGAAATCGAGCGCCTGCGGGGCGAGATGACGGGCCTGGAAGCGTCCGGCATCCATCTGCTTCGTTTGCGTCAGGCCAAGAATGCCGAAGCAGAAGCCGAAATCGCCCTGGGCGATGCCGAGCGCGCCGTTGAACTCGCTGAAGCCGAGCTTGCCCGGGCCCGCGTGGCCGAAGGTGAAGCGCTTCCGCCCTTCGATGCGGCCAATCATTGCGTGCGTTCGCTCGAGGCCGAAATTGCGGGCCTCACGCGCCTGATGCGCCGGTCCGGCCCCTCGGCTGCGCCGCCTGTGCTGGAGCGCCTGCGGACCCGCGACGGATACGAGAAAGCCGTCGCCGCCGCGCTCGGTGACGACATCGAAGCGCCGACCGATCGCACCGCGGCCGTCTACTGGAACGGCGCGCAGGCCGCGGCTCAGGCTTTGCCCGAAGGCGCCAGGCCTCTCACGTCTTTCGTTGACGCCCCTGGCGAACTGGCGGCGCGCCTGTCTCAGTGCGGATTGGTGTCCCTTGCCGACGGCGCACGTTTGATTGCGGGCCTGAAGCCCGGCCAGCGGCTCGTTTCCCGCGAGGGCCATCTCTGGCGCTGGGACGGGTTCATCCGCACGCCGGACGCGCCTGTCAGTGCGACCGCGCGCCTCGAACAAAAGGCCCGGATTGAAGCCGCGCAGACGGAACTCGTCTTTCGTCAGAGCGAGCTGGCAGCGTTGACGGCCACGCTTGAAGAATCCCGCGCCGCGCGCCTGGCAGCTGAGGAAAGCCTTCGCCACCTGCGCCAGTTCATTGCCCCGGCCCAACGGACGCTGACGGACGCCCGCGCGGCTGCCATCGACGCGACGCAGGCGAACGAACGCACCCAGAGAACGCGCGAGGCCGGCACCGAAGCGCTCGCCCGGGCCGAAACAGACCTGGTTGCGGTTGCGGAGATGCTGGCGCTCGCAACGCCCGGCGCAAGCGCCGAAGAAGATACCGCGCTCGAACAGGCGCTTGCCGGCGCCCGCGAAACACTTGCGGGCGCGCGCGCCGCAGAAACCGAAGTGCGCGGCCAGTTGGCAGATCTCCTTCGTGGCCGTGAGCAGGCTGCCGCCCGGCGCGCCGCGCTCGCCCGAGATGTCGAGGCCTGGCAGGCACGGCTGGCCTCGGCCGGGGAACGCCTCGCGCAAGTCACCGAACGCCGGGCAGACGTCGCCGCGACCGTGCATACCTCGCGCGAACGCCCGGCAGTCCTGCGCGCCGAGATCGACGGCCTTGCCAGCGAAACCGAACTGCTGGAGGCGGAGCGCCAGGCCGGCGCCGATACGCTTGCCCGCAAGGAAGCCGCGATCCGCGAAGCCGACACAGCCGCCCGCAAGGCCGCCACTGCCGCCGCTGAGGCGCGCGCGCAGCTCGCCGCCTGGACGGTGAAACTCGAGAACGCCGAAGCCAAGCATGCCGAGAGCATCGCGCACGCCCGGACCGCCTTCCTGCGCACGCCCGAAGGCCTGCTCGCGATCGCCGAAGCCGGGCTCGGCGAGGACGCACTCGGCGCGTTCACGCCGCGCGAAGCTGAAGCCCGTCTCGACGGCCTGAGCCGCGAGCGAGACCAGCTCGGCGGCGTTAACATGAACGCGGAAGCGGAAGCCGAGGCGCTCGAATTGCGTCTCGGGGTCCAGATCGCAGAGCGGGATGATCTCGTCGCTGCGATTGCCAAGCTGCGCGAGGGTGTCGAAGCCCTCAATGTCGAGGGACGCCAGCGCCTCCTGGAGGCCTTCGACCTCGTCAACGAACACTTCAAGGCATTGTTCATTGCCCTGTTCGGCGGCGGAAAGGCTGAGCTGCGGCTGGTAGACGCCGAGGATCCGCTCAATGCCGGCCTTGAGATATTTGCCCAGCCCCCCGGCAAGAAGCTCGGAACGCTGGCGCTCATGTCCGGCGGCGAGCAGGCCCTGACGGCTTCGGCGCTGATCTTCGCGGTGTTCCTGTCGCGGCCGGCACCGATCTGCGTTCTGGACGAGGTGGATGCGCCGCTGGACGATGCCAACGTCGACCGGTTCTGCAACATGCTGAATGAAATGCGCCAGCGAACCGACACCCGATTCGTCGTCATCACGCATAATCCGGTCACGATGAGCCGGATGGACCGGCTTTTCGGCGTTACGATGCGCGAAAAAGGGGTGTCGAAACTGGTTTCGGTGGACCTCGCTGCCGCCGAGCGCCTTGTTGCGGCGGAGTAGCGCAGTCCGCACGCAAGTTATTTGAATAAAAACAAGGTCTTTAATCCGTCGTTATCCCGTTGACTTGCCTAAGGCCCCCTCATAGTTTGCGCGAAATTTGAAGGGGTGGTGCAAGCTGTCCCTCTGTCGTTGGCAGGAGCCTTCTGATGTCCGGACCTGATCCCTCGGATCTTGGCGACCGGATTGCGAAGGCGAAGGCCAAGCAGGCGGAGCGGGCAGACCGGGCCGAACGCCAGCGAAAGAACAGTGTCAACACGCCGGCGAGCATGGCTCTACGCTACAGCTCGGAACTTGTTGCCTCGGTTGTCGTCGGTGTCGGATTGGGCCTGCTGATCGACCATTATGCGAAGACCTCGCCTTGGGGCTTGCTCGTGATGATGGGGTTCGGCATGGCGGCGGGCATCCGCAACCTCATGCGGGCGGCCAAACAGCTGTCCGAAGATGCATCGAAGACGGCGGAAACGCCCGGTTCAACGCCAGAGACCAAAGACGAGACGCGCTGATGAACTTGCCCCTCCCCGTTTTCCTGCCCTCGATCGCGACGGATCCGATCCATCAGTTCAAGATCTTTCCGCTGATCGACTGGTCGGCTGGCGGCTATAATCTGGCCTTTACCAACTCCAGCTTCTGGATGCTGGTCTCGACCGTGCTGGTCCTTGGCTTCCTCGGCATGGCCGCCTCGCGCGCCAGCCTGATCCCGAACCGGATCCAGTCGCTCGGCGAGATGTCGTACACCTTCATTTCCGACATGGTCCGCTCGACGGCCGGCGAAGAAGGCCTGAAATTCTTCCCGTTCGTGTTCACGCTTTTCTTCTTCATCCTGGGCGCCAACATCGTCGGAATGTTCCCGTACGCTTTTACCACGACGAGCCATATCGCCGTGACCGGCGCGCTGGCCGTGGTCGTGATCCTGATCGTGGTCGGATACGGTATCTACAAGAACGGGCTCGGCTTCTTCGGCCTGTTCGCGCCGCACGGCGTGCCCCTTCCGGTGATGTTCTTCCTTGTGCCCATCGAGATCATCTCGTTCCTGGCGCGTCCGATCACGCTCGGCATGCGTCTGTTCGCCAACATGCTGGCCGGTCACATCATGTTGAAACTGCTGGCGATCTTCGTGGTCATGCTGGCCGGCGCCGGCCTCACGGCGGTCGCCTGGGTGCCCTACGTGCTGCTGATCCCGATCACGGCGCTCGAATTCCTGGTCGCTTTCCTCCAGGCCTATGTTTTCGCCCTTCTGACCTGCGTTTACCTCAAAGACGCGATCCACCCGCACCACTGACCGGAGAGCCCCACCGCCGGTGCGTCCAATCGCGCCTCGTCCTGCCCCTTGACGCTTCAACCCGAACACGCTTCACGGGCCCCATATCAACCCGAATCCCCCTCGATCCCAATAGGAGACTCCCATGGAAGGCAATATCACCGAAGGTCTGCGGTATGTCGGCGCTGGCCTCGCCACGCTCGGCATGATCGGCGCAGCAATCGGCGTGGGCAACATCTTCGGCTCGTTTCTCGACGCCGCGATGCGCAATCCCTCCGCTGCCCCGCAACAGTCGGGCAACCTCTTCCTCGGTATGGCGCTCGCAGAAGCCCTTGGCCTCTTCGCGTTCGTTATCTCGATGCTGATCCTGTTCGCCGCGTAAGCAGCGCAGGTAAGGAGCAAGGCACGCCATGAGCTTGCTGGCATTTCTCGCAGAGACCGCCGCGCACGGCGGCGAGGCCGTGAAGGCGCCCTTCCCGGCGTTTGATCCGACCTGGTTTGCCTCACAGCTGTTCTGGCTGGCCGTTTTCTTTCTCGGGATGTATTTCGCGCTGTCGCGTTCCATCCTGCCGAAGCTGGAAGGCACCCTCGCACAACGGGCGAACAGCATTTCAGCTGACCTTGATGAAGCGGCACGCCTGAACAACCAGTCGGTCGAGGCGCAAAAAGCGCTGGAGCTCCGGCTGGCCCAGGCCAGGGCGCGCGCCCGGGAAACGTCCGATACCGCGAAAGCGGCGGCCGAAACCGAACTGGCGCACGTCACGGGACGGGTCGACGCGGAAATGGCGCTGAAGCTCGAGCGTGCCGAAACCCGCATTTCGAAACTTCGGGAAGACGCGATGAAGAATGTCGAGCAGATTTCGCTCGACGCTGCAGAGGCGATGATCGCCCGTCTGGGCGTCAAAGCTTCCCGGGCGGACGTCAAGAAGGCCGTCAGCTCAGTGCTGGAGACCCGCGGATGACATTGCGTACCCTGCTGTCTTCGGCTGCTTTGATAACGCTTGCGCCCGCTGCTCTTGCCGCCGGCGAAGGTGAAGGCCACGATACTCTGTTCACGCCGTTCACGGATACCGTCACCCACCTCGTGATGATCGGTATCCTGATCTTCTTCGCCATCCTGTGGCGGCTTGGCGTGTTCAAGACGGTCCTGAGCAGTCTCGACAACCGCGCTGAGGCCATCCGAAAGGAACTCGCCGAAGTCGCGGGTCTGCGTGCTCAGGCTGCCGAGGCTTTGGCCCAGGCTGAGCGCCGGCAGAAGGAAGCCGACCGCGAGGCTGAGACGATCATCGAGCAGGCAAAGCGCGATGCGCACGCTTTCCTTGAAGCCGCAAAACAGGACCTCGCCGACAAGATCACGCGCCGCGAATCCCAGGCTGAGGCGCGCATCGGCCGCGCCGAAGCGGAAGCTGCGAACGAAGTTCGCCGCGCAGCGGCTGATGCCGCGACCGAAGCGGCTCGCCGCGTGATGGCAGGCCAGGCCGGCGCCGATCAGTTCGAGGCAGCGGCCCGCGAGATCGAAAAAGCGCTCAGCTAGGCTTTGAACGCGAACAGGAAAAAAGCCGCCGGGTTTCCGGCGGCTTTTTTGTTTGCGCGGCGGCCAGCCAGATCAGCCCGGATCGCCAGCCGTATCGTCCACGATGACGGGCTGGGTATCGTCGATGATCGCGCCCGGTTCCAGAACCCGGATCATCGAACGCGGCACGGTGCCGGCCGGACAGGTCACCGGCATCTGCGCGTTTGCGATCGCTGGAAGGCCTCGGTTCAGAGGCGGAGCCGGATGTGACCGGAACACCCACGCCAAGAACAGCATCGCGCCAATCGCAACGCCCACGCCCATCAACGTGCTGAAGCCCAGCGCTTCCCCGGCCAGGGTTGCCGAAGCAATCGCGCCATTCGAGGCGAGCGGGCTTGCGGCGGCAGGACGCGGCGGGCCCGGCATTGCGGTCGGCGGCGGACTGACGCGCATGGCGGCGGCGGCGAGCGCGGCAGCGCCGATGGCCTCGCGCGCCGGAGCTGGCTTCACGCCGAGCTCCTTCTCGCGCTTCTTCTGGGCGTCCAGCGCAAGGGGATCTGCAGGGTGGGCAGCAAGCCAGGCAACCCGCTGTTCCTCGTCCTGCGCGCCGTAGCTGATCCAGTCACACAGGCCTGCGCGGCCCTGGCGCTCTGCCAGCTCCTCGATCAGGTCAACAAAGGCGCGCGGTGTGTTGCGCGACGTCATGGCGGCGAGCGGATAACGCCGGTGCGCTGTAAACGGCTCGTACGGCACTGTCTTGTCCAGCGCCGCCTCGATCAGCGTGCCGGGGCGGGAGTGGCCGATGGAGGCGGCCGCGCGCACCCAGTCGCTTTTGACACCGGCTTCGGACCAGAGAACGAGCATGGACGGCGAGCCGGTGGCGTCGCGCGCATCCTTGGCATCAAATATCTCGTCTTCCTGCTTCTGGTCGAGCCAGACGCGGAATTTGAGCGAGCGAAGGCGCCGCGCGATCAGTTTGGCGGTGTCCCGGTCCTCGATCGCGGACACAAGGAAGACATCATAACTCATGGGTGCATGTACCCTTCTGAAACGGTTAGGCCCGGCACGATAGCCCGGTAGTCTGGCCAAGTCAGCCATTTAAGCTGTGGAGCGATTTTTGTGCCTGTTTTTGCTGAAGGAAAGCGGCTAATCCGCCGGACTGAAGCGGCGTTCTGAAAACCGGCCAAAGGTAGCTGGAATGAAGCTGCAAAAAAAACAAACCGACCGGTATCGGACTGGCACCGCCAGTTATTGCGATATGCTGGTTAATCTGGAGGCAAAGGCGTCATGGGCTTCAAATGCGGGATCGTGGGGCTGCCCAATGTCGGCAAGTCCACTCTCTTCAACGCGCTGACCCAGACAGCGGCCGCGCAGGCCGCGAACTATCCGTTCTGCACCATCGAGCCCAACGTCGGCGAAGTGGCTGTGCCGGAAGCGCGCCTCGACAATCTCGCCCGTGTGGCGGGTTCCAGGGAGATCGTCCCGGCGCGGATGAACTTCGTCGATATCGCGGGCCTTGTCGAAGGCGCAAGCCAGGGCGAAGGCCTCGGCAACAAGTTCCTTGCGAACATTCGCGAGACCGACGCCATCATCTATGTGATGCGTTGCTTCGACAATGACGACATCACCCATGTCCGCGGCAAGGTGGATCCGGTGGCGGACTTTGAAGTGGTCGAAACGGAGCTGATGCTGGCCGATCTCGAAAGCCTCGAGAAGCGCAAGGCGGGCGTGATCAAGAAGGCGAACTCCGGCGACAAGGATGCCAAGGCGCAAGTGGCGCTGATCGATCTGGCGCTGACGGAGCTGAACGAGGGCCGCCCTGCCCGGCATGCCAAGGTTGCGGCCGATGACCAGCGCGCCTGGCAGATGCTGCAGCTGTTGACATCAAAGCCTGTCCTGTTCGTGGCGAACGTCGACGAGACCAGTTCGGCATCCGGCAATGCGTATTCCAAACGTGTCGAGGAACGTGCGAAACTTGAAGGCGCGGGCTGCGTGGTGTTCTCAGCCCAGATCGAGAGCGAACTGGCGCTGCTGGATGGCCCGGACCGCGAAGAATATCTCGCCTCGCTCGGGCTCACCGAGCCGGGCCTCACGCGCCTCATCCGTGCGGGCTACGAGCTTCTCGGCCTGCAGACCTACTTCACCGCAGGACCGAAGGAAGCGCGCGCCTGGACGATCAAGAAAGGCTGGAGCGCGCCGAAAGCCGCCGGCGTCATCCACGGTGACTTCGAGAAGGGCTTCATCCGTGCCGAGACGATCGCTTACGAGGACTATATCGCGCAGGGCGGCGAAGTCGGGGCAAAGGAAGCCGGCAAGATGCGGTCCGAAGGCAAGGAATACATCGTCCAGGACGGCGACGTGATGCTCTTCCGGTTCAACGTCTGACCGGGGCCGCCTTACGGCACGCCGCGGAAGCCCGTCACGTCGATTTCGTCGCTCGGCTTGTTCACTTCGGTGCCGAGGGCCAGCACGATCGCCGACGCGAAGAAGATCGACGAATACGTACCGATGAAGATGCCCCAAAGCATCGCGACCGACATGCCCTTGAGAACGGGTCCGCCGAAGAACAGCATGGCCAGCACGGCAATGAAAACCGCGCCTGCCGTCAGGAACGTACGCGACAAGGTCTGGTTGGTGGCGAGGTTGATCACATCCGAGCCGGACATCTGTTTGTACTTGCGCCGCACTTCCCGCATCCGGTCGAAGACCACGACGCTGTCGTTCATAGAGTAACCGATGATCGTCAGCAAGGCTGCAACCGTCGTAAGGTCAAACTCGATCTGAAGCAGCGAAAACAGGCCCAGCGTGCCGATCGTATCGTGAAGCAGGGCTGCAATGCCGCCGACGGCATAAGACCAGCTATAGCGGAAGGCGATGTAGAGAAGCATGAACAACGTGGCCACGCCGAGGGCGAGGAGGCTTTCCCAGAAGAGCTCCTCTGAGACCTTCGCGCCCACCGAGTCGTTTCGCAGGATATCGTTGTCGGTGAGGTTGAACTCCCGTTTCAGTTCACTGACGATAAAGGAATTGGATAGGCTGGACGCGCGTGCAGCTTTCTCGTCTTCGGAAAGAGCCGCGAATTCCGGGCCAAGCAGGCTTTCATCAAGCTCACCGAAGCGCACGACCACGAGCCGTTTGTCGTCGCTTCCCGTCGCCGAGTTGACCGTCAGGCCGCCGGGAATCCGGCTGCGGACGTCTGACACGGTTACGGTGTCGGTTTCCGCCAGTTCGATCAATGAGCCACCGGCGAAATCAACGCCGAGGTTCAGACCGCGCGTCGCCAGCAGGAAGATGGATCCCACGATCATGAGGATCGACAGGGCCACCCCGGCCGTGTTGAACTTCATGAACGGAATATTGGTTTCCGCCGGCCAGTATCTGATCAGCATCGTTGCGTATCCTCAGGCCGGGCTAAATGGCGAACCGCTTGGGTTTGGTGAGCTTCATCCAGAAGACCGTCAACATGCAGGTGACGATCACCGAGGTGAACACGGACGTGATGTTGCCAAGTGCGAGGGTCACGGCAAAACCCTTCACCGGGCCGGAGCCCATGACGTAGAGTACAGCGGCTGCAAACAGCAGGGTGATGTTCGCATCCATGATCGTGGCAAAGGCCCGTTCATAACCGGCCTGCACGGCCGTCCAGGCCGAGCGGCCAGATCTCTGTTCCTCGCGTATGCGCTCAAAGACGAGCACGTTGGCATCCACAGACATACCCAGCGTCAGCACGATACCGCCGATACCTGGCAAAGTCAGCGTCGCGTTCATCAGCACAAGACAGGCGAACACCAGCACAATGTTCAGCGCCAGAGAAATCACCGCGAACAAGCCCTGAAGGCCATAAGCAAGGACCATCAGAACGCCGACAAAGAGCAGGCCGACAATAGCTGCCGTATAACCGGCCTCGATCGAATCCTCGCCCAGCGTGGAGGATACGACGCGCTGGTCCAGGAACTGGACCTTCGCTGGCATCTCACCGGCCGAGATGATGGCCGCAAGGTCCTGCGCCTCCTCGATCGTGAAGTCGCCGGTGATGCGGACGTTGCCGCCGGCAATCGGCTCGTTGATGTTCGGCGCTGACATGACGACGTCATCGAGGACGATCGCGAAGCGCTTGTTGGTGTTCTGGCTGGTCGTCTCGAAGAACTTGCGGGCGCCGTTGGAGTTGAGCCGGAAGTTGATCTGCGGCCGGTTGGCTTCATCATTGCCCTGGCTGGCATTGGCGATGTCCGAGCCAACGATCTCGGGGATCGAGCGCACCAGAAGCGGACCGGTCGTAGGCCCGCTCAGGAGCGTGTAGCCGGGCTTCACGACGCCGGCCTGAGCGGCCGCCAGAGACGAAGGGCTGTCATCGACGATGTTGAACGTCATCCGCCCGTCGCGGTTCAGCAGGTCTTTCAGGCGCTGCGGGTTCGGCTCGCCCGGCGCTTCGAGGATCAGGCGGTTGGAGCCGGACGGCGTCAGCGAAATCTCCGCCACGCCGTCGGGGTCCACGCGGCGTGCGACGATGGTTTCGGTCTTCGCCAGCGCGTCGGCGACCATCAGGCTTTCGGAATTCGCCGGAACCGTGATCGAAACCGTATCCGGCCCGGTCTGGGCGACGTCAAACATCTTGCCGCCCGCCAGTCCGCCCTCAAGCGGTCCGTTGACCTTGTTGATCCGGGCGATGGCATCGGCGACCGGGAAGTTGCCCGCTGCGTCCGCCTTGGTGAGCTTGACGGTCATCACCCGGCCCTTGACCTCGGCAAGGTGGGCCACCCGCCCGAGCGTGTCCGTAGGCGCCAGCGCCGAGCGCACGTCGCGTGAGAAAACAGCCAGCCGGCCTTCAATCACTTCCTCGGGCCGGATCTCCATCTCGAGATAGACCCCGCCGCGCAGGTCGAGACCAAGGTTCACCGGCTTCTGCGGCAGCCAGGACGGCGCCCCGCTCATGTTCGCGACCGAAGGCAGCGCCATCAGCGTTCCCCAGACGATGACCGCCAGAACAAGGAAGATTTTCCAGGGAGGAAACTGAAGCATGGCACCTTCCGGAACGAGATGGGCCTGAGAGAAAAAGAGCCGGCATCAGCCCGGCCGGGACAGAGACCGATCAATCGTTCGCAGGAACGGGTTCGGCCTTGTTGCGAACTTCAAGCACCATCGACTTGACCACGCGAACACGCACGTTGTCTGCGAGATCAACCGAGATTTCCCCGTCAGTGACCTTGTTGACCTTGCCGATCAGGCCGCCCGACGTGACGACCGTGTCGCCGCGTTTGATCGCGGCAATCATCTCGGCGTGTTTCTTGGCGCGCTGTTGCTGCGGACGGATCAGCAGGAAATAGAAGATCAGGATCAGCGGCAGGAAGAAAACGAGCTGCATAATCAGGCTTGGCCCGGGAGGCGCGCCCGCGGCCTGAGCGAAGGCTGGCGCGGCTATCAGGGTGAGCGACGCACCCGAAATCACCATCTTGTTCCGCATGCCCGGCCTCCTCGAATCCCGCTAAATCTTGTGTTCACCCTGCCGTATAGCGGGGGGGGAGAGCCTTTGCAAACGCCCCCTGCAGGCATCAGAGCGCTTGCGCCACGGCGCTGATGAGGCCGGGAACGGGCGGGAAAAACGGGTGCACCGACGTTCGTCCGTCTGCGTCAATTGACAAGGGGGGCACTGCCCGCGCCGGTCATCATCGGCGCCGGGAACATTCGCGCCCGACGCGCCCAACCGTTGAACCCGCCCGGTCAGCGGCCGGATGCGGTACAAACCTGCGTTCAATCCTTCCATGACGCTTGAAGCGTCCTCAGGAAGCTTTCGTGCGTCAGGTCCACATGCAATGGCGAGACCGACACATAGCCCTCATAGATCGCGCGCAGGTCGGTTCCTTCGTTCGGCCGCGAGAGTTTGCCCCGGTAGCCGACCCAGTAATACTCATTGCCGCGCAGGTCCTCGCGGCGGTCTGTGTGGATGATCGTCTCGTCCCGGAAACCCTGCCGCGTCATCTGGACGCCGCGCACGTCCTCGGGCTCGACATCCGGGAAGTTCACGTTGATCACCACGTCCGCCGGCCAGCCCATGTCGAGCAGCGGCTTCAGCGTCCGGGCGCCCCAGGCCTTTGCCGTCTCCCAGGGCAGCGAGCCCCGGTCGCGGAAATTCTGCGCCTGGCTGAGCGCAATCGAGGGAACGCCCATCTGCATGCCGAACATGGCGGCCGCGACCGTGCCCGAAAAACTCGTATCCTCGGCAATGTTCTGGCCCCGGTTGACGCCCGACAGCACCAGTTCAGGCGCCTCAGGCATCAGGTCCCTGCACGCGAGCAACACGGCGTCCGACGGCGTACCCGCAATCGCCCAGGCCTTTGCCCCGACCTTGCGTACACGCACCGGCTGCGTCAGCGATATCGCGCGGCCTTTGCCGGACTGCTCCTCCTCCGGCGCGGCAATCCAGATGTCATCCGAGATCTGGCGCGCAATGTGCTCGAGCACCGCCAGGCCGGGGGCGTTGATGCCGTCATCGTTGGTGAGGAGAATTCTCAACCCATCACCTCAAGCCCGCCCATATAGGGCACGAGCGCCCGCGGCACGGTCACTGAACCATCCGCGTTCTGATAATTCTCAAGCACAGCCACCAGCGTGCGCCCGACCGCCAGGCCGGAGCCATTCAGCGTGTGCACATATTCCGGTTTGGATTTGGCATCCGCCCGGTAGCGGGCGTCCATGCGCCGGGCCTGAAAGTCGCCGCAATAGGAGCAGGAGCTGATCTCGCGGTAGGTGTTCTGCGAGGGCAGCCAGACTTCGAGGTCAAACGTCTTTCGGGCGCCTGCCCCCATGTCGCCGGTGCAGAGCAGCATGCGGCGGAAGGGCAGCCCAAGCCGCTTCAGCACGTCTTCGGCGCAGCCCGTCATCCGCTCCAGTTCCTTCAGGCCCTCTTCCTCGTTCGCGACGATGGAGACGAGCTCGACCTTGTAGAACTGGTGCTGACGGATCATGCCCTTCGTGTCGCGTCCGGCGCTGCCCGCTTCAGAGCGGAAGCACGGCGTGTGCGCCGTCATTCGGATGGGCAGCTGCGCGATGTCGATGACCTGCTCGCGCACAAGGTTCGTCAGCGAAATTTCCGATGTCGATATCAGGTAGTGTCCGGTGGTTGTTTTGAACATGTCTTCTTCGAACTTCGGAAGTTGACCCGTTCCGAGCAGCGCCTGATCGCGCACGAGAATTGGCGTGCTCGTCTCCTGATATCCATGCTCCGTTGTCTGAATATCCAGCATCAAGTTTGCGAGGGCGCGCTCCATCCGGGCGAGCTGACCGCGAAGCGCCACGAAGCGCGCGCCGCTCATCTTCGCGGCAGCTTCAAAGTCCATCATGGAAAAACCGCCCGGCACCTTCAGTGCCTCGCCGAGGTCGGCATGATCCTTCGGACTGCTGATCAGCCTGGGTGTGCCCCACCTGGACTTTTCCACGTTGGCATGCTCGTCCGTGCCGCCGGGCACTTCGTCAAGCGGCAGGTTCGGCAGGCCCATCAGAAGGTTATCGAGCTCGGCGCGCCGGGTCTTCTCTTCGGCCTCGGCCGCCTCGATGGCGGTCTTGGCGTCCGCCACCAGGGCCATCAGGCGCGCGGCTTCCGCCTCATCCTTCTTCGCCTTCGCCTGCCCGATCAGTTTCGAGTTCGCATTGCGGGCGCTTTCGGCGTCCTGCTTGGCGGTCGTCGCGGCGCGCCAGGCCGTGTCCAGATCAAGAATGCGCGAGACGGTCTCATCGCCGAGCCCCGCCTTACGGCGGTTCCAGGCGCGGATGAAAACGTCAGGGGTCTCGCGGATCGCGCGGATATCGAACATGGGAGGTCAGGGCCTTGAAAGGACGGAGGTTGTGACGACAGGCTCTAATCCGCGCCGCCCCCTCCTGTCCACACTCAGGCCGGTGAGTGCAGGCCTTCCGGCAGGCTGGGCTCGGCCTCGTCCATCGGTGCCTCGTCCAACGGTGCCTGGGCCGGGAGGGCTTCCGGCTCGGCGGCCGCAGTGCGCGGGGCGGTGCCCGGTTCGCGGTAGATCACCTCGACCCGGCCCTGACCCAGCGGCTTCACCTGGATTTCAGGGTGGATCTGCGACAGGCGCCGCATCATCGCCGCGAAATTCTTGTGGCCGAGCCAGGGGCGCACGCCGTTCGCGTATTCAGCCGTGAATTCGGGAATAGTGGTCAGCGCCCGAACGATCTTGGTTTTTGACAGCACCTGGTCCGGCATCCGCTCGCCCAGCGCCTTGATCAGGCTCGCGCCCCGGTGCAGCTCCGGCGGGATGCGGCTATCGCCGGTTTCGCCGGTGGCCAGCGCTGAAATCACGCGGCCCAGCAGCGGCGACTGGCGCTCGCGCTGCAGCGACGGCGGCGGGACAACCGGGGCGGGTATCCTGAACTGATACCATTTGCGCACGGCCCGCTGATAATCGAAGGCCGAGCGGAAGGCAGCCATGTGGATCACAGCGTCGGCATGCTGGCTGAACAGCTCGTAGGTCGGGTCCGTCTCCTTGCCGCCGGTGACGACCCGCAGACCCGGGTTCTGGACGCGGTTCACGACCGGCACGAAGTCCGAATCCGTGGTCAGGATGATCATTTCATCCAGTTTCCTGGTCTTCATGGCGAGTTCGATAGCGTCCATCGTCATGACGATGTCGGCAGAGCTCTTGCCGGCGCTGATCTTGCGCTTGGCGAGCGCGCGGCAGTTGAAAGCCTCGAAACCGGCGCGTTCAAAGTCGGGCCGGTATTTGTCGAATTGCAGGTTCCAATAGACACGCTTGCGGACGAACCGGCGCTTCTTGCCGCTCGGGGACAAAGCGCCGTCTTCGAGCCACAATAACCAGTTAGACAGGTTGTTCACGACCCCCTCTTCGGCTGCGCCGTAGAGGTTGTCGAAATCGACCAGCAAAACGCTGTTCAAGCGCGCCACGCGGGAGGCTCCTCGTTTCTCGGGAGACGGTTGAATGCCCGCCGTCCACCTTCGTGACCTGCAAGAAACATGCAACCGGGGTCAGCAGGTGGATAAATTCCTCAACCCCCCGTTGCTGCAGCGGAAACGGCCTTGTCCGCCCGCCGCTCGCTCAACTTTACCGAAATAATCGAGATCTCGTAGAGCAGGTAAACTGGCATGGCGAGTAGAATTTGGGACATGATGTCGGGCGGGGTGAACAGAGCCGCGAAGGTCAGGATGCCCACGACGGCATACTTTCGACCGGTCGCGAGCATGCTGGACGTGACAACGCCCAGACGGCCGAGCAAGGTCAGCACCAGGGGCAACTGGAACGAAATGCCGAAGGCCATCATCAGCGTCATCACCAGCGACAGGTAGTCCCCGACCCGGGGTAGCAGCTGGATCGTCGTGCCGGCCGCTTCCGCCTGCTCCATCGACACCGTGAACCGGGCGAGCATGGGCAGAACGGTGAAATAGACCAGCGCCGCGCCGAGCGAGAACAGGACCGGCGACAGAACGAGGTAAGGCCAGAACGCGCCTCTCTCTGACTTGTAGAGCCCCGGCGCCACGAAAGCGTAGAGCTGGTAGGCAAGGTATGGAAACGCGAGGAACACGCCGGCAAAGAGCGCGAGCTTCAGCTGCGCAAAGAAGAACTCCATCGGCGCCGTAAAAATGAACTCGAGTTTCGAGCCCCGCAGCTCCTCCGCCATCGTGGCAAAGGGCGTGACCAGCAGGTTGTAGATGTCCGAGGCAAAGGCGAAG
This sequence comes from Candidatus Sulfopaludibacter sp. SbA3, assembly GCA_945913285.1. GTDB lineage: Bacteria > Pseudomonadota > Alphaproteobacteria > Caulobacterales > Hyphomonadaceae > Hyphomonas. Next base: position 31,337 of record CAMEDD010000018.1, read on the forward strand.
CAGATACAGGTTGCCACCAGCAAGGCGAGCAGACACCTGATCAGCCGGGACCGCAATTCGTTGAGATGTTCCAGCAACGGCGCCCGGCTCGACTCCACGTCGTCGGTGATTTCCGGCTGCTCGTCCTTGGGCGGCACGTAATTCACGTCTTGCTCTCCCCGGCAGGCGGCGGTTCAGCCGGTGCGGCGATTGCCGCCTCCGGCGCCGGGGGGTGGGCGCGCATCACGGCAGAATTGATGTCCGCCTCCACGGCCGCGAGGTCTTCCTGCGCCCTCGTGAGCACGTTGGACTGCTTCAGGGCCTGGATTTCCTTCTTCAGCTCCTCGAGTTCGCTCTGGCGCGCGATATCTTCGAAAGCGGACTGGAATTCGCGGGCCATGCGGCGGCCCTTGCCGATGAATTCGCCCGCCCGGCGCATCAGCATGGGAAGGTCCTTCGGGCCGACAAAGATCAGCGCCGCTAGGCCAATTATGAGAATTTCGGAAAACCCGACACCGGGCAGCATGGCAATGCGCCCTCCGTGCTAGCGGTCACGACGTCTTCGTGTCGTCCTTCTTGGGGGTGATGTTCACCAGATCGTCCTTTTTTTCGCCTGACGCGGCGCTTTCATCCTGCAGACCCTTGCGAAAGGCGGTGATTCCCTTTGCAGCGTCGCCCATGATGTTGGACAAGCGGCCGCGGCCGCCAAAAAGCAGCAGCGCAACGCCCAGTATGAGCAACAGTTGGAACAGGCTGGGAGCGTGCATGGCATTTCTCCGGGGATGAAGCCTCTAGTATAGGCCCCGGTATCGGCTGGAACAATGGGTCCAAGCTGGTTATGGACGTCACATGCGCATCGCCACCTGGAATGTAAACTCGATCAAGGCCCGCCTGCCGACCGTATTGGAGGTGCTGGACGCCATTGCTGCCGATGTCGTGTGCCTGCAGGAACTGAAATGCGAGACGGACGCGTTCCCGTACCTCGAAATCGAAGAGCAGGGCTGGAACTGCGCCGTTCATGGCCAGAAGACCTATAACGGCGTTGCTATTCTCTCGAAATTCCCGCTGGAAGACGTCTCGAAGGGGATGACCACGCTGGCCGATCCTCAGGCGCGCTACATTGAAGCCACGGTGTTATCGCCCCGCCCCGTTCGCGTGGCGGGCGTGTACGTGCCCAACGGCAATCCCGCGCCGGGCGAGAAGTATGATTACAAGCTCGAATGGTCAGATGCGCTGGAGCGGCAGGCAGCAGAAATGCTCAAGGCCGAACAGCCCTTCGTCATCTGCGGCGACTATAACTGCATCCAGGGACCCGAAGACTGCTGGGATGACACTGTCTGGAACACGGACGCCCTCGGGCTGCCCGGCACCCGCGCGGCGTTCCGGCGGCTGAAATACCTCGGCCTGACCGAATCCTTCGAAGCCTGTGATGGCCGGGCGCATCAGTATACCTTCTGGGATTATCAGGGCGGCGCCTTCCAGAAGGATCACGGCATCCGGATCGACCATGTATTGGCTTGCCCGCGGATGACCGACCGGCTGCAAGGCACCGAGATCTTCCGCAAGGCACGTGGTCTCGAGAAGCCGTCAGACCATGTGCCCGTCATTGCGACATTTGCCGATTGACGCAGGCTGCGGGCGTAGCTCGGCGCTTGTGCGGCCCTTGTCGCAGGATTCTGAGTATGACCGGCGGAGCTCAATGCCCCGCCGGCCGCAGTCCGGTTACTCAGTGATTTCTTTTTCGACGATTTTCGCGACTTCTTCGACGACTTCGCCGCCAGCCTGTACATCTTTGCCAACGCCTTTGACGGTGTTGCAGGCGGCGAGCGACGGGACGAGGGCGACAACGAAAAGAGCGGCTGCGAGTTTTTTCATGGATCAATCTCCTGCTTGGTTAATCAGTCGTAAGGTGGCCTGCCAGATCCGGCAGAGCAACCCACCCTAAGCCCGAAATAGCTAAAACTGTGGCGGATCAGGCTCAGTAATTGCCGAGGCTATGCGCGCTGTTTTCAAGGCGAGCGACTCCCTGCTAAGGAGCGAACCATGAAAACCGCTGTAATTGTCTTTCCGGGCTCGAACTGTGACCGCGATGCGCATGACGCATTGAATAAGCTGACGGGTAAGCCGCCTGCGATGGTCTGGCACAAGGACGGGGTGATCCCTGAGGGAACCGATCTCGTCATGGTGCCGGGCGGTTTCTCGTATGGCGATTACCTGCGCTGCGGCGCGATGGCGGGCAATTCGCCGGTAATCGCACAGCTGAAGGCGCATGCCGCGCGCGGCGGTTATGTGCTCGGCGCGTGCAACGGTTTCCAGATATTGACGGAAACCGGTCTTTTGCCGGGCGCTCTGGTGCGCAATGCCTCGCTGCACTTCGTTTGCCGGCCGCAGAAGCTGACCATTGCCAGCGCCAACACGGCTTTCACCAGCGCCTATACAGGCGGTTGCGATATCGTGCTGCCGATCGCGCATGCGGAAGGTAACTACTATGCCGACACGGCCACGCTTGACCGGCTCGAAGGCGATGGCCGCGTCGCGTTCCGCTACGCAGCCGGCGAGAACCCCAACGGCGCCGCCCGCGATATCGCCGGCGTCCTGTCTGAGAACGGGCGTGTCCTCGGTCTGATGCCCCACCCGGAACGCGCCGTGGGGGAATCAGAAGGCGGCGCAGATGGCGTGGGCGTGTTTGAAAGCCTCATGGCGGCGGCGTGAGAAAGTCGGGGGCGGTCCTTCTCACGCTTTGTCTTGCCGCTGCGCTGGCGGCCTGCTCAAAATCCAGCGAAACTGTTCCGCCTGAACGTCCGCCTGAGGCATCGGCGGCTGAGGACGCCTCGACCGAGGACGCCCTGATGTCAGAACAGGATGAACTGGTCGGGCGCGGTGAAGCCATTGCTCAGGCAGCCTGCGCAGGTTGCCACGCCCTCGGCGGGGCGGATGAAAGCCCGCACCCGGATGCGCCTGCGCTGCGCCTGCTCAGTCAGACGGTCAACCTCGACGTGCTCGAAGCTCGCTTTGCAGACGCTAGCGTCAGCGACCATCCCGATATGCCTGAATGGCAGTTTGAACACATCGACGCCGCTGGTCTCATCGCTTACCTGAAGTCCGTGCAATCAGGCAGCGAAGAATGAGCCGGTTCTGGACGCCCCCGGGGCATTCAGTTACGTCTTGATTCATGACGCAAAGTGACCTGATCCAGCGCCTGCCCAAGGCCGAACTCCACCTCCATATCGAAGGCAGCTTCGAGCCAGAGCTGATGATGCAGCTCGCGGCCCGCAACAGAATCGACCTGCGCTTCAAGACACTGGAAGAGGCCAAGGCCGCCTACAATTTCTCGAACCTCCAGGAATTCCTCGACCTCTATTATGAGGGCATGCAGGTGCTGCGCACCGAGGAAGACTTCCACGACCTGACCTGGGCCTACCTGCAGCGCGCGGCGGCAGACAATGTGCGCCATGTCGAGATGTTCTTTGACCCGCAGGCGCATACCGCGCGCGGCGTGCCCTTTGGCGCCGTGACCGAAGGCATCCTCGCGGCCCTGGCGCGCGGGGAAAAGGAGTTGGGGATTTCCGGCTACCTGATCATGAGCTTCCTGCGCCACCTGTCCGAACAGGACGGCTTTGACTTGCTGAAGGTGTCCGAGCCCTGGCATGAAAAGTTCATCGGCGTCGGCCTCGACTCCTCCGAACTGGGCCATCCGCCGCTGAAGTTCGAACGGCTGTACAAGCGCTGCGGCGACATGGGCTTCAAGCTGTGCATGCACGCGGGCGAGGAAGGCCCGCCGCAATATGTGCGCGAGGCGCTGCTGGATATCGGCGTGGACCGGATCGACCACGGAAACCGCTCGATGGAAGACGAAGGCTTGATCGAGATCCTTCGGGATACCCAGACGCCGCTCACGAACTGCCCGCTTTCGAATTTGTCGCTATGTGTGATCCATGACCTGAAAGACAGCCCGGTGAAGGCGCAGCTCGAAGCGGGTCTGATGGTGACCGTGAACTCCGACGATCCGGCCTATTTCGGCGGCTATATCGGGCGCAACTATGAGCAGGTGTCGAAGGCGCTGGGCCTCAGCGAGGCGCAGATCGTCCAGCTGGCGCGCAACGGTTTCGAGGCGAGCTTCCTGCCCGGCGTCGCCAAAAAGCGCCACCTCGCCGCAATCGACACTGTCACCAACTAGGTCTAGCGACTCGCAGCCTTTGAGGCTAAAGGCCCGGCATGACCGATACAGCCGCCATTCTCGCCCACCTGACGGCTGAACAGAACGCTGCTTCGGGGGTCGAACATGGCATCAAGGCCGATGAGTGGGAGCGGCTCATCTCGCGCCTTGGCCGCAAACCGAACCTTGTCGAACTCGGCATCTATTCGGTGATGTGGTCGGAACACTGCTCCTACAAATCCTCGCGTCGCCATCTGGCAAAGTTCCCGACCAAAGGCCCCCGCGTCATCCAGGGGCCGGGTGAGAATGCCGGCGTGATCGACATCGGCGATGGTCAGGCTGCCATCTTCAAGATGGAGAGCCACAACCACCCCTCCTACATCGAGCCCTATCAGGGCGCAGCGACCGGCGTCGGCGGCATCCTGCGCGACGTCTTCACGATGGGCGCGCGCCCTATCGCGCTGGTCAATGCACTTCGCTTCGGAGACCCGGGCCACCCCAAAACGCGCCAGCTTGTCTCTGGCGTCGTCGCCGGCATCGGTGGCTATGGCAACTGCGTCGGCGTGCCGACTGTGGCGGGCGAAACGCAGTTCGACGAAGGCTATAACGGCAACATCCTCGTCAACGCGATGGCCGTCGGCCTCGCCGATCAGGACAAGATCTTCTACGCGCGCGGCGCCCTGCCCGGCCTGGCGATCCTCTATGTCGGCTCCAAGACGGGCCGGGACGGCATCCATGGCGCAACGATGGCTTCGGCCGAGTTCACCGAAGGCGAGGAAGACAATCGCCCGACCGTGCAAGTCGGCGATCCGTTCACGGAGAAACTTCTGATCGAGGCCTGCCTTGAACTGATGGCAACCGATGCAATCCAGTCGGTCCAGGACATGGGCGCAGCGGGCCTCACCTCCTCCTCCGTCGAGATGGCGGACAAGGGCGGCGTCGGTATCGAGATGGACCTCGACGCCGTGCCCCAGCGCGAGACCGGCATGACGGCCTACGAAATCATGCTGTCCGAAAGCCAGGAACGCATGCTGATGATCCTGAAACCCGGTAAGGAAGCCGCGGCGAAGGCGATATTCGACAAGTGGGACCTCGACGCCGAAGTGATCGGCGTTACGACCACCACGGGCCGCCTCGTGCTGAAACAGTTCGGCCAGATCGTGTGCGATATTCCGGTGGCGCCGCTCGGCGAAGATGCCCCTAACTATGACCGTCCGTGGACGGAGCCGGTCAGGCGACCCGCCTTCGACATCACCGGATATCCAGAACCAAAAGACTATGGCGCGGTTCTGCTGAAGCTCATGTCCTCACCTGACATGGCGTCCAAGCGCTGGGTCTGGGAACAGTATGACCGGCACGTGATGGGCGACACGGTCGACTCCTCTCAGTCCGGCGGCGACGCAGCCATCGTGCGTGTGCACGGCACGAATAAGGCACTGGCGATCTGTTCCGATTGCAACCCGCACTACGTGGCGGCCGACCCTTACGAGGGCGGCAAGCAGGCCGTCGCCGAAGCCTATCGCAACCTCTCCTCGGTCGGCGCCCTGCCGATCGCGATCACGGACAATCTGAACTTCGGCAATCCCGAAAAGCCCGCCACGATGGGCCAGATCGTGAAATCCATCGAGGGCATGGCGCAAGCCTGCCGCGCACTCGACTTCCCGGTCGTGTCCGGCAACGTGTCGCTCTATAACGAGACCGACGGCAAGGCGATCCCGCCAACCCCCGTCGTCGGCGGCGTCGGCCTGATCGACGACCTGTCGAAAACCGCAACACTGAAGGGCGCGCAGGAGGGGGATGCCCTCATCCTGATCGGCGAAGCAACCGGTCACCTCGGCGCCTCGCTCTACGCCCGGGTCTGGCTCGGCCTGAAAGGCGAAGCGCTTGGCCCGCCGCCGCCGGTCGATCTCGAAGCCGAGAAGAAGAACGGCACGTTCATCCGTTCACTGATCCATAGCGGCCTGGTCAACGCCGTCCACGATGTCAGCGATGGCGGCATCGCCTGCGCCGCAGCCGAAATGGCGCTCGCCTCAGGCATCGGCGTGCGTCTCGTGGGCAACCGCGAACCGGAAGACAAGCGCGACGAAGCCTGCCTGTTCGGCGAAGCCTCGGCGCTTTATCTGGTCGCTGCAAGCGAATCCCAGATCAGGGCCTGGGACTCGCGCGGCTTCATGCCCGGCCGGCTTGGCGTGTTTGGCGGTGACGCGGTCGTGCTCGAAACCGGCTGGGGCCACGACGCCCCGGAATTCCAGGTGAAGCTCGCGGGACTGCGCGCGGCACACGAAGGCTGGCTGCCCGGATACATGAACGCTGCCGACTGACGGGCTGCCGGTCAGCGCGCCGCGCGAGACGTCAACAGCTTTGCAAGCCGGTCGCCAACGGCCTTGTCCCGCAACAGTATCACCAGCGTCGCGATCAGCCCCGCATGCATCAGGAAGGCGCCGGCGCCGACATGCGCCATATGCCAGATGAGCCCGGGGCTGACCGACATCGACATGGCGGCGAGCGTGTATCCGGCGAGCATTTCAGATCGCGCCGGCGCGCCAAGGCGCCAGACAACCGCGCTCACAGCCGGCAAGATGATCGCCGTCTTCAATGCCGCCATCGCGCGCACGAGGCCTGTGAGGTCGCCGCCGGCCTGCGCCGCGGCGTAACTGGCCGCAGCGCCGCCCGTCAGGGCAAACCCGCCGACGGCCGCCAACGCGGCGCAGGCAAGGAAAACTGTCCGGCGACCTGCCGCCGGATAATGCCATGACCGTCCGGCCGGGCCGGACTGCGAAGGCAAAACCGTATCAAAACCCGCGAGGCTCATGAGCAGACAGGGCCAGAGCCGGCCCCGTCTGTCAATTCGCCCGCTTCGTTCAAGCTGGCATCAGGTAATCGCGCTTGCCCACCGGCACGCCCTGCATGCGCAACAGGCCATACGCCATCGAGGCATGGAAATGCAGGTTTGGCAGGATGAAGCTCGACAGGTAAACCTGCCCTGTCATCGGCATCGTGACCTGACCCATCGGGATCTGCAGTGTCTTGCTCGCCGTCGCATCGATGCTGGCATCATCAATGAAGTTCACGAAATCGATCGCCTTCTGGCAGCGGGTGATGAGGTCCTGAAACGTCTGCTCCGTATCCGGGAAGTTCGGCATGTCGACCTCGGCCAGACGCGCCGCGCCGCGGGCGGCGGTATCGCAGGCAATCTGCACCTGGCGCGGCGTCGCAAACATGTCCGGATAGAGCCGCTGCGCGAGCATCGCCGTCTCCTCGCACTTGATGGACCCGGCATGGGCAGCGCCCTTGGCGAGGACGCCCTTCAGGGCGCCCAGTGTCTGGTTGGTGGAAGATTTCAGCATGTAGGAGACTGCAGTGGTCATTCGGGTAGTCCTTCTGTTGGAGCGGGGGCATCGGGCGCCCGGCGCAGGGCGAAAATGGCAGGCAGCTGCGCATCGGCGGCGCGCATGACCATGACGAGAGTGTCCGCAGCGCGGACGTAGAACTCGGGCGTGATCGCAGAAAAATCATCGCTCGGCTGATGATAGCCGGGATGATCTTCGACGCCGAAATAGAGGAACGGTATGCCGGCCTGGTGGAACACGGCGTGATCGGATTGCAGGGTCCAGTCGTTGATGCCCTGTTCGGGCCGGTCATGCCCCGTGAGCAGCGAGACAGGTGCGTCCTTCGCCGCATCCGTGATCAGCTCCGCGAGAGCCGGCGTGTGATACGTGCCGGCAGCATAAAGTTCGCCCACGTCCGAACGGCTCACCATGTCGAGGTTGATGTTCAGCGCCGCGCGGGAGAGATCGGCGGCCCGGCTGCGCATGAACTCCCGGGCGCCCAGGAAGCCGACTTCCTCAGCATCCAGCGCCACAAACAAAATGTCGTGCTTCGGCGGGTGTCCGACAAAATATTCCGCCGTCGCCACCAGGGCGCCCGTGCCGGACGCATTGTCGTCGGCCCCGTTATAGATCTGCCCTTCGACCACACCGAGATGATCGTAATGCGCCGTGACGATGATCATCGGCCCAACACCCGGCGTCTCGCCAGGGACCCAGCCGATCAGGTTTGCGCCCGGGCCCGGTGCATCGAGGCCGGGACGCGGCAGGATGGTCACTGGCTGCTGCAAGCCACTCGCCAGATACGGCTTCAGCCCGATCTCCTCGAAACGCTTACGAATGAACGCCCGCGCCGCCTCATTGCCGGGCGTGCCGGCTGCGCGGCCTTCAAGCGCGTCGGAGGCCAGGACATCGACGAGGTGCAGCATCGGAACCGGATTGATGAACTGCGCCTTGTAGGTGACCCCGGGGATCGCCTCGCCGCGACGGCCCTGGTCCAGCAGGAACCATCCGAGCAAGACCGCAACGACACCGATCATGGCGGCGAGGGCAAAGGCGCGTTTTGACGTCAATCGGATCTCCGGGTGCCACGGTTCGTAAAGCTTGACCCTAGACCCATGGGGCGCCATCTGCCTAGCTTGAGCCTTGAAAGGAAACGCCGCATGGGCATGAGCGAAGACACGCTGATGAAGTTCCTCCGGGAAGGCTTCCCCGATGCTGAGATCACGCTGACCGACCTCGCCGGGGACAATAATCACTGGCAGGCGGAGATCGTCAGCGCCGCCTTTGCCGGCGTGCCGCGGGTGCGCCAGCATCAGATGGTCTATGATGCCTTGCAGGGGCACATGGGCGGCGTGTTGCATGCCCTGGCTCTGAAAACACGGGCGCCCTGAGCCTTCACCACATTGACCTTGGGGCGAGTTCGCTGTCTGTTGCGGGAAAGTTCCAAGGGAGGGCTCCCCAAATGTCAAAACTCATGAAATCGGTCAGCGCTGCGGCCCTCGGCCTGATGCTGGTCTCCTGCACACCGTATCAGGAGCGGGTCGATCCGGCTGCCGTCGCTGCAGAAGAGCTGGCCATCGAAGCGCGCAGTTTTCTTGGCCGGGTGGAAACCGAACTCGCCGCGATGAACCGTGAGGCCGCGCAGGCCTACTGGAACCAGGCGACCAACATCACGCCCGAGACAAACGCCGCCGCGGCCGAGGCCGGAGCGAAGGCTACCAAACTCGTCGTCTCTCTCGCCAACGAGTCCAAACAGTTCGACATCGCCCGGCTGCCGCCGGACCTTGCCCGCAAGATCCAGACCCTGCGCGGCGGCATTACGATCCCGGCTCCGTCCCGCGAGGGCGCTGCCGAGGAACTCGCCAAGCTGACGACCGATCTCGATGCAGCTTACGGCACGGGCAAGTTCGAATACAAAGGCAAGATGCTGACGGTCGATGACGCCTCGACGATCATCGAAACCTCACGGGATCCGAACGTCACCAGGGCAGTCTGGGAAGGCTGGCACTCGATCTCGCCGCCCATGAAAGACAACTATGCCAAGATGGTGACCCTCGCGAACGAAGGCGCCGTTGAACTCGGATACCCCAGCCTCGATCAGATGTGGCTGTCGGGCTACGACATGCCGCCGGCAGAAATGGAAGCCGAAGTCCAGCGCCTCTGGGGCCAGGTCGAGCCGCTCTATAAGGAGCTGCACTGCTACACCCGCACCAAGCTGAACCAGAAGTACGGCAACGCGGTCCAGCCTGCCACCGGACCGATCCGCGCAGATCTGCTCGGCAACATGTGGGCGCAGCAATGGTCGTCCATCTATGACATCGTCCAGCCCGCCACCGCGCCGCTCACGTATGACGTGACGACCCGCCTCGTCGAACAGGGCTACACGCCGATCAAGATGGTGGAGACGGCCGAGGCCTTCTTCGTCTCGCTCGGCCTCGATCCCCTGCCCGACACCTTCTGGGAACGCTCGATGATCGTTCGGCCCGAGGGCCGCGAAGTGCAGTGCCACGCCTCGGCCTGGGATCTCGACGATGAAGAAGATGTGCGCATCAAGATGTGCACCGAGGTCAACTCGGAGGACTTCTACACCGTCCACCACGAGCTCGGTCACAATTACTATCAACGCGCCTACAAGGATCAGGATTTCCTCTACAAGAACGGCGCCCATGACGGCTTCCACGAAGCGATCGGCGATTTCATCTCGCTGTCGATCACGCCGGAATACTTCAAGCAGATCGGCTTGATCGCAGAAGGGGAAATGCCGGGTCCGGACGCCGATACGGCGCTGCTGATGCAGACTGCACTCGACAAGATCGCCTTCTTGCCGTTCGCCCTCACCGTCGATGGCTGGCGCTGGGGCGTCCTTTCGGGTGAGACGACGCCGGAAAACTATAACCAGGCCTGGTGGGACCTGCGCCTGAAGAACCAGGGCGTTGTGGCACCGGGACCTCGCCCGGCGGACGCATTTGACCCGGGTGCAAAGTATCACATCCCGGGCAATACGCCTTACCTGCGCTACTTCCTCAGCTTCATCATGCAGTTCCAGTTCCACAAGGCCGCTTGCGAGCAGGCCGGATGGGAAGGTCCGCTGCACCGTTGCTCGATCTACGCTAACAAGGAAGTCGGCCAGCGCTTCAACGCGATGCTCGAAGCCGGCGCCTCGCAGCCCTGGCCCGACACGCTGGAGAAGTTCACCGGCACCCGCGAAATGGATGGCAGCGCGATTATCGAGTACTTTGATCCGCTGATCGTGTATCTGAAGGAAGAGAACGAGGGGCAGACCTGCGGCTGGTAAGCGCGCGGGTGATAGACACAAATGAAAAGGGCGCCCCGAAAGGAGCGCCCTTTTTGTCTGGCGAGGAATTTGCCGCGCTATTCGCGTTCCATCCGCTGCGCAATCAGCGACTTCGTCTGCTGCAGCGACACAGTGTTGCGCGGCACGGCATAGAGCGCCGTGAGGAAATCCGCGTCCCAGCTCGACCAGGTTTCGGGCTTCTCGTCGGTGTGATCCGCGAACAGGTTCAGGATCGTGTCCACGCCCTTGGTGTCTCCGTTCCCATCGGCCTGCGCGAGCGTGACGAAGGCCACGAAGTCGCCCAGCGTATCGAGTGACAGGCCCGAGACCTGCCTGGCATCGATGACGACGACAGCCCGGCTCAAATCCTGACGGATCGCGCTGCGCAGACGGCTGCCTTCGGATCGCACCGACGGCGCGCCGGTGATGCCATCGGCAACGCCGTTTTTAGCCTCTCCTTCGATGCGCGAGCCATCGGCGCCGCGGGTCTCGGCCACATGCCACCAGCGGACAGGACGGTCCGTCGTCTTGAATTCTTCGAAGGCTGCCTTGCCCAGCGAAGCGGTGCGCGATTCGTTGTTGACGCCGAACAACGGCTCATAAGCGTCGCGCATCGCCTCGATCAGCCGCTCGGGCTCAGTGGTCACGATCACGCTGACATCGGACTTGCAGCCCGGCTTGCCGGGACGAAGGCCAACCTGCATCGCCCGGTTGGCAATCCGGTCTGCAACGTACTGGGCCTGAGCGTTCGGGATGCCCGAGACGCCGACGCACAGCCGGTCATCCCAACGGGCAAACTGTTCGGTGCCGCGCGGCGGGGCAATCACTTCGTCCACATAACGGCGCGTCTCGGCCGGGCTGCGGCCGCGGATCACCACCGTGTCGCTGACCACGAGTTCTTCCTGCGCAGGCGCAGTGGGCGCAGTGGCCTGGGCGGTTCCAGTCGAAACCACGCACAGCGACATGAGCGCAAGGGCGGAAACGGTTTTCAGCTTGAGTTGGTTGATCATAGCAACACCTTCCTGCACGTTGACAGCGACCGGAGTCTCCCGGCGCTTCTTATCGTTTATAGATAATCGATTTTCGATAAATGGCAATCCCATATCGATAATTAATAATCCGAAAGCCAATCCTCTAACTGAAGCGAGCCGCAGGCGGCGTCCCGCGCCTCGCTTGACGCGTGCACACGGAAACGCCACATCAAAGGCATATGCGGAGCGACCTTCATGACAGACCAAGCGACCCTCGACGCCATCGACAAAGCGGTGAAGCAGAATGACGTCGTCCTCTTCATGAAAGGCACGCCCACCTTCCCGCAGTGCGGCTTCTCCTCCACAGTCGTCCAGATCCTCGATTATCTCGGCGTGGAATATGTCTCCACCAACGTGCTCGAGAGCGCCGCCGTCCGTGAGGGCGTCAAGCAATACACGAACTGGCCGACGATCCCGCAGCTCTACGTCAAGGGCGAGTTCGTTGGCGGCTGCGATATCCTGAAGGAAATGTTCGAGACCGGAGAGCTGAAACAGCTGCTCTCCGAAAAGGGTATCGAACTGACGGCCAGCTGATCCGCTTCGGATTGCGAAGGCATGCCGGATCCGGCGATCCGGCCCGTTGAGCCGCGCGGTCTCGCGCAGATCAACATAAGGCCGGACCCTTGTCTGGTTCCCGCAAAAGACAGCCGCAGGCTTCGACTGGCTGACGCGGCAAAACCCCGGCCCGTCAGTGCACGGATTTATAAGGCGATGAAGCTTGCCGTCTATCCCGAAACAGGTGCGCTGAAACCATCCTGGATCACCGACCCGGCGCTCGTGACATTTGGGCGCTCTCAGCTGGCGCGCGCATGCACTGGCCGGCGGATCACACATGCGCCGGGCCGCGGACTTTGCGCGCACCGTGCCCGGTGCCGATGCCATCCTTGCGCGGCATGCGCCGGAGGCCTCCCCCGCCGCGCATGCCGGCCTGCGCCGCGCCTTATCTCGACGCGGCCGATCGGGTGACGCCCGGCCCGGACGACGGCGGCGCGCTCCACGACTTCTGCAGGTCGAACGCAGAGCCGCCTTCGCCCCTGGCTGACATCTGGTAACCCTTGCCCCATGACGGCGCCAATGGTCCGTCGCTTGCGATACGCCTGCAGTGACGGCGCTGCTTTCCCGCGCAGATGTTTCGCGCTAGCAGGAGGCCGATGACAGACACACCGCTCGCCCCCGCGCCCGTCCGGGCTTCCAAGACGCCGAAAGTCGGCATCGTTTCGCTCGGCTGCCCGAAGGCCCTCGTCGATTCCGAACGGATCATCACGCGCCTGCGGGCCGAGGGTTACCAGATCGCGCCGGACTATGCGGGCGCAGACCTCGTGCTGGTCAACACCTGCGGCTTCCTTGACTCCGCCCGTGATGAAAGCCTCGCGGCGATCGGCGAAGCCATCGAAGCGAATGGCAAGGTCATCGTCACCGGCTGCCTCGGCGCCGAGCCGGAGGAGATCCAGCGCGCCCACCCCAAGGTACTCGCCGTAACAGGGCCGCACCAATACGAAGCCGTCATGGACGCGGTGCACACCCACCTCACCCCGCCGCACAATCCGCACCTCGACCTAGTGCCCGAAAGCGGCCTGCGCCTCACACCGCGCCACTATGCCTATCTTAAGATTTCAGAAGGCTGCAACAACCGCTGCAGCTTCTGCATCATCCCGAAGCTGCGCGGCGACCTCGTCTCGCGGCCGATCCACCATGTGCTGACCGAAGCTGAAAAGCTGGTCGCCGCCGGCGTCAAGGAACTGCTGGTCATCAGCCAGGATACGTCCGCCTACGGACTGGATATCCGCTACAAGCCGGAAACCTGGCGCGGCGCGCAATACGAGACGCGCTTCCTTGATCTTGCCCGCGGTCTTGGCAGCCTCGGCGTCTGGACCCGGATGCACTACGTCTATCCATACCCGCACGTGGACAACATCATTCCGCTGATGGCCGAAGGGCTGATCACGCCCTACCTCGACATTCCGTTCCAGCACGCCTCCGCGCCGGTGCTGAAAGCGATGAAACGCCCCGGCAATCAGGACAAGGTCCTCGCCCGCATTGCCAACTGGCGCCGCGATGTGCCCGACCTCGCCATCCGCTCCACCTTCATTGTCGGCTTCCCGGGCGAGACAGACCGGGATTTCGAAATCCTGCTCGACTTCATCCGTGAGGCAAAAATCGACCGCGCGGGCTGCTTCCGCTACGAGAACGTCGCGCATGCCGAGAGCGGCAGGCTGGACAGCCACGTGCCCGCCGAGCTTAAGGAAGAGCGCTGGCACCGGTTCATGGAAGTTCAGGCCGAAGTCTCAGCGGCGCGCGCCGCGGCGCAGGTCGGCAAGACACTCGACGTGATCATTGACGAAGCGGACGACCAAACGCCGGGCGGCTGGATCGGACGCTCCAAGGCCGATGCGCCGGAAGTGGACGCCGTCGTCTATGTCGCAAGCCGCAACGCCCTCAGATCCGGTGATATCGTCAACGTCCGGATCACCGGGGCCGACGACTATGATCTCTACGGCGATGTCGCATAACGGCTGAGCCGCCGTCCGGCTTCCTGCGCTTCGGCCAAACGCTGCGGCATGACCTTGTTCATGTTGCCGGACACGAGGCGCAAAGTCGCTTCATCGGCGAGCTCCGGCCTGCCGCCGCCATAAGGCGGCGACGGCGCATACTCGAGCCCCAGTGTCAGTGCTTTCGCGTAAGCCTCGCCGGAGATTTCCGTCAACATCGTGAAGGCAAAGTCGATACCGGCCGTCACACCGCCGCCCGTGAAGATGTTCCCGTCACGCACGACCCTCCCCTCGTCCGGAATAGCGCCAAACTCTGTCAGCAGGCTGCGCCATGCCCAGTGGCACGCCGCCCGCTTGCCTTGCAGCAGGCCGGCAGCACCCAGAATGAGCGAGCCGGTGCAGACAGACGTCACATACCTCGCGCCAAGCGCCAGACGCCGGACATGCGCGACGAACTCTTCGTCAAGCGCCGCCTGCGTCGCGGTCATTCCGCCAGGCACACAGATCAGATCGCAGCGCTCAATGTCAGCGAGCGGCGTCGTGCGCCCGATCACGAGCCCGCCTTCGGCTTCGATCTCACCGCCCATCCGGCTCGCGATAATCGTCGTCGCGCCCGGGATCCGGCAGAGCACCTGGTGCGGACCGGTGAAGTCGAGCTGCGTGAGATCGGGATAGAGGGCGAAGACAGTGACAAAGGACGGCGCGCTCATTGGGGTCTCCTGGCTGGCTCCATCCTTCTCGCTTGAAAGCGCTCTGGCGGAAATGACAATGTTCCCACTAAACTCGGCGACCCTTCTCGACGCGAAATCGGCGTGCTGATCTTCGATGGCTTCCCGTTGCCAGGCGTTGTCGGGCCCATAGGTGTGTTCGAGAGGCCGATGGGCGTCATGTCGCCGACACCCTGCCGGTTGACCCTTTACGCCCCTCAAGGCGGCGCCGGCGCCGGCGAGGCTGCGGCCAACCAAATTCCGGAGATGGATCAGGGACATAGCAAATTATCGAAAAACAACGATTGACTTATCGTATTTCGATAATCCATACAGGTTTCACCAAATTCAGGAGCCCGCAGTGAACCAGATCCTGACCGCGATCGCGGCCCTCACCTTCGCCCTGGCACCCGCCGCACGCGCTGAGGGCAAGTCCTACAAGGCGAAACCCTTCTCCAGCATCGAAGTCGGCGGCGCCATGCAGGTCGTCTACAGGGCAGCGCCCGAGACGACCGTGCGTGTTGTATCCGGCAATGGCGACTATTCGGATTCCCGCATCGCCAACCGGGGCGACACACTCGTGGTCTCGCGCGAAAGCCTGAGGGCGAAGCGCAGCTGGATGTCCTGGGGCGGGCGTTCGGTCAGCATCTCGGACGACGGCAAAGTGGTGAAGGTGAACGGCAAGCAGATGCCAGCCTATACCGTCTACGTCACCGGCCCGGATCTCGGCGGCGTAACCGCCGCACAATCCTCACGTTTCGAAGCGAGGTCCCTTCAGACAGACACGTTCAGGGCCGCTGCCTCTTCCAGCTCCGTGATCACACTCGCTGGCAGCGCCGCTGACGCCCGCCTGTCTGCATCGTCTTCGGGCGAAGTGAAAGCCGCTGAACTCGCCGCCGTGAAACTCGATGTATCGGCGTCATCCAGCGGTGAGGCGGATGTCTTCTCGAACGGGACCGGCGACGTCACGATCAACGCCTCGTCATCTGGCGAGGTGGCGCTGACCTCGTCCTCAGCGGCCAACTTCGGCGTCGATGTCTCCTCCGGCGCGTCGGTTAGAATGTCGGGCGTCTGCGGCGGGCTCACTGTGTCCGCTTCGTCCGGCGCAGGCGTCGAAAGCGAAGGCCTGCGCTGCGAGCGCGCAACCGTCAACGTCTCGAGCGGCGCCGACGTGAACGCCTATGCGACCGTCAGCGCAACCGGCAACGCGTCGAGCGGCGGATCGGTGTCGTTTGCAGGCAAGCCGGCCGAGCAGAACAGGACCGAATCCAGCGGCGGCTCGGTCCGCTTCGGCGGTTGAGCGCAGGCCCCTTACGAAATGTCATAGGACCCGGGTTCATAACCCGGGTTCTTCCATTTCAGGTCCATGCCTTCCAGCGCACCCCGCACGACGCGGGCGATCAGCGCGTTGCGCCGGGTGCGGCTGTCGGCGGGCACGACGTACCAGGGGGCGTGACGGGTTGAGCAACGCTTGATGGCGATTTCATAGGCCTGCATGAACTCGGTCCACTTGCTCCGATCATCAAGATCGCCCGGATTGAACTTCCAGAGCTTGTGTGTCTCCTGCAGCCGCTCCTTCAGCCGCACGCCTTGCTCCTCGTATCCGATGTTCAGCATGAACTTCAGAACCGCCGTGCCGTTCTCGGTGAGGTGTTTCTCGAACGCATTGATCTGTTCGTAGCGCTTCTCGACGTCCTCAAGCGGCGCAAAGCCGCGCACCCGGACAACCAGAACGTCTTCATAGTGAGACCGGTCAAAGATACCAACATTGCCGCGCCGGGGAACGGCGTTGTGGACGCGCCAGAGATAGTCCCGGGCAAGTTCCTCGGTGCTCGGCGCCTTGAACGCCTTCACTTGCATGCCGAGAGGCGTCGTTTCCGAAAACACCGCCTTGATCGTGCCGGACTTGCCTGAAGTATCCATGCCCTGAAGGATCACGAGCAGGGATCTTCGCTCTTCAGCGTAGAGCATGTCCTTCAACTCGTTGATGACGGCTGCGTCTTTCTTCAGGCTCGTTTCGGCGGCTTCCTTGTCAGAGAAGATGGCGCGGCCGGATGTCTCCCGGGCAGACAGGTCGAACGCCTTGCCGGGCGGCGCCACGAGAGACTTGCGCACAGCCGCGATCGTAGGAATGGACATGAAGCAGCATCCTGAATTGAAAAGGCCGCACCAGTCTGGCGCGGCCTTCGGGAAACCTCAAGGAATTCAGGTCGATTATGAGGAGTAGAACTCGACCACCTGGGCCGGTTCCATCTTCACCGGGTATGGCACATCAGAGAGGACCGGGATGCGTTTGAACGCGGCGGTCATGGCTTTCGGATCGACTTCCACATAGTCCGGGATGTCGCGCTCGCCGCTGCCGAGGGCTTCGAGAACGAGGGCGAGGTTGCGCGACTTCTCACGGACCTGCACGACGTCGCCGGCCTTCAGGCGGGCGGAACCGATGTTGCAGCGCTTGCCGTTCACGGTGACGTGGCCGTGGTTGACGAACTGGCGGGCAGCAAAGATCGTCGGGACGAACTTGGCGCGGTAGACGATGGTGTCGAGACGCGACTCGAGGATGCCGATCAGGTTCTCGGCCGAGTTGCCCTTCATGCGGGCGGCATCTTCGTAGATCTTGGCGAACTGTTTTTCGGTGATGTCGCCGTAATAGCCCTTCAGTTTCTGCTTCGCCATGAGCTGCATACCAAAGTCGGAGACCTTGTTGCGGCGGTTCTGGCCGTGCTGGCCAGGCTTATAGGCGCGTTTGTTGAAGGGAGACTTGGGGCGGCCCCAGATGTTTTCACCGACACGACGGTCGATCTTGTACTTCGCGCTGTGGCGACGTGACATTGCAGTACCTCAATTTTCAGCGCGGGCCGGTGGATCCAGTTCGTTCGGACCCACGATTACAACGGCGGCACCGCACCACCCCGTCATGAAGGCGCGGGTAAAACACCAATATCCTGCTCGCGTCAAGCGCAGCGGCTGCTAGGGTGGGGGTTATCAATGGCCGGAACGGCCTCAACCCGGGAGGACAATATGGGACAAGTCAGCGGAAAAATCGCCATTGTGACAGGCGCGGCCAGTGGAATCGGGCGTTCGGCGGCGATTGCCCTCGCCCGCGAGGGGGCAAAGGTCTTGGCGACCGACGTCGATGAGGCGGGCCTCAAGGAGACCCAGGCGCTGATCTCCAAGGCGGGCGGGACGGTGGCCATCGCAAAGCAGGACGTCGTCGACGAAGCGCGCTGGGACGCGGTGATCGCCGAAACAGAGAGCCTTTTCGGGGCGCCTTCGGTGCTGGTCAACAATGCCGGCATCGCCATCGGCGGGGCGATCATGGAGTACTCGCTCGCCGATTGGCAGAAGCAGATGGCTGTCAACACCGACAGCGTGTTCCTCGGGACCCGGGCGGCGATGCGCGCCATGGTGAAAGGCGGCGGGTCGATCATCAACATCTCCTCGGTTGCCGGACTTCGGGGGTCGCCCGGCGTTGCAGCCTACTGTGCTTCGAAGGGCGCGGTCCGGCTGTTCACCAAGGCCGCGGCTGTTGAATGCGGCGCGCTTGGTCTCAAGATCCGCGTCAACTCGGTCCATCCCGGCATCATCGATACGCCGATCTGGCAGAAGGGCATCACGCGCGTGACCGAGACGATGAGCACCGAGCAGGTCGCCGCAATGACCGCTCATTCCGGCGGCAACTCCCTCGACCCGAACATCGTGGCGATGGGCGGCACGCCGATGGCACGCGCAGGCAAGCCGGAGGAAGTCGCGGAGCTGATCGTGTATCTTGCATCGGATGCCTCGAGCTTCACGACCGGCCAGGAGCATGTGATCGATGGCGGATTGACGGCGCGGTAGGCGCAGAACGCGTGGCCGGACGCAGCGCAGGCTGGCCGGGCCAGATCGTTTTACAGCTTTTGTTATCCGTTCATTCCGGCGCAGGCCGGAAACCAGACCTCGCAAGGCAAGTCTGGGTCCCGGCGAACTTTCGCCGGGATGAGCGGGATAAGCCAGGATGTGTTTGGCGGTGAGGGCAGAGCCCCCTTTGCGTCATTGCGCCTTGCGCGATGCCCCCTCCACCCGCCGGGGAGGATCGCGGCAGCCATGAAGGTTTCGCGTGCGGCGAGGTTGGAGGTGCCTTCGCCTTCGAGGCCGCTGAAAAAGCGGTTGATCTGCCAGACAAGGACCGGCCGGCCGAGCCCGTGCACGTCCGCGAACAGGCGCGCGAAATACGGGTCGCTGCGAAGGGGGCTGATCGCCCGCATGCACGGCGTGTAAGTCCGCATGCGGAGGGGGGGTGCGCAGGCTTTGGGGACGTGTTTTACAAGCGCCTGCTGGGGCAAGAGATTTTGTTTCTGAAGGCGCGGATTTCGCGGGGGTAAGTGGGCTGCGCTCAGACGATTCCGCTGGCCCGGAGTTTGGCGATCTGGTCCGGGGTCAGGTTCAGCAGCTCTGTCAGGACTTCTTCTGTGTGCGAGCCAAGCGTGTCGGGCCCGGCCCAGCGGACCTGTCCCGGCGTGGCGGAGAATTTCGGAAAGACGTTTTGCTGGCGGATGCCGGGCCAGCGCTCGCTCGGGACCTCAATGATCGTTTCGCGGGCGGCGAAGTGCGGATCCGTCATCATGTCGGCGGCGCGGTAAACCTTGCCGACGGGCACGCCGTTCTCGATCATCAGGCGTTCGATCTCATCAATCGTCCGGGCGCGCGACCATTCGCTGATGAGGGCGTCCAACGACGCCTGGTTCTGGCCCCTGAGCGTATGCGTCAGATACTCCGGATGATCCTTCAGGCCGGGCTGGCCCATCGCGTCGCACAGGCGGGCGAAGACCGTGTCCTGGTTGGCGGCGATGACGACCATACCGTCAGACCCCGGATAGATATTGGAGGGCGCGATACCGGGCAGGAAGGAGCCTGTGCGCCCGCGCGTGTAGCCTTCGATTTGGTATTCGGGGATGAGGCCTTCCATCACCGAAAGCACCGATTCGTAGATCGTGGCGTCGATCACCTGACCTTCACCGGTCTTTTCGCGATGGTGGAGCGCCGCGAGCGCGCCAAGAGCCGCATGCAGACCCGCGAGACTGTCGCCGAGCGAAATGCCGGCGCGGGAAGGCACGCGGTCTGGCTCGCCCATGACGTAGCGCAGGCCGCCCATCGCCTCGCCGACTGACGCATAGCCTGCGCGGGTCGCATAGGGGCCCGTTTGTCCGTAGCCGGACACCCGGACCATGATCAGGCGCGGGTTGACCGCCTTCAGCGCGTCATAGCCGAGGCCCCATTTCTCGAGCGTGCCGGGGCGGAAGTTCTCGACGAGGAAATCGGCCTCGGCGACGAGGCGGCGGACAAGATCCTGTCCCTCCGCCTCGCGCAGGTTCGCAGTGATGCAGCGCTTGCCGCGCGCGACGACGGACCACCAGAGCGGAAAGCCTTCGCGGCCCCATTCGCGCAAGGGGTCGCCCTGCCCCGGCGGCTCGATCTTGATGACGTCGGCGCCCATGTCCGCGAAAATCTGGCCACAGAACGGACCGGCAATGAGCTGACCGAGTTCGATCAGGCGCAGGCCTGTCAACGGACCGGAGCGCGGCGGAATGGACATGGGCTGAACTCCAGGCTCACTGGCTTGTCCAATCAGGAATTCTTCAGGTTCGCAAGCGAGCGGGCCGGGGCAGCGATACAGGCCGCCCGGATCGAATGGATCACCGCTTCGATTTCCTGGCGCCCGTGATCCAGGAAGGCATGCAGAGCCGGAAACTTCGGGGCGGTGTCGACTGTCTGCCCGGCGAAGCTCTGGAGCAGGGTTTTGTTATGCGGGAGAAAACAGAGACTCTCTGTGGTGATCAGGCCGCCGCCCTGGAGCCAGGATACGAAACCCGCGGTCAACGTGCATGCAGGTCTCCTTTCAATCCCGAACCGGCCGGTTCGAGATTGAAAGGCGCGGTTATGACAACTTTCTTAATTTATTATCTTTTCAATGTGTTGGCAGTTTTCAACCTGAGTGCTGCCAGACAGGCCTTGCCACACAAACTTCACCATTCCCCCGTTGACGCGAAGCCACCGACTGACTAACTGGCACTCATCGTTAGCAGTCCACTCGGGTGAGTGCTAAACGTGGGCGCTCTCTCCTGCTTGCGACCAACATCAACCCAATGACCCGAGGTTAACTCATGATCGAAAAGGCAGTCAGAATGAAACTTCGTCCCCTGCATGACCGCGTCGTTGTGCGCCGCGTCAAGGAAGAAGAAAAGTCCAAAGGCGGGATCATCATCCCCGACACCGCGAAAGAGAAGCCCCAGGAGGGCATCGTGGTGGCTGTCGGCAAGGGTGCCCGCGGTGACGACAATGAAATCGTCCCGCTGGACGTGAAACCGAAGGACCGCGTGCTGTTCGGCAAATGGTCCGGCACTGAAGTCACGATCGACGGCGAAGAGCTGCTGATCATGAAGGAAAGCGACATCATGGGCGTCCTGGAGAAGTAAGTTCTCCGCCCCCCTTTCCTTTTCCCAACCCATTCAAGAGGTAATTCACAATGGCAGCAAAGATTGTTGTTTTCGGATCTGACGCCCGCGAGAAAATGCTCCGCGGCGTCGATATCCTCGCCAACGCCGTGAAAGTCACGCTCGGCCCGAAAGGCCGGAACGTGGTGATCGAGAAATCGTTCGGCGCACCCCGCACCACGAAGGACGGCGTCACCGTCGCCAAAGAAATCGAACTCGAAGATCGTCTCGAGAACATGGGCGCACAGATGCTGCGCGAAGTGGCCTCGAAAGCCAACGACACGGCCGGCGACGGCACGACGACCGCCACGGTTCTTGCCCAGGCGATCGTACGTGAAGGCATGAAGCGCGTCGCCGCGGGCATGAACCCGATGGACCTGAAGCGCGGTATCGACAAAGCCGTGACCGAAGTCGTCTCCGACCTCGCGCACCACGCCAAGAAAGTGAAGACCAACGAAGAGATCGCCCAAGTCGGCACGATCTCGGCGAACGGTCAGCGCGAAATCGGCGAGATGATCGCCCAGGCGATGGCGAAAGTCGGCAACGAAGGCGTCATCACGGTTGAAGAGGCCAAATCGGCTGACACCGAACTCGACGTCGTCGAAGGCATGCAGTTCGACCGCGGCTATATCAGCCCCTACTTCATCACCAACGCCGACAAGATGGCCGTTGAGCTCGATGATCCGCTGATCCTCTTGCACGAGACCAAACTCTCGAGCCTGCAGCCCCTGCTGCCGATCCTCGAAGCCGTGGTCCAGTCGCAGAAGCCGCTGCTGATCATCGCTGAAGATGTCGACGGCGAAGCCCTTGCAACCCTCGTCGTCAACAAACTGCGCGGCGGCCTGCGCATCGCAGCCGTCAAAGCCCCGGGCTTCGGCGACCGCCGTAAGGCCATGCTGCAGGACATCGCTGTCCTGACGGGTGGCCAGGTCATCTCCGAAGACCTCGGCATCAAGCTCGAGAACGTCTCGATGGACATGCTCGGCAAGGCCAAGCGGGTCACCATCGACAAGGACAACACGACGATCGTCGACGGTTCCGGCAAGAAGAAAGAGATCGAAGCCCGCGTGGGTCAGATCCGCAAGCAGATCGAAGACACGAGCTCCGACTATGACAAGGAGAAGCTGCAAGAGCGTCTCGCGAAGCTGGCCGGCGGCGTGGCTGTGATCAAGGTTGGCGGCGCCACCGAGATCGAAGTGAAAGAGAAGAAGGACCGCGTCGATGACGCGCTCAATGCAACCCGCGCGGCTGTCGAAGAAGGCATCGTTCCGGGCGGCGGCGTGGCCCTGCTGCGCGCTTCGAAAAACATCGGTGTGGTTGGCCTGAACGACGACGAAAAAGCCGGTATCGACATCGTGCGCAAGGCGCTCGAAGCGCCGATCCGCCAGATCGCCGAGAACGCAGGCGTTGAAGGTTCGGTGGTCGTCAACACGATCCTCCAGAACAAAGCCCGTTCCTACGGTTTCAACGCCCAGACCGAAGAGTATGGTGACCTCGTCGCCATGGGCGTCATCGACCCGGTGAAGGTGGTCCGTTCGGCCCTCCAGAACGCCGCTTCGGTGGCGAGCCTGCTGATCACGACGGAAGCCGGCATTGCTGACGCGCCGAAGAAAGACTCGGCCGGCGGCGGCGGCGGCGGTATGGGCGGCGGCATGGGCGGCATGGGCGGTATGGACTTCTAAGTCCGACCCTCTCGCCTACCGACGACAATTGCGGCCCTCCGGAGAAGTCCGGGGGGCCGTTTCCTTTGGGTCATCATTGCGAGAGCGGGCCCACCTCCGTAGCATCTGAAAAAAACCTGCGGAGGAAACGATGGACTGGAATTTCGGCGATATGCTGGACGCCGTTGGCGCGGCCCTTGGCCCCCACGACCTGGCGCTCGCGCACGGGGAGCGCAAGATCTACTGGCCGGAGTTTACCGCCCGGACCAACCGCCTCGCGCGCGCGCTGGTCCATCTTGGCGCCAAGTCCGGCGACAAGGCCGGCTTCTACATGCGCAACCAGCCGGAATACATGGAAGCGATGGCGGGCTGCTTCAAAGCGAGCCTCTCTGCCGTCAACGTGAATTACCGCTATCTCGATGACGAACTGGTCTACATCATCGACAACTCGGACTCGACGGTCGTGTTCTTCGATGTTGAGTTCATCGCTGAGGTCGAACGGGTGCGCCTGCGCCTTCCCCGCGTTGTCGCGTGGGTTCAGATCGGCGGCGGCACGGCCGCGCCCTTCGCACAGGATTACGAGCAACTGGCGACGACAGGCGACCCCTCACCGCTCGCGGGAAAGCGTTCCGGCGACGAGATATTCCTTCTGTACACGGGCGGCACGACCGGTCTACCGAAAGGCGTGATGTGGACACACAACATCTGGCGCGAAGCCAGCATGGAGGGCGTGCGCAAGATGGGTCTGCCGGTGCCCGGGACGATGGACGAGCATGTCCAGAATGCGCTGGCGGTGGGCCGCTTCTCGCGCCAGCTGCCCGCCTGCCCTCTGATGCACGGGACCGGCTGGTTCACGGCGATG
>CAMEDD010000019.1 GCA_945913285.1 Candidatus Sulfopaludibacter sp. SbA3
ACCGGTCGCGCGCATCGGCGTCGAGGGCGGAGGTCGGCTCATCCGCAATGATGAGCTTTGGCGCGCCGATGAGGGCGCGGGCGGCGGCGACGCGTTGCTGCTGGCCGACCGAGAGATCCGAGACGCGGCGCTGCAGCAGCTGTTCATCCTCGAGGCCAAGGCGGGCCAACAGGCGGCGCGCTTCGCTAGCCGCATCCTTGCCGGCAGCCTTGCGGCGCGCGGGCGAGAAGCGCAGCGGCAGGAGGACATTGCCCGTGACCGAGAGGTAAGGCACCAGGTTGAACATCTGGAAGATAACGCCGACATGATCCGCGCGCAGACGATCACGGCGCGAGGGCGAGAGCGCGCTCATGTCCTCGCCGAGGACGCGGATGCGGCCCGCCTGCGGGGCGAGCACGCCGGCGATCAGGCCGAGCAGCGTCGATTTACCGGAGCCGGACGGCCCGCGCAGGAAGACGCGTTCGCCTGCCTCGACGCCGAAGGCGGGTATGTCCAGCACCTGGGGGCCATGCTTCCAGGAAAAGGTGAGGCCTTCGATTTCGATGACGGGACCGCTCATGCGCCGCTTACTTCAATGCAAGCTCAGGCGCAGACGGCGTCAGGTCTCCGGCCTTCTGTTCGGCGTCGGTGATGTAGATCGCGCTGACTTTCTCGAACACCGGAAAGGCGGTGAAACCTGCAAAGCGCACGGTGCGCACCTCGTCGGGCTTTGCGCAGGTCCAGACGAAGTGAACCACGGCGTCGGTATGCTCGCCGGAATCGTCCGTCATCGGGTGAGGCGCCCCGGCCTGGCAATCTCCGCCGTCCACCTCAACAAGGCCGGACAATTCGGCGGTGACGACATCCGTGTACGCCGCATCGGTTTCGGGCAGGCCGAAATTGGCCATCGGCGAGATCAGCTCGCCCATGAACTTGTTGCCCTCGCGCGTGATCGCAAGATCTGCAAGACCGTGGACGTGCGCTTCGCCGCCAGCGTGTTCGCCGCCGTGGTCATGGTCCTCGGCGGGAACTTCAGCGGCGGCGTCTCCGGCGTTCGCGGCCTGCGCCGCCGGTTCAGCGGGGGCGGGCAACGGTTCCGGTTTGGGGCCACCACAGGCCGCGATCAGGGAAGCGGCGGAGACGGCGAGGAACAGGCGGACAGCGGGAACGGTCATGGGCAGCTCCGGGAGGTCAGGGCGATCGCTCAGCATAAGCGGTAAGATTCCGCTCGCCAAGCCCATATTGAAACATTATAACACTTCTCGCAAGCGCCTTCCGGATGATCGGCAGGGGCGCCCGCCTTGCCAGCAGGACCATTCCGCCGATGCCCTTTTCCTTACAGGCCTCCGTTTCGTTTGGCCTGCTTGCGGCGCTGGTGACCTCACTCGGCCTTCTCGCAGTGGCGCTGCGCAGCGAATGGTCGGCGCGCCAGTCGGGCCTGTTTGCCCTGTCGGCCGGCGGCATGCTGATTTCGATGAGCTTATTGCATATTCTTCCAGAAGCCCTCGCTTCCGGAACGCCAGCGCCGAGCTTCGTGCTCGGGGGTTTCTTCGCCGGCCTGCTGCTGAGCTTCGCGATGCGCACCTTCTTTCCTGAACGCGAAGGCCAGGCGCGGTCCGAGGCGTTCACGCCGCTGCTGGCCGTGGGCGTGCATTCCTTCTTTGACGGGGTGATCTATTCGGTCTCGTTCGCGGCGAGCTTCCAGTCCGGCGTCTATGCGTCGCTGGGGCTTATCCTGCACGAGTTTGCCGAAGGCATCATCGCTTTCGCGATCCTGTCCCGGCACGGGTTCAAGGTGCGCGAAGCGCTGGTCTGGGCGTTCATCGCGGCCGCCGCAACCACGCCGCTGGGCGCGCTGGTTTCAGGATTGTTCGTGTCCGGACTGGGCACCGATACGCTGGTGGCGCTGTATGCCGTGTCGGCAGGCCTGCTGGTCTATGTCGCGACCGGACCGATGCTGGCGCCGCTGAAAGAGGTTTCACCGATGCGGGCGATGGGATCGCTGGGCGCGGGCGTTCTGTTCGCGCTGGCGATCCTCGCTTTGCCGATCCACGAGCACGGCGTGCTCAATGCGCACGACCACGGCGCCGAGGCCGCGCAGCATTGAGCTCAAACCCGCTCAGCGTTTTGCGGCAGCGGCCTCTTCGGCTTCACGGGAAGTGAACCGGCGCGTGAACTGGGTGACACGGGGCGCGATTTCGGTTTCGAACCGCGAGCCGTTGAACACCCCGTAATGGCCAACGCCGGGCTGGATATAGTCCGTGCGCATATCTTGTGGAATGTTCGCGCACAGGTCGTGCGCCGCCTGGGTCTGGCCGATGCCGGAGATATCGTCCTTCTCGCCCTCAACCGTCATCAGCGCGACGTTGCGGACGGCGGCGGGCTGCACGAGGCGCCTGCCGCGATAGTGGTAGATGCCGCGCGGCAGGTGGTGTTCCTGAAAGACGCGCAGGATGGTCTGCAGGTAGAACTCTTCCGTCAGGTCGAGCACCGAGAGGTATTCATCGTAGAACTCGCGGTGCTTGGCCGCATTGTCGCCGTCGCCGCCGACGAGGTGGTTGAAGAACTTCCACTGGGCATCGACATGGCGGCCCCAGTTCATGTTCATGAACGAGGAGAGCTGCACGAAGCCCGGATAAACGCGCCGCAGCATGCCCGGATAGGGGCCTGGCACGGTGTGGATCATGTTCTCCTCGAACCAGGAGAAAGGGCGCTCCTCGGCGAGCTTGTTCGGCACGGTGGGCGAGAGGCGTGCGTCGATCGGCGAGCCCATGAACGTCATCGACGCGGGCAGCGCTGCGTCTTCTTCTTCGGCCATCATCGAGATGGCCGCGAGCACCGGCGGGCCCGGCTGGCAGACGGCGAGCACATGCGCGCCGCCGCCCAGATGCGTCAGCATCTTGCGGATATGGTCGATATAATCGTCGAGATCGAACCGGCCGAGCCAGACCGGCGCCATGCGCGCATCTGACCAGTCGGTGATGTAGACATCATGCGTTTCGAGGAAGCCTTCGACCGTGCCGCGCAGCAGCGTCGCGTAATGACCCGAAAGCGGCGCGACGATCAGCATGCGGGGGAGCGGCGCCGCGCCGGGGCGGCGGCAGGAGGCGAGGATGTCTGCATCCTTCTTGAAATGGACGAGACCGCACCAGGGCGAGCGCCAGGCGACCGTCGGCGTGACGGGAACGGTGACGCTGTTGATGCGCACCGAACCGATGCGCCATTCCGGCTTGCCATAATAGCGCGTCGCGCTTTCGAACACGTCGGCCATCGCGGCCAGCGACTTGCCATAACTGGTCTTGCCCACCGGATTGAGCGGAGACGCCAGCGCGGCGCGCCCGGCTTTCGCGGCGAGCCGCATCGGCGCCATCGCCACCCGGTTCATTTCGACAAGGGAATAGAGCATCGCCTTACAAGCCCTTCATGCTGCACTGCAACGTAAACACGGCGAGTGCGTTCCGGCAATGCCACTCGCCAGCCGGGCGCTTTGTTTGAGGGTTAATCCAATGTGTTGATGAAGCCATAAATTTTGGCTTTGGAACTCATCGCCCAGACAGGCCTTGCTGCTAAAACCTTTAGATCTTGCACCCATGAGGAGGAAATCGAGATGTTCCTGGACTGTCGACCGAACCCTCATGATGGCGGCCGGATGACGAGGGCGCTGGTCTACGAAAAGACACCGGGCACCCATTTCGCGATCGATGCCGAGGCGCTCCACCGCGAGCCGGAACTGCTCAAACCCTTCGGGCGCTGGCTGCACGTCCGGATGCGGGTGCTGGATACCGCCGCCTACATGATCTGCCTTTTGGGCGTGCTGGCGGTTCAGGCCGTGCACTGGTGGACGGCGGCGGCCGGTCTCGTCATCTGCGTGTTGATGCTGGCGGCGAACCGCAAGACGGCAGGCCTGCTCGCCCGGTCCGCGGCCAACGGTTCGACCGAAGCCTTCCGGCGCCTGCATGAGATGGGTTGTCTCTGGCTGGTGAAGTCCTAGAGGCCGATCAGGCCAAGCATGCCCGCAGCGAGGGCGGCGACCGTGAACATCAGGAACAGGCTGACCGAGGCGCCGCGCTGCTCCTTGCGCTTGGTGCGCACGCCCGGGGCGTTCTTGCCCTCTTTGGGGGCCAGCATCATGCGCGTGGCATAGAAGCCGAAGGCCGAGACAAGCGCCACAATACCCGCGATCAGGCTGCTGCCGCCGATCAACAGGCCGCCGGCCACGACCATCATGAATCCGGCTTGCGGGCTGGTGCGGTGGATGAGTTCGCGCACGTGATTGTCGGCCCGCGCGCCGGTCAGTTTGTCGAAACTGCAGTTCGGCGACACGATGGCCGCAACCCAGGACGCGCCGAGGACGAGGCCGGTGGCCATCAGGCCCAGATTGTTGAGCAGAGATACAAGACTTTCCGGCATGCCTGACTATCGGGGGATTCGCGCCGGGACGGAAAGAGCCTAAAACACCGGGGCGGGTTCAGAAGCGGGTGGCGGGGCTGAGCACGGCTCAGTGGCCGGAGCAACCGGGACACAGTGGAGGGATCCATGATGTTGAGGCTGGCGAGTTCCATCAGCGCCTGGCCGGGCGATCAGCGGATCTGCGAGAGCAGGCTGAACTGGGCGATCGTCAGACCGGGGGGCGCGGGCGCCGCATCGCGGAGCCGGCGGACCCTCCGGGTCACCTGGGACAGGGCGCGGCAGGTACAGACGATCATTGAAACCAGTCCCCGAAACCTGAGCGTTCAGGCGAGGCGTATTGGATGTACTTGCAAGTCGTCAGCTCCAACCGGCCTCCATGAATGTGTAGTCGCCGGGCGCGCGAGTGTGTTGGCAGCGGGCAAACCTCTATGCAATCTCACGCGGCAGGAGGCGCAGCCGCAGAATGTCCTACAGGTTCAAGGCCAGTGACACGTCCATGACGGACGGTTTGCGCCGGATCGCGGCGGAAGAATTCGCGCTGATCGCAGCGGCGCGCACCGACCGCGCTCTGGCGCCGGAGCGCAAGGTCCACGAGGCCCGCAAAGGCACGAAACGGCTGCGTGCGCTCGTGCGCCTTGCCGCGCCGGCGTTTCCGCAGGCGCGCCAGGAGATTGCCGCTTTGCGCGAGGCGGCGGGTCTGCTGTCTGCGCTGCGCGACCAGGGCGCGCTCGTCGAAGCGCTGGACACGCTGACGCTGCCCGGGGGTCCGGCCCCAGGACTTCGCGCCGCGTTGAACACGGATCGTGCCGTCAGCCGAGCTGAGATCAAACGCCTGTTGTCAGAGTTCAACACAAGGATCGATGCCATCGAAACGCGGGCGCTCAGCTGGAGCCTGACCGAGGATGGCTGGGGGGCACTCTCACCTGGCCTGGAGCGCAGCTACCGGCGCCTTGTGCGCGCGCAGGCCTCTGCGCGGCAGACGAAATCCGAGGACGACGTGCATGACTGGCGCAAGCGCGCAAAGGATCACTGGTATCACACGCTGCTTCTGCGCGGGGCCTTTCCGCCCGTGATGGACGGCTACGCCCGGGCGGCCGAACAGGTCTGCAATGATCTCGGTGACTGGCGCGATCTTGGCCTTCTGGAACTGGCAGCCGCGAAGGTGCCGGCCCATCTGCTGGCGAAAGCCGATGCTGAGGCGGCGGGTGAGGTAATCACCCTGTCGCGCCGCCGCGCCTTGCGCCGCGCCCTGCGCACCGCGCGGCGCCTGACATCCGAGGCACCGCACGCCTATTCCGCGCGCCTCATGGCCTGGTGGAAACTTTCGCACTGAAGCCTAAACAAACAGGCCGCAGCGTTCTGCTGCGGCCTGTCTTTATCTGTGCACGGAAAGCCCCGTATCAGAAAGCGTAGCGTGCGATCACCTGGAAGACCGGGCCAGCTTCTTCGGTTTCGAGTTCGTACTCGTCGAAGCTGCGATCGATCTGGTCCTCGATGGTCGTGAACTTGTTGAACACTTCGTCTTTCGAGCCGTTCAGCAGGTTCGAGCCGACGCCGCGGATCGTGAAGCGGTCGCCGAAGCGCTTTTCGAGGAAGATTTCAAGGTCAGCGCCGTAGGAGGTGGTGATCTCTTCGCCGATGACACGGCCATAGGCGTCGCCCTGCTTGCGGTAGGTCGCACCGAAGGCTGCATCCAGCGACGTGACGTCGTGGATGAAGCCGAAGTTGTAGACGAACTCCGACTGGTCGTTGAAGCGGCGCGAGCCGAAGGCGTCGTCGATTTCGCTGTCGAGCAGCGAGACGTTGGCGAACACGCCGGTGTCCGGCAGGCCGAACGAGGTCAGCGGCGTCGAGAGATCAAACTCGATCCCGTACACCTTGCCGTCGCCGGTGTTTTGCGGCTGGAGCACGAACGTGCCCGTGCCTTCCGAACCGACAACGCCGGTATTGGCGACTTCGATCAGGTCGGTGATGTCGCGGTAGAACACGTTGACGCCGAACACGCCCTGTTTGCCGAGGCGGCGCTCATAACCGACGTCGAGACCCCAGGCGCTTTCCGGCTCAAGATCCGGATTGCCGAGAAGGTCGTTGTCGCCCAGCTCGGCTTCGAGCAAGGCCGGAGAGATGAAGTCGAAGTTCGGGCGGCGAACGGTGCGCGCGACCGAAGCGGTGATGCGGTCAGCTTCGGTCAGGTCATACTTGAGGTGCGCCGACGGCAGGAAGAAGGCGAAGTCGTTCGACGTCACACGGTCAGCCGCAGCAACCGTCTGGTCGGTGACGGTAACGTCGGTGGTTTCGTAACGGATGCCGGCTTCCCAGGCGACGGCGCCGCTCTCACCGTTGAGTACGGCGAAGCCATCAAGGCGTTCTTCTTCAATCGTGCTGACGCCGCCAGGCACCGGGGTAAGATTCGTCCACGGAATACGCGAGACTTCCGGATTGTTGGTGAACTGATCCCAGGCGTTGCGCTGCGCGACAGTGGTGTTGAACCGGTTGCGCTGCGCCAGGATATTCGTGTCCCGGTCCTTGCTCTGATAGAACAGGCCAACTTCGAACTCGGTCGAGCTTTCCGATTCGAACTCGTGGACGATCTCGCCGAACAGTTCTTCGTCGATGATGGCGCTGGTCGTCAGGTCTCCGGTATAACGCGGCGTGGAGCGGTCGAAATCGATTTCGTCTTCGGTCTCGTAACTGGCTTCATCGAAGCTGGCAAAGCCGAGCTTCACTTCGGTTTCGCCGAGTGACCATTCCTGCTCGGCAACCGCGCGGAGCGAATAGTTCTCCTGGTCGATCTCGTTGACGTTCGCATTATCCGTCAGCAGGTTGCCGGCCACCGCACGCCGGACGGGACCTGTGATGGCCGTCGGATCGTTATACTCGTACGAGCGCTCGTCTTCGGTGCGGTCGGTCTTCACGTAGAAGCCCGACAGGCTGAAATCGAGGCCTTCGTCCGACTCGATCGTATAGTCGGCGTTGAACGAATAGTCGGTGCCGTCGCGCGTGTCGGTCTGGTCTTCGCGGTTGTCGAAATCGTCAACCCGGTAGGTCGGGTTGTTTTCCGGGCTGTCGCCGAAGCGAAGCGATTTCTTGATCTTCGGGTTGTAGCGGCCCTGCAGGTTTGCACCGAGCAGGATGCGGCCTGGACCAAGCTCACCGCCATAGACGCCGCTGAGCGATTCCTTGAACTCGCCGTCATCGAAGCGCAGGGCGCCGACGCGGATGTAACCACCGTCCAGCTCGTAGCCGTCGCGCAGAACGATGTTCAGCGTGCCTGCGACGGCGTCGCCTGAACGGCGGGCCGAGGATGAGCGCACGATTTCGACGCGGTCGATCAGTTCGGCCGGGATGCGGTCGAGGAAGAACGAACGGTCAGAGTTGCTGCCGGGGACTTTCTCGCCGTTGATTAGGATCTGCGTGTAGCCGGGATCAAGGCCGCGCAGGCGGGCGCCGTCGCTTTCGATCACGTCCGACAGAAAGGTGACCGAAGGCACGCGCTTCAGGGCGTCACCGGCGGTGAGCGGCTCAAAGCGCTGGAAGTAATCCTGGCCGTATTCGAGCGTCGGCTCGGTCGCCTCGGTGCGGTTGCGGTACGTGATGCCGCCCTGGACCACGACCGTTTCGGCGCGGCGGAGGGCTTCTTCATCTTCAGTGACCGGCGCAGGCGCCGTCTGGGCCGATGCGGCCATAGCCGCGCTGAGACAGAAAGTTACGAAGCTGGCGCTGCTGAGCAGCGAAAATCTGGTTTTCATGGATCACCCCGGGTTGTAATGTACTGGCGGCTATCACCCGTTTTTCGCAATCGAGTGACGGATCAGTATTAGATTTGTGACAGTCGCTTTTATGTAACAGGTGTTCGCTAAGGCGAAATCCGGCCCGCCAAACCAGACCAAGGACCCTTGCCCATGAACCGCTTCCTTCTGGCGACGACCTGCATGTCGCTCGCACTGATTGCCGGCTGCGCGTCCGCCCCTCCCGTGCTTGAAACCCAGAAGTTCGTGACAGCGGCGGTGGAGACCGCCCCGGCCGGTTCGCAAGGCGACTCGGCCGATGATCCGGCCATCTGGATCAACCCGCAGGACCGCGCCGCATCGCTCGTTCTCGGCACCAACAAGCAGACCGGCCTCGTCGTCTATACGCTTGACGGCGTGCTCGTGCAGGACCTGCGCATCGGGCGGCTGAACAATGTCGATCTGCGCCAGTCTGGCGATCGCGCCTACGATGTGGCGGTCGCCAGCAATGACCAGGCGAACGCCATCTCGGTCTTCTTCATCGACCGCGCCACGCGCGAAGTCTCTCATCGCGGCGACGTACCGGTGAACACGATCGAGCCATATGGCATCTGCCAGGGGCGCGAGAACGGCCTCGACTATGCGGCCATAGCCTACAAGGATGGCACGGTAGAGATCTGGGAACTTACAGCGACCGCGACCGAACTCGGCGGCACGCTGATCAGGTCCGTGAAGCTCGCATCGCAACTGGAAGGCTGCGTGTTCGATGAAGCGCAGGGCCTCTTGTTCATCGGCGAGGAAGCCCGCGGGCTCTGGAAGCTCGCCTACCGCGAGGACGCTGCGAAACCGGAACTGATCGACGAAGTGGGCGGCAAAGCCGGGCTCGTCGCGGATGTTGAAGGCGTCTCCCTCTGGCGCGGCAAGGACGGCGCGGGCTGGATCGTGGTCTCGTCGCAGACGCATGACCGGTTCGTCGTCTATGACCGCAAGGCGCCGCATGTCTCGCCGGGCAGCTTCTCGGTCGGCGAGAACTTTGCCCCCGATATCGACAATGTTACGCATACGGACGGTCTTGATGTGAGCTCCGGCGCCCTGCCCGGCTTCCCGCGCGGCCTGTTCGCCGCGCAGGATGACGGCAACCCGAAAAAGGGCCAGGACCAGAATTTCAAACTGGTCAGCTGGGCGGATATCGAAGCCGCGCTGGGACTGCCGGTGCTCGAAGCCGAATAGTTTCTCAGCTTAGCCGAGCGCGGTCTCATACACTTTGGCATAGTCATCCGCGCTCATCGGGCGCGGGTTGCCGAAGTGCGCGAGGTCCTTCAGCGCATACTCTACAATGCCAGGGCCGTCCGAGGCCTCAAGCCCCATAGCGCCGAGATTTTTCGGGATGCCGATGGCGTTGTTGAGGTCCTGGATCGCATCGGCGAGGTCGGCGCCCGCCTTGAGGCCCATCACCTGGCGCAGGCGGATATACTTCTCGTCCGCTGCGCCGTGGTGGAAGCGAAGGATGTGCGGCAGGAAGACGGCATTGAGCGTGCCGTGATGCAGCTTCTTCTGATAGAGCCGCCCGGCTGCGTGGCTCAGCGCATGGACGCCGCCAAGACCTTTCACGAAAGCGAGCGCGCCTTCATAGCTCGCCATCATCATGTGCCAGCGCGCCTCGGCGTCCGAGCCGTCTTTCACGGCGCGCATAAGCATGCCCTGCCCGAAGGCGCGCTGGGCGCCGTCATAGCCGATACCTTCCGCAGGCGGATTGACCGACGGCGTCAGCACCGCCTCGATGCAATGCGTCAGCGCGTCCATGCCGGTGGCCGCCGTGAGGCCCGCCGGCAGGCCGAGCGTGAGATCCGGATCGCAGAGAGCGACAACCGGGATGAGGTTCGGCGAGGCAAAGGTCTCCTTGCGGCCATTCTCCATGATGATGACCATGCCGACCGAGACTTCCGAGCCGGTCCCTGCCGTCGTCGGGATGGCGATCAGCGGCGGGATCTTGCCTATCTTCTTGGCGCCGCCGATAATCGCGGCATAGGTTTCCAGAGGCTCTGAATGGCTGGCGAGGAGACCGATGGCTTTGGCATGGTCCATCGACGAGCCACCGCCGACCGCGATGATCCCGTCGGCGCCGGACTCCTTGTAGAGCGCTGCCGCGAGCTTTGTCTGCGTCTCGGTCGGGTTCGGAGTCGTCTCGGCAAACACGCCTGCGGGTGCCAGGCCGAGCGCATTCTCGACCTTGGCAAGGATTCCTGATGCCTTGATGCCGGCGTCCGTGACGATGAAGGGCCGGGTGATGCCTTTCCCCTTGGCCAGCGCCGCGAGCTGTTTCAGCGCGCCCGCATCAAAGACGCATTGGGTGAGAAAATTCATGACAGGCATCGGGCGCACTCCAGCCGCAGAAGGGAACCCTTCTTGTTCCCAACTGCGCCTCCAAGTTCAAGCCTTTCCTCAGCGGCACCCGGGTCGCTGCCGCGACAACAGATTCTGCGCCGTGCCCCTTGCGCGCAGGGTTCAAGCCGCTACCCCTTGGGCATGACGATCCTGACCGTAAAAGACCTCGCCGTAACCTTTGACACCGCTGATGGCGCCGTAAACGCTGTCAGGGGAATTTCGTTTGATGTGGCCGCGGGCGAATGCCTCGGCATCGTGGGCGAAAGCGGCTCCGGCAAGAGCCAGTCCGCCCTCGCCGCCATGGGCCTTCTGGCCGAGAACGGCGCGGCGACGGGCCAGATCCTGTTTAACGGCACAGACATGCTGACGGCGCCGAAGCCGCAGCTGCGCAAAATCCGCGGCGCTGAAATGTCGATGATCTTCCAGGATCCGCTGACGAGCCTCACCCCGCACATGACGGTCGGCGCCCAGATGCGCGAAATCCTTGCGTTGCATAAGGGCCTGAAAGGCGAGGCGGCGAACAGGCGCTGCGTTGACTGGCTTGAACACGTCCGGATCCCCGAGGCCGCGCGCCGGCTCGACCAGTTCCCGCACGAGCTTTCCGGCGGCATGCGCCAGCGCGTGATGATCGCCGTCGCCATGCTGTGCGGGCCCAAGCTGCTGATTGCCGATGAGCCGACCACCGCGCTTGACGTAACGGTTCAGGCGCAGGTGCTGGAGCTGATGGACGAACTGAAGCGCGAGACCGGCACCGGCATCGTCCTCATCACGCACAATATGGGCGTGGTGGCCCGCATGTGCGACCGGGTGATCGTGATGCGCCACGGTGAGATCGTCGAGCAGGGCCGCACCGACGACATTTTCTACGCGCCGAAACACGAGTACACGAAAATGCTGCTCGCCGCCGTGCCGCGCATCGACCTGCCAGACCCGCCGGGCCGCCCGCCCCTTTCGCCCGCCCCTGCCCAGGACATCGCTCCGGTACTGACCGTCGATGACATGAAGGTCCACTTCCCGATCCAGGTGAAGGGCGGCCTGTTTGGCAAAACCAAGCCCCTGAAGGCGGTGAACGGCGTGAGCTTCGACCTTCGCGCGGGCGAGACGCTCGGCGTGGTGGGCGAGTCCGGTTGCGGCAAGTCGACCCTCGCGCGCGGCGTGCTGCGTCTCATTCCGCCGACCAGCGGCACGGTCGCCTGGCTCGGCAAGGACATCTCCAAGGCCGGCGCGCGCGAAATGAACGCCCTTCGCGATGATCTGCAGATCGTCTTCCAGGACCCGCTCGCCAGCCTCGACCCCCGCATGACCATCGGCGCCTCGATTGCCGAGCCGCTCCAGGTGCACGAGCCGAAGCTGAACAAGGCCGGGCGCGAGGCGAAAGTGCGGGCGATCCTGCCGCGCGTCGGCCTCGATCCGAACCTGATCAACCGTTACCCGCATGAGCTCTCCGGCGGGCAGAACCAGCGCGTCGGCATTGCCCGCTCGATGATCCTGCAGCCGAAACTTGTGATCTGCGACGAGGCCGTCTCTGCCCTCGACGTCTCGGTCCAGGCGCAGGTCGTGGACCTGCTGATCGAACTCCAGAAGGAATTCGGCCTCGCGATGATCTTCATCAGCCATGACCTCGCGGTCGTCCGTCAGATCAGCCACCGGGTCATGGTGCTCTATCTTGGCCGGGTCGTGGAACTGGCGGGGCGCGATACGATCTATACCGGCGCCCGCCATCCCTACACCAGGGCCCTGATCGCCGCGGTGCCGAACGCCGACCCGCGCGGCGAACGGGCCCGCGAAAAGCTGAAGCTGACCGGCGACCTGCCGAGCCCCCTCGACAGCCGGGCGGCGCTGCGGTTCCTCAAGTCCAAGGTCATCGATGATCCGGAAGCGGAACAGTACCAGCCGAAGCTCGTCGCCATCGGCGCGGGGCATTGGGTGGCCGAGCACGACCCCGCACCGGGCACAGCGGGATTGCTTGTAAATGAGGCCTTCCCCGCATAGGGTGCGCCCGCTTTACCCCCGGACCCTCCGCCATGCCCGACACCCTGCCGCCAGACCCGCTTGTGACGCTTGCCGACGTGCAGGCGGCCGCCAAAGTGCTTGAGGGAAACATCGAGCGCACCGAGCTTGCTCACTCGCGCACGCTCTCGGCGATTACCGGCGCGGAGATCTGGATCAAGTTCGAGAACCGCCAGTACACGGCCGCCTTCAAGGAGCGCGGCGCCCTCAATAAGCTGTCAAAGCTGACGCCCGAGGAAAAGCGCCGGGGCGTGATCGCGGCTTCGGCCGGCAACCACGCGCAGGGCGTTGCCTACCATGCCCGCCGCCTGAACATCCCCGCGACCATCGTGATGGCCAAGACGACCCCCTTTAACAAGGTGGAACATACCCGCAATCACGGCGCGCGCGTCATCCTCGAAGGCATGATCTTCGACGAGGCGAAGGATTACGCCCTCGCCCTGGGCGAGAAGGAAGGCCTCGTTTTCATTCACCCCTTCGATGATCTCGACATCATCGCAGGCCAAGGCACGATCGCGCTCGAAATGCTCGCCGACAATCCGGACCTCGACACGCTCGTCGTACCGATCGGCGGAGGCGGGCTGATCTCCGGCATCGCGGTCGCCGCCAAGGCGCTGAAGCCCGACATCAAGATCATCGGTGTCGAAGCCGCCATGTACCCTTGCATGCATGCAGCCCTGCGCGGCAAGACACCTAAGATGGGCGGGGCGACCATCGCGGAAGGCATTGCGGTGAAAGAGGTCGGCAAGCTGACCCGCCAGATCGCCGAGCGCCTGTTGGACGACATCGTGCTGGTCGAGGAAGAACATCTCGAGCGGGCGATCACCTTGTTTGCGGAAGTCGAGAAAACCATTGCGGAAGGCGCGGGCGCTGCCGGTCTTGCGGCCCTGCTCGCGCATCCGTCGCGCTTCTATGGCCGCAAGGTCGGGCTCGTCCTCTGCGGCGGCAATATCGACACGCGCCTCCTCGCCTCGGTGCTGACACGCGCCCTTGTGCGCGAGAACCGGCTCGCCCGCATCCGCATCATCGGCGATGACCGCCCGGGCCTGCTCGCGCTTGTCTCCAAGATCATAGGTGATAACGGCGCCAATATCATGGAAGTCGCGCATAACCGCATCGCGCTGGACGTGCCCGCCAAGGGCGCCGAGTTCGACATCCTGATGGAAACGCGCGACAGCCAGCATACGCAGGAAGTCATCGACGCCCTCGCCCAGGCGGGCTATCCGCCGCGCGCGCTCTGAAACACGAAAAGAGAGGTCTCACGATATGGTCCGTACCCTGCTTGTCTCAGCGCTTGCCGCCGTTACCCTTTCAGCCTGCACACCCAATCCAATCACGGCGCCAGCGAATGGCGTCCTGCCTCCCCCTCCCTTCACGGATGAAACCATGCCCGACGCCTTCAAGGACCACCTGCCCTGGAACCCCGCAGGGGAGAATGTCACATCCGGCCCGATGGGCCTTCAGTACATCGTGCTGAAAAAAGGCGCTGAGGGCGGCAAGTCGCCGGCTGCGTCCGACATGGTTACCGTTCATTATGAAGGCCGCCTCGCCACAGGCGAGAAATTCGACTCTTCGCTCGACCGCGGCGAACCGGCTACCTTCCCCCTGAACCGCGTGATCCCTGGCTGGACCATGGGGCTGCAGGAAATGTCCGAAGGCGATGAATACCTATTCTACATCCCAGCCGACCTCGCCTATGGCGACAATCCCCGTCCCGGCGGCGTGATCAAGCCGGGCGACGATCTCGTCTTCCTCGTGCAGCTGCTCGAAGTCGAAGTGCCGAAGAGAGCCGACGCTGCCGCCTGGACTAAATACTTCCCGTGGCCGTCCGCGGCGCCGGAAGTCGTGAAGACCGGGTCCGGCCTTGAATATGTTGTCCTCGCCAGCGGGGACCCCGCCGGCGCTTCGCCCGAGAACGGACAATTCGTACGCGTACATTATGAGGGCCGCCTCGCAGATACCGGCGCGCTGTTCGACTCGTCCTATGAGCGCGGCGAGCCGGCCGAGTTCCCGTCGGACGCGTTGATTGCAGGTTGGGTCGAGGCGCTTGCTCTGATGAAGTCCGGTGATCGCTGGATGGTGTATATCCCGTCCGACCTCGGATACGGCGCTGAAGGTACACCCGGCGGACCGATCCCGCCCAACGCGCCGCTCCAGTTCGAAGTCGAACTCGTCGACGTCCTTCAGTAGTCGCAGAGATGTCCGTCAGCGCCGAAACGCTCGCCAGCATTGCCCTCGCCGCCGGCAGGGAGATCATGCGGATCTACGGCACTGATTTCGCTGTAGAGACAAAGCTTGACGCCTCGCTTCTGACGGAAGCGGACGGCCTTGCCGAAGCGCTCATCCTTGCACGCCTTGCGCAAGCGGAGCCGGACCTGCAGGTAATCGCCGAAGAAGCGGTCGCGGGCGGCTCGGTGCCGGAACATGGCAGCCGGTTTGCCCTCGTCGATCCGCTGGACGGGACCAAGGAGTTCGTCGCAAAGAATGGCGAGTTCACGGTCAATATCGCGATCATCGAGCACGGCCGCCCGGTGATGGGCGTCGTCTATGCGCCCGCGCTGCACCGTCTGTTCGTGGCCGAAAGCCCGTTGCACGCCTGGCAGTCGAAAGCCGCGCCGGACGGAACGGTGCCGAAGCAACGCAATCGGCTCCGCATCCGGCCCGCCCCCAAAAATGGCCTAACGGCCGTGGCCTCGAAATCCCATCGCTCGCCCGAAACAGACACCTGGCTGGCGAAGTATCCGGTGCACGAAATCACGGGCGCCGGCTCCGCGCTCAAGTTTTGCCTCGTGGCAGCCGGCGAGGCGGATGTCTATCCGCGTCTCGGGCGCACGATGGAATGGGACACCGCGGCAGGTCAGGCCGTCGTAGAAGCGGCCGGCGGGCGTGTGCTGACGCTTGACCACACGCCGCTGCTTTATGGCAAACGCGCGCGCGGTTATGACAATCCGGACTTTGTCGTCTATGGGGATGTAACGCCGCTCTGACGGCGCAGAGGTAGAAGATGGCCCGTCAATACTTTGGCACCGATGGCATCCGTGGACGGATCAACAAGCGCCCGATGACGGCAGAGACCGCGCTGCGTCTTGCCATCGCATCGGCCCGCACCTTCGCGCCGGAAGGTGGCCGCGAAGTGGTCATCGGGCGCGATACGCGCCGCTCCGGCGAGATGATCGAGGCGGCCCTGATCGCGGGCCTCACCTCGATGGGCGTGACCCCTGTCCGCCTTGGTGTCGTGCCGACCCCCGCCGTCGCACTGATCGCCCGCGAGACCGGCGCCGCGCTCGGCCTGATGGTCTCGGCCAGCCATAACAAGTATGAAGATAACGGTCTGAAACTGTTCAGCCCGGAAGGCGTGAAGTTCACCGACGAAGTCGAGGAAACGCTTGAGGCCGCGATGGCCGCCGCCTTTGACGGCGATTATGCCGGCCCCGCCGCCGTCTCAGAGCCAAAAGACATGGTGGGCGCCGGACGGCGCTATATCGGCCGCTGCCTTGAGACCATCGGCAAAGGCCAGGACCTCTCCAAACTCAAGGTCGTGCTCGACTGCGCGCATGGCGCAGGGTTCGAGACCGCGCCTGAAGCGCTGCGCCGCCTCGGTGCGCAGCTGACGCTCATCGGCGCGGCGCCCGACGGCGTGAACATCAATGCCGGTGTGGGTTCGACAGCGACGGGCGCGCTCAAAGCCGCCGTCCTGGAAAGAGGCGCCGATATCGGCATCGCGCTCGACGGCGACGCGGACCGGCTCATCGTGGTGGACGAGACCGGCGAGGAAGCCGACGGCGACCAGGTGATGGCGCTCATCGCCGGCGAAATGCATCGCACCAAGCGGCTGAAAGGCGGCGGCATGGTTGCGACCGTCATGTCCAACATGGGCCTCGACGAATACCTCAAGGCCTCAGGCCTTTCGCTCGCACGTACGAAAGTTGGCGACCGCTATGTCGGCGAGCACATGCGCCAGCACGGGTTCAATCTCGGCGGCGAACAGTCCGGCCACATCATCCTCTCGGATGTCTCCACGACGGGAGACGGATTGCTGGCGGGCCTGCAGGTTCTCGCTGTGCTCGCCGCGAGCGGCGGCAAGGCATCGGACATGCTGCGCGTGTTCACCCCTGCACCGCAGAAGCTCATCAACATCCGGTACTCGGGCGCAAACCCGATGGACGCGGACCGGGTCAAATCCGCCGTCGCCGAAGCAGAAGCCCTCCTCGGAAGCCGTGGACGGATGGTCGTGCGCAAATCCGGAACAGAACCGCTGATCCGCGTTATGGCCGAAGCGCTCGACGGCGACCTGATGCAGAAGGCGCTGACAATGGTGGCTGACGCGGTAAAGGCCGAGGCCTGAGGGAACCCTCTCCCTGCGTCACCGGTTGCGTGGCAGTCTGAAGCCTCTAATCGTCGGGCATCCGAGGAATTGAGCCCGACACCGGAGGAGACACGCCATGCCCGAGGGCCAGCCCCTGCCCGCTTTCCGCCCGCTGCCGCAGAAAACCCCCGATGTGCGCATGACCCGCAAGGGCGATGCCATCTACATCGAGGCCGCCCAGCCACCCGGTGTGCGCCCGAAAACCATTCCGCACTGCCTCGACGAGCGCGCCGCGCAGCACCCCGGCCGCCCCTTCCTGCGCGAGCGTGATCCGAAGACGGATGAATGGGTGACGCTCACGTACGGCGAAGCAAAATCCATCGCCGACAGTCTGGCGCAGGCGTTTCTTGACCTCGGCGCAGGCCCTGACGCGCCGGTCATGCTGCTCTCGGGCAATTCGATCCGTGCCGCGATGGTGATCCTTGCAGCCCAGAAGATTGGCGCGCCTGCCGCGCCGATTTCTGTGCCCTATTCGACCATGTCTTCGGACTTCGACAAGCTGAAGCATTGCTTCAACACGGTAAAGCCCGCGGTCGTGTTTGCAGAGCAGCTCGCGCCGTTCAAGAAGGCGATCGCCGCGCTTCCGGCGGGCGCTTTCAAGGTCGTCTCCGCAGCCCCCGATGGCGACAATGCGGTCATCGCCTATGACGCGCTCTGCGCCGCGGCCCCCACGCCCGCCGTCAGCGCTGCCATGGCAAGCCTGAACGATGCCAGCGTTGCGAAATACCTCTTCACTTCCGGCTCCACCGGCATGCCGAAACCCGTGCCGACGACGCAAGGGGCGATGTGTTCGATGATCGGCGGCCAGGAAGGCCTGCGCGATAATGCGCGTGATCCCGAGTATGATCCGGGCCGCGTGGACAATTTCCTCGACTGGCTGCCCTGGAACCACATCTCCGGCTCCAACGTGAACTTCAACGGCGCCCTGTGGAACGGCTCGACCTTCTGGATCGATGGCGGCAAGCCGACGCCCGCCCTGTTCCATGAGACGATCCGAAACGTACGCGAATGCAGTCCGTCCGTGTTCGGAACAGCGCCGATTGCGCTCTCCATGCTGGCCGAAGCGATGGAGCAGGACGAGACGCTGCTGAAGGCCTTCTTCAAGAACATGCGCTCGGTCGGCTATGGCGGCGCAACGCTGTCGGACGATCTCTATGACCGCCTGCAGGCCCTTTCGATCAAGGCCACCGGCCGGCGCATCCCGATCGTCACGATGTATGGCGCGACCGAAACGCAGGGCATCACCGTGGTGCACTGGGAAGTCGAACGCGTCGGCCTCGTCGGCCTGCCGCTGCCCGGCACGACGCTGAAACTGGTGCCGAACGGCGAGAAGCTGGAAGTCCGCGTTAAGGGCCCGACCGTGATGCCGGGCTATCACAATGACCCGAAGAAGAATGCCGAAGTCTTCGACGAGGAAGGCTTCTACTGCCTTGGCGACGCGGTGAAGTTCGTCGACGAGGCGGACCCGAACAAGGGCCTGATCTTCGATGGCCGCGTCGGCGAGGATTTCAAGCTCTCGTCCGGTACCTGGGTGTCGGTCGGCACGCTGCGCCCGGATTTCGTTGCCGCGTGCTCCCCGCTGATCTTTGACGCCGTGATCTGCGGCCAGGACAAGGATTTCGCCGCAGCGCTGGTCTGGCCCTCCCCGGTGGCCGCCGAGCCGTACATCAAGGCGGCCGGTGATCTGGCCAAAGGCCTTGCCTCCCTGGCCGCCGACCTGAGGGACCGGGCCGCAGCCTTCAACGCCGCCGAACAGGGCTCGTCCCGCCGCATCAAACGGCTGATGATCCTGACCGAAGCACCCAGCATCGACGCCGGCGAAATCACCGACAAGGGTTATGTGAACCAGCGCCTCGTCATCAGCCGGCGCGCGGACCTTGTGCGGGCACTCTACGCCGAGCCCCTGGCGCCGGGCGTGATCACGCTCTGAAACTTTCAGTGATGGGCCAGACTGGCCCTTCGCTTGCATTGCGGTCAACCTGCCATCACATCGCCGGAATTGGCAGGCAGTGGCCGCGGCATGACCTTCGACGATGCCCTTCGCAATCTTCGTGGCCGGATCTCCCTCCCGGACTTGAAGCCGCTTGACCTGAAATTGCCGGTCAACCGCCTGCGCCAGCAATTCCTCAAGATCGACTATTCGGGTGAGCCGGATGCGCCCGAACTCGCCGAAGTCCGCCCTCTGATCATTCCCGGCGCAGCTGGCCCCATACGCGCGCGCCTTTACGTGCCCCTTGGCGCCGGTGTGCCGCCGGGCCCCGGCATCCTGTTCTTCCATGGCGGCGGTTTCGTCCTCGGCGATCTCGACAGCCATGACATGCTCTGCCGCCGCCTTGCCGAAGGCTCGCGCTGCCGCGTGCTCGCTATAGACTACCGCCTCGCGCCGGAACACCGGTTCCCGGCGGCGCATGCCGACGCGCTGGCGGCCTGGGCCTGGGTCCAGGAAAAGGGCGCGTGGATCGCCGGCATGGACCCGGCCCGTACGGCCGTCTCCGGAGACAGCGCGGGCGGCAACCTCGCAGCCTACCTCGCGCAGGAAATGGTGCGCGTGCAGGGCCCGAAACCTGCCTTCCAGTTGCTGCTCTACCCGCTGCTCCAGTTCGCGGACATCCGCTCCAAGCCGATGAGCCCGCAGGAGAGCGGCTTCTTTATCTCCGCGAACCTGTTCGAGTTTTTCCGCGGCCATTACCTGGGCGAGACAGGCGCCGGCATGGACCGGAGGATGTCCCCGCTGTTTGCTCCGCCGGAAGACCTCAAAGGCCTTCCGCCCGCCCATATCGTCGTTTGCGGCTGGGATCCGTTGCATGATGAGGGCCTTGCCTATGCGGCGAAGCTGCGCGGCGTCGGGA
This sequence comes from Candidatus Sulfopaludibacter sp. SbA3, assembly GCA_945913285.1. GTDB lineage: Bacteria > Pseudomonadota > Alphaproteobacteria > Caulobacterales > Hyphomonadaceae > Hyphomonas. The sequence goes on from CAMEDD010000019.1 coordinate 19,728, forward strand.
TCCGCGTCACGGACCGCGAGTATGCCTCGATGGTGCACGGGTTCCTGAACCTGACCCCCTTCTCATCCACGGCCCGTCTGGCCGCGCGGGAAGCGGGCGAAATCACCGGACGCGCGCTCGGCGCGCTGTGACGAGGGGCGCAAAAAAACGGCCCCCGTTTCCGGGGGCCGTCTGATTATATCCGCAGACGGGTCCGATCAGCCGCCGGCGCCGAAGCGCTTGGTGAAGCCGATCTTGAACGTCCGGCCGACGGCATCGCCGGTGAACGGATCATAGTTCAGCTCGAGGCGGGCGAACGGCGGCTGCGTATCGAGAATGTTCTCGATCGAGAACGAAACCGTCGTCTCGGCCGGCAGGTTCACGACCACCGTGCCGTCATAGCTGACGAACGACTTGATCGTCTGACCTTGTGGCAGGATGATCCCCGGCGTTGTGAAGTTCGGGTTCGGCGTCGTGAACAGAGCCGTCCGCTGGTCTTCGTACTCGCCGATATAGCGCGCCGTGAGGCGGGCGTTGATGTTCTCGGTCGACGCGTTGGCGTAGGCCTCGAACTTCAGTTCTGGCAGCGGGGTCGCCACTGTCTGGAAGTTCAGGAAGCCGACAGCCGAGAAGGGCCGACCGACGGTCACACCTTCGACCGACACTTCGCCGACCTCGTACTCGAGCACATAGCTGGCGCTGCCGCCGAGCTCGAGGTCGACGCCTTTTCCGGCAACATCCTCGAACGTGTAGTCCGCGAGCACGTCGATACCCGAGGTCTTGATTTGCGGTCCGTTCGTGTACTGCGTGTTGAGACGCGATACGTTGCCAACGGCGCAGGCGCCGGTGAACGTGAAGCGGGCTACCAGGGCCGCGAAGGCCGGGTTGGCGCAGTTGTTCGGCAGCCCGGTCGGGAAGACCGCGCTGACGATGTTGGCGACGGGTTCGGTGATGACCGAATCCTCGAAGTCGAAGTTCCAGTAATCGACGGACAGGTTGAAATTGCCGGGCTGATAGATCACGCCAAGGTTATAAGTCAGGGCGCTTTCCGGTGTCAGGCCCGGGTTACCGGCAATATCCACGGCGCGGAAGGTGCCGCCGACGCTTTGCAGCGACGTGACCGATCCGGTCGCAACCTGCGTCAGGGCCGGGCCGCGGAACGTCGTGCTGATCGAACCGCGAACCGCAAGCGGTTCGGCGACCTGCCAACGGGCCGACAGTTTCGGATCGAAGGTCGAACCAATGTCGCCGCCGTAATCCTCATAACGCGCCGCCAGCGAGGCGTTGAAGTTCTCCGAGAACGGAAGGCTCAGTTCCCCGAACAGCGCATAGATATCCTGCTCTGCCTGGAGCGGGCGTGAACCTGCAAGGAAGCCGAGCACGCCGACCGGTTGCGCGCAGGTTGTCGTCCCCGTCGTGACGGTCGCGATGCACGGATTGATGTTGAGGTTGGCGATATCGTTGTACTGACGGTCATACTCTTCCTTGCGGTACTGAGCCCCTGCAGCCCAGCCAATCTGGCCGTCGCCGAGTGTGATGGGCAACATACCGTCAAGCACGCCTTCGATCACGGTCAGCTTGTATTCCTGCTCGGTGAACGAGTCCTCGAGAATGAAGTCGAGCACCTCGTTTGAGTTGGCGGCCGTGAATTGCGGGTTGGTCGCACCGGTCACCGCGCTCTGACGGATCGCCGTCGAGAACGGGTTGAACCAGAGGCAGTTGTTGAGGCCGGGCGTGTTCGCCGCGACGTTGCAGTTTGCGCCGCCAAGGCCGCGAAGCGCCAGGGCGTAGCGGTTGACGACCGTGTCTTCGTTCGTCCGCCGGCCGATTTGCGAACCGGTGGTAACAGACGCCGTATAGTTGATCGCCTCGGTCAGCTCGCCCTTGAGCTCCGCCGACAGACGATAGTGCTCATACTCGCGGTAGCTGCGCTCGGCACCCCGGCCACCGGCCAGCGCGTTGCCGGCCTGTCCGATCGGGCGTGTTGCGATCATGAATGCGCCCGCCGTTCCGGCCGGCACAAGACCAGGGTTCTGCGCGGCCAGGCTGGCAAAGCCCGGGTTCGTCAGAGGGACAAAGAATTGCCCCGGCACAATCGAGGCATCCGCCGTCGGGCCGCTTGCGCCGCCCACGGGCGGGAACGAAGGCGAGAAGGCGATCTTCGGCACTTCCGTCGCCGAGTAGAAGCCTTGCAGCGTCAGGTTATGTGTTTCGCCGATTTCGAAATCAGCCTTGCCGAGCACCTGGTAGCGGTCCTCTTCTTCGACGATGTTGTCGAACGGGGTGAACTGGAAGCCACAGACCGGGGTTGCCCCGGCCAGGAGCGGCACACCGCCGAGCAACGCGCACTGCGGATCGCGCCGCACGCCGCCGGTCGGCGAGAAGGCCGCGCTGACGGGCAGGAACGCGCCGGGGTTGCCGACCAGCGAATAGCCGCCCTGCGGGTTTTCGAGGAAGCTGCGCTGGGCGAAGTCCCGCTCGGTGGTCGCAAGCTCGGATCGGTGCTGGATGCCGGCAGCAAGCAGGAAATCACCGAAATTGGTGTCCCAACCGGCAATGCCGTTCAACGTGTAGTCGCCGTCAGCGCCCGGAACGGCTTTGAAGTCTCCGCCGACTTCGTAACCGGTGAAGTTCTCGCGCGTGATAAAGTTCACGACGCCCGCGACGGCGTCAGAGCCGTATGTGGCGGCAGCGCCGTCTTTCAGGATCTCGATCCGCCCAACGGCGGCCAGCGGCAGGATGTTGGTATCGACCGCGCCGCTGCCTGCGAAGGCAAACGGATTGGACGCCAGGCGTTTGCCGTCGAGCAGCACCAGGGTGCGCGAGGCACCGAGGCCGCGAAGGTTGATCGTACCGGAGCCTTCCGAGCCCTGGGCGCGGCCGTCGAACTGGTTGGTATCGCCAAGCACACCGCTCGAGACAGGCAGCGACTTGATGATATCGAGCGCCGACGGGCTGCCCTGGTTGAGCAGGTCTTCCGACGAAAGCACGTCGACCGGCAGGGCGGCATCTTCCGGCGTGCCCTGGATCAGGGAGCCGGTCACCGTGACCGTGCTGACGCGGCGCTCTGTCGTTTCTTCTTCCTGTGCCTGCGCGGCCATAGCGCCGGACAGCGCAATGGCAGACGCATAAAAGAACATTCCCTTGAGTTTATTCATGTCGTTTCCTCCAGAAACTTAGGTGGTTTGGCGCAAACGTTAGCCGCTTGTCATGAAATTGACCAATTACCATCATTGAGGGTCTCCGTAGGTCCGCAAGAGGCAACTTGTGCTGCATCGCAGCATACAAAACCGGAACTGAGGGCGATGGGCTTTGCCGCAATGAGCGCCTGGTTCCTTTGGATTATCCAGGAAATACTGTTAAGTTCGAAAAAGGTACTTTCGTGATCCCCTTCATGCCGCTTGCTGCACAACTCGCCGATCCTGTCAGCGCCGCAAACTTTCCAACTACAGTGTTGCGCTGGCGCAACCAACGCTGGGCCGACGCTGTTGGGCTTGGCGGGCTCGACGAGCCAGCGTGGACGGGACATTTCGGCCGGTTCGAACCTTTGCCCGGCAACCTGCCCCAGCCCCTGGCCATGCGGTATCACGGCCACCAGTTCGGCACCTACAATCCAGACCTCGGCGACGGTCGCGGCTTCCTCTTTGCGCAGCTGCGTGATGGCGCCGGCCGCCTCCTCGATCTCGGCACGAAGGGCTCGGGCCAGACGCCCTGGTCCCGCCGCGGCGATGGCCGGTTGACCCTCAAGGGCGGCGTGCGGGAAATCCTCGCCGCGAGCTACCTCGAAGCCCTCGGCGTCAACACCTCCAAAGCCTTCAGCCTGATCGAGACCGGCGAATCCCTGGAACGCAATGATGAGCCCTCGCCGACGCGCGGCTCGGTCCTCGTCCGCCTCTCCCACAGCCATGTCCGCTTCGGCACATTCCAGCGCTGCGCCTGGCTCGAAGACCGCGAAGCGATGGCGGCGCTCGTCGATTACTGCGTCGCCGAGTTTCATCCCGGCGCGGATGACCCGGACATGTCCCGCAAGGCCTGCGCCCTGCTGGAGCGCGCCGCGCTCGCCACTGGCCGTATGATCGGCCAGTGGATGGCCGCCGGCTTCGTGCACGGCGTGATGAACACGGACAATTTCAACATCACCGGCGAGACATTCGATTTCGGCCCCTGGCGCTTCTTGCCCCACTCCGACCCGAACTTCACCGCCGCCTATTTCGACCAGAACGGCCTCTACCGGTTTGGCCGCCAGCCCGTGCAGGGCGGCTGGGCGCTGCAGCAGCTCGCCTCCGCGCTCCTGCTGCTCGCGGACGCCGAAGACCTCGCCCCGGCCCTCACGTCTTACGAGCCTGCTTACAGGGAGAGCTTCGCCGCCCATACCCACGCGCTGCTCGGCCTGACCCCGACCGGCGACCTGGCCAGCGATATCGCCTTCCTGCAGGCCTTCTATGGCTGGATGACCGCGTCCGGCGCGAACTGGCCGCAGACCTTCTTCGACTGGTTCTGTGCCAGCGAGGCGCGCGCCAACGCCTCACTGCAGGCGGGCCTCTACGCGGCTCCAGCCTTCGCCCCGGTCCGCGCCGCCCTCCTCGCGCGCGCGCCATGCCGCCCCGAACGCCTCGCCTTGCCTTACTTCCAGAGACCAACGCCGGTCAGCCTGCTGATCGACGAGGTTGAAGCGCTCTGGGATCCCATCGCCGCGAGTGACGACTGGTCCGCCTTCAAGGCCAAGACGGACCATATCGAGGAAGCCCGGACCGCGCTGGGTCTTGGCGCCTGATCTTGGCGCTGGATCTTCACCCTGGCGCTCTGACGCCGCGATAGTCCTTGATCCGGGACGCGCCTCCGGGGCACTAACGGCGAATCACTTGAGGAGCCCAGTGCATGTCCGACACGTCCCGTCCCGGCCCGCTCCCCGGTCCTTTGGCCGGCATCCGTATCATCGACATGAGCACGGTCGTGCTCGGCCCCTTCGCGACGCTCATTCTCGCAGACCTCGGCGCGGAAGTGATCAAGATCGAGCCGCCCGGCCGGGGCGACATGATGCGCGGCGCAGGCCCGACCCCGGTCGAGGGCGTCGGCCCGATCTACATGGCGCTGAACCGAAACAAGCGCTCCATCGAACTCGATGCCAAGACGCCGGAAGGCAAGGACGCGCTCACCGAGCTCCTGAAAACCGCCGATGTCTTCTTCCACAATGTCCGCCTCGCCGGCATGGAACGCCTCGGCTTCGGCTATGACGAGGTCAAGGCGCTCAGCCCCGGCATCGTCTATGTCCACTGCGCGGGCTTCGGACAGGGCGGGCCCTACGAGCTGCGGCAGGCCTATGACGACCTGATCCAGGGCGCCTCGGGTTTCGCAGACCTCAACGCCATCCGCTCCGGCGGGCGCCCCGAGTACGCGCCGTCCCTCGTCGCCGACAAGACCGTGGGCCTGTTCGCCACCTACGCCGCGCTCGCCGCCCTGGTCCACAAGGCGAAGACCGGCGAAGGCCAGTTCGTCCAGGTGCCGATGCTGGAATGCTTCACCTTCTTCAACATGGTCGAGAACCTCTACGGCGAAACCTTCATCCCCGCCCGCGGCAAACTCGCCTATACCCGCTCCGTCAATCCGAACCGGCGCCCCTACCCGACGCTCGACGGCTATATCGGCCTTGTTCCGTATTCGGACGAGCAGTGGGAGAAGTTCTTCGAGATCGGCGGTAAGCCGGACGTGTTCCGCGACCCCCGCTTCAGCACCTACAAGGCCCGCACCGAAAACACCGGCGCCCTATATGCCCTGATCGAGGAAGTCGCAGCCACGCGAACCACGGACGAATGGCTCGTCCTGCTCGACGAAGCCAACATCCCCGCCATGCGCTATAACACGTTGCCGGAAGTCCTCACCGACGCACACCTCGTGGCAACCGATTTCTTCCAGCAGGTGACCGCCCCTGGCCTCGGCACCTACCGCGCCATGCGCCACCCAGTGATGTTCTCCGAAACGCCTGCCAACAGCCAGCGCCTCCCGCCGCCGCAGTTGGGCGCAGATACGCAGACAGTGCTGGAGAGCTTGGGGCTGGGCGGGTGATTGCGCTGGGTCCCAGCCTTCGCCGGGACCTGCGGAATTGAAAAGGACGAAGAACGCCGGTTCGGCCAACGCTTAGCAGCCCCGGCCTCTACCTGCGGTTCTCAGATAGGCTTGGCGATCATCAGCCAGGTCGCCATCACCAGCGGCACCGTGTTCACCAATCCCCAGGCCAGCCAGCGCCGGGACAGCGCACGGTACGCCTCGCCCACATCGCCGGCGGGAAACGCCTTTGCCAGCCGTGCCTGCTTCACCTGGATCGGCACGATGGCCAGCAGCCAGATGAGCCCTGACAGGAAGAACAGGACCTGGCTCCAGAGCAGCCATCCCTCCCCGAGCGGATACCCGGCTGCAATCGCCATCCCATACCCGCCGATGATGATCAGCGCCGCGCCCCAGGCCGTCATCGACCAGTCCGTATACGTCACCAGCTTCTGCGCAAAGCCCAGCACCTCCGGGCGCCCGTCACGGTCCGCGAAGAACTTCCAGATCGCCGTGACGGTGATGTTGCCCATCAGCATCGCAACGCCGGTGATATGCAGGAACTTCGCCAAGTCATAGATCATGGAACGTGTCCTGGGCGGACGGGCGCCTCATCCCGCGAGCCGCGCCATTTCTTCTTCGGACAATTCCGAATTGTCATAGACGTTCTGTACGTCATCGAGTTCGTCGAGCACATCCAGCAGCTTCATCAGCAGGTCGGCATTGTCGCCCGAGACCGCCACATTCACTTTCGGCTTCCAGATGATCTTCGCCGAGACCGGCTCCACCTTGCCGCCGAAGGCGTCCGCCAGCGCCGTCGTGACCGCCGCGAAGTCTTCCCGCGCCGTATAGATCCAGTGGCCGTCTTCGTCCGATTCCGCATCCTGCGCCCCGGCCATGATGGCGGCTTCCATAACCTGGTCAGCCGAGCCCGCGCTCACCGGATACTCGATTTCGCCGAGCTGGTCGAAGTTGAAGGAGACCGACCCCGTCGTGCCGAGCGCGCCGCCATTCTTGGAGAAGGCCGAGCGGATATCGGTCGCCGACCGGTTCTTGTTGTCGGTCGAGGCCTCGACGATGATGCCCACGCCGCCCGGGCCGACGCCCTCATAACGGATGTCGGCATAGTCGGCCCCGCCGGCGCTCTGGCCCTTGTCAATGGCGCGCTGGATATTGTCCTTCGGCACCGAGACGCCTTTGGCGTTCTGCACGGCGAGGCGCAGGCGAGGGTTCATCGCCGGGTCCGGCCCGCCCATCTTCGAGGCGACCGTGATTTCCTTCGCGAGGCGCGCAAACAGCACGGCGCGCTTCTTGTCCTGCTTGCCCTTGCGGTGCTGGATGTTTGCCCATTTGCTATGGCCAGCCATGGATAACTCTCTTGGTTTCGTTCGGTTTCCGGTGCGGCGCGCTGTCTAACGCAGCGCCCCGCCGATGGAAAGCGCCGCTCTGCCTGCCCTGGCGCGACCACCTGGCAGGTCCAGCCCTCATCCACACTGAGACACCAACCGCAAGGCGCCCCGCCTCTGCGCCCGCCCGTGCTGGCCCTGCCCTTACTTCTGCTCGGTTTCCTTCAGCAGGCCGAGATCATATCCCGCCGCCACAGCCGCGGCATCAAGCTGCGCGCGCACTTCAGCCGAGATCACCGGCGTGCGCGACAGGTACCACAGGAACCGGCCCGACGGCTCGCCGACCACTGCATGCGTGTAGCCGTCATCGAGATAGAGGATCCAGTAATTGCCATCGCCCGCCAGCAGGGGGATCGGGGCGAAGTTCACGAAAAGACGCGCGCCGTTCGAGCCCTGCATGACCCGCGCCACTGCCTCGGCTGAGCGCGGCTCGCCGTCCCTGGTGCCAAAGCGGCAAGTGTTCAGCACATCGACGCGGCCATCGGCGCGCAGCGTGTACTGCGCCGTCGTGCCTTCGCAGTCCTTCTGGAAGCTCGTCGGGTAGCGCGCAATCTCGTACCAGAGACCCATATAGCGCGCGACATCGACCGAAGGCACCGCTTCCAGCGGCGGCGCATCCGCCGCGCGCCCGGGCGGCCCCGCCACGCACGCAGACACGGCAAGTGAGGCGGCGGCAATCATCAGGTGCCGGAACATCAGGCGGGATTTCTCTTGATGAGCTGCTTGGCAATGATCATCCGCTGCAGCTCGTTGGTGCCCTCGCCGATGCACAGCAGCGGCGCGTCGCGGTAGAGACGTTCGAGCACATATTCCGTCGAATAGCCGTAGCCGCCATGAATTCGCATCGCTTCCGTCGCAACTTCCAGCGCCGTCTCCGAAGCAAACCATTTCGCCATGCCGGCTTCCATATCCACCCGCTCGCCCGAGTCGTAGGCGCGCGCCGCGTCTTCGGTCAGGAGTTCTGCCGCGCGGGTCTTCGCCGCCATCTCGCCCAGCTTCAGCTGGATCGCCTGGTGCTCGCAGATCGGCTTGCCCATCGTCTTGCGGATCTGCGAATAGGCCACCGATTCCCGCAGCGCCCGCCGAGCGATACCGACACCGCGCGCGGCGATGTTGATCCGGCCAAGCTCCAGCCCGCCGGTCGCCATGTAAAAGCCTTCGCCTTCCTTGCCGCCGACAAGGCAGAGGCTCGCATCACACTCATAATCCTCGAAGATGAACTCGCCCGAATCGATGCCCTTGTAGCCGAGCTTGCCGAGCTTCTTGCCATTGCGCACACCTTTGAGCGGTTTGCGCGTCTGCGGATCAATCTTCGGGACGATCAGCATCGACATGCCCCGATGGCGCGGCTCAGCGTCTGGATCGGTCTTCACCAGCAAGGCCACGCAATGGCCTTCGATGGCGTTCGAGATCCAGGTCTTTGTTCCGTTCACGACGTAAGTGTCGCCGCGCCGCTTGGCGACAGTCCGGATGCCCTGAAGGTCGCTACCGGCGTCCGGCTCGGTCAGACCAAGTCCGCCGCGCATGTCGCCGCTCGCGAACTTCGGCAGCCAGAATTCCTTCTGCGTATCCGTTCCGAACTTCTGCACGATGATCGCCATCATCATGTGCGTATTGAAAATGCCGGTGAGGCTCATCCACTCTTCGGAGATCATCGCCACGATACGCGTATAGGTCGTCGCCGAAAGACCGAGGCCGCCATAATCCGGATGCACGAGCGCGCCGAACAGGCCGAGCTCGGTCATGTCGGCCACAAGGTCTGCCGGCCATTCATTGGCATGCTCATACTTCATCGCGACCGGCGCGACCTTCTTCTCGATCCATTTTCCGATCGCCTCCAGCATCTGGCGCTCATCGGCTTCGGAGTGGATTGCAGTATCGGCCATCGCCGGGATCCTTTGTGTTACCAGTATGCTTTCATCAGTTCGCCCGACCGTCCGGCTGACGAATATCGCCGTTTGGCAGGAACTCATCCGACTCGGTGGCCGCGCGCTCGCGGCCCCAATTGTCATCCTCCGGGGACGAACGGCCGCCGCGCAGATAGGCGATAGGTGTCAGCGGTAATGCTGTCATGGTCCGTCTCCGATCAAACTGGACGCGCGCTCGCAATTACACGCTCGGCTGCCAGGATCACCGGCCGGTCGATCATCTTGCCTTTGTGCAGCGCTACACCGCCGCCCGCCGCGCCCATCGCGGCGAGGATGGCGCGCGCCTCTTCAAGCTCGGCCTCGGTGGGCGAATAAGCGGTGTTCACAGCTTTCACCTGATCGGGATGGATGCAGGCCCGGCCGGAGAAGCCCATCGCCTTCGCCTTGCGGGTCATCACGGCGAGGCCGTCCGCATCCTTCGTATCGAGGTAGGGCACGTCATAGGCAGGTACGCCCGAAGCGGCGCAGGCGGCGGCGATCGTGCCGCGCGCGGTCAGCATCGCGTCCCAGTCGGAGACGTCCGCGCCGAGGCTCGCCGAGTAATCGACCCCGCCGAACAAAACGCCGCCGCTCGCCTGCTGCGCGATCCCGGCCGCATTGAACAGCGCGCGCCCGCTTTCGATGATGGCGATCAGCGGCATCTTGCGGCCAAAGGCTTCGGCGACGATCTCGAGATCCACCGCGGTCTCCGCCTTCGGCACCATCAGGAAGTCCGCGCGCGCAGCTGCGGGGGACGCGGCCAGCGCTGCAAGGTCGGCGCAGCCAAAGGCGGTGCGCGGCGAATTGATGCGCAGGCCCAGATGACGCCCGCGCCAGGCGCCGAGCCAGGCCAGCGTTTCGGTGCGCGCCTGAGATTTGTCGGCCGGCAGCACCGCGTCTTCGAGGTCGATGATCACCGCGTCTGCGCCGGCCGCAACAGCCTTGCCGAACCGGTCAGACCGGGCACCGGGCACGAACAGGAGGGAGCGGTAAACGAACACGGGCATTCAGCTTTTTGTTACAGGCCTCATGCGGTATCGGACGGGCTTTTCCGGGTCAAATGGAAACCCGCACCGCGAGCGATTGCGCCGCCCGGACAATCAAGCCAATGTGGCGCAGGGAATGAGAGCCGGGCATGATTGCGATCCAGTATCTGGGATCCGAACGGGTAATTGAACTCGGCCTTGCCGAGCTGCGCGGCGCGAGCCTTGCGCAGCAGGATTTCCTGCGCGCCGATCTCAGCGGCCGCGACCTCGCCGGCGCCGTGTTCCGGGACTGCGAGCTGCGGGCGGCCTGCCTCGACTGGGCGAGCCTTGAGGGCGCGCGGTTTGACCATGCCCGCTTGATGTCGGCGACCTTCCGGCACGCCCATATGCGCGGCGTCTCGCTGCGCCATGCAAGCCTCCGGCGGTCGGACCTTTCCGGCGCCTGCCTGATCGGCGCGGACCTGACCGGCGCGTCGCTCCGCCAGGCGCGTCTCGACGGCGCAAACCTCTGCGGCGCGACCTGCCTCTGGATTGATGACGAAGGCCTTTCGGTGGAAGGCGCGCTCTATGACGGCGCAACGCAGCTTCCGCCCGCCTTCCGCCCGTCCGCGCGCGGCATGATCCGGCGGCTTACCGCCAGCCGCGCTTGACTTAAGCCCGCCCCGTCCCCACCCCTTCCAACAGCCATGTCCACGCTGAAGGCCATTCTCGGCCCCACCAATACCGGCAAGACCCATTATGCGATCGAGCGAATGCTCGCGCACGGCACGGGTATGATCGGCCTGCCGCTGCGCCTGCTGGCGCGCGAAGTGTACGACCGGGTGGTGGCCGCGAAGGGCTACGCCAATGCCGCGCTGCTGACCGGCGAAGAACGCATCTGTCCGCCGACGGCGCGCTATTTCGTCTGCACGGCGGAATCGATGCCGGCCGATGTGCGGGCGGACTTTGTCGCCATCGACGAAATTCAGCTCGCCGAAGATGATGACCGCGGGCACGTCTTCACGGACCGTATCCTGCACATGCGCGGCAACCACGAGACCCTTCTGCTCGGCGCCGATACGATGCGCGCGCTGCTGAAGTCGCTCAAGCTCGGGGTCGAGACCGAACCGCGGCCGCGCTTTTCCGAGCTGCGCTATGCGGGCCATGCGAAGATCACCAAGCTGCCGAAACGCACCGCCATCGTCGCCTTCAGCGCCGAGGAAGTGTACGCGATCGCCGAACTCCTCCGCCGGCAGAAGGGCGGCGCGGCGGTCGTCATGGGCGCGCTCAGCCCGCGTACGCGCAATGCGCAGGTCGCGCTCTACCAGTCGGGCGAAGTCGATTACATCGTCGCCACAGACGCGATCGGCATGGGCCTCAACCTGGATGTCACCCGCGTCGTGTTTGCCTCGCGCACAAAGTATGATGGCCGCCGTCACCGCCCGCTTTCGCTCGCCGAATGCGCGCAGATTGCAGGCCGCGCCGGCCGCTTCCGGACCGATGGCGAATTTGGCGAGACGGGCAGCTGCCCGCCTTTCCAGGATGAAGAGTGGAAAGCAATAGAAGGACACCGGTTCGATCCGGTCGATGCGATCCAGTGGCGCAATTCTGCGCTCGACTATGCGAGCCTGAAATCCCTGATCCGCTCGCTGGAGCGCCCGTCCGGCAATCCGGTGCTGATCCATAATCCGCGCGCGCTGGATGAATGGGTGCTGCGCCGGATGAGCGAGGACGGCGCGATCGGCCCGAATTTAGCGGGCGAGCGGAAAGTCCGCCGCCTGTGGGACCTTGCGCGCTTGCCGGACTTCCGAAAGGCCGGCCCGGAAGGCCACGGCCGGCTTGTGCTGGGGCTAGCCGAGACACTCGCGGACCCCGACGCGCGTCTCTCGGATGAAGGCTTGAGCCGCCGGATGGACGACCTTTCTTCCGTGCGCGGCGATATCAATCAGCTCCAGCAACGCCTCGCCGCGATCCGCACCTGGACCTATGCGGCGCACCGCGACGACTGGCTTGAAAATCCCTCCTACTGGCAACAGAGAACCCGGGAGATTGAAGACTCCCTGTCAGACGCGCTACACGAGGCGCTGACGGCGCGTTTCGTGGACCGGCGTACCACGGCCCTGCTTGCAAGCTTGAGGAAAGAAGATGCACTCGTGACTGACTTGACACCGGACGGCGATGTGACGGTTGAAGGCCACCTGGTTGGCCGGCTGAGGGGCCTCAGCTTTGAACCCGTTATCGATGCCCGCACGCTGGAAGGCAAGGCTGTGCGCGGCGCGGCGCTCGCCGCTGTGCGCCCGATGCTGACCGCGCGGCTCGCGCAGATTGCGACGGCGCCGGCCGAGGCCTTCAAGCTGACAGAGGGCGCCGAGGTCGAGTTTCAGGGCGCGCCCATCGCACGCCTCGCCAGGGGCGCGCAATGGATGATGCCGCGGACAGAGTTGATTGGCGCGCTCGAGGCCGAGGCTTCGGAACGTCAGGCTGCGCTGACGCGGATCGAAGAATGGGTGCGGGGCGAAATCGGACGCATCCTGCCGACGCATGCGAAACTCGCCTTTGCCCGCAGCGGCGATGCAATGGAAGGCATCCTGCGGGGTCTTGCGTTCCGCATTCTCGAAAGCGGCGCCTGCATTGATCTGCGTACGGACGAGTCAACACCGCGTCTCGACGCTACGCAGCGCGAAACGCTGAAAGCGGCCGGTATCCGCGTCGGCCGCGTTGCCGCCTATGTGCCGGACGTGCAGAAGCCTGCCGCGCAGCGGATGATTGCCATTCTGAAAGCGGTGGAGTCGTCCACGGAATATCCCCTCGCCCCGGAAGGCGCCGGTTCGTTTGGCCTCGACGGCACCTGGCCGGAAGCCGCGCTCGTGGCCAATGGCTACCTGCGGTTTGGCCGCCGCGCGGTCCGCGCTGACCTTGCCGAGCGCCTCGGCTGGGAACTCGCCAAACGCCGCAAGGCCGCTGCCAAGGCAACCTTCGAGATTCCGATCGACCTCGCCTCGGTCATCTCCTGCCCGTCCGATGACTGGCACGCCGTGCTCAAAGGCTTCGGAATCGCCGCGGCCGAAAAGAACCCAGAGACCGGCGCCGTCACCCTCTGGCGCTTCTCGGCGCGGTCGCGGCCCGAGGGCGACGAGCGCCCGCCGCGCCGCTCCGCCCATGCGAAGACTGGCCATTCGCCGTCTGGCCGTCCGGATACGGAGCACGCGAAACCTCAAGGCGATGCGGCCGCTGGCCAGCGCCCTGCGCGGACAGAACATGCCCGGCCGGACAACCGTCAGGGACGCCGCCCGGACAGCCGCCCGGACAGCCGGTCGGACAGCCGGTCGGACAATAGGTCGGAGAAGCGGCCAGACGGGCGGCCAAACAATCGCCAGGACAACCGCAAGTCCGGCCACGCGCCCCGGCAGGATGAGCGGCGCAGCAAACCGATTGACCCCGACAGCCCGTTCGCCGCGCTCGCTGCGCTGCTGCCGCCGCCGAAACCGGCCAAGCCCCCACGGCCGCCGAAGGCGCCGAAACCGCCTACCGCGCCGAAGCCCGCCCAGGGCGGCTTCCGGTACCGCCCCTTCCGCTAGAGGCGTTCAGACGCTGGCGGGCCGATGACATCTGACGAAGGCGCCGAGACGGCGGTTCGCGCCGATGTCTGGCTCTGGCGCGCCCGGTTTTTCCGGACCCGCGCCTTGTCCGCGGCATTCATCCGCAAATCCGGCCTTCGCGTCACGCAAGGCGGATTGACCCGCCGGACCGACAAGCCCGGCCTGAGCCTGAGCGCCGGCAACATCGTGACATTCGGGAAAGGCGCCGATATTGTCAGCGTCATAGTGCTGGCAGCCGGAAGCCGAAGGGGGCCTGCCGAGGAAGCCCGGGCCCTTTACCGGCCCGCAGAGGACCAACCATGATGAAATCCATCAAGAACCTGTTCGCGGCCAAGACGCCGGCGGAACAATCGATGTCGCCGCAGGTGGCGGTCGGCGCGCTGCTGGTGGAGGCGGCGCTGGTGGACGGGGTGTATGTGAACATCGAAAGCGACATGATCGCAGAGATCCTGCTCGAATCCTTCGACTTTGACGCCGCCAAGGCGGACGCGCTGCTCGCCGAGGCCGAAACGCTGGCCGAGGAAGCGGTGGGCAGCCACCAGTTCACCAAGCACGCGAAGAAACTGGCCCTCGCCGAGCGGATCAAGGTGGTGGAAGCCATGTACCGGGTGGTCCTTGCGGACGGCGAACGCTCCGACATTGAGGAGACCTATGTGCGCCAGGTGGCTGGCCTGCTGCATGTTGATGATGTCAGCCGTGCCCAGGCCCGCCAGCGCGCCGAAGGGCGCCTGCCCGGGGCGTCTTGAGCAAATCTTCAGGCCCGATTGAGACTGCCACATTGACAGTCCGGAGCGTCACCGCCAATTGGCATCGCTGAACCAAGCCTTTCAACGAGACACCTGCGCCCATGACCTACATCGTCGTCGATGCCTGCATCCGCTGCAAATACATGGACTGTGTGGAAGTCTGCCCGGTCGATTGCTTCTACGAAGGCGAGAATATGCTGGTCATCCACCCGGATGAGTGCATCGATTGCGGCGTCTGCGAGCCGGAATGCCCGGTCGAGGCGATCAAGCCGGATACCGAGGATGATCCTGACAACAAATGGCTGAAGCTGAACACCGAATACGCAAAGATCTGGCCGAACATCACCCGGCTGAAGACACCGCCGGACGACCGTGAAAAGTACGCTCAGGAAACCGGCAAGCTGGAAAAATACTTCAGCCCCAACCCAGGTACGGGCGACTGAAAATAGCCGTCGCGGCCCGATTCGGCATGCAGTCGCTACTGCTTTCAAGGTGCCCCATTTATTAACGAGGGTCTTGATTCCATTTCGTTTACTTTTGGTACCGCCCTGCGCGGACCTGTTGTAAATACGCCAAATTCGTGTTATGTGTCACGCTTGATCAATAATCATTAAGAAGCGGGAATTCCTAACTCAGTACCTCAACAAGGGCACTGGGCCGGGAGAACATCGCTTTGGTGCGTGTAGAAAAAGGTCACTTCAATATGGCGAAAAAAGCAGAGACTCGGGCATTGGCGTTCGAGGTCGGGCAAAGCGTTGTTTACCCGGCTCACGGCGTGGGCAGGATCACGGCTGTCGAAAAGCAGACGGTCGCGGGCATGGCGCTCGAAGTCTATGTGGTCGCCTTTGACCAGGACAAGATGATCCTTCGCGTGCCGACCAACCGCGCCGAAGCCTCGGGCATGCGTGCGCTCGCCGGTTCGAAACTGGTCGATGACGCCCTGAAAACGCTCGGCGGCAAGGCCCGCATCAAGCGGACCATGTGGTCGCGCCGCGCCCAGGAATATGAAGCCAAGATCAATTCGGGCGACCTGATCTCGATCGCGGAAGTCGTGCGCGACCTGCACCGCGGCGATGACCAGCCGGAACAGTCCTACTCGGAGCGTCAGCTGTACGAGAGCGCGCTGGACCGGATGGCCCGTGAGCTGGCCGCTGTCGAGAACATCGACAAAGGCAAGGCGATGGAGAAACTCGCCAAGTCGCTGGCCAAGAAGAAGATCGCCGCCTGATTTCAGGCTTGCGCAAAGTAAACGTGGAAATCCCCGCCCCTCGAAAGACTGGCGGGGATTTTCTTTTTGACTTTGGCCGGACTTTGATGGCAGTTCGAACAAATCATGAACATTTGGGGAGAAGAGCGTCATGGCGATCACGGGTGGCTGCCAATGCGGCGCGGTCAGGTATGAGCTGAGCGCGCCGCCGGACCGGGTGTCGATCTGCCATTGCCGGGACTGCCAGTTGAGCGCCGGCGCGCCGATGGTCGCCTGGGCGGTGATGCCGGCAGGCAACCTGCGGATCACGCAAGGCGAACCCGCGGTGTTCAACGCCTCCGGCGATGCGTTGCGCCGCTTCTGCCCCGTCTGCGGCACGGGGCTATTCTATGTGAACGAGACCTTCCTGCCGGGACTGGTCGATGTGCAGGCGATCACGCTGGATGACCCATCGGCCTTTCCGCCTGGCGCGCAGGTGCAGACGGCCGAACGACAGGACTGGGCCGCGCACATCCATGCCCTGCCCGCGTTCCGGCGCTATCCGGAGATGGACTGAACCGTCCGCCTACGGTGCATATTCAGCGTGTCTTTGGCCAGGAAGACGCCTGTTGAAGGGCTTGGAATGCCTGGTCGTTGAGGACTGGCATTAACTTCAACCGCTGAATCCTTAACATAGCCGCCGCTTGGCAAATGCGAAATTAACCAAGCGCCAATGCCTTTAGGTCAACTTTGATCCGTTGCTGGATGGTCCGGCAGGTGAAGGTTTCGCAGCCGGACAAAGGGAAAATCCCGGCCAGCTGCGCGAGGTGTCAAAGGAAGAAACAAAATGGCCTATTCAGATACTCCCATGGAGCCCGGCGCGCTGATTGGCGCCCACTCCCTGCCGGACGACCTCTACCGCGCAGGTCTTGCCTATGCGACCGGCACGGGCACCGAGATCAATCTCGTCGAAGCCCACAAATGGTTCAACCTCGCAGCCGCCCGCGGCCATGACGAGGCCAGGGCGCAGCGCCAGGACATGGCGGAAATGCTGACCTCGGCCGAAATCAAGATGGCGCTGCAGGCGGCCCGCGACTGGATGAAACTGGCGAACTGAGCCCGTCTCACGATCACCTGCGGGCCAGCGCCCGGAAGCGGGCGGCCTTCAGGACAGCCCGTTGAACAGGCGGTGAAAGGCCAGCGGCCCTGACGGCCTCAGCGGCCCGAAGCAGAGCGTCATGAAGTATTTCGGCGGTTGGCCTGCGGGACACGCGGCCCGGTCCAGCGCAAACCCGAACCGTTGATCATAGAGCGGATTGCCCGTCAGGGCGTAGCCGAGCGCGCCGGCCATCCGCAGCGCATCGGTCAGGTCCTGCTCATCGCCGCCCGCATAGGGCATCTGCGCGAACGCTCGCCGGGCCAGCGCATGAATGACGCAGATGTCTGAGGCGCCTTCAGGACGGCTGGCAATCGGCGCAGTGTTCAACCCACGCGCCTCGTGTGTCCTTTCCAATAGGGCTCGCGCAGGTCCTTGCGCAGGATCTTGCCCGAGGGATTGCGCGGCAGGGCGTCGATGAAGTCGACCGACTTTGGCGCCTTATAGCCGGCAATGCGTTCCTTCGCCCAGGCGATGACTTGCTCCGCGGTCGGATTTTCGCCGGGCTTTTTCACCACTATGGCTTTCACGGCCTCGCCCCACTTCTCGTCAGGTACGCCGATGACGGCGACGTCCGCGACGCCCGGGGCGCCGAAGATCGCGTTCTCGACTTCGGCCGGATAAACGTTCTCGCCGCCCGACACGATCATGTCCTTCACCCGGTCATGGATGAAGAGAAAGCCGTCCTCATCGAAGTAACCAGCATCGCCCGTGTAGAAGAAGCCGTCGCGCACGGACTCTTTCGTTGCATCCGCGCGGTTCCAGTAGCCCTTCATGACGAAGCCCGCCTTGATGACGATCTCGCCGACTTCGCCGGTTGGCAAAGGCTTGCCCTCTCCATCGACAACGCGAACGACGGCGCCCGGCCAGGGTACGCCGCAGGAGCGCAGCTTGCCCCAGGCGGGATCATGCGCTTCCGGCGGCAGGAAGGTGCCTGCGCCAACCGTTTCGGTGAGGCCATAGAGCTGCGTGAAGCGTGCATCCATGATCTCCACCGCCAGGCGCAGCAGGGCTTCGGAGATGGGCGAGGCGCCGTAGAAGACCTGTTTGAGGCTCGAGAAATCGGTCTCGCGGATGTTCGGTTGCTGGGTCAGCATCAGGATCACCGCGGGCACCCAGAAGGCGTGGACAATCCGGTGCTCGGGAATCAGTTTCAGGATCAGCTGCGGGTCAATGTCGCGCAGGATCACGGTCTTGGCGCCCTGCGCCGCGCCGAGGATCCCGACATTGACGCCCGCGACGTGGAATTGCGGCATGGCGTTCATCACCGCTTCGCCCGCCCCATAGCTTGACCATTCGAGAAGCGAGGCCTGGCGCAACCAGGCGAGGTAATTGTCATTGGTCAGCTGCACGCCCTTGGGCAGGCCGGTGGTGCCGGAGGTATAGAGCTGGATGACATCGTCATTGCCCTGTGGCTTGAGGCCCGGATTTTCGGCCTTCCTTGAGTCGCGCCAGGAGGGGTAATAGTCCCAGTCTTCGCGGTCGCCATCCAGCGTGATGATGCGTTTCAGGTCCGGCAGCTCTGCCCTGATCTGATCGATCATGGCGTAGAATTCCTTGCCGACGAACAGGACCTTGGCGTTCGCGTCCGAGAGGATGAACTTGACCTCCGGCGCAGCGAGGCGCGTGTTGACCCCGTTCATTACCGCGCGCGCCTTGGCGGCGCCGAACATCATCTCGTAATAGACGTCCGTATTCTTCGCGAGATAGCCGATCCGGTCGCCGGGCTGGATGCCGAGCGCCAGCAGACCATCGGCCACCTGGTTCGTGCGTTTCTCGAACTCGGCAAAGCTGGTGGTGCGCCCCTCGAACCAGAGCGCAGTCGCATCTGGCCGCCGCTGCGCCTGCACGCGCGGGATGTCTGCCAGATAGGGCATCGCCTCAATGTCGATCATCAGTTTCCTCCGCACGTGTCTGGGACAATCTTCAGATTGAGCTTACGGTTTTTCCGGCCCCTGTCAGCCCCCGCTTGCCACGATCGCGCGGCGGTCTTTCGGCGGGCTATTTGGCAAAGCGCCATTCTGTGCAATCTTTCGCCTCGCGGGCGAGTGCATCGGGCGGCGCAGCTGCGGGGACGACCGAATGGCAAGCATTTTCCTATCCTACAGCCGGGCTGATCGCCCGAAGGCGCAGGTCATTGCCGAAGCGCTGATCGCCGAAGGCTTTGTAGTCTGGTGGGACAAGGCACTGCGCGCCGGACAGACCTATGATGAAGTCACTGAAGACATGCTGCGCGAATCCGATGCGGTGGTCGTCCTGTGGTCGACCGTGTCGGTAAAGTCAAAATGGGTACGCGCCGAAGCCACGCTCGGTCAGCGCACGTTAGCGCTCGTTCCGGCGATGATCGAAGACGCCAATCGCCCCATCATGTTCGAGCTGACCCAATCGGCCGACCTGATCGGTTGGGACGCAGATCGGGGCGATCCGCGCTGGACGGAATTCGTCAGCGATCTGCGGCGCGCCGCCGAACAGGCCGCGCCCGCCGCCGCAGCACCGGCTGCCTTACCCGCAGCCGGCCAGGCGCCAGACATGACGATGGAGCTGACCTTCTGGAACTCAGTGGACGAAAGTGACGACAAGGCTGATTTCGAGGCCTACCTGAAGCGCTATCCCGACGGCCATTACGCCGACCTCGCCCGCAACCGCCTTGCGGCCATTGCGCGGGCCGAGGCGAAGGCCAGCCCGCCAACGCCTCCGCCAGCTCCGCCGCCAGAGCCCCCACCGGCGCCTCAGCCGGCCGTGCCCCAGGCCGCCGCCCCGCCTCCGAGGCCTGCGCCGCCGAAACCGGCTCCGGTCCCCGGCCCTAAACCTGCGCCGGTCCGCGCGCGCCCGCCCTCAGCCAAAAAGGCTTCCTCGCCCCTGCCCTTGCTGCTGGTCGGGCTCGCGGCGATCCTGGTCGCGGGCTTCGGCGTATCGCAGCTTCTGCCGGACGGTTCCGGTGACGAGGCCGTGTTCGAGACAGTGTCTGCCGGCACCGCAACGCCGGCTCTGCCCAACACTTTGGTTATCGAGGCGCCGGTGCCCGAGGCGCCCGCCACCGACACCGAAGTACCTGCGCCGCCTGCCGGCGATCCCGTCCCGGCGCCGCCTGTGTGTGACGCATGCCCTGTAATGGCGGCGCTGCCCGGCGGGACTTTCAAGATGGGTTCGCCCACCACAGAGCCTGGCCGCGAGCCGATCGAAGGCCCGCAGCGCGAGGTGACCTTGCAACCATTCTCCGTCAGCAAGACAGAGATCACCTACGCACACTGGTCGGCCTGCGTGGAAGATGGCGGTTGCGGGGGATATAGCCCGGGCGCCCCCGAGAGTGACGCCTTGCCGGTCAACGCCGTTTCCTGGCGGGACGCAGCCGCCTATACACGGTGGCTGTCAGAGAAAACGGGAGAAACCTACCGCCTGCCGACCGAAGCAGAATGGGAATATGCCGCACGCGGAGGAACCACGACTGCCTACTGGTGGGGCGACAAATTTGACCTCTCGAAAGCGCCGCGCGACCGCACGCGCGACGCGGCGAGCTTGCCGGAGAACCTGTTCGGCCTGCAAGGCATGCTCGGCAATGTCAGCGAGTGGGTCGAAGACTGCTATGTCAACGGCTACAGTGATGCGCCGGTTGATGGCAGCGCCGTAACCGCCGGCGATTGCAGCCGCCGCGTCGTGCGCGGCGGCTCGGTCAAGAGCAGCCAAGCCGGGCTTCGTGCCGCCAACCGCGCGCGCCTGTCTGTCTCCACCCGGGACCGGCAGTACGGCTTTCGCGTCGTGCGAAGCGACGACTGAGAAAGATGGATGCCCGGGCCGGCGCGCCCCTTGCACGCGCAGCGCTGGAAATGCTCAAGGGCGCGCCCTGAGCCGAACCTTGCAGCGGCGGTGCATTTGCGGCATTTCTCCGCCCCATGACCCTCGCGACCACGCCGCCCGACGCCGCCCTTGCCGAACTCATGCACGACATGGGCGCGCGCGCCCGTGCCGCCGCCCGCGCGCTGGCCTTGCTGAGCCCGGCGGACCGCACGCGCGGCCTGAACGCCGTCGCCGCCGCGATCCGCGCGGCCGCGACGGACATCCTCGACGCCAATGCGAAAGACATGGCCGCCGCGCAGACCAAGGGCCTCTCTGCCGCGATGCTTGACCGGCTGGCGCTGAACCCGGCGCGCGTCGAGGCGATGGCCGCCGGCGTTGAAGCGGTCGCGCTGCTGCCGGATCCGGTCGGCCGGGAACTTGCGCGCTGGACGCGGCCCAACGGGCTCGACATTGCGCGCGTGGCGGTGGCGCTCGGCGTCATCGGCATCATCTATGAAAGCCGGCCGAACGTGACGGCGGATGCGGGCGCGCTTTGCCTGCGGTCCGGCAATGCCGCGATCCTGCGGGGCGGCTCCGAGAGCCTGCATTCCTCGCGCGCGCTGGCGGGCGCCATGCGCGCCGCGCTGAAACGCGAGGGCCTGCCGGAAGACGCCGTGCAGCTGGTGGACACGGCGAACCGCGAGGCCGTCGGCCATATGCTGGGGGGCCTCGGCGGCGCCATCGACATTATCGTGCCGCGCGGCGGCCGCAGCCTCGTGGAGCGGGTCCAGACAGATGCGCGCGTGCCGGTGATCAGCCATCTCGACGGACTGTGCCACACCTATGTTCACACCGCCGCCGATCCGGCCAAGGCGGTTGCCATTACGGTGAACGCCAAGATGCGGCGGACCGGCGTGTGCGGCTCGACGGAAACGTTGCTCATCGATCAGGCCGTCGCCCCTGCCCTGTTGCCACAGATCGCGCAGGCCCTTCAGGACGCAGGCTGCGAACTGCGCGGTGACGCGCGGGCGCGCGCGATCCTGACGGGGATTGCTCCGGCGACGGATGAAGACTGGGCGACGGAATATCTCGCCCCGATCCTTTCGATTGCCGTCGTGGATAACCTCGACGCCGCCATCGCGCATATCGAACGCTGGTCCTCCAACCATACGGACGCGATCATCACGCAAGACGAAAGCGCCGCCGAAACCTTCCTCGCCCGGGTGGACAGCGCGATCGTACTGCACAATGCCTCGACCCAGTTTGCCGATGGCGGCGAGTTCGGCTTCGGCGCCGAGATCGGCATCGCAACGGGCCGGTTCCATGCGCGCGGGCCGGTCGGCGCTGACAAGCTGACGACCTACAAGTATGTCCTGCGCGGCACGGGACAGGTTCGCCCTTGACGCGGCTCCACTTGCCCGGCCCGTCTGCCGGTCGGCGGATCGGCCTGTTCGGCGGCAGCTTCAATCCTGCCCATGAGGGCCACCTGCACGTGGCGACCACCGCGCTGAAACGGCTGAGGCTCGATGCCGTGTGGTGGATCGTGGCCCGCGGCAATCCGTTGAAGTCCAAACACGGATCATTCGAGGCACGGTTTACCTCCGCGCAGGCGCTGGCCCGGCCGCCGCAGATGCAGGTAACCGATATCGAAGTGCAGCTTGGCCTGACCTATACCATCGACACGCTCTGCGCCTTGCAGGCGGCAGAACCCGAGGCGAAGTTCGTCTGGATCATGGGCGCCGACAGCGCCGCCGGATTTCATCTGTGGAAGGACTGGATGCAGATTGCGCAGCGCGTGCCGATCGCGGTCGTCTCCCGGCCCGGAACGCGGATGACGCGCGCGGCGGCGTTCACGCGTCACTTCGGGGCGGCACGTCTTGCCGAAGCGAACGCGCCTGCCCTCGCCGGCTGCGCGGCGCCGGCCTGGGTCTATCTGCGCGGGCCGGGCAATCCGGCCTCTTCGACCGCGCTGAGGCGGGCCACGTGACGCTGACCCCGCATGAACTGGAACGCCACAAGCGGCACATCCTGCTGAAGGAGATTGGCGGGCCCGGCGTGCAGAAACTGCGCGCGGCGTCCGTGTCGATCATTGGCGCCGGCGCCCTCGGCGGGCCATGCGCACTCTACCTCGCCGCCGCCGGCGCCGGACGGATCGAAATCTGGGATGACGACACGGTAGAGCGCTCGAACCTCCAGCGGCAGATCCAGTTCGGCGACGCCGATACCGGCGCCCTCAAGGCGCAGCAACTTGCCCGGCGTTTGCGGGAGATCGACCCTGTACTGAACATCGCTGCCGTTCCAAGGCGGTACGTGCCTGGCGAGACGCCGAGCGGCGAGATCCTGATCGATGCCTCGGATAACTTCGCAACGCGGTTTGCGCTCAACCAATTGGCGCATACGTCCCGCCGCGCCCTCGTCTGCGGGGCGGCGAGCGGGTGGACCGGCCAGGTCAGCGTATTCGCCTCCGGCGTGCAGGCCGGCGCGCCGTGTTACCAATGCTGGGTGCCCGAGACGCCGCCGGCTGCCGAGGCGTGCGACGAGGTGGGCGTGGCGGGGCCCGTGACGGGGCTCACCGGCGCGGCGATGGCGCTGGAGGCCGTCAAGCTGATCACCGGTGCAGGCAGGCCGCTGATCGGACGCATCCAGCTGATCGATGGATTGGGAGGCACAACGCGCACGATCGATCTGCGGCGCGATCTGCAGTGTCCGCTATGTCATTCCTGATTTGAGCGTTTGACAGCGCGCGTGCAGAGGCTGTTATCTCTCTCAGTTAAGTATCCGAGAGTTGCCAGACACCATGTTCCGAATCTTTCTTGCCGTTCTTGCCACCTTGGGTGTTATTCTTTTCGCCGGCTGGCTGGCGCTGAAGCGCGAAGACATTCCGTATGAGCAGCTGGAAGCGATCTATGCCAATGCCGACAGCCGGTATCTTCAGTTCGGCGACGATATGCGCGTCCACTTCCGCGATGTCGGACCGCGCGGTGCACCGGCGATTGTTCTCGTTCATGGGTTCTCCGCGTCGCTGCACACCTGGGAGCCATGGGTCAATTACCTGAAGCAGGACTACCGCGTGATCACGCTTGATCTGCCCGGACACGGGCTATCGCGCTGCATCGACAATTCCGAGATCGGCCCGGGGCAATTCGCGGCGACGATCAACCGCGTGGCGAACACGTTGAAGATCGAGCGGTTCACGCTGGCCGGAAACTCTATGGGCGGCAGCGCGGCGTGGAATTATGCGCTGACCCATCCCGAACGTCTCGACGGGCTTGTGCTGGTGGACGCCGCCGGTTGGCCGCGGATAGAGGAGGAAGGCGAGTCGCGCTCGCTGATCTTCCGGTTGCTCGAGATTGATATCGCGCGGCGCGTGATGAAGGAACTCGACCTGTCGTCGCTGATCAGGGGCGGACTGGAAAACAGTTTCGGCGACCCCTCCTTCGTGACGGACGAAATGGTCGAACGGTATGCCAACCTGGCCCGCGCGCCGTGCCACCGCGCAGCCCTTCTGCAGCTCGTGTCGGGCCAGGGTGAACGCACAGAAGCCACGCCGGAACTGCTGGCCGGCATCAAGACACCAACACTGGTGATGCACGGCGAACTCGACAACCTCATTCCGTCCGTTCACGGAGAACAGTTTGCAGCCGCCATTCCGGGTGCGAAGCTGCTGCTCTATCCCGGTGTCGGCCACTTGCCTCAGGAAGAGATCGCCGAACTCTCGGCGGGCGACCTGCGCGCTTTCCTCTCGACAGAGGTTTACGGCGTGCGAGACGAAGCCTTGCAGGCAATCACCTCGCCGGCGCCCTGAACCCTAAAGGATCGCAGGGATAACGCGGTCGGGCGGGCGGTGGCCGTCGGCGAACGTCTTGATGTTGATGATCACCTTCTCGCCCATCTCGGTGCGTCCCTCGATCGTTGCCGAGCCCATGTGCGGCAACAGCAGCACATTCGGCAGGCCGAGAAGATCCGGGTTCACCGAAGGTTCGCGCTCGAAAACATCAAGCCCGGCGCCGGCGAGCTTTCCGCCGCGGATCGCGCGGGCGAGCGCAGCCTCGTCGATCACTTCGCCGCGGGCTGTGTTGATGATGAACGCTTCCGGCTTCATCAGCGCGAGGCGGCGCGCGTTGATCAGGTGGAAGGTCGCCGGGGTGTGCGGGCAGTTGACCGAGAGGATATCGACGCGGGACAGCATCTGGTCGAGCGAATCCCAATAGGTCGCCTCGAGGCTTTCCTCGATGCGGGGCCCGACGGGCTTGCGGTTATGATAGTGGATCTGCAGGCCGAAGGCCTTGGCCCGTCGGGCGACGGCCTGGCCGATGCGGCCCATCCCGATGATGCCGAGGCGCTTGCCGGAGAGGCGGCGGCCCATCATCCAGGTGGGCGTCCAGCCATCGAACTTGCCGCCTTCCATGATCTGCACGCCTTCATGCAGGCGGCGCGGCACGGCGAGGATCAGGGCCATCGCGACGTCGGCTGTGTCGTCCGTCAGCACGCCGGGCGTATTGGTGACGGTGATGCCGCGCTGTACGGCGCTGGCAACGTCAATGTTGTCCACGCCTGCGCCGAACTGGGCGATGAGGCGAAGCTGCTGGCCGGCGCGCGCCATCAGGCGGCCATCGATCCGGTCGGTCACCGTCGGCACCAGCACGTCGGCGGTCTGCATGGCCTCGGCCAGCTGTTCCGGCGTCAGGGGGATGTCCGATTCGTTGAGGCGGGCGTCGAAAAGCTCCTTCATACGCAGCTCCACCGGAGCCGGCAGTTTCCGCGTGACGACGACTTTGAGCTTCGATGCCGGCATGGGACTCCCGTATGCAATTGTTTTTGACATTGCCGCTTACCAGAGCCTGCGGGCCGCGCCAATAACCGCTGTTTTACCTCGGATTCACGTAGGGCGATGTAGAAGAAGGCCTTCCGGAAACTGAGGTTGGCTGCACATGAAACGGGCAGGTTTCGCGCTCGCGCTTCTGGCGGCCGGTTTCGGCGCCCCGCAGGCTTCGGCCGAGACCGAGGCGGATGTTACGATCAGCCGGTTTTCCGGCAAGCCCGTCCCCCGGTTCGAGGCGCTGCGGCACGAGACCGTCAACGGCCGCAAGGGGCCGGACGAGGATTATGCGGTCCAGTGGGAATACAAGCGCAAGGGCCTTCCGGTGCTGATCCTGAAGGAAAGCGGTGACTGGCGCTATGTGCGCGACCCCGCGGGCGACCAGGTGTGGATCAAGAAGACCCAGCTCACGGGCGCCAAGGACGCCCAGGCACTGGAGGCGTTCGTGATGAAAGCCGGCCGGGCCAGCGACAGCGCGGACGTTGCCACCATCAGCGCGGGCGTGCTTCTGAGCCTTGGTGATTGCGACGCAACCCTGTGCCGGGTCAGCGCCGACAACTACCGCGGATGGGCGCCGCGCAGCGCACTTTGGGGCGTTTCAGACACAAAAGGTTGACTTCTGTTGACGCAGGCAGTGGGAAGGCGACTGCTTTCAGCGCCCTTTACAGGATTCCCCGATGTCCGGTCCGCACGATTTCCATACCCCAAAGTCCTCCTACTCGAAGGACGACCTGCTGCTCAGCGGCAAGGGCGACTATTTTGGCAAGGGCAATGCCCAGCTGCCCGAGCCACCGATGCTGATGATGGACCGGATCGCCGAGATCAGCCTCGATGGCGGGCCATTCGGCAAGGGGCATGTGGTGGGCGAACTCGATATCCACCCAGACCTCTGGTTCTTCAAATGCCACTTCCCCGGCGACCCCGTCATGCCAGGCTGCCTCGGACTGGACGCGATGTGGCAGGCGGTTGGTTACTGGCTTGGCTGGTCCGGCAGCCCCGGCAAGGGCCGGGCGCTGGGCGTCGGCGAAGTGAAGTTCACGGGCGAGATCACGCCGGACAAGAAGCTGGTACGCTACGAGATCGACATCAAGCGCGTGCGCCGGGGCAAGCTGAACCTCGGCATCGCGGATGGCCGGGTCTATGTTGACGGCGAGCACGTCTATACGGCGCTGGACATGAAAGTCGGCCTGAAAAACCTCGAGCCGGCGGCCTGAAACTCCGTCCATGATCCGTCCACAAGGCGGCATTGGGACGAGGCCGGACTTATGGACTGAATTCGCCTTTCAGGCGAATTCAGAATGCGGCCACGCAGGCGACATCGGCCCACGACGGTTCGATGAGGACGCCAATGATGATGAAGATGGCGACGGCGATACGCATGACGGCTCCGGGCGCGATCGCAGGGGCCCCTCCCCCGCGCGCGCCAGATGATTGCAGGAAGCGTGCCGGAACCTGGACAGCAGCTTTGCCAGAAACTTGACGCGCCTTGCGGGCCCGCCTAGCCCTCGCGCGTGACCTGAAGTTAATCATGGGAGGCTGACATGGCCGATGACTGGAACATGCCCAAGGGCGACCTGATGAAGGGCAAGCGCGGCATCGTCATGGGCGTTGCCAACCAGAACTCGATCGCCTGGGGGATCTCGACACAGCTGGCGGCGCAGGGCGCCGAGATTGCGTTCACCTACCAGGGCGAAAACCTGGAACGGCGGGTGCGCCCGCTGGTCGAGTCGATCGGCATGGACACGATGATCTCCGCCGACGTGACCGACGACGCTTCGATGGACGCAGCCTTTGGCGCGATCAAGGCGAAGTGGGGCCAAATCGACTTCCTCGTGCACTCGATTGCCTTTGCGGGGAAAGAAGAACTGCAAGGTTCGATGGTGGCAAACACCACACGCGAGGGCTTCCGCCGCGCAATGGATATCTCCGTGTACAGTTTTATCGACTGCGCGCGCCGCGCCTCGGAACTCATGCCGGAGGGTGGCTCGATCATCTGCATGACCTATCTCGGCGCCGAGCGCACTGTGCCGTCTTACAACGTGATGGGCGTGGCGAAGGCTGCGCTGGAGGCCTCTACCCGCTACGCGGCGCGCGACCTCGGACCCCAGGGCATC
This sequence comes from Candidatus Sulfopaludibacter sp. SbA3, assembly GCA_945913285.1. GTDB lineage: Bacteria > Pseudomonadota > Alphaproteobacteria > Caulobacterales > Hyphomonadaceae > Hyphomonas. The sequence continues at coordinate 47,421 of CAMEDD010000019.1, forward strand.
CGCGTCAACGCGATCTCGGCGGGCGCGATGCGCACGCTGTCGCTGGCCGGCATCAAGGGCGGCAAGAGCCTGATGGGCACAGGGCGGCAATGGTCGCTGCTGAAGGAAGACACGAGCATGGAAGGCGTGGCCGGCTGCGCGCTGTATCTGCTCTCCCCGCTCGGGCGCTCGATCGCCGGCGAAGTGATCCACGTCGATGCGGGCTTCCATGTGGTGGGCGTGCCCGACGCCGCCGAAGGAGAATAGACCGGACCCTGACGGTCCCGGGGCCAGATCCTAAACGCTTAAGATACAAGGACGCCGGCTCGGCACTCCGGGTTGATGCAGGCTTTGCGAAGCAGAGCCAGGCCTCCGGCGGATTTGTCTTTTCGGGTCCCGCAACGATCTTCGTCGAAGGCGGCGTCGAGGATCAAGGCCGTTGGAAATCGTGTTGACCGGCTCTGATCCTTTGGGCGCGGTGATCCTGACCGAGAACGAAACTGAGACCTTCAGAACCCAGCCCAGCCTGCCGCGCGGGGTTGCCGGAGCGTCACGGCGTGGTTAAGGAGATTCGCAACACACGGCGTTAAGGGGGCTCAAAAAGTGGACGCTGGGATCCTGGCGGACTTGGGAGGCAACCTGCCCCGCGTGCGGGCATTATGTGGCGATTGCGTTCTTTGATGGCGGTCAACAGCCTTTAGCAACCATTGCGTGGCCGGCGTCGATGGACGAGGCCAGAACTCTGCCCCGGTTGCCGCTGGATTTTGTGCGCTGCACAGAGTGTGGCCATGTCTATAACATGGCCTTCGACTACGCTCAGGTTCCCTATACCGACAAGCCGAACCTGATGTTTAATGACGGGGTTTTGTGGTCGGAGCATATTGTCCGGCGCTCCCGCGATATACTGAGCCGCCTGCCCAAGGCTCCGGTCGTCGTCGATGTGGGTTATGGGGATGGAGGTTTCCTGGCAGCCCTGCGCCAGCAACGTCCCGAAGGGCGCTTCATTGGTTTTGACCCGCACGGCGCCGACGGCCGTGTGTCCGGCCTGGATCTGCGCAAGGAATACTTTGACGCCGCACGGCATCTGGCGGAGATCCGACCGGACGTCATCGTGAGCCGGCATGTGCTTGAACATCTGGTGAACCCGCTGGGATTCCTGCAGCGGATTGCGGCGGCGGCATCTGCTCTGGGGGTCACGCCCCTGGCCTATTTCGAGGTCCCGTGCATCGACAATGCCGTAGCGGCACGTCGCACAGTGGATTTTTACTATGAACACAGCTCCCAGTTCACCACCACATCCTTTGTCAGGATGCTGACGAGGTGCCAGGCGCAGATCATCGAGATCGGCCAAAGCTATGGCAATGAGGTGATCTTTGGCATTGTCCGCCTGGGGGGAGCCCCCTTCCCGACGGCCTTCATCAAGGAGGCTTCTGCCTTTCGTGAAGAGAGTGCGGCGGCCCTTGGCCTGATTTCGCAGCAACTGGGGGAGCTGTACGGGTCGGGCAAACGGACGGCGGTGTGGGGCGGAACCGGCAAGTCGGCCGCTTTCATGTGCCGGTACGGCGTAGATGCCGGCCGTTTCCCGATCGTTGTGGATTCGGACGCTGGAAAGGCGGGAACCTTCGTGCCCGGCACCGGGCAGGACATACGCCCGAGCCTATGGTTGAAGGACCATCCCGTGGAGGTCATCATCATTCCCCCGCAATGGCGGGCGGCCGACATCCTGGGAGAGATCGAGCGCTACGGCATCACTTACGAAACCATCCTCATCGAACATGGCGGCAGACTGATCGATTTTGTTCACGACGAGCACCCGTACCGGGCGGCAGTTTAAAGCAGTTTGCGCGAGCTGCGGTCTGCTCACCCCGCTTTAAAAGCCTTATTGTGGGCGCATTGATTTGCCCTCCACAGCGGCGACTTCGGTTGAATATGCGTGGGTTGTTGAGGGTAAGGGCGGGATGAACAGGAAACAGCGCCGCGCAGACGCAAAGGCGGGGATCAGGTCTGATCCGGCGGTCGAAGCGCTGAATGCTGCCCTTCAGCATCACCAGAGCGGGCGGCTGGAGGAAGCGGCAACCCTCTACAGCAAGATCCTGGAGGCCGACCCCCGCCACGCCGACGCGAACCATTTACTGGGGGTTATTGCCTTCCAGCTGGGCCGCAACGAGGTTGCGGCGGACCTGATCGGCATGGCCATCGCTGCAAATCGGTCGAACCCGGCCTTCCACTCCAATCTGGGCAATGCCCTGAATGGCATGGGGCGCCTGGACGACGCGCTGGCGGCTTATGACAGGGCCCTTCGCCTCAGGCCGGACTATGCCGCTGCGCACTATAACCGGGGCAACGTCCTGCGGGACATGGGGCGCCTGGACGACGCCCTGGCGGCCTGTGATACGGCCCTTCGCCTCAGGCCGGACTATGCCGATGCGTCCTATAGCCGGGGCAACGTCCTGCGGGACATGGGGCGCCTGGACGACGCCCTGACCGCTTATGACGGCGCCCTTCGCCTCAGGCCGGACTATACCGAGGCATACAACAACCGGGGCAACGCCCTCCTTAGCATGGGGCGCATGGACGACGCGCTGGCCGCCTATGACAGCGCCCTTCGCCTCAGGCCGGATCTGGCTGAGACACACAATAACCGGGGCAACACGCTTCGGGAGATGGGGCGTCTGGACGACGCGCTGGCGGCTTATGACAGCGCCCTTCGCCTCAGGCCGGACTACGCCGATGCACATAACAACCGGGGCAACGCCCTCCTTGGCATGGGGCGCCTGGACGGCGCCCTGGCGGCCTATGACGGCGCCCTTCGCCTCAGGCCGGACTTTGCGGATGCGCACTATAACCGGGGCAACGCCCTTCAGGACATGGCGCGTCTGGACGACGCGCTGGCGGCTTATGATACGGCCCTTCGCCTCAGGCCAGGCCATCCCGAAACACACAATAACCGGGGCAACACCCTCCAGGGCATGGCGCGTTTCGACGACGCCCTGGCCGCTTATGATACGGCCCTTCGCCTCAGGCCGGGCCATGTCGAAACACATAACAACCGGGGCAACGCCCTTCAGGCTATCGCGCGTCTGGACGACGCCCTGTCGGCCTATGATACGGCCCTGAGCCTCAGGCCGGACTATGCCGATGCCCACAGCAACAAGTTGTTGGCCCTGCATTACGGAGCTTTCGATGCCCGCGGCGCCATTGCCGCGCAGGCCCGTGCATTCGGGGCAAGCGTCAACCGGGCCGGCGCGCCCCAGGCTTTCGCCAACCCTCCAGTCCCTGATCGCAGGCTGCGCATCGGTTATGTCTCAGGCGACCTGCGCCGCCATCCGGTTGGGTATTTCCTGCAATCCATCCTGCGCAATCACGCCTCCGACGCGGTGGAGGTCTTCTGCTATTCCAACAACCTCAAGGACGATGACCTGACCGCATCCTTTCAATCAGATGCCGATCACTGGCGGCGCCTGCGCGGTCTGACCGATGAGGCGGCGGCGACACTGATCCGGGCGGACGCCATCGACATCCTGGTCGACATGTCCGGCCATACGGCCCTCAACCGTCTGCCCCTGTTTGCCCGCCGGCCCGCTCCCGTCCAGGTCAGCTGGCTTGGCTATTTCGGCACGACGGGCCTCACCGCCATGGACTACGTGCTGGCCGACCGCTTCGTTGTTCCGCCGGGAGAGGACGATGCTTTCACCGAGCAGGTCTGGCGTATGCCCGGAAGCTACCTCTGTTTCATGCCCCCGGACATGGACGTACCCGTCCGGTCCAGGGATGTGCAGGGGCCCATCACCTTTGGCAGTTTCAACAACCTGGCCAAGCTATCGTCGCACACCGCCGCGTTGTGGGCGCGGGTTGTGCAAAGCGTTCCCCAGTCCCGCCTGCTCCTCAAGACCAGTCAACTGGCCGATGCCGCCGTCTGCCAGGCGGTGCGGGAGCGTTTCGCCGGCCATGGAATAGAGGCGGACCGCCTTGTTCTGGAGGGGCCGTCGCCGCGGGCCGATCTGCTGGCGTCTTACAACCGGGTCGATATTGCCCTCGACCCTTACCCCTACGGGGGCGGCACAACCACAGCCGAAGCCCTGTGGATGGGGGCACCGGTCGTAACCCTGCGCGGGGGAACCTGGACCGGGCGGGTGAGCGAAAGCATCCTGTCATCCGTGGGGCTTTCTGACATGGTCGCGGGCTCGCAAGAGGCGTACGTCGACCTTGCAGCGACGCTGGCCGCCGACCAGGATCGGCGGACCGCCTTGCATGCCACCTTGCGCAGCCGTCTTGAAGCATCCCCCTTCTGCGACGGCGAAGGTTTCACCCGCCAACTCGAAGACGCCTGGCGCGGGATGTGGAAACACTGGTGCAAGGCTGAAACCCAAAGAGCCTGAGCCGTCTGCAAAGAACCAGGGTAGAGATCCGGGGCTAAGTCCTTGCTGGTTAACCCGCGTGGACGACAGCATCGACAGGGCATCAGCAATCTCACGCGCGGGGCCCCTCCCCGCACGGCCGCAGCCCGGCAATTGTCGGCCAATCAGAGCCTGTTTGTTTTTCGCGGGCGCCTCCGCGGGTCAGATCACACCGGCTGTCTGCAGGCGCGCGAGAACCGGCGCCAGCATCCGCTCGATCGCATCGGCCGACGGTTTCACGTCGCCGTAAGCGGGCACGCCCTCGTCGGCAATCACCAGATCGGCCTCGAACATAGCCGGATAGGTGAAGCGGTAATGGGCAGCGCGCACGGTGGACATGTACTGAGCCAGCACCGAATCGACCGTCCGCCCGCGGTCGATCACATCGCGGCGGATGCGGCGGGCGAGACGCAGGTCGTCCGGCGTATCGACATAGACCGACAGGTCGATGAGGGAGCCGATCTTCGGCATCGACAGGGCGTGAATGCCTTCGAGAATGAGGACCGGGGCCGGTTCGATGCGGCGGGTTCTGGTCGACCGGTCGTGGCATTCGTAATCATAGATCGGCTGGTTGACGGCCTCGCCGGCTTTCAGGGCCTTCAGATCCGAGACGAGATGGTCGACCTCTTTTGATTTCGGATCGTCATAGTTGATGCCGGCCACCAGCGCGCGGCGCTCGGCTTCGGACCTGGGCGCGCCGTAATGGCTCATCGGATGATAGTAGGCGTCCTCGCCGAACATCACGGCCTGCGAAGGCCCGAGCCTGGCGAGCAGGGCCTCGGCCAGCGTTGACTTGCCAGAGCCCGAGCCGCCGGACATGGCGATGAGGAAGGATTTGCGTTTGGTCATGTGCGTTCGCCGTTAAGCAGCCATTTGAGTTTGTCATGAAAAAAGGCCGCCCCTCAAGGAGCGGCCCTTTGCAATTTCCGAATCAGGCGAAGGCCTATTCGTCGGCGCCGGCTTCAGCGCCTTCGATTTCCTTGCCGGTCTCCTGGTCAACGACCTTCATGGAGAGGCGGACCTTGCCGCGCTCATCAAAGCCCATGAGCTTGACCCAGACCTTGTCGCCTTCTTTCACCATCTCTTTCGGGTGGCCGATGCGCTTGTTGGCCATCTGCGAGACGTGGACGAGGCCGTCCTTCGGACCGAAGAAGTTCACGAAGATGCCGAAGTCTTTCATCGACACGACCTTGCCTTCGTAGACGGCGCCGACTTCGGCTTCCGCTGTGATTCCGCGGATCATCTTGATGGCGGCGTCGATCGACTTGCGGTCGAGCGCCGAGATCTGCACCGTGCCGTCGTCTTCGATGTTCACCTTGGCGCCCGTCTCATCGACGATGCCGCGGATGACCTTGCCGCCGGAACCGATCACGTCACGGATCTTGTCGACCGGGACCTTGATGATTTCCATCTGCGGGGCCGTGTCGGCGAGCTTGCCGCGCGCGGAGGAGAGACCCTTCGCCATTTCGCCGAGGATGTGGTGACGTCCACCTTTCGCCTGATCGAGGGCTTTGCCCATGATCTCGCGCGTGATGCCGGCAACCTTGATGTCCATCTGGAGCGAGGTGATCCCCTTCTCCGTACCGGCCACCTTGAAGTCCATGTCGCCGAGGTGGTCTTCGTCACCCAGGATGTCCGACAGGACCGCGAAGTCCTTGCCTTCTAGGATGAGACCCATCGCGATACCGGAGACCGGCCGTGTGATCGGCACGCCGGCGTCCATCATGGCGAGGGAGCAACCGCAGACCGTCGCCATCGAGGACGAGCCGTTGGACTCGGTGATCTCGGAGACAAGACGGATCGTGTACGGAAAGTCTTCATGCTTCGGCAGCACGGCCTGAAGCGCGCGCCAGGCGAGCTTGCCGTGGCCGATTTCGCGGCGACCGGCGCCGCCGAGGCGGCCTGTCTCCCCGACCGAGTAGGGCGGGAAGTTGTAGTGCAGCATGAACTTCTCTTTGCGCGTGCCGTCCAGGCCTTCGATGTATTGTTCGTCGTCGGACGTTCCTAGCGTGGTGACGCAGATCGCCTGCGTCTCGCCGCGCGTGAACAGGGCTGAGCCATGCGTGCGGGGCAGGAAGCCTGCTTCGGCGATGATCGGACGGATCTGGTCGAGCTTGCGGCCGTCAATCCGCTCGCCTGTTTTCAGGATGTCGCCGCGAACCACGGAGGCTTCGGCTTCCTTGAAGGCGGTCTTGAACAGCTCGCCGGACATTTCGCCGGGCGCTTCTTCGGTGCCGACGAGAGCG
>CAMEDD010000020.1 GCA_945913285.1 Candidatus Sulfopaludibacter sp. SbA3
CGCCGCCGTGGGCCGAGGCGCGCCCTGCCCGCGCGTCTTCGCGCATGCGCCAGAGGTGCCACGCGACCAGCGTGAGCAGCGCCACGAGCAGGCCGAGGCCGCCCGTCAGGAAAGTATAAAACTGCGCTTCACTCATTCTGAGGTCCCCCCGCGGCACAGCCGGAGCAAGCAAGGTATGCGCCAATTCAATGACGGATCTTACATCTTAACTGCCGAGGGCCCGCCCTGCAATCACTCGCAGCTTATCAAGAAATTCAGGATCGCGGGCCTCCGGCGAGGTGATCAGCGCAAAATCGAGACAGGTTTCGATGCCTTGCGGCGAGAGCGTACGCGGCGTGCCATTCAGCCTGCCTGCCAGATCGACAATCGCGCGCCGGGCGAGTGCGCTGTTCTGCTGCATGATTTCAAGCACGTTGGTGACGGTCACCGCTTCGGTCTCGGCCCGCCAGCAGTCATAGTCGGTGACCATGGCGAGCGTGGCGTAGGGCAGCTCAGCCTCGCGCGCGAGCTTGGCTTCCGGCATGTTCGTCATGCCGATCACGTCGCAGCCCCAGCTGCGGTAGAGCTTCGACTCGGCGAGCGAAGAGAATTGCGGCCCCTCCATCGCCAGATACGTCCCGCCGCGGTGGACTTTGCCGCCAACCGCGGACACGGCGTCCGCGATCAGCCCCGAGAGGCGCTTGCACACAGGCTCTGCCATCGAGACATGCGCCACCATGCCGGCGCCGAAGAAGGTTTTCTCCCGCCCGGTGGTGCGGTCGATGAACTGGTCCACCGTCACGAATTCTCCCGGCGCATATTGTTCCTGCAGCGATCCGCATGCTGACACCGAGACGATGTCTGTGACACCCGCCGCTTTCAGCGCGGCGATGTTGGCGCGGTAGGGCACATCGGTCGGCGTCAGCCAGTGACCCCGCCCGTGGCGCGGCAGGAAGACGAGGCCCACATCTGCGATGCGGCCCCGCACCAGCACATCGGACGGCGCGCCCCAGGCCGTCTCGACCCGCTCCTCGCGCCGGTCCTCAAGCCCATCTATGGCATAGAGCCCGGAGCCGCCGATGATGCCGAGTGTCCACTGGGTCATTTGCTAGTCCTAAAAAAAGAAAACCCCGCTCTTCGATGGTGCCAGGAGCGGGGTTGTCAAATCAATTGGAACCGGCGCGGGCCTAGTGTTCCACTTTCCGCCAGATCTGCTTGTACGAGAACCAGAGCAGGACCGTCAGGATGCCCAGATAGATCATCGTGGCCATGCCGATCTCGTTGCGGGCTTTGAGTTTCGGATCGCCGGCCCAGGCCAGGAACTGAGCAACGTCCTGCGCCATCTGGTCCACCGTCGCCGGCGTGCCGTCGGTATACTCGATGCGGCCATCGGTCAGCTGCGGACCCATCGCCAGGAAGCCGCCTGGCGGGGCATGGCGCGGGTCGCCGAGATAGTTCGGCTTCGTGTCACCGGCCATATACGGGTTGTAGTATTGGGCGGCCGGCTGGATCAGGTAGGCTGGACCGTGGTGCGGTTTGTATTCGCCAAGCTTTTCGAACTTCGCCATGTCGATGACGGTCTGGTAGACCGTCTCGCCTTTCTCTTCGATGATCCGGTCTTCGTAAGAGGCGAAATCCGGATAGCTGGTCAGCAGGCTGTACACATAGCTGGCGCCGCCAACGCGGGCCTTGGTGATCACGGACAGGTCAGGCGGCAAGGCGCCGCCATTCGCTGCGCGGGCAGCGGCGTCATTTGCGAATGGCGAACGGAAATTGTCTGCGGGCGTGGCCGGACGCAGTTCGAATTCCCCGGCATCGTTCGGTGTCGGGCTGACGATCTCGTTCTCGGCGGCAAGCGCCTTCACGTACGGATTGTCGTTCGGGTTCGGGTAGGCCGGATCGTAGAACGGGCCGCCTTTTTCGCCGAGGTTACGGTAGCTCAGGAGCTTCATCGAGTGACAGCTCGAGCAGACCTGCTTGTAGACGGCGTAGCCGCGCTGGACCGAGGCCATGTCGTACTGACCGGTCGGGCCCTCGAAGGGCCAGCCGCCTTCGGGGGCGTGCGGATGCTTGGCGCCGCCTGCCGCTTGGGCCAGTCCGGCAAAGGCAAGACCAGCGACAGCGGCAGCGAGGATGCGGAATGTTTTCATCTTGTCTCTCCTCGCCTGGATCATTCTGCCGGGACGGCCGAGCCGCCCTGGACCTTCTTGTGACGCAGCACGGACTTGTGGATCGACTCCGGCAGTGGCTTCGTCTTCTCATTGAGACCGATGACGAACAGCATGGCGAAGTAGCCGAAATACATGATCGTCAGGAGCAGCGAGAGGTGGCGGAACTGGAAGGTTGGCGCCGGGACCGCTTCAAGCGACGGAGCCGAAGCCTTGGCTGGGCCTTCCATGAACGCTGTCGCCTGTTCGAAGGCTTCCGCGCCCGTGAAGGATTGCGTCGCAACACCCGTTGCCGAGTTGTAGCTGACGACGAGGCTCGCCTCGCCCTGCAGCGACGGGATCACCGCATCATCCGGGTTTGCCGCGCCGCACCAGCCGAGAAGAATGCAGACCGCCACGAAGCCGAGGAAGAACTGTCGCGCGACCGGGCGGTAGCGCATCGACTTGACCTTCGAAGTGTCGAGCCAGGGCACCACGAACAGGACCGCGATGGCCGCGAACATGAAGATCACGCCAAGCAGTTTCGCGTCGATCGGGCCGAGGTCGAACGTGATGGCCCGCAGGATCGCGTAAAACGGCAGCATGTACCACTCGGGTACGATGTGCGCGGGCGTCACGAGCGGATTGGCTTCGATCGACTGGTCGGCGTGACCAAGCGCGTTGGGCGCATAGAACACGAAATAGGCAAACAGGATCAGGAACAGGCCGATCGCAAAGCCGTCTTTCACCGTGTAGTACGGGTGGAACGGCACGGTGTCCTTCTCGACGTCCTGCACTTCAACACCGGTGGGGTTGTTATTGCCCGGAACGTGCAGCGCCCAGATGTGCAGGATAACAACAGCCGCGATCATGAACGGAAGAAGGTAGTGCAGCGAGAAGAAGCGCTGGAGCGTCTGGTTGCCGATCGACGGGCCGCCGAGAATCCAGGTCTGGAGGCTTTCGCCGACCAGCGGGATTGCGCCGAACAGGCCGGTGATCACGTTTGCGCCGTGATAGGACATCTGGCCCCAGGGCAGCATGTAACCGAGGAACGCCGTTGCAATCATCAGCAGGAAGATGACGCAGCCAAGGATCCACAGCACTTCGCGCGGGGCCTTGTACGAGCCGTAATAGAGGCCTCGGAACATGTGGATGTAGACGGCGAAGAAGAACATCGAGGCGCCGTTGGCGTGGATGTTGCGCAGGAGCCAGCCGAACGGCACGTCGCGCATGATGCGCTCCACCGAAGCGAAGGCGCCGTCGACGCTCGCTTCGTAGTGCATTGCGAGGATCACGCCGGTGACGATCTGGACCGCGAGGCAGATCGCCAGGATGCCCCCGAATACGTACCAGTAGTTCAGGTTCTTCGGGGTCGGGAAATTAATGGCCGTATCGTTCGCGAAGCGAATGATCGGCAGGCGCTTGTCGAGCCAGCGTTCGAAGGCCGAATTCGGCGTGTAGGAGGATTCATGTCCGCTCATTTAAAGGTGCCTTCTCAGAGGGAGATGTTGACGACTGAGTCAGAGACCCATGCATATTCGGGAACGGGAAGGTTTTTCGGTGCGGGCCCCTTACGGATGCGACCCGAGGTATCATAGTGCGATCCGTGGCAAGGGCAGTACCAGCCCCCGAATTCGCCGGTGTTACCTTGAGACGGTCCGACGGGCACGCAGCCGAGGTGGGTGCAGGAACCGGAGGTCACGAGGATCGCGCGGTTGAGCGTGCCGTCTGCCTTCGGGCGCAGGCGCTCGTCATCGGTCTGCGGATCGGTGAGGGTTGCGACGTTCACGGCTTCGGCAGACGCGATTTCAGCTTCGGTGCGGTGGCGGATAAAGAAAGGCTTTCCGCCGATCAGCACGCGGATTTCGCCGCCCAGCGCCACCTTCGAGACATCGACGTCCAGCGAAGAGGCGGCCTTCGTATCAGCGGCCGGGTTCCACTGATCGACCGCAGCCCAGGCAAACATGCCGGCCCCGCCCAGCGCCACGGCGCCAGTTGCAATATGAATGAAGTTGCGCCGGTCGTCGTCGACCGTCTCGGTTGTCGGATGGGTGGTCTCAGCGGTCACGCGTGGCTCCGTTGCCTGATATCTAACCAATAGCTCTTGTCTTTACTTGAGGTGTCGTCCCGGCACATTGCGGCAAGTGGGCGCGGGCGCGGCCATTCGGCACACAGTCCCGCCTCCCCGTTACCCTGCCTTTAGCGCAAGCGCGTTAGCCTGCCTTGGAGAATGTGACAACAGGCCTCTTGCGAGACCGGCGCCCGGCGGTCCAGTGTCTGTTGATGGCTACGAAGACACGACCCAACCCGCTCAACGAACACAAAGCGCGCGCCAGCGCGTGGTTCAAGGCCTTGCAACAGGATATCTGCGCCCGTTTCGAGGCGCTTGAGGACGCGGCGACGCCCCCGCTTTACCGAGGGGCCGCGGGCCGGTTCGAGTTGACCGAATGGTCACGCGGTGATGGCACCGAAGACCTCGGCGGTGGCCGCATGGGGCTGATGCGCGGACGGGTGTTCGAGAAGGTGGGCGTGCATTTCTCGCAGGTGCACGGCACATTCTCCGAAGCCTTCGCGGCGCAGATCCCCGGGGCCGACAAATCCGACGGCAAGTTCTGGGCGAGCGGCGTGTCGCTGATCGCGCATCCGGCCAATCCGCGCGTGCCGGCGGCGCACATGAATACACGGATGCTCGTGACGAGCGAAGTCTGGTTCGGAGGCGGCGGCGACCTCAATCCCCTGCTCGGCTACCAGCGGAGCCAGGACTACCCGGACACGGTCGATTTTCACGCCGCCATGAAGGCAGCCTGCGACACCCATGAGGGGGTCGATTACCCGCACCTGAAAGACTATTGCGACACCTATTTCCACCTGCCGCATCGCAACGAGCCGCGCGGCACGGGCGGGATTTTCTATGACCGCTTCAATTCCGGCGACTGGGAGAAGGATTTCGCCTTCACCCAGGAAGTTGGCGGCCAGTTTGCGAGCATCTATCCGAGCCTCGTGGCGCGCCGGATGAACGAGCCGTGGAGCGAATCCGAACGCGAGCAGCAGCTGATCCAGCGCGGCCGGTATGTCGAATATAACCTGCTTTATGACCGGGGAACGACCTTCGGCCTGAAGACCGGGGGCAATGTGGAGAGCATACTTTCCAGCATGCCGCCGGTGGTCAAATGGCCCTGAAAATCCGTCCATAAACCGTCCAAGCCCCGGCATGGAGAGTCCCGAGGTTCAGCGTGCCCTTGGAGACGCGTTTTCCCGAAGCCACGAAGCGTCGTTCCGTTCATCCCATTCCCCTCCTGCGAGCAGGAGAACGCAAGCGATGACGTCGTCATCCGCGGGGTCGAGCGACCAGCCATTTGCGTTGAGGAAAAGTTCCGAGAGGACAAAGCCCGTCCGCATGTTGCCATCGATGAAGGGGTGGTTCTTGAGGTTCCCAGCCGCATAGAGGGCGGCGAGGTCGAAAATGTCCTCGACGCCATAGGCAAAAGCATTCAGCGGACGCGCCAGCGCGATTTCCAACAAACCAGGATCCCGCATGCCCGGCGCGCCGCCATGCTCGGCGATCTGATCCTCGTGAACTTCGCAAACGAGCCACTCGGGGAGCCAGTTCGGCCGCGTCGTTGGGCGAGGACTTTGAGCGCCTTGCGTCGCCGCTTCATGACGTTGGCCGCCATTTCGCGCAGCTTCTCGGCCTGTTCATCGCTGACCGAAATCATGCTGCCATGCGCTGTGCGGGCGAAAGAAAGGGTGTCATCTTCAGCCGCGCCAAGCATTTCCAGTACTTCTTTCGGCAGCACCACACTGAGGGAATTGCCGATCTTGCGGATTTTCAGGCGGGTCCTGGCGGGCTGCTGTAACTAGGCGTGTTAAAACACAAAATGAGATGCGTCGGCAGGTATCGGCGCGAACCGCAGTCTGAAAGGCGTTCACCTTCAGTGAGCTCGGTGTGTCTGGACGCTCGCGCCTTTGAGCGAAGGCTTGAAGGGCGTATCATCGGCAAATGGCGGTTTCGACGCGAACCTTCGACTGGGCCGGCGCGGCGCTGATCACGGCGGCGACGCTGGGCGCCCTGCTGGCCGGCGGCCAGCTCAGCCCCGGCAGCGAGGACGTCTGGTATGCCCGCCTGCGCAAGGCGCCGCTCAATCCGCCGGACCTCGCCTTCGCGTTCGTCTGGCCTGCCCTGTTCGCCCTGATGCTGGCCGGGGCGCTGATGGTTCTGAAGGACGCGCGCAGCTTCAAGCGCGCGAGCGCCGCGATGGGCCTCTATTTCACCATGCTGGCGGCAAACGTCGTCTGGAGCCTGTTCTTCTTCGGCTTCCGCGAGCCGGCGATTGCACTGGGCGTGCTGATCGCCCTCTGGCTGCTGATTGCGGCGATGATGCAGCGGTTCGCCGACCACTCACCGCCGGCGGCGCTGTTGCAGGTGCCTTATCTGCTCTGGGTCAGCTTCGCGGCCTACCTGAATTTCTATGTCGTGGCCTTCAATCCGGGAACTTGAGCCGGGCGACGAGTGCGCTCCGGGTCAAGGTGAAGCCAGACGCAACCCAGTCTTCTTCAAGAGTAGCCAGCCGGGCGCCGACCTTGGGGCCTGCGAGCCCTGCGGCGAGCGCATCATGGCCGCCCAGCGGAAATTTCGGCCGCAACCATTGCGCGGCGCGCGCTGCGAGCGCTGCAAGATCACCGGGGGCGCCGGACGCCGCTTCGATGACAGCTCGGTCCAGCACGGCCGGTGGGCTGAAACGGTAGAAGGCCTTGGCGATCGCGGCCTCGCCTGCGTCCAGAACGTGCGGCAGCGCCGGATCGGACCAGCCCGCCAGCCGCGCTCCTTCCTCGTTCGAGACACGCAGGCGCATCGACGCGGCGGCTGTCTCGGTGCGGCGGCGTGACAGAAGCGCCATCAAGCGGCGCATGGGATCTGCTTCGAGTCCCGCAGACGCTTCGGCCATCACGAGGCCCGGCAGAAGTGAGGCGCTGGCGCCGGGCAGCGCGGCCTCCAGCACGCCCGCATCTTCCATCGCGGCCATGGCCGAGGCCGGATCGGGGGCGGCGAGCGTGCGTTTCAGTTCTTTCCAGATCCGTTCGGCGGCAATCTTCGCGAGCCCCTCTCGCTGGCGGGCGCAGGCCGCCTGCCCTTCGGAATCAATGCCTGCGCCATACCAGGCATTGAACCGGTAGAAACGCAGGATGCGGAGATAATCCTCGCGCAGACGCTGGTCGCCATCGCCAATAAAGATGACGCGGCCCGCCACCGCGTCATCAACCGATTCGGGGATCACTTCATGAAGCTCGCCATTCGCTCCAACATAAATGGCGTTGAGGCGGAAATCGCGGCGGGCCGCGTCCTCGGTCCAGTCTTCGGCGAAGGCAACCACCGCGCGTCGGCCATCGGTTTCGACATCCCGGCGCAGGGTGGTGATCTCGAAGGGCCGGCTGTCCTGAATCGCGGTGATCGTGCCATGCTCAACACCTGTCGGGATGGCGCGGATGCCGGCGGCTTCGAGCGCGGCGATGACCTCAGGCGGGGTCAGCTGTGTGGCGATGTCCACATCGTCCGCCAGCTGTCCGCGCAGTGTGTTGCGCACGCAGCCGCCGACAAAACGCGATCCGCCGGGGCGGGCCGCCTCGAGCGCGCCGATCACCGCGCGCGTTGCAGGCGCGGTCAGCCATGCAGCCTTGAGGCGATCAGGTCGGGGCATCGGCCGGCGCCGCCTCATCCGGGGTCGCGCGCGGACGCGGCGCGCCGACATCCTGCGGCCGGTGCTCGCAAGGATAGCTGCGAGCCGGGATTAAGACGTCGTTCTCGACCCGCTCCGGTTCGATGCACATGCCGCGGTCGCGCGGCTCGAGGGCAATCATCACGAACCAGGCGATCGTCGCGAGCGTCAACCCGATCGCGAACAGCAGTTGCACAGGCCACTTGCGCTGGCCGGCATCGGCCGCCGACTGGGTGGCCAGCAGGTAGAGGCCGAACACAAGGAAGGGCAGCGAAAAGATGAAGAGTTCGAAGAGCAGGCGTCCGGCCACGGCGGCGCGTTCCTTTTGTGATCACGTCTGCGCCTACATAGGCGGACACGGCCGTTTGAGGAACCCTCCACGGCTTTACAGGTTCAATCGCTTTCGTAAAGCGTCTGGTAGAGGCGCCGGATGATGCCGGCGGTGACGCCCCAGATCCTGTAGCCATTGTGCGGCATCTCATAATAGCGCCGATTCTTGCCCTGGTAGAAGGTCTCCGCGGCGGTGTGGTTCGCCGTGTTCATCAGGAACGAGAGCGGCGTCTCGAACACCGCAGCCACCTCGCCCGGCTCCGGCACAGGCACAAAGTCATTTGGCAAGAGGCCGACGACCGGTGTGATCCGGTAGCGCGTGCCGGTGACATAGGGGGCACCCTTGCCAAGCACGTCGACGTCCTGCGGCGCGATGCCGACTTCTTCATGCGCTTCGCGCAGGGCGGCGGCGACTTCGTCAATATCGAGCGGATCGACCTTGCCGCCGGGCAGCGCCACCTGTCCGGCATGATCGGCCATCGTGGTGGGGCGCAGCGTCAGCAGCGCGGTCGCCCCTTCCCGGCGGGGGATGACACCGAACAGGACGGCGGCCGGGCGGATGATCGCGACATCTTCCGGCGTGAGGAAATCCATGTCCCCGCCTTCGGTGAGGCGGCCGTCCCCAAGGGGCGGATCGAGACGCGTGCGCACACGTTCAATGAAATCGTCGAGACCGGCATAGGACATGGGTTTGTATCAAACCGCCGATCAGGAGTCTGCGCCGAGGGGGAAGAAGACGCCCTGGCTCCAGACCCCGAGACGCGGCGTGCCATCCGGCGCCGGCACAGCAAGCTCGACCATGTCATAGAAGGCGGCGCGCGTAATCTTGGCCTCGAGGCGCCCGCGCACGAGGACGTAAGGCGCGGGCTCGCCGGTCACGCCGTCCGTCTCAACCCGGATCGGCGCGTCTGGTCCGGCGGTGGTGTGATAGTCGAGATTGGTGCGGAAGGTCAGCGATTGGCCGGGCCCAGGCGTGCCCGAGCGGTCCACGCGCACCGCGAGGAAGGGCGCGTCCTCTATATGCACGATGACCTTCTCGTAAGGCGTGACGAGATAGGTGACGCCGTCTTCGTCCTTGCGCAGGATGCGTGAGAACAGCTTGACCAGCCGTTCCCGCGTGATCCGCGTGCCTTCGTGCCACCAGCTGCCATCGGCGCGGATCTCCATGCCAATGTCGCCGCAATTGGCGGGATTCCACAGGTGCACCGGCGGGAGCGGACCCGCGAACTTGCCTTCCGGCAGGATGGCCTTAAGCGTGTCTTCAAGGCCGAAAGTGCTGCCGGGGCTGGATGTCACATCTTTCTCCGCCAAATTCCCGCCTTACAGATAGGCTTGTAACTCACTCAGGTGAAGCCGGAGAACCGAGGCGATATGGCCGATACAACATTGACCCCTGAAACTGCCGTTGCGGACGCCGGCGCCGCCACTGAAGCACTGGCCCGGGTAAAGGCCGAAATCGGCCGGGCGATCTTCGGCCAGGAACGGGTCATCGAACTCGCGCTCGCGGCGGTGCTGGCGGGCGGGCATGCGCTGCTGATCGGCGCGCCCGGCCTCGCCAAGACGCGCCTCGCGGAGGCGATGGGCACGGCGCTTGGCCTGCACAACCAGCGCATCCAGTTCACCCCGGACCTTATGCCCTCGGATATCCTCGGCTCGGAAGTGCTGGACGAGAGCCCGGGCGGGCAGCGATCGTTCCGCTTCCTCAAGGGGCCGGTGTTCACGCAGCTGCTGATGGCGGACGAGATCAACCGCGCCTCGCCGCGCACCCAGTCTGCTCTCCTGCAGGCCATGCAGGAGAAACATGTGACTGTGGCGGGCGTGCGCCATGACCTGCCAGCGCCGTTCCATGTGCTCGCGACCCAGAACCCGATCGAGCAGGAAGGCACCTATCCGCTGCCGGAAGCGCAGCTGGACCGCTTCCTGCTGAAGGTCGACGTGACGTATCCGGACCTCGACACCGAGCGGCGCATCCTGATCGAGACGACGCGGGGCAGCGATGCGCCGGTGCGTCCGGCCTTGGATGCGGGGCGCCTGATGGCTATCCAGGCGCTGGTGCGCCAGATGCCGGTGGGCGAGAAGATCGTGGCCGCGATCCTCAGCCTGATTCGCGAAGCCCGGCCCGAGCAGACAAGCGATGCCCGCGTGAAAAGACTGGTCGATTGGGGCCCCTCCCCGCGCGCGGGCCAGGCCCTGATGCTGGCAGCGCGTTCGCGCGCCCTGTTGCGCGGGCGGCTTGCCCCGTCGATGGAAGATGTCGAGGCCCTCGCTGAGCCCTGCCTCGGCCACCGGATGGCGATGCGCTATGACCCGACGGGCGAGGCGCCAAAGCTCAGTGAACTGATCAATGACCTTGCAAGGAAAGCGGGATGATCACGCGCCTGGTTTCGGGGGCTCTGATCTTGTGGGTGTCAGCGTGCGCGGCGCTGGGCGTACCTGCCCCTGCAGCTGAGCCGTGGGCCTGCCGGGACGCGGTTCGTAGCGCGGCGATCCATGCCTACGCGCTCGCGCGCAACCGCGACGATCAGCGCGCGGTGATCCTGCTGCCCGCTGGCCAGGGCGCAGCCGATTACGAAAAAGAGACGCAGCGCCTGCGGAGCAAAGGCGCACGACTGCTGGATTTGCTGAAGCAATATGATGCGGAGGCGGACAAGTTGTCCGCGCCGGCCCGGCCCGCCGCGTCGGAACTGAACGCGGAACGCGTGGCGGCGCGTATTGAGGCGGCTGACGCCTGCGCGGCCAAAGACGGAAAATGACAAGCGCCGCAGACCTTCGCGCCGAGGCCGAACGCCTCGCCCGGCAGCTGCCGGGAATGAAATTCCGCGCGGAGGCCTCGGAAGCAGCGCATATCGGTTCCGCCGGAAGGCGGCGCGCGGGCGGCGGAGAGACGTTCTGGCAATACCGGCGCTACGCGCAGGAAGACGACGCAGCGCGCATCGACTGGCGCCGCTCCGCCAAGGGCGATGATCTCTATGTGCGCGAAACAGAACTCGAAACCGCGCGCACCGTATTGTTCTGGGCGGATGATCATCCGGGCTTTCGCTGGAAGGGCGAGGGCGACCTGCGAACCAAGGCGGAGGAAGCGATCCTCCTGATGCTGACGATGGCGATCCCGCTGTCGCGCGAGGGGGAACGGATCGGTTCGCTCGGCACCGGCCGGCGGCCGAGCTTCGGTCGCCGGGCGGTCGACCGGCTGGCCAATGACTTGCTGCGGGGCACAGGCGGCCGGTTCCCTGCCCCGCCTCGCACGGCGGCAACGGTGATTGCGGCGTCCGATTTCTACGATCCGGTCGCGGAATGGACGGCGCGGCTGACGCCGCTCGCCGCCAAATGCCCGGAAGGCGTGCTGCTCGCGGTTTCCGCGCCGGTCGAGGTGGACTTCCCATTTGAGGGGCGGACGAAATTTTCGCGTCCGGGCGCTGCGGTGGACCGCATTCTGGGCAGGGCCGAGACTATGCGCGAGGAATACCAGCGCCGGTTCGCAGCGCAGCGCGAGGCGCTGGAACAGCTCGCCCGCCGCATGGGCTGGGGCTTTGCTACGCACGTCACCGGCGCACCGGCCATCGAAAGCGCAGCGCGGCTGAAAGCCGAGCTCGAACGGTTCGGGGCGAAGCATTGACCGTGCTCGGCCCGTTCCTGCTTGGCGCGCCCTGGGCGCTGGCCGCGCTCGCTGCGCTGCCGATCATCTGGTGGATCCTGCGGGCGACACCGCCGGCGCCGAAGGTGGCGCAGCTGCCGTCGCTTCGCCTGCTCGACGGCGCGGAGCCGCGCGAGGAGACCCCGGCCCGCACGCCGTGGTGGGTGTGGCTGATCCGGACGCTGGCGGTGCTCGCCGCGATCCTTGGTCTCTCACAGCCAATTTACGCGCCCGGCGCCCGGCCGGGCGAGACGGCAGAGCAAGGCCCTGTGTTGATCGTGATCGACAATGGCTGGCCATCGGCGCCCCGCTGGAACGAACTCACCAATGCCGCGGGCGCAACCCTCGATGCGGGCGACCGCGACACAGCGGTGCACCTGCTGCTGACGGCGCCGCAACAACTCAACACCGATCCGTCGGAGCGCTTATCGAAGGCGGATCTTGGCAAGCGGATCGCCACCTTGCTGCCTCAGCCCTGGGCCACCGACCGCTCGGACGCCATGACACGGCTGGCTGCCTCTGGTCTCAAGCCCGCACGCATCTTCTGGGCGAGTGACGGAATCGAAGGGGGGCGGGGCGCTGCCTTTGCGGAGGAGCTGGCCGCTCTTGCGCCTCTGACTGTTTTTGCCGCGCCGGCCAACGGGCCGCTGGCGATCACCGGCCTGTCGGCCGGCACGGATTCGGTCACGGTTCGTCTCAAACGAGCCGATCGCTCTGGCGAGGCCAAGGCGTTCGTGTCTGCACAGACACGCGATGGTTCCGGGATTGCCTCGGGAGAGGCCGTGTTTGAAGCGGGCGCCTGGGAGAGCGTTGCGGAGTTCAAGATTCCGGCGGCGGCGCTGGCCCGTGTTGCCCGCTTCAACGTCACCGGCCGGGCCGGAGCAGGTACGGTCTGGCTCTGGGATTCGGTTGACCGGACACGGCGCGTGGCGCTTATCGATGCCGGCACGGCGGCCCAGCCGCTGCTCTCCGACATGCATTATATCCGCAAGGCGCTGGAGCCGTTCGCGTCGATTTCCAGCGGCGACATTGAGACGGTGGTGGCGACATCGCCGGACGCGATTATCCTGTCCGACGCCGGCCAGATTCCGGCGGCCGATGCCGAGAAGCTGACAAAGTGGGTTGAAGAGGGCGGCGCGCTGATCCGTTTTGCCGGCCCGCGCCTTGCCGCGCAGGGCGACGACCTTCTGCCGGTCGGCCTCAGGCGCTCCTCGCGCGCGCTGGGCGGCACGCTGGCCTGGGAAGAGCCGCAGGGGCTGGCGGAGTTTGCCGATACATCGCCTTTCTTTGGCCTGCCTGTCCCGGTAGATGTCCGTGTACGGCAACAGGTTCTGGCGAGCCCCGATCCGGAACTGTCGCGCAAGACCTGGGCGCGCCTCGCCGATGGCTCGCCTCTGGTGACGGCCGATGCGCGCGGCAGCGGCATGCTGATCCTGTTTCATGTGACGGCGGGGCCAGACTGGGCTGACCTTTCATACTCGGGACTGTTCGAGCAGATGCTGCGGCGGTCGATTACCGCCGGCCGCGGCGAAGCGATCGAGGACACGGAAGGTACCTACATGCCGCAACTCACGCTCGACGGATTCGGGCGTATGTCGGCGGCCAGCACCGCGGCAACACCGATCAAGGCCACCGAGTTTGCGACAACCTCGCCGTCCGAAATCCATCCGCCGGGTCTCTACCAAGGCCCGGCCGGCACGCGTGCGCTGAATGCCGGGGCGAACGCCAACCCAGAACTCATCCGCGACTGGCCCGCAGCTGCTCGCCTGCTCGGAGAGGCGGAAGCGCGCTCCCTGCGCCTTGCAGGACCGCTGCTGGGCCTAGCGGCAGGACTGCTCGCCATCGACCTGTTCGTCGCCTTGTTCGTGGCCGGACGGTTGCGGTTCCCGGCGAAGGGCCGGAAGGCCGCCAGTCTTGCGGCCGCGCTCACTGCATTCGCCGCCTTCTCACTCGTCGCACCGGACCACGCCTTCGCGCAATATGACTACGAATTGCTACCAGATGGCAGCTACCGCGCCGCCTCCACCGCGTCACGCGTACAACCGCTGCCGCCCGGAAAGACGCCGCAAAAGCAGATCGATGCCGCGCTGGAGATGCGGCTCGCCTACGTGGAGACGGCCGATGGCGCTCTCAACGCGCGCACCAAGTCGGGCCTGACCGGCATCTCGAATATCCTCCTGATGCGGACATCCGTGGAGCCCGCCGAGCCGCATGCTGTGAACCTCGAGACAGACGCGCTCGAACTCTACCCGCTGATCTATTTCAATGTGCCCGGCAACGCGGCGCCGCTGAGCGACAAGGCCACGCAGCGCCTCAACGCTTACCTTCGCTCCGGCGGCGCGCTTCTGATCGACACGCGGGCCGGGGAGGCCGCCGGGACGCAGACAGATATGACAAGTCTCGAAACCCTTCTGGAAGGGCTGGACGTACCGCCACTCCAGCCCGTGCCCCAAAACCATGTCCTGTCGCGAACCTTCTATCTCATCAATGACTTCCCGGGCCGGTTTGCCGGCCGCCGCCTCTGGATCGAACAGGCCGGCGACGCCGCCGCGCCGCGCGGAGATGGTGTCTCGCGCCTATTCATCGGCGATGCGGACTGGGCCTCGGCCTGGGCAGTTGATCGCAACGGACGCGACCTTTACTCCGTCGACGGAGGGGCGGAGCAACGGGAGACGGCACGTCGCTTCGGCGTCAATCTGATCATGTATGTACTGACCGGCAGCTACAAGGATGACCAGGTGCATGTGCCGGCCTTGCTCAAGCGCCTCGGCGAGAGCGAGGACAGCGCGGCTGATCCGGACGGGCCGGCGGCTTTTCCTGAGGCACCCGAATGAACGAAGCGGTGCGGCTCGGTTTCGAACCATTTTTAGGCTGGCCACTCTTCTGGGGCCTCGCCGGGCTGACGGCGGCCGCGTGGGCGGCGTATCTGGCGCTGCGTGGGCGCGCCTGGCTGACGCGCGCGCTGGGCCTTCTGTTGCTATCGGCAGCGCTGCTGAACCCGTCCATTGTGCACGAAGAACGCGAGCCACTGCCTTCGGTGGCCGCCGTCATCCTCGACCGTTCGGAGAGCATGCAGTTCGGCGACCGGCAGGCGACCGCCGACGCCGCCTATGCCGCGCTGATCGCCCAGCTGTCGCAGGACAAGACGCTGGAAGTGCGCACACTCGAGACCAATCCGGGCGATGATGGCAGCTACCTGAACGGCGCGCTTGAGGGCCTGATGTCCGACGTGCCGCGTGACCGGATCGCGGGCGCGATTTTCATCACGGATGGCCAGATCCACGATCTTCCGGACCCGGAGCGTACGGAGGCACTGATCGGCCCCTTGCACGGCCTCATCGCGGGCGACGAAGACCAGGGTGATCGTAGTGTGCGCATCGTCAACGCCCCGAATTTCGGCATCGTCGGAGAAAGCGCAAACCTGATCGTGCGCGCGGAAGACCCACGCGGCGGAGATGTTGACCTGGAAGTGTCGCTGAACGGCGGCGTGCCGGTGCGCATCCGCGTGAAGGCGGGACAGGACACGCCCTTGCCGGTCGAGATCGAACGGCGCGGCGAGAACATGGTCGTCATCGAGGCGGCGCCCGGGCTGCAGGAATTGACGCTGGCGAACAACCGTACCGCCATGACAATTGCGGGCGTGCGTGACCGTCTGCGCGTGTTGCTCGTCACCGGCAAGCCGAACCAGGCGGGGCGTGTCTGGCGCGACCTGCTGAAATCCGACCCGTCAGTCGATCTGGTTCACTTCACGATTTTGCGGCCGCCGTTCAAGACAGCCTTTGAACGCCCTGAGGAACTCGCGCTGATCGCGTTTCCGACGGAAGAACTGTTCGAAGAAAAGCTGACCGAGTTCGACCTGATCATCTTCGACCAGTATGAACGCCAGGGCGTCATCACGCAGGCCTACCTCGAAAACATGGCACGCTATGTGGCCGATGGCGGCGCGCTTCTGATCGTGGCGGGCGAGCAGTTCGCCGGCCCCGCAAGCCTCGCGCGCTCGCCGCTCGCCTCTGTGCTGCCCGCCTCGCCTACGGGTGTCATCCGTACGGGGAGCTTCAAGCCAGAGCTGACCGGTCCGGGCAGGCGCCATGCCGTCACCGCGCCGCTGGATGACAGCAAGTGGGGCGAATGGATGCGCTATGTCGAAGCGGACGCTGTGGCGGGCGATGTTCTGATCAGCGGGCCTTACGGACGGCCGCTGTTGATCGTGGACCGTGTCGAGGAAGGCCGCGTCGGCATGCTCATGTCCGACCAGATCTGGCTCTGGGCGAGCGGCCATGATGGCGGCGGGCCCTTCGCTGAGCTGATCCGGCGCATGGTGCACTGGATGATGAAGGAGCCGGAACTCGAAGAGCGCCGGCTGTCGATGCAGGCCGAAGGCGGCACGGCGAGCGTAGAGCTGCGCACGCTGCTTGACACCGCCCCGCCGCTTGAAATCGAGACGCCGGACGGCGACACGATCCGCCCTGCCTGGGTCAACAAGGGGCCGGGAAGTTTTTCCGCCGAGGCGCCGATCGACCAGTTGGGCATCTACCGGGCGCGCGCGGGCGGGCTCGAAGCGATCGCGCTGAACGGGCCCGCCAATCCCAAGGAATACGCAGACCTCACCTCGTCCACGAAGGTGATGGAGCCCGTATCGAAGGCGACCGGCGGCGGCGTGCTGCGCCTCAATAAGGCCGGCACAAACCTTCCCGAGATCCGCCGCATCGGCAATCAGCGCACGGCGGCCGGCAGTAACTGGATCGGCCTGCGCGAGCGTGATGCCTATGCCGTGCGCTCGTCCACCAGCCAACCCCTGCTGCCCGGAATCCTTGCGGCAGCCGCGCTGATTTTGATGTTGCTCCTTGCCTGGCGGCGTGAGGGCCGCTAGGCGCGCACAGCTTTCTTCAGACGACTGATCAACCAGATCAGCAGGAGCGGCGGAATGGCGGCAAAGGGTGTGACCGAGAACCAGCTGGCGTAGCCACTCATCTCTGAGCCCGTCTCCTTCTGCAAGGCTTCAACCGCGAGACCTGAAAATCCGCCGAGCAGACCGGCCACGAGCGTCATCAGGGATGACAGCAAGGCGAACTGGGCGGCGGTCGCGATGGGATTGGTGAGCCGGCTTGCCCAGGCAACCATCGCGGCATTGGCCATGCCGCCGCTGAAGCCTTCAAAGATGACCGCGCCGATCCAGACCAGCTTGTCGCCGCCGCTGAGCGCCAGGAAGGCGAAGCCGATATTGGAGACGGCCGCGAGGATTACCGCGATGGCCATGGCGGGCACGGTGCCGAAGCGCAGGCCGATCAGACCCGCAATAACCACGCCCGCCAGCGTGGCGGGAAAGCCGAAGACGGTGCGCGTGGCCGCGATCTGCGGGCCGGAAAAGCCTAGATCGATATAGAACGGTCCGACCATCGAGGTGATCAGGCCGTCCGGCACAAAGAAAAGCGCGACCAGCGGCAGGAACAGGAAGTTGGCCCGGCCATGATCCTGCCAGAACACCTTCAGCGGACGGAACAGGGCGGACAGCACGCTGGCGATTCCGGTGGCGCGGGAAAAATCCCGCGACTTGTCCGGCTCTTTGGCAAGCCAAAGTCCGGCGAGCCCGGCGATGCCGCCGATGGCGGCAAAGGCGTAGGCCATGCTCCAGCCGATGGCAGCAGACGCCGCGAGGATCGGGACGTTGCCAAGAAAATAGCCTGAGCGAAGGCCGAAGATGTAGGCAGAGGCCATCAGGTCCTGCTCTGCATCTGTCGCGCTCTCGATCCGCCAGGCATCGACCGCGATGTCCTGCGTGGCGGCAGCAAACGAGGTCAGCATCGCGAAAGCGGCGAACAGGGCGAGGCCGCCGGACGGGCCGGTCGCCGCCATGCAGAGGATGCCAACGGTCACGAAAATCTGACCAAGGAGCATCCAGGACCGGCGATGGCCAAGGCGCTTACCGATCCAGGGCAGCTGAATCCAGTCCACGAATGGTGCCCAGAGGAATTTGGTGGAGATGAAGATGCCCACCCAGCTCATGAAGCCGATGGCGCTGAGCGCCACACCTTCAGCGCGGAGCCAGAGGCCGAGCGTCACAGTGACCAGCACCGGCGGCATGCCGGTTGCGATGCCGAGGATCACGGCAAGCGCGATCTTGGGCTGGTTCAGCGAAGCCACGACTTGCCGCATCGACGCGCGGGGGCGTTGCGGCTCGTCCTGGCCGGTGACGATATCGGCCATGTTTCCTCCGGTGCCGCACATCGCGCCCGCCTCCCCTCTTGATCGGGGGAGTTGCAAACCGGGAGGACGGCGAACACCGAGATCGTGCCAGCGGCTTTCCAGATCGGCAAGCGAAAGGTCAGGGCGCGGTGACGAGACCTTCAAGCTGCGAGGCGTCGCCCGCGAGATCACAAACCATCACGCGGGCCTGATCCTGCGGGCCCGGAAAGGTCAAGCGGCCGCGCGGCGCGACGACGAAGCCGACCTCGCCAAAGTAGGACGGCGCGCCGATCAGTATGGCGGCGGGCCAGCCGGCTGCCTTTCCGGCCTCCAGCGCGGCGCGCGTGACCTTCTGGCCGAGCCGTCCGCCCCGATGCTCGGGCGCCACCGCCACCGGACCGTAGAACAGCGCGCGCGTCCGCGCCGCACCAACCACCAATGGCCAAACGCGGCACACGCCCACGACCTCGCCAGTCTCAACCGCCACGCGGTTGATCTCCGGCAGCGAGGCCGAAAACTCGCGCAGCCGCTCCGCCGTCTTGGCGAAATGGCCGGGGCCAAAGGTGCGATCAAAGAGAGCTTCGATCGCATCGGCATGCAGGGCGGGGTTTTCAGAAACAATCTCGGTCATGGCGCGGGCGTCTAAGGCCCATTGCACCGGCTCGCAAGGACCGGGCGCGAATCAGACCCGGAAGCGTGCGTCGGGATCGGTCAGCAGCGCGTAGGAGACGTGATGCTTCAGCTTTTCGGTCATGTGTGCGGGATCGCCCTGCAGCGCATCCGGCGGAATCGTCTCGCCAAACGTCATCCGGATTTTCGAGCCGCGCTTGTTGAGGAGCTCATGAAAGAGCGTGATGTCGCGCAGCTCGTTGGAGAGGTCGCAGAGCAGATAGTAAAGCGCGGAATTCTGCGCCTCGAGGTTCAGCGGAACAACTGGCGCCGCTTGCTTCCTCGCGAGGCCGACGACCGTCGGGAACCAGTCTTTCTCCTGAAGACGTCCCTCAACCTTGCGGGCAAGCCGCCCGGACGGAAAAATGACCACGCATTTTTCTTCTTCAAACGCGGCTGCCGCCCGCTTGAGGGTCTCACGCGCCTTGGCGGGCGAGCGTTTGGACACCACCCACTCGACCGGAATGATGACATCCTCGAAGCGCGGATTGACGCGGATGGCGTCCGCATTGGCGAAGAAGACGATATCACTGCGCTTGCGCTTCAGGAGGTCCCACACCGCGACGCCGTCCGCGAGCCCGGTCGGGTGATTGGCGGCGACGATACAGCGGCCGGTGGCGGGCAGACGGTCAATTCCGCTGACCGACATGTCGAAGGACAGCTGGCGCGACAGCAGGTCAAACGATTCGCGCCCGTTCAGCTGGACGAGCTCGTCGGCCATCGCCCGCGCCTTGCGGTAGCCGAGCATCGAATACAGGATCGGACGGGCGACCGGCCAGGCGGCGCTGGCGCGCAGTTTCGGGCAGCGTTCCTCGATCAGCAAATCAACGATATGCGCGTCGGAGCGCGATTCTGCGCCCGCGAAGGCGGACGGCGCCAGGGATTTGGCCACGGTGGCGGCGATTTCTTCTGTCATTTGCGCCTCTTGGCCCCCTCAGCAGGCAAACGTTCCGTGTCTCAGTCAGCATAGGACGAGCCGGAAAGCGTGCAAAGGGCGGCGCGGGCGGCAATTTATCCCCCAGAATTGTGAAAAGGGGCCGATTTTTTAGGTTTCGGAAAGTTTCGATTTACCAAGGCGCAAGACGCCCGTGGCATGGTGAACCCATCAAGGGGGCCAGCTTAACGCTTCAGCCCTCCAGCCAGTGTCCTGTTCGAGGTAGTTGTTGATGAAAGTTCTGTGGGTTGAAGATCATGAGCCGGTGCGCGACATGCTGGCGATTGCCGCTGACAAGGTTGCGCGCGCGCGGGTTCAGGTGGATCTCGTGATGGCGCCGACGCTTATGGCCGCCGAAACGCGCCTGCGCCTCGAGCGTTTCGACCTCGTCGTGCTTGATCTCAGCCTGCCCGACAGCATCGACCCTGATATGACGATCGCCCGCGTCGCCAACATGGGCAAATACCGGATCGCCGTCGTCTCGTCGCTGGAAGGCCGTGACCAGGCCGTCGCTTCGGCCGCCCGCTGCGGCGCCAACATCCACCCGCAAGCGGTGTTCAAGGCCAACCTGCCCTTCAACCGCTTCATCCAGCGTCCCGAGACTTTCGAAGACTTCTTCATGGAACTGATGCCGGCTGCAGGCGCCGTGCCCACGCCCCGTTCGGCTCGGGCCGCCTGATCGCCGCGCTTGCCGTCAGCAGCCTTCGATTGCTAAGCCGCCCGGGAGAAGGCTTCCGGGCGGTTTGTCGTTACGGGGCCTGAAGACCGGGATCAGACGATGGACAGCCTCTTCGCCTCGCCGGTCACGATGGGCCTGCTCGCCCTCAATGTCGTGGCCAGCATGATCGCTTTCAGCAATCAGGCCTTCATGGCGCAGAACGTCCTTTGGGTCGGGCCAATGCGCCAAAAGGGCGAGTGGTACCGGGGCCTGAGTTCTGGCTTCCTCCACGTCAACCAGCTCCACCTGTTCCTGAACATGTACGGCCTGTGGATGTTCGGCCCGATCTGCGAAGGCATACTGGGCGGGCTTGGCTTTGCGATTGTCTATTTCGTCTCGCTGATCGGCGGCAGCGCCTGGGCCTATGTGCAGAATCGCAACGAACCGGACTACCGCGCGGCGGGGGCGTCCGGGGCGCTCTCCGGCATGATCCTTGCGTTCTGCCTGTTCGAGCCCTTTGCCGTCCTGCTCGCCTTCTTCGTCATCCCGATGTGGGGCATGGTGTTCGGCGTGCTCTACGTCGCCTTCAGCTATTTCTTTTCGCTGCGCGCGGACCGGATCATCGGCCATGAAGCGCACCTCGGCGGCGCGGTCGCCGGCGTGATCGCGACCCTCCTGGTGCGGCCGGAAACATTCAACGAGTTCGTCGCGCAGGCGGCTGAGCGTTTTGGTTGACCGCAGGATGGGCAGCGTCCGGTCACGGTATGACGAGCGGGTGGCCTCGGGGGAGCTGACGGGCGACGCTGCGCAGGCCGAAGCCGCCTGCCGCCTCGATGCCCTTGCGCTGGCGCTCTCCAGCCCGCCGAAGCGCAGTCTGTTCGGCAAGGCGCCGGAGGCCGTGCGCGGCATATACCTCTGGGGCGGCGTCGGGCGCGGCAAGTCGATGCTGATGGACCTGTTCTTTGCCGAGGCGACAATTTCGCCCAAGCGGCGCGTCCACTTCCACGAATTCATGGCCGAGGTGCACGAGCGCCTCGATGTCTGGCGCAAGATGAGCGACGCAGACCGCAGGCGTTCGCCATGGCGTGTAAAGGACGCCGGCGATGACCCGATCGCCCCGGTTGCAAAGCAGGTCGCCAGCGAGGCGCACCTCCTTTGCTTCGATGAATTCCAGGTGACACAAATCGCCGATGCGATGATCCTAGGCCGATTGTTTGACGCAGTGTTCGCATACGGTGTCGCGGTGGTCGCCACGTCCAACCGAACGCCGGATGATCTGTACAAGGACGGCATCAACCGCGCGCTGTTCCTGCCCTTCATCGAGCGGCTGAAGGCGCGCTGCGACGTAGTCGAACTGGCGAGCGCGCGCGATTACCGGCTTGACCGGCTGGTCGAGGCGCCGGTCTGGTACGCGCCGCTCGGCGCGGGAAGCTCGGTCGCGCTGGACCTCGCCTGGACACGGCTGACGCTCGGGGCCGAGCCGCAGCAATGCGTGCTGACGATAAAAGGCCGGAAACTCGACGTCTCCCGTGAAGCGGCCGGCGTCGCGCGCTTCACATTCGAGGAACTCTGCGCCCGCCCGCTCGGGTCGCTCGATTACCTCGCAATCGCCGCGACCTTTCACACGGTCATCCTCGAAAACATTCCGCTGCTCACCCCGGACCGGCGCAATGAAGCCGCACGTTTCGTCAGCCTGATCGACGCGCTCTACGAGGCCCGGACCAAGCTGGTCGCCAGCGCCGCGGCAGAACCCGACCGGCTATACCCGGACGGCGACGGCGCCTTCGAATTCCAGCGCACGGCGAGCCGCCTCTTCGAGATGCGCTCGGCGGCCTATATGGCTGAGGAACGCCGGGGCGTCACTGAGGCTTAATCCAGGTTAAAAAGGCGTTCCCGCGCCTCTTCCACACGCTTGCCCCAATTCCTATTTATGCAAAAGCGCGGTGGATCAATTGCGCGTCCCCGGCGGCAACGTTGCTGCGAGGCAGGACTAAGGTGCCGGGGTAGTTCGAAAGCAGAGGCGGGCCGCCGAAAACGGGACCTGCTCTCATAAGGAGGACGAAACATGGCGAATACGCCAACCAAAGCCGGATCGGTTGCCCTTAGTCCAGAACAAGGACTGAGCCGTTATCTTAGCGAGATCCGCAAGTTTCCCATGCTTGAAAAGAACGAGGAATTCATGCTGGCCCGCCAATGGCGAGACCAGGAAGACACCGAGGCCGCCGAACGGATGGTCACCTCTCACCTTCGCCTCGTAGCGAAGATTGCGATGGGCTATCGCGGCTACGGCTTGCCGATGGCGGAAGTGATTTCCGAGGGCAACGTCGGCCTCATGCAGGCGGTCAAGAAATTCGACCCCGAAAAGGGCTTCCGCCTCGCGACCTATGCGATGTGGTGGATCCGGGCTGCGATCCAGGAATACATCCTGCGCAGCTGGAGCCTCGTGAAACTTGGCACCACGGCCGCGCAGAAGAAGCTGTTCTTCAACCTGCGCCGCCTGAAAGGCGAGATGAAAGCCCTCGACGAGGGCGACCTGCGCCCCGAACAGGCCCAGCTGATCGCCGAGAAGCTGAACGTCACCGAGGCCGAAGTCTATTCGATGAACGGGCGCATGTCCGGCTCGGATGCCTCGCTCAACGTGCCGATGGGCACCGACGGCGACATGGAATGGCAGGACTGGCTGGCAGACGATGAGCCCGGAACGGCCGAGACGTTCGCCAACCGCCAGGAACTCGACAGCCGCATGGAGCTGCTGACGCGCTCGATGGAGGACCTCTCCGAGCGCGAGCGTCACATCCTGACCGAGCGCCGCCTGATCGACGAGCCGAAGACGCTGGAAGAACTCTCCGACCAGTATGGCGTGAGCCGTGAACGCATCCGCCAGATCGAAGTGCGGGCCTTCGAAAAACTGCAGAAGACGATGAAGCGCCTCGCCAAGGAACAGGGCCTGCCGGTTGGCGACTGAGGCCCCGAACCTCGTGACCATTAAAGACAGCCGCGACCCGAGGGTCGCGGCTTTTCTGTCTGTCCGGGAGCGCGACCTGACGGGCGGGCATGGCGGACGGTTCATTGCCGAAGGCAAGATCACGCTGGAAACACTGCTGACGCGCGGACGGTTCGAGGTGGAGAGCCTGTTCCTGTGCGAGACGCGGCTACAGCCTTTGGCCGGCTTGCTCACCCGCGTGCCAGCCGGTGTACCGGTCTACGTCGCGCCGCAGCGTATGATGGACGAAGTCGCGGGTTTTCCGGTACACCGGGGCGTGCTCGCGTGCGGAAAGAAAGGCGCGCCGCTGACGCCAGCCGATATTCTGCCTACGGAAGGTCCCGCGACGGCTCTGCTGCTCGCGGGCCTCTCCAACCATGACAATGTAGGCGCGTGCTTTCGCAACGCCGCCGCCTTTGGCGCGGACGCCGTACTGCTGGACGTGGAATGTTGCGACCCGCTTTACCGAAAGGCGATCCGCGTTTCGTCCGGAAGCGCCCTGTGGATGCCCTTCGCTCAAGGCGGAACGGGCGGCGATCTGATCGAAGCCGCCGAAGCACGCGGTTACGAAGTCTGGGCACTGACCCCGAGCGCGGACGCCAAGCCCCTCCCCTCGATACTTGCTCCCGCTCGCGTTGCATTACTGATGGGGGCCGAGGGGCCGGGCCTGCCCCGCGACCTGATCGCCCGCGCACGGCCCGTTCGCATTCCAATGACGGATGGTTTTGACAGCGTGAATGTCGCGACGGCCGCAGCGCTTGCACTGAGCCACGTCTTCAACTCAAGAACGTGAGCTCAGAAAATTCTCAGAATACTCTGGGGCGTTCGTTGCGCTCGACGTGCAGGCCGCACTCGGTCTTCTCCTGCCCGGCCCAGCGCCCGGCGCGCGGATTGTCCGGATCGTCCGCAGGCTGAGTGCATGGCCAGCAACCAATCGACGGATAGCCTTGCGCGACCAGCGGATGGCGCGGCAGGTTTCGCAGTTCCATGAACAGGTCCACGTCGTCCTGGTTCCAGCTGGCGAGCGGATTAACCTTATAGCGACCCGAGGCAAACTCGAAAACCGGCAGGCTCATGCGGGCGCCGCCATGGAACCGCTTGCGGCCCGTGATCCAAGCGCCATAGCCATTCAGTGCCGGCTCGAGCGGACGCACCTTGCGCAGGTCGCAGCAGGCGTCGGGATTGGCTTTCCAGAGCATGGATTTCGGATCTTCGGCGCGGCGGCTGGCTTCATGCGGCACCAGCGTGCGCACACCAGTGAGACCGAGCGTCTCGATCAGCTCGTCACGGTAATCCAGCGTCTGGGGGAAATGCATGCCGGTATCGATGAACTGGATCGGCAGCGACGGGTCCACATCGGCAATCAACGCCAGCATGACCGCGCTTTCGGCGCCGAAGCTGGACACATAGGTCAGGTCCCCCACCCATTCCCGCACGATGGCCGCGCGCAGGATCGTCTGGGCCGATGCCTGACGCAGTTCGCCATTGAGACGCACAAGACGCTCGGCAGGGTCGGCTGCCGGACTTTCGATCAGGGTTTCGAATGCCATCTCAGTCATGCTCCGTGCCGCTTGCGGAAGACCGCTGCCGGGCCGCCCGCTGCAGGCTGGTAAGCCTCAGTGAACTCGGCGAGCGCTTCCAGAACCTCAGATAGGCCAGCACGGCGCGTCTCGTAAGCATCGATGCCTGAACGGTGCATGTAGAATATCTGATCGCGCAGGATATGGCCGACGGCCCGGATCTCCCCCGAATAACCGTAGCGGCGGCGAAGCAGCTGCGCCTGGCTGAAGCCGCGCCCGTCCGTGTAGCGAGGAAAATCGATCTCGATCAGCCGCAATTCGGGCAGGTAAGGCTCCAGCGCGGCCGGATCATCGACTGGCCCGAGCCGCACGCCGACCGGCAAGGGGCCGTTTTCCTGTCCCTTCTTGAGGGCCAGGAAACGGGCAAGCGATACCGATACTTGCGCACTTTCAGGCAACGCGGTGCCGTCGGCCGCAAAGATCCAGTCATTTGCGATCTCCTCGCCCCCCTTAACCAGCGGCATAAAGGGCCTCCTGAAAGGTCTGGTGGCCGAGGCGTTCCAGCGTGTCGATGAACTTCTCGGACGGCGAGGTGCGCTGGGTCCGGTAGAATTCGACGACGCGGTGAATGGCGGCCGGCACGTCTTCCGCTTTGAGCCCTGGGCCGACGATCTCGCCAAGGGCCGCCTTCTCGTCGGCGCGCCCGCCGAGGAGTATCTGGTAGAATTCCTCCCCCTTCTTGTCGACGCCGAGGATGCCGATATGGCCCACATGATGG
This sequence comes from Candidatus Sulfopaludibacter sp. SbA3, assembly GCA_945913285.1. Lineage (GTDB taxonomy): Bacteria > Pseudomonadota > Alphaproteobacteria > Caulobacterales > Hyphomonadaceae > Hyphomonas. The sequence continues at coordinate 25,530 of CAMEDD010000020.1, forward strand.
TGGCCGCAGGCATTGATGCAGCCGGAGACGTTTATGTGCAGCTTACCGATATCCTCCTCATAGGCGGGATCGGCGAAGACTTTCTGGACGGCCAAGGCCACCGGGATCGAACGGGCATTGGCGAGGTTGCAATAGTCGAGCCCCGGGCAGACGATCATGTCGGTGATCCGGCTCTCGTTTGCCGCGCCGAGACCGGCCGCGCCGAGCGCCTTGTACACCTCCGGAAGGTCGTCCAGCGCGACATGAGGCAGGATCAGGTTCTGCGCATGGCTGACGCGGACATCTCCGTACCCGTACTTTTCGGCGAGGTCAGCGACCAGCAGCATCTGCGTGTCCGTCGCATCCCCCGGCGCCGCGCCGAGGGGCTTCAGGCTGACCGTGACAGAGGTGTAGCCGGCGACCTTGTGCGGGTGCAGATTGGCGCGGGTCCAGCGGGCGAAGGAAGGATCGGCCGCCTTGGCCGCTTCCAGCTGTTTGGAAAGCGCGGGCTTCGGCGCGAGCGCCGGCGGCTCGAAGTATGCGTGAATGCGAGCCACTTCTTCGGCGGGCAGATCAACTTTCTCGTTGGCCCGCTGTGCTGCAAACTCTTCCTCGACCTGCCGGATGTACTCTGCCTCGCCAAGCTCCGAGACGAGGATCTTGATCCGCGCCTTGTACTTGTTGTCGCGCCGTCCATAGCGGTTATAGACCCGCATGATCGCCTCAAGGTAATCGAGGATCTGCGTCTCCGGCACGAACGGGTTCACCAGCGCGGCGATGTGCGGTGTGCGCCCCTGTCCGCCGCCAACGTGCACTTCAAAGCCGGTGACGCCGTCCTTTTGCCGGATATGTAAGCCGACATCATGCACGCGGATCGCGGCGCGGTCGTGTTCAGCGGCGGTCACCGCAATCTTGAACTTGCGCGGCAGGAACGCGAATTCCGGATGGAACGTGCTCCACTGCCGGATGATCTCGCACCAGGCGCGGGGATCGACGACTTCATCTTGCGCAGCGCCCGCGAAATGATCCGTGGTTGTATTGCGGATACAGTTGCCCGAGGTCTGGATGGCATGCATCTCGACCTCTGCAAGTTTCTCCAGAACTTCAGGGATATCCTTCAGAGCCACCCAGTTAAACTGGATGTTCTGGCGCGTCGTGAAATGGCCGAACCCGCGGTCATAGTTGCGGGCGATTTCCGCGAGGCGGCGCAACTGGCGGGGCGAAAGCTGGCCGTAGGGAATCGCGATGCGCAGCATGTAGGCATGCAGCTGGAGGTACACGCCGTTCTGCAGCCGCAGCGGCTTGAACTCGTCTTCCGTCAACGCGCCGGAAAGCCGCCGCTCGACCTGGCCGCGAAACTGGGCCACCCGCTCGGCGACGAGGCGGGCGTCAAACTGATCATATCTATACATGCGTGACCTCATGCAGGTGCGGCAGGCCGAGTTCAAGCTCGCAGCGCGAGACCCAGGCATGCACCGCAGGAAACTCGGTCAGGTCAAAGCCGCCTTCGTGTGACAGACGCGTGTAGGCCAGCAGCGCAATGTCGGCGAGCGTGATCGCCGCGCCGCCCGCAATGAAATCGCTGGAGATCAGTGCCATCTCCATTCGGCCCAGCGCGCGGCGGCCCCTGGCCAAAAGGTCGGCACCAATCGCATCGTCGGACTTCTTGAGGTAATGCTTCTGGAAGCGGCGCACCGCGATGGTCGGCTCGTGCGAGTACTGTTCCCAGAACATCCATTCCAGCATCTTGGCGCTCTCAAAGGCATCTTGCGGTACGAGGTCAGACCCTTCGGCGAAGTGCAGGATGATCGCGTTCGACTGGGAGAGTGTCCGGCCATCATCAAACTGTACGACTGGCACCTGCCCGAAGGGGTTGAGCGCCAGGAACGCGTCGGTGCGCGTCTCGCCCTTCAGGATATCGGTCTCGATCCATTCATGGGCAAAGCCGAGCCGCTCGGCCACCCATTTCACTTTCAGGCAATTGCCCGAGACGCTGTCGCCAAAGATGCGGATCATGCCGCGCCGCCGAAGGACAGCGTGGGTTCCGCGCGCATGGATTCCCGCAAGGTCTCGCGCCCCGCAATCTTGCCGTCGGCAGTGACTTCCATGAAGTAGGGATCGGTTACGGTCGCTTCTTGCTTGAGCGCGGCCACCAGCCGTGCCTCGGCTTCATCGCCGGTAAAGACGCCCAGAAGACCCGCCTCTTCCGTCCAAGAACCATCGGCGCGCAGCCAGACGGAGCGGCCCGTGGCCGTAGCCCAGCCGGTCACGGCCTTGGGCGTCTCGGGCTTCAGTTTGGGGCGAACGGAACTCATGGCGGGGTTACTCCTCAATGGCCAGGGCTGCGAGGCGCGGCGGCGCCGCAGCCTCCGCTGGCAGGAAATGGCTAATCTGGACGCTGCTGAGCGGAATGCCGGCCACTTCGCCGATGATCAGGAGCGCCGGACCGGTGATGCCTTCCTCAAGAATCAGGGACGGCAACTCCGAAAGCTCACCATAGACGCGCACTTCCTCCGGGCGCGTCCCATTCTCGATCACCGCAATCGGCGTGCGCGGACTACGTCCTGCGGCGATCAACCGGTCGGCGATCGCTGGCGCGGTATCAACACCCATGAACACGACAACGGTCTGCGCCGGGCGCGCCAGAGCGGTCCAGTCAAGATCCGGCACACAGCCTGCCTTGGCATGGCCGGTGACGAAGGTCAGCGTCTGGGCATGGTCGCGGTGTGTCAGGGGCACGCCGGCCGAGGCGGCACATCCGAGGGCGGAGGAGATGCCCGGCACGACATGCACGGCAATACCTGCCGCACGCACTGCTTCCAGCTCTTCGCCGCCGCGTCCGAAAATGAACGGGTCCCCGCCCTTCAGGCGGACAACGCGCAATCCTTCGCGCGCCGACGCGATCAGACGGTCATGTATCTCCGTCTGTGGAACAGAATGGTCACCCTTGGACTTGCCGACGGGAATGCGCGCCGCATCGCGGCGAATGAGGTCCAGGATGCCGGGGCCGACGAGCCGGTCAAAGTAAACTACGTCGGCTTCCTGCAGCAGACGGAGCGCCTTGAGCGTCAAGAGCTCCGGATCTCCGGGCCCTGCCCCGACGATATGCACGACACCATATGCGCGGGCGCTGGCATGGGCTTCGGACTTCAGCATCGCTTCAGCCTTCTCAAGATCGCCCGCGTAGGCAGCTTCAGCAGCAGGCCCCGTCAGCGCGCTTTCCCAGAAGAGGCGGCGGGCGGACTTGTCCGGAATGGCTTCGGACACGAACGGCCGGAGGCGCCGGGCCAGTGCGGCCAGTTCGCCGATGCGGGCCGGCAGCAGCGCTTCTAGCTTCGTGCGCACAGCCTTGGCGAGGACGGGCGCCGCGCCGCCGGAGGCGACGGCGGCGACGATCTCGCCCCGGTCGAGGATCGAGGGGACCGTAAAGTCGCAGGAGTCCGGTTGGTCCACAACATTCACGGGGATGTTGCGCGCGCGCACCGCCGCCAGGGCGGCCGCACGCAATGCCTCGTCCGTCTCGGCGATAATTGCGAGGCGGGCGCCCTGCAGCTTTGTCTCCGTACCGTACCGGTCCGCAAAGATCACGCGGCCCGCAAATTCGGCTGCCAGGGACATGTCGGCAAATCCGCCGATCAGGACCAGTTCGGCGGGAGACGTGACCAGCAGGCGGAGTTTCCGCGCCGCCTCATCTCCGTCCCCGAACACCACGATCCGGGCGCCTTCGAGATTAAAGAATGCCGGGAACTGGCGCATCAGGCGCAACTTTCTCGTTTAGCGGTTCTGGAAGGACGATCCAGCAAACCTCCTTGACGCCCCTGCAGCAACCGGCAACCCCTAAGTCTATCTTTTAGAGAAACTATCCATGTCCGAGCCCACAGACCGCCTTCCCCCCTTAAACGCTCTCAGGGCATTTGAAGCCGCCGCACGCCGCCTTTCCTTTACACAGGCCGCGGAGGAATTGAACGTCACGCCTGGTGCAATTTCGCAGCAGATCCGGCAGCTGGAAGACTTTGCCGGTACGCCGCTGTTCAAGCGCACGGGCCGTTCCGTTCTGCTGACAGACGCGGCGCAGGCGAGCCTGCCGCTCGTGCGCGAGGCATTCGAACGCATCTCCGAGGCTGGCCGGATCATGCAGGCGCCTGCCCGAAAGGGACGCGTGATGGTGTCCTGCGCACCGTCCTTTGCAGCCAAGTGGCTGGCGCCGCGTCTGGAAAAATTCCATCGCTTCAACGAAGGCACCGAGGCCTGGATCTCGGCGGATATGTCACTCACCGATTTCAACACGGCCGACGCCGACCTCGCGATCCGCTATGGCCGGGGCAATTATGACGGCCTGAAATCCGAGAAGCTGCTCGATGAGACCGTCCTGCCGGTCTGCTCGCCCCGCCTTCTCGAAGGGCCGGACGCGATCCGCAAACCGGAAGACCTGCAGCATCACACGCTGCTGCATGACGAAAGCTCGGAGAACGACCCGTCCTGCCCCGACTGGGCGAGCTGGCTGCGCGCGCATGGTGTCACCAGCGTCGACGGCACCAAGGGTCCCCGTTTCAATCAGGGCATCCTCGTCATCGAGTCGGCGGCCGCCGGCCGGGGCGTAGCCCTCGCCAAGCAGGCCATCGCAGCCAATGACATCGCCGCGGGGCGCCTCGCCGCGCCGTTCGCGAATGGCTCGATCCCGATCGATTTCGGATATTGGCTCGTCTGGCCCAAGGGCCGGCATCTCTCGGCCGATGTGCGCGCCTTCATCAAATGGATCAAGGATGAGGCCGCCGATAGCGAGATCATCGGCGTCTGAAAATTCAGAGCGCCGCGTCCACCAGCAGGAAAGCGGCAAGGCGCGCGCTGGCATTGCGGCTGGTGCTTTGCGTTTGCGCGAGTGCGACGAGCGCATCGGCTTTCCCGAGCTCGGCAAATCGCCGCGCCATACCCATCAGCTTCGCATCACTGCGAAGACGGTGTGAGACGCGCTCGACTTCCTTGCGCGCCTGATCGCGGATTGCATCCCGGCGGGACGCGTTGCTCTTCTGGTTGGCCGCCGCAATCTTTTTCTTTGACCGCGGACGGAAGACCTCGCCAAGCGGAATACCGGCGGATTCGAGCCGGGAAACCATGGTTTCGGCAATGTCCTCGCGGTCGTCATCGACATCGCCGGCTTCTTCGCGCGTGATGTCGAAAATGATGTCGCGCAGCGCAGAGCCGTTGGCGCCGCCTCCGGGAAGGTGATCACTCGCGCGCCGGCGCGGCGCTGTACCCGGCGCGACGGGTGGATCTTCGTGCCGCCGGCGAAGCATCAGCGGCTCGCCTTCGCGCGCAGAAGTCTCGCGGCCGAGCACGAGCGGGACATCGTCCGTATGCGGCGCGACGGTGGCGGCAATCACCGCGTCGGCGCTGACCTCAAAGAGATCATCTTCCAGGAAACCGCGGCTCGGAGCCATGCCGGCCGGCTCGCCACCATTGCCATTTATATGCACGGCCGCGTGACCAGTGCCGTTCGCATAGACGGGCGTGTGAGCAGAGGTCGCGTGACCGTTCGAGTATTCAGACGGCGGCGCTGAAATGCCCGGACGGATAGGCGCGGCCGGCAGGACCGGAGCCGATTCAGGCGGCGCGATGCCCGTGCGGCGATCAAGGTTTTCGCCTTCGATCCGGGCGGCGTAGCTGGCCGTACGCAGGGCATAGGCGGCCTGCTCGCCCGCCTCGCGCAGGCGCGTGGCTTCCTCGGCGGCGCCGCGCGTGGTCGCATGGATTTCGGCATTGGCCTGCCGGGCGCCTTCGATCGCTGTGGCGACCGCGCCCTTGAGCGCTTCGCCGGTTGTGGAGGCGGCGGAGGCGGCCACTTCACTTGCGCGCACGGCGGCGTCGACAGTGCGGCGGGATTGTTCGAGCTTGTCCTCGACACGCGTGATCGCGAACGTCAGCGTTTCGGTACGGGTTGCGGCTTCGCGGGCGAGGCCGTCCAGCGCTTCGAGGCGCCGGGTCAGATCCTCTCCTGCTCGCCCCATGGAGCCGAGCCGGGCTTCAAGCGCAGTGTCTGCGCGTCCGACTTCATCGCTGGCCTGCCGCGCTGCGGAAACCATCAGTTGGGCCTGGCGCGGAATGGCTTCGCTCATCGTGCTGATCTGCCCGCGCAGTTCCCGGGCGAGCCCTTCGAGCGCCTGGCGCTCGGCCGCGAGCCGGACCGAGAGGTCGCGGGCGTTGTCAGAGGTCGCATAAGAGACTGATTCCAGGCGCAGGCGTTCGTCGTTGATTTCGCCGGCCATCTCTCGCATGGCCGCCATAGCCTGTTCCATCGCGCGGTCGATTTCGGTGGCGGCCTGTTTCATCTGCTCGGCAAAGGCGATGCCCTCGGTGCCGGCCTCACGGGCGGGCGACATGAGGCGCGATGCCGCTTCCAGCACGAGCGCATTGGCTGCGGCGGCGCGGCGGTTGGAGCGCGCCATGAAACCGGCCATGAGGATCAGACCGGCGGGGATGATCGCAGCAATACCTGCTGCCGCAAGGATCAACGGGGAAAACTGTGCCGCGAGGGCCGGGCCACTGAGCGCGAAAAAGCCAAGACCCAGACCGCCGATCCAGAGCCCGGCAAGTACGGCCGACGACGCAACCATCCAACCGCCGCCATTCTGAGCCATCTCATAGTTCTGAGACGCACGATCACGCGCAAGGTTGTCCCGGCCCGAGGAGCGCAAGGAAGAGTCGACGTTCATAACAGATGTATATCGCGGCTTGCAGTCTGCTGCGAGCGCAGTTTGCACAGCGCCGGATTAAGGCTTGGCAGGGAAATCAGTTGAAGACGGCGAGGGTGTAGGTCTGCTCACCCGGCTTTTCGTCCTTGTCGGTTGCCTCCGGAGCGAACTCCAGACCGATCCAGCCAAGGATCGCGGCCAGCACCACATTGCGGATTACGATCAGCAGATCAGTCATGTCATGGTCCCCGGACGGCAATGAGGCAGTTTCCTGACCGTCAAGACATCTCGTACAAGAATTGAGCCTTTTCGACAATCGATAAAGCGTGAATTTTTTGCGCCTTTGGCTTCGTTAACAGGATGCTAATCTGCGCCCGTCAGGGTTTGAGGGTAAACCTGACCTTCTGGATGCGCCCGTCATGTCCGAGCTTCGCCCACCGCTGCCCGTGCTGGACCGCGACCACCTGTCGGCGATGACAAGTGGAGACACCGACCTCGCCATTGAGGTGATCGGCCTGTTTCAGCACCAGGCGCAGCTCTGGTCACGCCTGCTCGACCCCCGCCTCGAGCGGCGCGAATGGTCGGACGCCGCGCACAGCATCAAGGGCGCGAGCCTTGGCATTGGGGCGCTCAAGCTGGCCGCAGCCTGCGAGCGAGCCGAACGAGCGGGCCGAAGCGCCGACGTGCCAAGCCCGGCGCTCGCGGCCGTCCTGCTCGGCGATGTGAAGGATGCGCTCAGCGAAACGCTTGAGGAAGCCGCGCGGGCGGCTTACGACTTGACGTCGGCGGGACGGCGCAGCGCGTCGTAGCTTCCAAACTCATAGGCGATGCAGCGGTCGATCAGCAAACGCCAGACCGGCTCGGCAATGGCAGGCGAGAGGCCGTGTTTCGGGCATTCAGCTTTCACCTTCGCAACCACATCCTCGATCCGGGCCCGGTCATGGACGATCGCGCGGTCGCCCTTGATCCTGGCGGCGGCGTCCATGAAGGACTGCCGCTCGGCAATGATCTCGACCAGCAACCGGTCAATCCGGTCGATCTCGTAGCGCACATCGGTCATAGAAGTGGCTGTTTCGGCCGTATGGCGGCGCTCGTCGCTGGTATAAGTCGTCATGGGGCTGCCGCCTGTTTTGCCGTTCTGCCGCGATATATTGGCGCCGCTCCCCGCGCAAGGGACAGGGCGCGTCGCCGCAGCGCGGGCCTATCGCCTTGGGAGGCCAAGTTGCTTGTGCAGCTTCGCCAGAAATCCCGGCACATTACCCCGGGCAAATTAGCCCCACGGAACGGCCGCGGGCGCCGCAAGGCCGGTGAGGTGGTGCTTCAGACGCGGACGGTCAACAAACGCGACGAACAGGACGGCGAACTGGTTGCAGGCAAAATGGGCTTCGGCCGCGGAGAGTGCAGGGCCGGTTTTCAGGAGATCGCGGAAGCGGTCATCGAGATCGGCCAGGGATTGCCGGAAAGCCGATGTGACCGATTTTGCCTTGAACGCCGCGGCGGCCCCCAGCGCCTCGTTCATGCCGCTTTCGTAGAGCCATTCCTCGATGCAGGCCCGCGCCTTCAGGGCGAGGAAGGCTGCGTTCGGTGCCCGCGCGATCGCGGCATCGGCAACGGCGTGCATCTCGTCCACGCTGCCATGCCATTTCGGCGCCAGATAGTTCAGCCGGGCGAGGGCTGCGAGGACGTTGGGTTCGCCCGTCGCGTCCAGATCGCGAAAAACCGCCTCTATGCCGCCTTCAACGCCGCGCGCCAGCATTTCTGCACGTATACGGAAGGCATGCACGGCGCTGTCCTGCGGCGTGAGGCGTGCCGCCTCGTCCAGCGCCGCGTGTGCCTCGTCCGCCATGTCGTACATATTGAAGGCTTGGGCATCGCTCGTCTGGTCCGCCGTGGCGAAGCCGCGCAGGCGGTGTGCCCAGACATATCGCAAGCCTCCCTCGATGGCGGCCAGCGACGGGTGGCCGCCCCTCGCTGGCAGAGCGGTTCCAATATCGCTCAGAAGACCGAGGCCATCGAGAAAATGTACACGGTCAGCCGGGGGCAGACCGGCATATAGCCTGCCAAGGGCAGCGCCGTTGCCAGCTTTCAGAAGCGTCAGGCCCTGTGAAACAAAGGCATTACCTTCCGCAACATCAAAGGCGGGCGCCTTGTTATTGAACAAGCCAAACAGGGTCAGGATCCCGACTGCGCTTCAAGCTTGTCCTGCGTTTTCGTCTCGAAATCGCTGGCGTCGTGGCGTTCTCGTAGCTGGTTTTCCGGCTTGCCATTGGTGGAGTTGACCATCCGGCCACGCTTCACCGCCGGGCGCTCGCCGATCTGCTTGGTCCAGCGCAGGACGTTCTTGTATTCGTGGACCGAGAGGAACTCACCCGCGTTGTAGACGACGCCAAGCACCACCGCGCCATACCAGGGCCAGATCGCCATGTCCGCGATCGAATACTCATCGCCGGCCATGTATTCGTTCTCTGCAAGATGGCGGTCGAGCACGTCCAGCTGCCGCTTCACTTCCATGGCATACCGGTCGATGGCGTATTCGATCTTGATGGGAGCATAGGCATAAAAGTGCCCGAAACCGCCGCCGAGCAGCGGGGCGGACCCCATCTGCCAGAACAGCCAGGAAATCGCCTCGGCGCGCTTGCGCGGATCCTTGGGCAGGAATTCGCCGAACTTCTCGGCGAGATACATCAGGATCGAGGCTGATTCGAAAACGCGTTGTGGCGGGCTGACCGAATGGTCCATCAGGGCCGGGATCTTGGAGTTCGGGTTGGCGGAAACGAAGCCGGAGGAGAACTGTGTGCCCTCCATGATGTTGATCAGCCAAGCGTCATACTCAGCCCCTTTGTGGCCCTTGGCGAGGAGTTCCTCAAGGAGAATGGTGACCTTCACGCCATTTGGTGTGCCGAGCGAGTAGAGCTGCAGCGGATGCTTGCCGACCGGCAGGTCCTTGTCATGGGTCGGGCCGGCGATGGGGCGGTTGATAGCCGCAAAGCGACCGGCGCTTTCCTTGTTCCAGGTCCAGACCTTGGGCGGTACGTATTCCTTGTCGGTCATCTTGCGTCTCCCGCGTTGATCGCTCTGGCGCCTAAAGTCTGGCGTTCCGCATAAAATACAAGAGGAAGCTGCGCTGAAGTGACCCTTCAGCCCAGCTCCCTGAGGAAATCATGGGCCCTAGACTTCCAGCAGCATCCGGTTCGGATCTTCCAGTGCTTCCTTGACGCGCACGAGGAAGGTCACCGCTTCCTTGCCGTCGACAATGCGGTGGTCGTAGCTGAGGGCGAGATACATCATTGGGCGGATGACGATCTGTCCGGCGCGAACGATCGGGCGGTCCTCGATCCGGTGCATGCCGAGCACGCCGGATTGGGGCGGATTGAGGATCGGCGTGGACATCAGCGAGCCGTAGATGCCACCATTCGAGATTGTGAAAGTGCCGCCCTGCAGGTCACCGATGGTGAGCGCGCCGTCGCGGGCCTTCTTGCCGAGAGCGGCGATTTCCTTTTCGACATCGGCGAGCGACATCGAATCTGTACCGCGCACGACCGGGACGACGAGCCCCTTGTCGGTGCCTACCGCAACGCCGATGTCGTAGTAATTCTTGTAGATGATGTCCTGGCCGTCGATCTCGGCATTGACGGCGGGGACTTCCTTCAAGGCGCTGGTCACGGCCTTCACGAAGAAACCCATGAAGCCGAGCTTGATGCCGTGATGGGCGACGAAAGCGTCCTGGTGCGCCTTACGCAGGTTCATGATGGCCGACATGTCGACATCATTGAACGTCGTCAGCATCGCAGCCGAATCCTGCGCCTCCTTGAGGCGGCGGGCGATGGTCTGACGCAGACGCGTCATCCGTACACGTTCTTCAAGCGGGCCGGTCTCGCGCGGCGGGCGCGGCTGGGTATCGGGCATGGCAGGCACTTTCGGCTGGTTCACATAGGCAAGGGCGTCGGCTTTGGTCGCGCGGCCATCACGGCCGGACCCGGGAATGGCCGCGGGCGAGACATTCGCCTCGGCGGCAATGCGGCGCACGGAGGGGGCCACCGGGCGATCTGTGCTGGTTGCCGGTGCAGCGGCCGCTTTCGGTGGCGGAGGGGGCGCAGGTGCTGTCTGTGCAGGCGCAGCGCCAGCCGCGCCGATGCGCGCGATCACCGATCCCGGCGCCACGCTGGCGCCTGGCAGGACCAGTAACTCCAGGATCACGCCGTCTGCCGGCGACGGCACTTCAAGGGCCACCTTGTCGGTTTCGATCTCGGCAATGGTCTCGTCCTTCGACACCTTGTCGCCGACCTTCTTGCTGAAGGAGGCGATGGTGCCTTCGGCGACGCTTTCGCCCATCACCGGAACTTTTACATCTGTGACACCTCCCGCGGGCGATGGCGCAGGCGCGGCAGCAGGTGCCGCAGCCGCCGGCGCAGCCTGAACAGGCGCGGGCGCCGCGGGCGGCTTGGCAACAGTCGCCCCTGCCCCATTGATCCGCCCAAGGAGGGCTCCGATGCCAACCGTCTCACCTTCGGGCACAGAGATATCCGAAAGCACGCCGTCTTCGCTGGCGGAGACTTCGACCGAAACCTTGTCGGTTTCAAGTTCGACCAGCACATCATCTTTCTTGACAGTGTCGCCCTTGGCTTTCAGCCACCGGCCGACCGTGGCTTCGGTAACGCTTTCGCCGAGTGTGGGCACAACAATGTCTGACATGGGTTCAGGGTCCGGAGAGATTGAAGGAGGGATCAGGGCGTAACGTTGCGGTCATCGACGGGGTCAGGTGACAGCGCAGTGCGAATGAGGCTGGCTTGCTCGGCCTGGTGCTTCGACAGAAGCCCCGTGGCGGTGGCCGCGCTAGGCGGACGGCCCGAATAGCGCGGACGCGGCTGCTTGACGCCGGCCTGGCCCGCACACCATTCGATCTCGTCACGGATGAAAGTCCAGCCGCCCATATTGCCGGGCTCTTCCTGGCACCAGATGATCTCCGCCTGCGTGAACCGCTTGAGTTCGGTGACCAGCGACTTGCGCGGCACCGGATAGAACTGTTCGATGCGCAGGAGATAGATATCGTCCGCGCCCGAGGCTTCGCGCGCTTCGAATAGGTCATAATAGACCTTGCCCGAGCAGAGCACGACGCGCCGGATTTTCTTGTCGGGAACGAGCTTGACCTTGCCTTCGCGGCCGGGTGTTTCCGCGTCATCCCAGAGGATGCGGTGGAAGGTCGACTTGGCATTCATGTCGTCGAAGGTCGACGTGGCCAGCTTATGGCGCAGCAGCGACTTGGGCGTCATGATCACGAGCGGCTTGCGGAACTCGCGGTGGATCTGGCGGCGCAGGGCATGGAAGTAGTTCGACGGCGTCGTCAGGTTGCAGACCTGCATGTTGTCTTCCGCACACATCTGCAGGAAGCGCTCAAGACGGGCTGAGGAATGCTCCGGGCCCTGACCTTCATAGCCATGCGGCAGCAGCATTACGAGGCCGGACATGCGCAGCCACTTGCGCTCCGCGCTCGATATGAACTGGTCGAAGTAAACCTGCGCACCGTTGCAGAAGTCTCCGAACTGGGCCTCCCAGAGGGTCAGCGTATTCGGGTCGGCCAGCGAGTAGCCGTATTCATAACCAAGCACGGCCTCTTCGGACAGCAGCGAATCAATCACTTCATATGGCGCTTGCTTGGGGCCGACGAAGTTCAGCGGTGTGTGGCGGTCACCCGTTGTCTGGTCGATCAGGTGGCTGTGGCGCTGGACGAATGTACCGCGCCCGCAGTCCTGGCCGGACAGGCGGACCGGGAAGCCTTCATCGAGGAGGCTGGCAAACGCCAGGTGCTCGGCGCCGCCCCAGTCGATGTCCTTGCCCGTCTCGTAGCTCTCGCGGCGGCGCGCGATCACCCGCTCCACGGTCTTGTGCATGTCGAGCTTGGGCGGCACGCGGGTAATCAGGTCGCCGAGTTCTTTCAGTCTTGCCTTCGCAACACCAGTCTTGCCGCGCCGGTCATCATCGATCGGCAGGCTGAAGCCTGACCAGTGACCTTCGAGCCAGTCAGCCTTGTTGGCCTTGAGATCCTTGGCCGCAGTGAAAGCCTGTTCGAGGAAGGCTTCGAAGGCCTTCACTTGCCCATCCACTTCGGCTGCGGTCATCAGGCCCTCGGCCACGAGCCGCTTTCCATAGAGTTCGCGCGTGGATGGAAGATCGCGGATCACGCGGTACATCACCGGCTGCGTCATCGTCGGGTCATCGCCCTCGTTATGACCAAAGCGGCGATAGCAGAACATGTCGATGACGACATCCTTCGCGAATTTCTGCCGGTATTCGGTCGCCACCTTCGCGGCATACACGACGGCTTCCGGGTCATCGCCATTGACGTGGAAGATCGGCGCCTGAACGGCGAGCGCTACATCCGACGGATAGGGCGAGGAGCGTGAGTACATCGGGCTCGTCGTGAAGCCGATCTGGTTGTTGACAATGAAATGGATCGTGCCGCCGGTGCGGTAGCCCTGAAGGCCCGACAGCGCGAAACACTCGGCCACCACACCCTGCCCTGCGAACGCGGCATCGCCGTGCAGCAGAAGCGGCATCTTGGTCGAACGGTCGAGTTTGGCTTTTTCGCGCGCTTCGATGAACTGCTTGGCGCGCGTGCGGCCGAGCACGACGGGGTTGACCGCCTCGAGGTGCGAGGGGTTGGCGCTCATGGTCAGGTGGACCGTGTTGCCGTCAAACTCGCGGTCGGAAGAGGCGCCGAGGTGATATTTCACATCGCCCGAGCCAAACTCGCCGACGCCTTGCGTCGAGCCGCCCTGGAACTCGTGGAAAATCTTGTCATAGCCCTTGCCCATCACGGCGGCGAGCATGTTGAGACGGCCGCGGTGCGGCATGCCGACGACGATCTCGTTCACGCCGAGCGCGCCGCCGCGCTTGATGATCTGCTCCAGCGCCGGCACGGCCGCTTCGCCGCCATCAAGGCCGAAACGCTTGGTGCCCGGGAAGCGCTTGTGCAGGAAACGCTCGAACGTCTCGGCTTCGATCAGCTTGCGGAGGATGGCGAACTTGCCTTCGCGTGTGAACGCGACGCCCTTGTCCGGGCCTTCGATGCGTTCCTGCAGCCAGGCTTTCTCGGCCGGGTCGGAGATATGCATGAACTCGATGCCGATCGTCGAGCAATAGGTGCGCTTGAGGATTTCAAGCATGGTGTTGATCGAAGCGCGCTCAAGACCGAGCACGTTATCGATGAAGATCGGGCGGTCGCGGTCTTCCGGCTTGAAGCCGTAGGTCGCGGGGTCCAGTTCCGGCTGGTCGCCGAAGCTCGAGAGGCGCAGCGGGTCCAGCTGGGCCGCCAGGTGGCCCCGGATCCGGTAGGCACGGATCATCATCAGCGCGCGGATAGAATCGGTGACAGCCTGGGAAATGTCGGCTGGCGGCGCTGCCGGGGCAATCGCCTTGATCTTCTTTTCGATCTTCGGCTCGAGCAGCGCCCAGTTGCCGTCAAAGGCGGCAACCTCGTCGTCGCTCTTCGCTTTCGGCCAGCCCTCGCGCTTCCAGCTTGCGCCTTCGGCGTTCTGGACGGCGGTTGCGCCGTCATCCCCAAGCTCGGCGAAGAAGGCGCGCCAGCTTTCGGGAACGGAGGCCGGATCCTTGGCATAGGACGCCTGCATCTGCTCGATCCAGAGGGCGGAAGCCCCGTAGAGGAACGCGGTTTCCAGCATCGCCGAGTTGCCGGAGCTGCGCGGGCCGTTCACCGGGCTGCCATCGTCTGCCATCGAAATTCAATCCTTCCAGAGCCTGCGGCCCCCGGGTGAGATTGTCGGGGGTCTTCCGTTTCCGTTTGCACCCCGCAGCGCATATGCGCACGCTGCGGGTCTATCAGCCGGGCTGTCTAGCCCTTCAAGACTTCGACCAAGGTCGTACCGAGCCGCGCCGGGCTTGGGCTTACACGGATTCCCGCAGCTTCCATCGCCGCAATCTTTGACTCCGCATCGCCTTTTCCGCCAGATACGATTGCGCCAGCATGGCCCATCGTACGGCCCTTCGGCGCCGTACGGCCTGCGATGAAGCCCGCCATCGGCTTTCTGCGGCCGCGTTTGGCCTCGTCGATCAGGAACTGCGCAGCCTCTTCTTCTGCCGAGCCGCCGATCTCGCCGATCATGATGATCGATTTCGTCTCGTCATCCGCCAGGAACATTTCAAGCATGTCGATGAACTCGGTGCCCTTGACCGGGTCGCCGCCGATGCCGACCGCCGTCGTCTGGCCGAGCCCCGCATTGGTGGTCTGGAAGACCGCCTCGTAGGTCAACGTGCCGGAGCGCGAGACGATGCCGACCGAGCCCTGCTTGAAGATGGAACCCGGCATGATGCCGATCTTGCACTCGTTGGCCGTGATGATACCCGGGCAGTTCGGCCCGATCAGACGCGATTTCGATTTCTTGAGCTTCGCCTTGACGCGGACCATGTCCATGACGGGCACGCCCTCAGTGATGCACACGATCAGCGGGATTTCCGCGTCGATGGCTTCCTCGATGGCGGCTGCGGCGCCGGCGGGCGGCACATAGACCACAGATGCCGTCGCGCCGGTATTGGCCTTACCCTCGGCGACCGACGTGAAGATCGGCAGCTGCTTGCCATTTGCCGCCGTCCACATCTCACCACCCTTCTTGGGGTTGATGCCGCCGACCATCTGCGTGCCATAGTATTCCAGCGCCTGACTTGTATGGAACGAGCCGGTGTTACCGGTCATGCCTTGCGTGAGAACCTTGGTATTCCTGTCGATCAGAATGGACATGACGCGTTATCCCCGCACCGCTTTGACAATTTTCTGGGCGGCATCGTCGAGATCGTCTGCCGGGATGACGTTCAGGCCGCTTTCGCGGATGATCTTCTTGCCGAGATCTACGTTCGTGCCTTCGAGGCGCACGACGAGCGGCACGGCGAGGTTGGTTTCCTTAACGGCCGCGATCACGCCTTCGGCGATGACATCGCATTTCATGATGCCGCCGAAGATGTTCACGAGGATGCCCTTCACGTTCGGGTCCTTCATGATGATCTTGAAGGCAGCCGCCACCTTCTCCTTGCCGGCGCCGCCGCCGACATCGCAGAAGTTCGCAGGCTCTTCGCCGTAAAGCTTGATGATATCCATAGTCGCCATCGCGAGGCCAGCGCCGTTGACCATGCAGCCGATCGTGCCATCGAGCGCGATATAGGCGAGGTCCCATTCCGCCGCTTCGAGTTCCTTGGCGTCCTGCTCGGTTTCATCCTTCAGGGCCGCGACATCCGGGTGGCGGAAGATCGCGTTGCCGTCGAACGAGACTTTTGCATCGAGCACGCGCAGGTGGCCGTCCTTCATCACGATCAGGGGGTTCACCTCCAGCATCGCCATGTCCTTCTCGGTGAAGGCCTTGTAGAGGAGCGGGAAGAGCTTGAGCCCGTCTTCGGCGGCCGTGCCCGTGAGGTGCAGCGCGGCGTTGAGCTTCTCGGCGTCGGCCTTAGTCACGCCCACCAGCGGATCGATCTGAACGGTGAGGATTTTCTCCGGCGTGTCGTGCGCGACCGCTTCGATATCCATGCCGCCTTCTGTCGAGACCACAAAGGCCACGTTCGAGGTCGAACGGTCTACGAGGATCGAGAGGTAGAGTTCCTTTTCGATATCGGCGCCGTCTTCCACGTAGAGCCGGTTCACCTGCTTGCCGGCGGCAGAGGTCTGCGCCGTCACAAGGTGTTTACCCAGCATCGCCTCGGCGTGCGTCTTCACGTCTTCCTTGTTGAAAGCGAGGCGGACGCCGCCCTTTTCGCCGGCTTCCTTCTCGATGAATTTGCCCTTGCCGCGACCGCCGGCATGGATCTGGCTCTTCACGACCCACAGGGGACCTGGGAGCGTATCGACCGCTTTCTGCACGTCCGCCAGCGATAAGACAGGCACGCCTTCTGCAACCGGCGCACCGAAGGACTTCAGCAGCGCCTTGGCCTGGTATTCGTGAATGTTCATGGAGTTTTCCCTGTTGGATGCGAGGTCTGGTCGCCCTTCGCCAGTTTGTCATCCCTATGGTTCGCGCCGCTGTATACCAGTCGCCGCAGGCGCGGCAACAGTCTGAGTATCAATTCACGAACCCAGAGAGACAGCTTGCCGTAAAGACACCTCCCACGCGAGCGATCGGCGCCTCAGTCTCGCGCTACACGAATACAGCACATGGCGTTCAACCCTGTCACGTTTGCCCCGCTTCCCGGATCTCCGGACTGGCGAGCGGAGCCGCTGTCGCCTCAGCCGGCATGAACGGGGCCGGGGCGGCAGGAACAGGGGCCGGGCGCACGCGGCTGCGGACGAGCATGATGCCGGCCAGAACGAAAAGGCCCAAGGCGGCGAGGCCGAACAAGGCCTGCGGCCCGCCGAGGCTCATGGCGACGCCCGACAGGATCGGGCCGGCCACTGAACCCGCCGCCCACACAAACAGGATGCCGCTCATCACCTGCGGAATCCGCCCGGGTCCGGCGCGGTCGATCGCGTGGGCCGCGCACACGCCGTAGAACGAGAAGGCGCCCGCGCCCCACAGGCAAAGTAAGAGGAGCACGACCGGTTCGCTGAACCAGATGGCCCCGACAGCCAGAGCCGCCGCCGCCGCGCCCGAAAACAATGAAAGGCCCGCGACCACGAGGCGCCGCTCCACCCGGTCGGAAATCCGCCCGGCCGGCCATTGCACCAGCAGCGCGCCCGCGGTGGCCGCGGCCGCAGCCAGGGCCGCCGCCCCGGTCCCGCTCCCGCCAATGGCGAATGTACTGGTCCAGGTCGGCAAAAGGGCCAGCGTGCCGGTGTTGAGAAGCCCGGAGAGGAAACACCCCGTCACCGCAGACGGGGCGAGGCGGAACAGGTCGAGCGGACGCATGACCTCGCGGGCCGGCGGCGCCGGCTCCTCCTGCCGGGTGAGGCACAAGGTGGCGAGTGATAGGCAGAGCAGGATCGATACCCAGCTCAGCCCGCGTGGATCGAGCGCAGACATCCCAAAGGCGAGGAACGGGGCGAGCAGTCCGGCGATCCGGGACAGGAAGTAATAGAACCCCATCATGTCGCCTCGCCGGTTTATCGGCACGGCCTGCCCCAGCCAGCTTTCGGCGCTCGCAAACAACAGGCCGAAGCCGACGCCCTGCAGCACCCGCGCTGCGCCCCAGGCGGCGATGCCGGGCACCATGCCCATTAGCAGCGCGCAAACGGCCGTAATCGCGGCGGCAATCGCATAGAGGCGGATGGTGCCATAGCGGCCGAGCAAGGCCGGGCCGGCCCAGGCCCCGGCCATGAAGCCGGCCGAGTAGATCGCACCGATCAGTCCTGTGAGCGCTTCACCCGCCTTGAGTTCCGTCAGCCCGACCGGTGTGATCACACCAAGAAAACTTGCTGCCGCCTGCATGAGGCAGATCGCAAGGATCAGCGTGATGACATTCCTGTAGCCTGACATGCGCGTCCTGCGTCAGCGGAACGAGGTGGTCGCCTGCCGGACCGTCTCTCCTGTGTTCGACCTGACCTCAAGGCTGACCGTTCCGGCGGCCCAGTCGATGCCGATGGCGCCGAAATTCTCGGGCGGATAGCCTTCGCCGATCTGCGCCTTGTCCATCTCGGTTGTGGTCTCGGCGAACGACAGGTTCATCGACGACGCGGTCAGCTCATAGGCCGGATAGGGAAGTGCTGCCTCGTCCTTGTAGAGGAAGGCCGTGTGGCGATCGCCCGACACGAACACGACGCCCTTGGCCCGGGTTTCGCGAACAAGATGGAACAGGCGCGCCCGCTCTTTCGGCAGAGTGGCCCAGGCCTCAAAACCATGGCCGTCGGTCGCCATTACCTGGATCGAGGAGACGATCAGGCGCACGTCGGCCGGATCCTGCAGCCGGTTTTCCAGCCAGGTCCACTGGTCATTGCCCAGCATGTCCTGCTCGGGATCGGCGGAGGGAATGTAGCGTTCCTTGCCCTTCTTGTTCCATTCGTCTGTGGGCGTCAGGTCGGAGCGGAAAAAGCGCGTGTCGAGCACGATGACCTGAGTGCGTTTGCCTTCCGGTCCAAATGTGCGGGCGTAATAGGTGCCGGGATAAGCGCCGACATCCTTGTCATCGAGACCCCAGAAGCGCTCGTGAATGCGCTCGGCCAGCCGCTTGAAAACAAACCCTTTGCCGGCATCATTGGCGCCGTAATCATGGTCATCCCAGGCGACCATCATCGGGAACTTTGCGCGCACCGCCTTGAAATCATCCCGGGCCGCAAGGTCGCGGAAGCTCGCGCGCAGCTCGTCCAGTTCAGGCTGGTTGTTGATGTTCGCGGGTCCGTCCTTGTCGCCGTACACATTGTCACCGATCATCAGGAACAGATCAGCCTGTTGAGCTGCAATCGTGCGCAGCGTGGCGCTTTCGCCCTTTTCCTCGTCGAGGCAGGAGCCGACCAGAATGCGCGTGAGCACGGTATCGGCTGCCGGAAGCGCAGGACCTTTCGGCGCATGGGGGTAAAAGTCTTTTGGCAGCGACCGGTAATAGGGTTCCAGCGCATCTTCCGCGCTTTTTGGCGCAAACGCTTCGCCGATGAGCGGGATCTCCGCCGGAGACTGACAGGCCGCAAGCAGCGCCAGAGCCGCGATTGCCGTGATGTTTTTCATGATTAGCCTCCTTAACGTCCCTGTATGTTGAGGAGGCTTGTATCGGGCTTCTGCAACAGCCGTAAGGCTTGGTTAAAAATCAGGTCGTGAAGAAGATGTCCCACATCAGGCGGCCCGGCAGGAATGTGAACAGGCCGGCGATCAGCATGCCGCCCGTGAAAACGCCGGTCATCGCCTGACGGTGCGACCTGATGTTTCCCTTGCGCGCCGCCGCAATACCCATCGGCAAGACGATCAGCGTCCAGGCCGACAAGGCATGAATGAGGCTGAAATAGCTGCCGACCGGACCGAACAGCATGAAAGAGCTGATGGCCGTCGTCGCCATGGCAACCACCCAGCCATAGCCCAGCACCCGGTGAAGGGTGTTACCCTTGATGCCCGCCATCAGGGCAAAGCCCACCGTGAACACGGTGATCGCTGCGGCCACGTGGACTTTGACCATGGCGGGCGCGGCCAGGAGGGGTGTCAGATCCAGCCGGAAGTGCACCGGCGGCATCTGCTGAAGGATCAGCCAGCTCACCATGCCAAAGGCGACGGCGCCAATGGCGAGGTTGATCTTGTTGACGTTGGCCTTGCGCCAGGCCCAGAGGGAAAACCGTGGGCGGGCCGAAAGATGGGCTTCAAGGGTGGTCATCGGTGTGGACTCTCCAGAGGTTATGGACGGGTAGTGGACGGCTTACCGACCGGCCCGTCCCTCCTCGCAGGCTACCCTGCAGCCCGCCACGGCAACTACGTGTTCGGGCTGGAATCCTTCGCGAAATGACACCATTGTCGTTCGCGAAGCGTCAAATGCAGGGGTGATTCAGGTGACTTCCCAGTTGCGAAGCCTGCTGCAGAACGCGGCCCTGGTCATCGTGCTGGCCGGCACGTTCACCTGGTTCGGAATCTACGGCGTCACGGGGCCGCTGTGGCTGCGATATTCTATGTGGCTGATCACGATCGGCACCGGGACGGCCTCGTCCGCCTTCATCATCCCGTTCATCTTCGGCACCCGCTTCGAGCCGTGGCCGTTGCCTTTAAGGATTGCAGCTGGCGCGGCCTTGATCGCCATCCCGGTTACCATTGCCCTTTATGCCTATGCCGCCGTGCTAGGGGGCGCGATGTCGTTCGCGGCGCTACCCGTGCAATATCTCTACGTCTTCGCGGTCTGCCTCGTCATGGTGGTGGGGGGGTATGTTCTAGCCCTCGCCTCCCAGAAGCCGGTGGGATCGTCCGACCTTACGGCGCCCGACGCCGCGCGCGCGTTTCTGGCGCGCCTCCCCCTCAAATTCCGGCAAGCCGAACTCCAAGCCATCTCATCGGAAGACCATTACCTGCGCGTGCATACCAATCTTGGCGAGGAACTTGTGCTGATGCGGCTTGCCGATGCGATCCGTGAGCTGGAGGGAGCTGGCGGTTTGCAGGTGCACCGGTCCTGGTGGGTTTCCAAGGCGGCGGTGCGGGACGTCAAACGCGAGGGCGGCCGGGTCTCGCTCGTGCTGGCGTCCGGCAAGCTGGCGCCAGTGTCGCGGACGTTTCAGGCAGACGCAAAGGCGGCTGCGCTGCTCTAGGCCGCAGCGCCTTTCTCCACCAGCGCTGGCCCCAGCAATTGTTTGACGAATTCGACATGGCCGCGCAGGCGGTAAAGGTCGTCCGTATAGGAAAGCGGCACGTCCAGCTGGCCGATATCGGCTTGTAGCTGCTCCAGCCGGCTGATGACGGAGACACGGGGATCGCCCGGCGGAGTCGAGCGGCCTTCCTCTTCCAGCGCGCGCAGGTCCTTGTACCAGATGTAGATCCGGCGCAGAACGCGCCAGCGATAGATCGGCGGAGCGGCGCGCACGAGCGGGAAAGCCAGGGTCAGAAGCGGAATCGCGAGCACCCAGGCCCGGTCGAGGAAGTTTGCAACACTGAACGGAAAGTACCGTCTCAAGAAGGACGGGCCATCGCGGTAGAACCGCATGGTTTGGGAGCTGACGGGCAAATCGGCGTTCTGGACATTCGGGAACCGCCCGGCCGGCGCAAAGAGGCTGCGTTCGGCGTGGATCGCGGTCGCGGCATCGAGCAGTACCGCTTCGATCGCCGGGTGGATATCGCTGCGCACGGCGAGTTGGGCGACGGCGGCCGACAGAGGCACATCCCGCGCCGGAATGTCGCCGCCGACATCGGCGATGCCGCGCAGAAGCGTTACCGAAGACAGACCATCGGTTCGCCGCGCGATGGCTTCGGCGCGGTCGAACGCGAGCAGCCGGATGCCTTCGGCTCGCAAAAGCGACTGGACGTAAGGCGCTTGCGGCGAGGCTGCGAATGCTGCGGCGTCGAGTTCACCATTGCGAAGGGCTGCTTCTGCGTCAGGGCTTGCCAGCGCCGCGCGGGCGCTGTTGGACCAGTCCCCGCCATACTCGGCCTGCAGGATGGTCGCCAGCGCGCGCGTCCCAGAGCCTTCGGGTCCGATGGAGACCCGTAAACTCTTCAGGTCACCGAAGTCTTCAACAGTCAGATCTGACCGGACGAAGACCCAGAACGGCTCCTCGAACAGGCCGCCCAGCGAGCGCAGCTGCCTGCGTTCGGTAATGCCGGAAAGCCCGCCTTGCACCAGCGCGACATCAATGAAGTCATGTTCCAGCAGCCGAAGATTGTCGATCGAGCCCGCGGTATCGACGAGTTCCACTTCGACGCCCTGTTCGGCGAGCAGGCGCTGATAACGTTCGGCATAGGCATGATACGCGCCGCCCTGCGCCCCTGCTCCGAACCGGATTTTCTTCGGCGGCGCCGGATCCATCAGGAACAGGGTCAGGATGAACCCCGCCAGAGCGATCAGGATCACCGGCCCGTAGATGCGCCACATCCCCCCGTTTGGCATTGATCCTGTCTCCTGCGCAGCCGCTATTCCTTAATGCGGTTGAGGTGCCGGCGGCAACGGACAAGAAATTCGCCGGTCAGGTGATCCAGTTGCAGCGCGCGGCGTAGGAGAGACGAGTATTCGGGCGGCGCCGCAACGGCTTGCCTCATTAAAGCCCGGATATTCACCAGGCCCCGGCGGTTCCTCCCCCCCCTGAACGCCGGGGCCTGCCTACCCCTCCGCGTCCGTCATCAGGCTTTGTGGTACGGCGTGCCCGCCAGGATGGTCATCGCGCGGTAAATTTGCTCGGCCAGCATCGCGCGCACGAGCCGGTGCGGCCAGGTCTGGACGCCGAAGGCCAGCGCGGCGGGGAACTTTCGTCGAACGTCGTTACTGTAGCCCTCCGCGCCGCCGATCAGGAAAACCGCGTCGCGCTGGCCCTCATCGCGCCAGCGGGAGAGCCTTGCGGCGAGTTGCCGGGAGGTGAGATTGTCGCCGCCCTCGTCCAGGCGCAGGCAAAGCGCGCCGTCCGGCACTTTCGCAATCAGGCGGGCGCCTTCGGCCTCAAGGCCATTTCCGCTGGCAACTTCATGCTCGTCGGGGCCGCGGTAGCCGAGTTGCCGGGCGAGCGGCAAGGCGCGGGCGAGATAGTCATCGGTGAGGCTGCGCTCGGGGCCGTCTTTCAGGCGCCCCACCCCGACAATCTGCAGCCGCATGGATCAGGACGCGCGGACCCGGTGCGGGGCCTGGTCGGACATCCAGATTTTTTCGAGATTGTAGAACTCGCGCACTTCCGGGCGGAACAGGTGCACGATCACGTCGCCTGTGTCGATCAGCACCCAGTCCGCATTGGCCATGCCTTCAACGCTGGCCGGGCGGCCGGTCAGGCGTTTTGCTTCCTGCGCGACATGGTCGGCGAGCGCGGCCACGTGCCGTCCGGAACGGCCCGACGCAATGATCATGAAATCGGCGAGAGAGGATTTGCCCTGAAGCTCGATGAAGGCCAGATCTTCGGCCTTGTCGTCTTCGAGGACCTTCGAGAGCGATTCGGCAAGCAGCCTGATATCTGCAAGCGACACGGTCTTGGGGGGCTCAACCCGGCTTGTGGCGGATGACAGGGCAACGGCTCCTTATGCTGCGTGGTCCATTCAATACCATGAAGGCGCCTCAGCAACCAGCAAAAAGGCGCAGCGCCCGGCCCGCGCCGCCCGGCGTTCACTTCCTGTACAGGGTTTCATTTGAAGGATGCCCGAGTTTCGCCCCATCTGTTGTATAATGAAAGCGCATCTCCAATGAACTTCAGGAAAACTCCCATGCGTGCTGCTTTTGTGCCTGCCTGCCTGTTGGCAGCCCTGTCCTTGTCCGGCTGCGCCGCCGCCGTTCTCGGCACCGCGGGCGCCGTTGGCCTGACATCGGTGCAGGAAAAAACGATAGGCGAGGCCATCGACGATGCGACCACCTCGAACGAGATCAAGGCCAAGCTGCTGAACCACGGCGCCAGGTTTGCAGAAGTGGACGTGGAAGTGGCCAATGGCCTCGTCCTCTTGTCTGGCCGGGTGAATGAGCCGGCCGACCGCACCTACGCCGAAGGCGTTGCCTGGAGTTCCTCGCGAACGATGGATGTCGCGAACGAAATCCGCATCGAGCCGCCTGGCGGCTTTATGTCGAACGTGTCTGACGAGATCATTACGGGGCGTGTCCGCGCCCGCCTGATCGGTTCATCCAGCGTCCGGAGCGTCAACATCAACATCGAGACCTATGGCGGTGTGGTCTACCTGATGGGTTTTGCGCGCGATACAGACGAAGTGCGGGCGGCAGCGGAGGAGGCGAGCGTGGTCGGCGGCGTCAAGCAGGTGGTCTCCTATGTGCGCGTTCGCGACACGGCCGCGCGGCAAGCCGCGCCGATCACGACCGAAGCATCGCCCCCCACTTATCAACCGGCTCCAGAGGCTGCATATACGACGGAGCCGATGCCCGAACTTTCGGGCGCGAGTTACGACACAGGAAGCCGCTGAACACCGCGTGCCTTCCGAAAGGACGGGGGCATTTCACGGCGTGACACTGCGCATAGCCATTCAGATGGACCCGCTTGAGCGGGTTAACATTGACGGCGATACAACTTTCGCCCTCGCCGAGACCGCACAGGCCCGCGGCCATGAGATTTTCGTTTATGGCCCGGGCGATCTTGCCTGGAGCGAGGGACGCGTCACGGCCCGCGTTCGCCCTGCCCGCGTGCAACGCGTGCGTGAGACGCCGGGCGTTTTCGCAGAGCCGCGCACGCTGGACCTCGCAAAGGATGCCGACGTCATCCTGATGCGGCAGGATCCGCCGTTCGACATGGGTTACATCACGGCGTGCCACTTGCTGGAGGAAGTCTCCGCCCAGACACTGGTGCTGAACGATCCGGCCGGTGTGCGCTCCAGCCCTGAAAAGATCTTTCCGCTGATGTTTCCGGATATCATGCCGCCCACGCTTGTAACCCGCGACCGGAGCGTGATCGATGCGTTCCGAGAAAAACACCGCGATATCATCGTCAAGCCGCTCTACGGGCATGGCGGCGCCGGCGTGTTCAGGCTGACGCAGGAGGATTCAAACCTTGATTCCCTGCTGGAACTGTTCCTCGGCCGGTCTGGCGAGCCCGTGATGGTGCAAGCCTTCCTTCCTGCCGTGGCCGACGGCGACAAGCGTGTCATCCTGATCGACGGCGAGCCGGTCGGCGCGATCAACCGCAAGCCGAAAGCGGGACAGGTGCGCTCCAATCTTGTCGTTGGCGGCACCGCCGAGGCGACGGAGCTGTCGGCCGCTGACAAACACATCTGCGCGCGCATCGGGCCGGAACTGAAACGGCGCGGACTGATCCTGACCGGAATCGACGTGATTGGCGGGCGCCTGACCGAGGTCAATGTCACATCACCGACGGGCCTGCAGGCCCTGAAGCGGTTGTCGGGCATTGATGCGACAGCCAAATTCTGGGACGTTGTGGAAACCAAGCTTGCAGCCCGATCGCTGGAGCATCATGCTTAAGGAATGCCGATGAAACCGATCTCTTTCCTGGTTCTAGCCGCGCTGGCCGGTCTGGGCACTGCGTGTTCCGCCACCATTTCGGGCGCCTCGGCTGAGGCCGCGCCCGCCGAGGAAATCATCCAGACCGCCGGGGCCGGCTCAGAGGTTGAAGGCACGCTGAACCTGAACATCGGGCGCGGCGCAAGCGAGCCGGCACGGCCGATCGTCAGCAGCGAGTCTGTCGGCGCGACCGGCGGACTGATCGTTGCGCCCGGCGGATCCGGCGGAAACTTTGAAGGCGTCGCCGACCTTGGGGTGGATATCCAGATCGCGCCCGAGACGGTCCTTGAGACGCCGGCTGCAAAGTCTGACGAAGATGAAGTCGTCCGCCTGCCGCAGCAAGACTGACGCGTCAGCCCGACAGAGCCTCAGCGTTCATCCAATCCGAGCAGACCTTGACCGCAGCCGGGAGCAAGTCCGGGCGCTCGATGTAGTAATGATCCGCCCCCTGAATATCATGGTAGACCTTGCGGCTGTGACCAACGGCCTCAAACAGCCTGCGGGCATGGCTCGGCGTGCAGGCGAGATCGGCGGTGTTGTTGATCACGAGGACGGGGCAGGAAATACGCCCGGCATTGCCGAGACCGTCCGCATGCGTTGTGTCATGGCCCCATTGGGAGAGCCAGGAGCGCAAGGTGGTGAAGCGCGCGAGGCCAACCGGGCCGTCATTGGCGATACGGGGCTCACCGAGATAACAGGTGGAGGGCCGGCGGTCTGACGGCTCCTGGGCGGGGTCGGTCCAGCAGACGTTCGACATGGTGCCATGCACAGTGAAGGCGCGCTCGGCGTTCACGTCGCCCTTGCGGCGCAAGTCGTCCAGAGTGTCCCTCACCCAGGCCGTGATGCGGCGGTTGCGGGCGAGCTGCGCTGCGCGGAACCTTGCAACGAATTCGTCCGTGTAGGGAGGCTGCGCCGGGCAGGCGAGGTCGTAGATGTTGAGGGCCCGATCGCGGTCGAAGGGACGGGTCTCATCCGTGATCGAGGGGTCTATCCATTCGGTCAGTGTGATCGCACGGCTGACATGCGCGGCGAGCAGCATGATACCGTCCGCAGGCGGCAGCGCCTTTTTCGTCAAATCATAAGCATCATCCGCGGGTGTGTGGGTTATCGTGGGATGCTCCGCCTGATCTTGGTAGAAGAGTGACATGGATCCGCCGCCGGACCAGCCTCCGAGGATAACGCGCGTGTAGCCAAGGCGGCTGCGCGCATGCTCAAGGCACGCGCCGAGATCGGCGATGCACTTCTCCATGATCAGCGCGGTGTCGTTTCCCCGGTAACGCGTGTTGGCATAGATGACGTGGTGGCCCGCCCGGGCGAGCGCCGATACCAGTGGCAGGAAGGCGCCGCCGCCGATCGGGTGGGTGAAGACGATGACGCTGCTGGCCTTCGTGCCCGCCGGATAGATGCGCATGCATTCGACGGCGACATTGTCCCCTGCCCCGCCATAGACGTCCTTGAAGCTCGACGGGTCCTTGTGGATGACGAGATAGGGTTCCCGGATGATTTGCGTTGCGCCAGCCATGATGCGTGCCTCCTTGCCCCTTTTGGTTATGGGGTGCACATTATGGGCGAGAACGGCCCTGTCCATGTGGCCGCGGCGTCAAGGGAGGAACGCGCCATGATCAAGGCGAACGGCATTCATCACATAGCGATCATGGCAGCGGATATACGCGAGCATATCGCGTTCTTCTCGGACGTGATGGGCTTCCAGCTTTCGGCGCTGTTCGACATGCACGGCGTGCCGGGCGGCGTGCACGCATTCCTGCATATGGACGACCATTCCTATTTCTCGGTGGTGCAGTTGCCGGCAGTGAAGGATATCCCGATCCAGCTTGGCGTGACCCATGCGGGCACCGGCGCGGGCCCCTCTGCCCCCGGAACGATGCAGCACCTCGCCTTCCGGGTCGATACCTTGGACGATCTGCTTGCAATCCGCGACCGGATCCGCACCAAGGGCGTCAACGTGATCGGCCCGCTCGACCATGCGATGTGCCACTCGATTTATTTTGCCGGGCCGGACCAGATGACCCTGGAAGTCGCCTGCTCGACCCTGCCGATCGATCCGCGCGCCTGGATTGACCCGGCCGTCGTTGCAAAGGTTGGCATCACGCCTGCAGAGCTCGAAACCTTTACCCACCCGGACCCTTATGCAGGCGAAGGCGGCGCGGTGAAACAGCCGCCCTACGATCCGGCGAAACCGCATCAGGCCTATCCGGAGCCGATGTACAAGGCGATGATCGCGGCGCCCGATGATGTGATCCTCAAGACCACGAAGTTCGAACCACCGGTCAAAGTTCTGAACTGACGCGGACCGGGCGCACGCTGGCGGACACCTGCGTGGCAGAAACCGGGTGCAGGGAGTGGTTGGCCTGCAGATTGCAGTAAAAGGCGCTGTCATTCCGTCTCGTGGTCGCCGGAGGCCCATCAACCATGCCGAAAACCGACACATCGCCTGCCCATGAGGCGCGCAAGCCGACCGATGCCGACCGGTTTGTAGGCCAGCGCCTGCGTCAGGGCCGCCGCGAACTCGGCCTCACGCAGGAAGCGCCCGCCGCGCTGCTCGGCGTGACGTTCCAGCAGATCCAGAAATACGAAGCTGGCCATAGCCGCATGTCGGCAGGGCGCCTCCTTGAAATCGCGCAGGCACTCGGGCGCCCGATCGGCTGGTTCTACGAGCCCTTCGAGATTGCCGAGAATGCCGACGGCGCCCGCGGCCGCGACCTGCAG
>CAMEDD010000021.1 GCA_945913285.1 Candidatus Sulfopaludibacter sp. SbA3
AGGCGCTCGCCAACAACATGGTCTGCGAAACCACCACTGTTCAGAAGTCGAGCACTGGCTCCTGCCGCGAAGGCTACACGCTGACGAGCTGCACCCAGACGCGCTACACCTACCGCGCCGGCGGCCCGTCGATCCTGCGTGAAATCAACGACGAACAGTGCCGGTTCAACGACCGCGTTCTGGAAATGCAGGTCCGCTGCTGCGGCACGGCCAGCACCGTTTCGCAGCCGGTCGAAGCTGTCGTGACGGCTGAAGAAGCCGCCCCGGCTGAAGCGGCGGCTGAGGCTCCGGCCCAGTTCCCGCAAGCTCCGGTCTCCCCATAAGCCTTCCGCCTGCGGAACAGTCCATAAACCGTCCGCACCCCTCGTGTGGACGGTTTTTTCTTGGGCGGAACGCTGTGACTGAGGGCCAGACCCGCAGGGCGGATAGAGCGAAGCAAAATCCGCCGCCGCGGGGCAGGGTGTCTGGGGGAGCCGGATTTCGGCCCGCTGTCTCGATTTGGATCACGGGGCGCGGCTTTGGCTATGGGTTTCTACGTATGGAG
Organism: Candidatus Sulfopaludibacter sp. SbA3; assembly: GCA_945913285.1. Lineage (GTDB taxonomy): Bacteria > Pseudomonadota > Alphaproteobacteria > Caulobacterales > Hyphomonadaceae > Hyphomonas. The sequence continues at coordinate 545 of CAMEDD010000021.1, forward strand.
CGCGGCAAGTTGATCCCTGAAATTGGCGAAAAGCGGCCCGGGACGGATCGGCACTCCGGCGAGGCCTGCTCGTGCAAGAGGAGTTCCAAGCGATGGTCTACCGCCGAATTCATTTTCTGATCAGTGCGACTGCCTCGCCAACATCGTTCGCCGCGATCGACTATGCGTGTGCGTTCACAAAAGCGGCAGGTGCAACGCTCGACGTCACGATTCCGCAGGTTGATGTCCAGGCGCCGTCGAGCTGGCTTGCCGGCAAGATGATTGCCGGTATCGCCCAAGGCGTGGAGGACATGATCTCGGCAAAGCGTGCTGAACTTGAGGCCCATCTCAAGCAGAGTTGCGAAGCGGCGGGTGTAGGCTTCAAGACGTCGTCGGTGGACGTTGACTGGCCGGCCGGCGCATCCTCGCTGGCTGTGTTTGGGCGAACCAGCGACCTTTGCCTGCTGGGTCTGCCGCGCGATGCGCCGGCAGACCTTGCCGAAGTCGAGCCCTGGCTTTTCGCCACGGGACGCCCGTGCCTTCTGTATCCGGATAACAGATCCGGGGCCTTTGCGCTCAACACGGTCACGCTCGCCTGGGACATGAGCCCATCGGCTGCGCGCGCGGCGGCAGACGCCCTGCCTTTACTGAAACGCGCAAAATCGGTGCAGATCCTTGTCGGGCGAGGGGAGAAGGCCATTCCATCGCGCCATCCGGCGGCGTCGCTTCTGGATTATCTTGCCGCGCACGAGATCAACGCGGCCGTCGATGAGTTCGATGTTTCGGGGAGAAAGATCGGCGATGCGCTTGTGGAGCGCGCCAGTCATCACAAGGCGGACCTGATGGTCATGGGCGCGTTCGGACACTCGCGCTTGAGAGAATTCGTTCTCGGGGGCGCCACACGCCGTCTGCTCGACACGTCACAGATTCCACTTTTCATGTCCCACTGATGGGGCCGCCGAATACGGACTTTCCAGCGGCGCGCTTTTTCTGAGATGGAGCCGCATAAAGGCTCGAAGGGCGGCCAGAACGGAGCGAAATCCAACAGCGCCGGGCGGGGCGTTTGGGGGGGCGGATTTCGGCCTTTGGCCACTATCCGACCTGCAGGATTGTGCACATGTTTGGACTTGTGCCGCATTTTGGGAGGTGATGCGGCGCGTTCGCCAGCAGGCGCGCGTCAAGCGAGTTCTTTTCTTGGGGGCGGGGGGCTGCGGCCGCATTGCTTGACTTTGTGACGCACGAACCCGGCTCGCAAGGAGCGACGCAGCGCCCGTTGGCGGCTTCGCCTTTGCGGCACGCGAGCCCCAAGACTTGCAATTGCGCGTATTCTGTTCTACGTTGCAACAATCCAAAAGGAGGCCAGAATGCGCGAAATGACCGTGCGCGAGGCAAACCAAAATTTCTCGCAGCTGATCGCTGCCGCAGAGCGGGGCGAAGTAATCGTCATCACCAAGAATGGCGTGCCGGTTGCCCGCGTTGCACCTGAGCGGGCCGATCGGACGGCCGATCCCGAGTGGCTTGCTAAGATGGCGCGCCTCAGGGCGAGTCTGGCCGGCAAGACCGCCACGGGAATACGGGTCGGATCTATCACAGAGGATGATCTTTATGGCGGCGATGCATGATCCGGATCGCGCTCGACAGCAACATCCTCATTTATGCAGAGGTCGAACCTGAAACGGAGAAGGGACGACGCGCCGCAGAGATCATCCTGTTGGCGGCGCAGAACGGCGTCATTCCCGTGCAGGTTTTCGGAGAGTTCCTTCGGTTCGTCCAGCGCCGGGCGCCGGCAGCATTCGCGTCGGCGTGTGCCCAGGTGGACGTCTATTCTTCGCTTTTCGTGACACCGGCGACGTCCGATGAAATTCTGTCCTTGGCCATGGCAATCGCAGAGGCGCATGGGCTGCAGATGTGGGACGCCGTCATCTGCGCTGCCGCTGAACGAGCGGGTGCCCGCGTTCTGGTCACGGAAGATCTGCAAGATGGGCGCGACCTTGGCGGTTTGCGCATCCTGAACCCCTTCAATCCCGCAAATGACGCCGCCTTCGCCGGATTGGTGGCAAGTTGACCGAACGGCCTTCAGGAGGGCAAGGGTCATCCGAGGCTCTGCGGCCTGGCCCGTCGACATTTAGCGAAGGCCCCCGGAACGTCACCGAGACCATTGTGATCGCACGCGATCAGAAAAGTTGTTCCGCGCCGGTTTGAGGCGCTGTTTTTACCCGTCAGGACCGTGTCCCATCAAGCGGTGTAGCTCGTCATTGGCCTGGCGGTCTTGGCCAGGCTGAGCTGGTCAGCTGGTCTGCGCTACAGGAAGGCTAACGAGGGGGTTATCGCAGACGGGCGCGCGGGTTTCCGGCCTCACGTAGCGCGCTCTCTGCACGGCCCATTCCTCGGTCTGTTCCATCAGGATCGCTCCCACCAGTCTGCGGACGGCGTTCTCACTGGGGGAGGGAGGGGCGTGAAGCGAAAAAAGAAAGGCGCGGTGCCTTTTGAGGGACGCCGCGCCTTTCCGGGTGTTTCGAATCAGACTACCGAGACACTGTGCTAGCACTCGCGAGCGGTGGTTCGAATATCACCTTCGGGTTCTTTCCGGTCCGCTTCTGAGGCGCACCTTCCATCACCCTTCCGCTTACGGACGTTCGCCCTGGCAGGCGCGCGCTCCGCGTTGCGGTGCCTTGTACGCGCGCAGGGCCGGGGGGCCTTGCGCGTGTTCGAGGACTTGGCCGCTTTTCCCGCCCATTTCTGGCGCTTCACCATTGGTCGCACTCGGTTGTCCTGTGCCCTTTCAGGCGCAGTTCTTCTTCATGCTCCCGGATGGAGCTTTCGGGCTCTTGGCCACCGCCTTTCGGACTCGCGCCCCGGTAACGGCTTCCGGCTCCCAGCCTGCGGGTCTAGCTCCCGCCGTCCGGGCCACCGCCTGTTTTTATCCCGTGCGTCCTGCCCTGCCCTTTGCGCGGCCGGTCTCCCGGCTCTGCTCCTGGCCCGGCTGCCCGCATGGGGGCGATGGGCTCGCCTGCGCTCCTCTTTGCGGGTTGTCTCCCGCCGGGATTTCGTTGGCTTGACGTAACGATCTCACCGAACGGCGTATGAGTCGAGAGGGTGATTCGCTTTTCCGGGGATAAATCTCACAGATTTAAGACAGGGTGTGGAATTGGTGCAGTGCGGGATGAATTCGGTCCGTAGGCGGATTATATCGGCGACCAGTCAAAGAACAGGTCCAGTGTCTCGGGCCCCGCGCGTTTGCCGCTCAGACGGTCGAAGCAGGGGTGGGGGATGAGGCGGCCGGAGGGGAGGATTTCGCTGATGGCGGTGCCGCCGTGCCGGGGGCGGGAGACGCGGATGGCCGCGCTGCAATGCGGGCAGCGCTCGTCCCAGCCTCGGGCCGGCGGGGGCTCGTCCGTGTCGGGGAGGTAATAGACCGTGCCGGCGACCCTGGAGCGCTCCGGCGTACGCCCCGCATTGCGGAAATGTTCCTTGCGGCGAATCCACATCTCGTGGGCGTCTCCTTCGCGTTGGCGCTAGGGATAGCAAGGAGGGGTTAAAAGAGGGTGTGGTCGATGTATCGCCGGCGGAAATCCCCGCACAATCCCCCTTCGCATACGTGGTTGGATTTCATCACCCTATGCCTGCAGACTGTCGCTGGCGCTCTGAGAACAACTACAATTGAGGATGGATGCAGATCCGAGGTTCGAAAGGATTGCTGTCCGGCTTTTATCTGGCGTCTCGGGCGGCGGGGGGTGGGGGCACGCCAACAGAGTTGCCTTCGCACCCGGTTTCGACGAAGCGCTCGGTATCGAAATCAAGAAGCAGATGGAGACGCCGAATGAAGCTTTCGAGCATGTGTCTGCGCTCAATCTGCGCGCTGATCTCGACCACTCAAAGATACTGTGGCTCTGCCCTAAGCGCCGCGACGCGCGAGTTTAAGATTGCAACATGACGAACGAGAACATCGAAGCGCTCTTGTTCGTTCAGAAGGCACTTGGCGCGCTGAGCTGGCATCTGACAAATGTCACAATTGAACCCGGGTAGCGCCTAAATCCCTAAATCTTGTTCCCTCAGGCGCTTCAACTCATCCCTGAGCCGCGCCGCATCCTCAAACTCCAGATTTGCGGCCGCCTCGCGCATCTGTTTTTCGACGCTGGCGATGACGGCTTTGAGGTTGTGGCCGGACGCTCCGGCAAGTGGCAGGGTCTTCGGTTCGGCCACGCCGCGTTCGCGGACGCGGCGGGAGCGGCTGGCGGAGGGTTTGTCGCCGAGTTCGCCGAGGATGTCGGAGACCTCGCGGATGATGGTGGTCGGCGTGATGCCGTGTTCCAGGTTGTAGGCGGACTGTTTCTCGCGGCGGCGGCGGGTTTCCTCCATCGCGCGCTCCATCGAGCCGGTTATACGGTCCGCATACAGAACAACGCGGGCCTCCGAGTTGCGGGCGGCGCGGCCGATGGTCTGTACCAGGGAAGTTTCCGAGCGCAGGAAGCCTTCCTTGTCTGCGTCAAGGATGCCGACGAAGGCGCATTCCGGGATGTCGAGGCCCTCGCGCAGGAGGTTTATGCCGACAAGGACGTCGAAGACGCCGAGGCGCAGGTCGCGGATGATCTCGATGCGCTCGATCGTGTCGATGTCGGAGTGCATGTAGCGCACGCGCACGCCGTTCTCGTGCAGGAAGTCAGTCAGGTTTTCCGCCATCTTCTTCGTCAAGGTCGTGATCAGTGAGCGCAAGCCAGCAGCGGCGACGGCCTTCACTTCGGCCATCACGTCATCGACCTGGTTGGCGCCGTCTGTCGAGACGGGGCGGACCTCGACGGGCGGGTCGATAAGGCCAGTGGGGCGGATGACCTGTTCGGTGAAGACGCCGCCGGTGCGCTCCAGCTCCCACTTGCCGGGGGTGGCAGAGACGTGGACGGTCTGCGGGCGCATCGCGTCCCATTCCTCGAACTTGAGGGGGCGGTTGTCGATGCAGGAGGGCAGGCGGAAGCCATATTCGGCGAGCGTGGACTTGCGGCTGAAGTCGCCTTTGAACATGGCCCCGATCTGGGGGATCGTCTGGTGGGACTCGTCGGTGAAGACGAGGGCGTTCTGGGGCAGGTATTCGAACAGGGTCGGCGGCGGCTCGCCGGGCTTGCGGCCGGTGAGGTAGCGGGAATAGTTCTCGATGCCGTTGCAGGAGCCGGTGGCAGCCATCATCTCGATGTCGTACTGGCAGCGCTGGGCGATGCGCTGGGCTTCGATGAGTTTGCCGTGCTTTTCGAAGTGGGCGATGGTAGCTTTCAGTTCCTGCTTGATGGATTCCACGGCCTGCGTGAGCGTGGGGCGGGGCGTGACGTAGTGGCTGTTCGCATAGATCTTGATGGCGGGCAGCTTCTGCAGCGTACGGCCGGTGAGCGGATCGAACTCGACGATCGATTCGAGCTCGTCGCCGAAGAAGGAGAGCTTCCAGGCGCGGTCTTCGTAATGGGCGGGGAAGATGTCGAGCACGTCGCCCTTGAGGCGGAAGGTGCCGCGGCCGAAGGCGATGTCGTTGCGGGTGTACTGGTTAGCGACGAGGCGTTCGGCAACCGCGCGGGGGTCGATGCGTTCGCCGGCGTTGAGGGTGAAGGTCATCGAGGTGTAGGACTCGACCGAGCCGATACCATAGAGGCAGGAGACGGAGGCGACGATGATCACGTCATCGCGCTCGAGGATGGCGCGGGTGGCGGAGTGGCGCATCCGGTCGATGGCTTCGTTGATCGAGCTCTCCTTCTCGATGTAAAGATCCGCACGCGGTACATAGGCCTCGGGCTGGTAGTAGTCGTAATAGGAGACAAAATACTCGACCGAATTGTCCGGGAAGAAGGACTTGAACTCGCCATAGAGCTGGGCGGCGAGGGTCTTGTTGGGTGCGAGGATGAGCGCGGGGCGCTGCGTCGCCTCGATGATCTTCGCCATGGTGAAAGTCTTGCCGGTCCCCGTGGCGCCGAGAAGGACCTGGTCGCGCTCGCCGGCGCCGATGCCTTCGACAAGTTCCGGGATGGCGGTGCGCTGGTCACCGGCGGGCTGGTAGTCCGCCTGCACGCGGAAGCGGCGCCCGCCTTCAAGCTTCACCCAGCCGCGGTCCGGCCGGTGGGGCGTCCACTGGTCGGAGGGCAGGGCGCCGGCAGCGTCCATCGCGAAGCCGTCAAAGCTGAAGGCAGCAGAGACGTCGGCGACGGCGCGGGCGGGAGGTTTGGAGGGGCGAGCCATGACGGCAAGATATGGGCGCTGGGGGCGGGGGTGTCCAGCGTGTTCTTGTTTTGTGCGGGGCGGGAAGTGTCGAAGGGCGCGAAGGCAGCGTGCGCGAGGATAAAGGCATCCTGCGCGCAGTCGTCGGCGCCAGTGAGGCGGCGAGATCGGCAAACAGCGCTTCGCGCTGAAGCGGCGTCAGACCGGCGCCCAGGGACAGGCGCTCAGGGTCGCCTGTCACATTATACCTGACTGAGAATAACCGATTGATGTGACCTGATCGCTAACAAAAGGAGAGATAAAAGTCAAAGGCGTCGGATGCGGGCCGCCGCCGGAATCGATAAAATTTGAACGGTCCGGAAAACCATAACTCCACCCCTCTGTGTCAGAACGGGCCGTAACGATGTGGCACGGCGCGCCTTTGGTGTCCGCAGGCTGACAAACAGAAGGGTGAATTGATGGCCAAGACAATTCTCGTGATCGATGATGATCCTACGCAGCGCCGCCTGTTGCAGGCTGCTGTTGAGAAGGCGGGCTTTGCCTGCCGCACGGCGCCGGATGGCGAGACCGGAATTGCGACGGCCTGCGAAGCCCGCGAGGCGATCGACGTGGTGTTGCTGGACCTGACCATGCCAGGACTTTCGGGCCTTGAGACACTGGAACGCCTGGCCGAGCGCCGTGCGGACCTGCCGGTCATCATGCTGACCGCCACGAGCGGGATCGACACGATCGTGCAGACGATGCGGCGCGGCGCGGTGGACTTCATCGTGAAACCGGCAAATCCGGAGCGCGTGGTTGTCAGTATCCGGAATGCGCTGAAGATGCAGAGCCTGACGGGCGAAGTGAAACGCCTTTCGCGCAAGGCTGAAGGCGGCATGAAGTTCGACGACATGATTGCGTCAGCGCCTTCGATGCGCGGCGTTATGCGCATGGCAGAGCGCGCGGCGACTTCGGATATTCCGGCGCTGATCCTCGGTGAGAGCGGTGTTGGTAAAGAGGTTATGGCGCGCTGTATCCAGGGCGCCTCGGGCCGGGCCGGCAAGCCGTTCGTGACGGTGAACTGCGGCGCCATCCCGGAGAACCTGGTTGAATCGATCCTCTTCGGCCACGAGAAGGGCGCCTTCACGGGCGCCGTGACGAAATCGCTCGGCAAGTTTGTCGAGGCTGATGGCGGCACGCTGTTCCTCGACGAAGTGGGTGAGCTGCCGCTAGACGCGCAGGTCAAACTGCTCCGTGTACTGCAGGAAGGCGAGGTTGATGCGGTCGGCTCGCGCCGTCCGACCAAGGTGAACGTGCGGATTATCTCGGCAACGAACCGCGATCTCGCAAGCCAGGTAAAAGCCGGCACGTTCCGCGAAGACCTCTTCTACCGCCTCAACGTATTCCCGCTCGACATGCCGGCGCTGCGTGAGCGCCGCGAAGACATTCCGGCGCTGGTGGACCATTTCATCGGCCGCTTCAATGCCAGCGAAGGCGCGAAGGTGACTGGCGCATCGGCCGACACGATGAAGATGCTGCTGACCTTCGATTGGCCGGGTAACGTCCGCCAGCTCGAGAACGCGGTGTTCCGCGCCGTCGTGCTGTGTGACGGCGATGTGCTGCATCCGCAGGACTTCCCGCAGATCTCCGGGCAGATGCCGGACATCTCGGGCCTTCCGGCTGCTCCGGAGCTGCGCGCCGCTGCGCCGGTGCCGGCTAATGATGTAGGCCCCTCTCAGGAGGCAAGCCCGATCGCGATCAAGGACAAGGATGGCGAACTGCGCAGCCTGACAGATATCGAACGCGACCTTCTTCGGTATGCGATCGAATTCTATGACGGTCACATGAGCGAAGTCTCCCGTCGGCTCGGCATCGGGCGATCGACGCTGTACCGCAAGGTCCGCGAGTACGGTCTTGAGGTGCGCGGCGAGCGTGAGGCGGGATAGGCTGGCACGCCGGGCGGCGTTGGTGAATTTTGTGTTACGGCGCCGGACGCTGCATCATCTCGGCTTCGCGAAAGGGCCGAAATTCGCCAAGAACGCTCAGATTTAATTCATTTTCTTGACCATCCCTACACCGCCGTCTGACATACAAAAGTCAAATCGCGCCCCAAGGAAAGTCCTGAGGTCGCCATGCCATGCGGCGCCATATCGCAAACGGAGAGAGTATCGTGAAGGGTATCGTTTTTACCGAGTTCCTGGAGTTTGCGGAGCAGAAGATCGGGGCTGAGGCGCTTGAGGAGATCCTTGAAGCCTGCGCCGACGACCTGCCGACGGGCGGTGCCTACACGGCGGTGGGCACCTACTCGTGCTCCGAACTGATGACCCTGGTGCAGGCCATCTCGACCCATTCAGGCGCAGCCATTCCGCAGCTCGTGCACGAGTTCGGGGAGATGATATCGCGGTCTTTCGTGGCGCTTTATCCGCAGTATTACACTCGCTTCGATAACCTGTTCGACTTCCTGTCCCACATCGACGATTACATCCATGTGGAGGTCAAGAAGATCTATCCGGATGCGGAGCTTCCCGAGTTCCGCGTCATCGAGCGCAGCGATGACCGCCTCGTGATTGACTACAGCTCGCCGCGCGGGCTCACCCACCTCGCCGCCGGCATGTTCCAGGGCTCGTCGGACTATTACAGCGAGCCCGTTCGCATCCAGCACGCAGTCGAGCCCGCAGCGGACGTGACGGCGCGGTTTGAGCTGTCTCGCGTATGATCCCATGGAGCCGGCGCCCAACAAGCTCTTGCTGCGCCGTCTCGAGCGGGAGAAGCGCGCGCGGATAAAAGCTGAGCGCATTCTCGAAAACAAGGCGATCGAACTCTTCGCCGCCAATCAGGCGCTTGAGAAAAATGCCGCCGAACTGAGGCGCAAGAACGAGCTTGCCGAACAAGCGGCGAGAACGGATGATCTCACCCACCTTCCCAACCGTCGGGGTTTCTTTCGGGAGCTCGACAGCCTGATGCAGGAGGTTGTGCGCGATCCTGAAAGCCGGCTTGTGCTCGGCAAGATTGACCTCGATCACTTCAAGAAGGTGAACGACCGGTTCGGACACATCACGGCGGATTTGGCGCTCACCCAATTCTCGGAGCATTTCTCGAACTGCTTTGACGGCGGCGTTCTGGGGCGCGTCGGGGGAGATGAATTCGCGGTCGCCCTGATCGTGGTGAAGGGTGGGGTCGACCGGCAAGCGATCGCTGAGAAGATGCTTCGCGCCACACGCGCGACGTGCCACGCGGCCGGGGTGACATTCGAATTGACCGCTTCGGTTGGACTTGTAGAGGCCGGTCCGGGAGACTTCGACATCGACAGGCTGAGGCGGCTGGCCGATATCGCCCTGTACACCTCGAAGCGAAAAGGGCGTAACCGTTGCATCTGGTTTGATGAAGAGATGCGGACAGGTATGCTGCGGCAGAGCCTGCTCGAAGACAACATTCGCGAAGCTGTCGAGGCGGATCTGTTTGAGCCGTGGTTCCAGCCAATTGTCGGCTGCGCGAAACATGAATTGCTGTCTGCAGAAGTGCTGAGCCGTTGGCCTGAAGGCACGATGCCGAATGCATCCGTGGAAGAAGTGATACGTCTCAGTGAGCGTATCGGAAGCATCGAGCAGCTGGACGCGCAGGTCCAGGCCAAGGCCTTCCGGAAAGCGCGGGACTGGGTGCGGGCCGGCAACGTGCAGAGTATTTCGGTCAACGTCACGCCGCGCGACATGCTGGATGATCAGTTCCTTTCCAAGCTTGCGAAGCGGCTCAGGGCCGCCGACTTTCCGCCGGACCACCTGACCGTCGAAATCACAGAGAATGCGCTGTTTGCCGACATGAACGCTGCCGCGGCAGGGATTGGAAACCTGAGCGCGCTCGGCATCAAGGTGGCGCTTGATGACTTCGGCGTCGGATATTCCAACCTCCGGGCCCTGTCGGAGCTGCCCATTCACTATGTGAAGATGGACCGGTCCCTGATCCGCGACATTGCGCAGGAGGGCCGTGCGCGCGCTCTGGCCGAGAGCGCGGTCAGGCTCGGTGTCTCACTTGGCTTATGCGTGGTGGCCGAAGGTGTCGAGACCAAAGACCAGGCACTGCTGCTGCGGTGGTTCGGGTGCCACCGGCTACAGGGCTACATGTTCGGCAAGGCGGTCTCGGCGGCAAAATTCAATGACGCGTTCAGCGGCCCTTCGAAAGCAAGCGTGGCTTGACCTGCTGCTGAAATGGCCGCGCTGAAATCTCAATTCGCTGCGGTTGACTTCAAGTCGCAGGACATGGCGACGTTGCAGCGCGCGTAGCGTTTGCCGTACCTTTCCATGATGTCCGCATCATGGACGAAGCCGGCTTTCTCGTAGAGATGCACGGCGGCGGCGCACTTCTTGTTGGTCAGCAGGAAGAGTTCGCCGATCGGCATCTGCCGGGCGCGTTCGAGCACCCTGGCGAGCAGGAATTCGCCGGCCTTCAGCCCTCGGGCCGAGGCGCGTACCCCCATCTTGGTGAGTTCGAAACTGTCGCCGTCCACCGGCATCAGGGCGCAGGTGCCGACAATGCCGAGGCCTGCCGCTTCGACGAACAGGATTTCGCCGCCCCGGTCGAGGATCATCGTTTTGGGGTTTTCGATGATCTTTATGTCGTTGGCTTCGAGTGTGAACATGTCCGTGACCCACTCACGCGTTATGGCATCGAAGTCGGGCGCGAGGCGGTCCTCATAGTTGACGAGGCGGAGTGTGGGCAGGCCGTTGGCGGCGACCGCTTCCTCCTGGATGCGGGCATGCAGCGGGCGGGCTTGAAGCCCTGATTCGAGGCGCGCGATCTGGGTCAGAAGGTCCGTATCCGGACCTTCGCAAAGGGCCTGCGCTGCGCGCCGAACGTGAGGCCACATCGTGTGCTTCATTTCGGCGACGAGGGCTTCGCCCTCCGGCGTGAGGCGGATCTGTTTCTGGCGGTTGTCGCCGGGAACCGGAACCGTATGGGTCAGGCCAAGTTTCTGAAGGCTGTTATGGATACGGGTCACGGCCGGCTGGCTGATGCCGACGGCTTCGACCGCCTCCGTGACGCTCAGCGGGCCATACGTGGTTAGGGCAGCAAGGAGCGGAAAATGCGCAGCCTGGACGGGTATGCCCCGGTCGCTGAAGGCTTTGGTGGCATCGGCCTGCATACGCTCAGCCAGCCGTTTGAGGCGGCTACCGAGCGCCAGATAGCCCATCTCCGCCAATATATCGCGCGTCATGATCAAACCCTGCTTCAATCACATGATATATAACTTGTTATGCATATGGTTTGTCAAGGTATCCGGCAGCGGCGGTTCTGAGGGTCTGTCAGGCGCTCGATGGGCGCGCCGCGCCGGCGGGCCGCGCCCGGTGGACAAGGTAGAGCCCCGCGAAAGCAACCGGCAGCATGATCCAGTAAATGCGTGACTGGGCTTCGATGCCGCCCGGTGCGAAGGCGTCATAGGCAAAGCCGGCGATGATGCTGGTGACTGCCATGATCGGCCCGAACACCAGCGCGCCGTTGACGGCGTAGGAGAGGGGCAGCTTGTCGTTTGGCAGCGAGTTTTGGAGGAAACGCATGGTGGCGATGTGGGTTATGGCAAACGTCGCTGCGTGCAGGGTCTGCTGCAGATAGACCGTCTCAACCGGCAGCACGAAGCCCGCCAGCGTCCAGCGCAGCAACGAGCCTATACCGCCGATCCAGAGCAGGGTTTGCGGTGTCATGCCGCCGAGCAGGCGGGCGGAAAAGAGCAGAAGCAGGATTTCGGCGCCGACGCCGGTCGCCCAGAGCGCGCCGATATGCCCGCCGCCGATGCCTTGCGCGATCCAGATGTTGGAGGCGAAGGCGTAATAGGCGCCGTGGGTCGCCTGTATGAGGGCGGCGGCGAGGATGAAGATCATCACCCCGTCGATCCGGTAGAGGGCGAAACCTTCGCGGAAGGTCGAGATCGCCGTTCGCTTGGGAATGGCCTCGCGGGCGCCCTGCTGTGTAAACAGCGGCGCGATCGTCGCAAGCAGGGCGGTGCCCACCAGATAGGCGAGGATCCAGTCGGGCCCGAACGCACCGAGGATGGCGCCGCCGGCAAGATTGGCGAACACGAAAGCCAGCGAGACAATCGCGCGGCCCTGGCCATAGTCAGGTCTGCCATCGCGCGTGCCATAGACGAGGATCGCCTCGAACAGGGGGCCAGCCACGTTGAGGGCGCTGTAGATCAAGATGCACAGCAGGAAATCGGCGATGCGCGGCGAGTCCGGGACGAGCAGGGCGTAGCCTGCACAGGAGACAGCCATCGCTGCGGCGAGCGTGGCGCGCAGCCCGCGGTCTTGCGCGATGCCGGCGGCAAGCGGGCCGGCAATGATGCGGATGGCCATGGCGATCGTGGCCGCCCCGGCGATCTCGGCGCCCGACATGAGGGCGACTTTTTCCATCCAGACCGGCAGGTAAGGGAGGTTCGCACCCATCACGAGGTGCACAGCGCTCGCCGCAAGCGTTGCCCGCCAAGAGGCACTCAAAGTGATGCGGCTGCGCGTGTCGGGCCCTGTCTGCATCTCTTCCCCTTACGCCCGAGCCGGTGCGCGCCGTAAGCCCCCGGGCCGGATTTATCTGAGGTGTTGCCGCTGAACCGCAAGATCCTGCCCGCCGGACGCCGGGCCTTATTGCGGCGCTGGCTGTAGGAAGATCATGCGCTTGCGAAAAGCGTCTGGCTGGTCACGCGGAAGAAGGCCGATCCCGGTTTCCTGCCCTATGGCGACATCGTTGAGGACGCCTTGTGCTTCGGATGGGGCGATAGCCTGGCGCGCAGACACGGTGCCACGCGCAGCATGCTTCTGCTTTCGCCCCGCCGTGCCGGGAGAGACTGGTCGAAGGTAAACAACGAAAAGGCCGAGCGGCTCATCCGGAGCGGGCGGATGCATTCGTCGGATCTCGCCAAGTTCGCGGCGTCGCGGATGGATGGCGGCTGGGACAAGCTCGATAGCGCCAGCGCGCTGATCGTGCCGGACGACTCGGCCGACGCCTTTCGCCGTCATCCGCCCGAGGGAGCTGAGCGGGGCGCATTCCCGAAATCGGCGAGGCGCGGCATTCACGAATGGACCCTTCAACCGAACCGCCCGGAGACACGCGCGCGGTGGATCGCCGAGACCGCCGAACTGGCCGCGCGCGGCGAGCGGGCGCTCGAGTGGCGGAAAAAGGCCGGTGAGGCAGGGGGTTAGCCCGCCGTCGCGGTATGGGGCCTCAGTTGCTCACGGACAAGTTCGCCCAGTTCGCGCGCTTCGGCGGCGCGGGGGCTGCCGGCTTTCCAGGCAATGCCGATATGCCGGCCGATGACCGGGGTGACGAAAGCGCGCAGCGCGACGTCGGGGCCGAGGGCTAGGCCGTGATCAGTCGCGAGGCGGGGGATGAGGGACACGCCCAGTCCGCCGGCGACCATGTTGACCAGGGTGCCGAGTGAGGTGGCGGAGACTTGTTCGCGGCCGGGGCCGGGCTTCAGCCGGCAAACGGACAAGGCGTGTTCGCGCAGGCAATGCCCGTCATCCAGCAAGAGCAGGTCTTCGTCTTTAAGGTCTTCGGGTGAGAGGCCGTTCTTGCGGGTGAGGGGGTGGCCGGCCGGCGCGGCTAGCAGGAACTCGTCGTCGAACAGTGTCAGGGTGTCTATGCCTGGCGCGTCCCAGGGCAGGGCAATGAAGGCGGCGTCGAGGGTCCGTGCCCGGAGCCGATCGACGAGGCGGCTGGTGCGGTCTTCGGTGAGGTAGAGCTTGAGGTCCGGGTAGCACCTCGTCAGCACACTGACCGTCTGGGGCAGGACGAAGGGAGCGATGGTCGGGATGGCGCCCAGATGGAAGGGGCCTGAAAACAGCGCTCCGGCTGACGTCACCGACTGGACGAGCGCATGGGCATCGGCCAGCAGCGCTGAGGCGCGGGCCGCGGCGATCTTGCCGGCATGTGTGAGCGTTGCGCCGCGCGATTCCCGCTCGGCCAGAGAGACGCCGAACATATCTTCCAGTTCCTTTATCCCGGCCGACAGAGTTGGCTGCGTGACATGGCAGGCCTCGGCCGCGCGGGAAAAGGAGCTGGTTTCGCCGAGGGCGACCAGGAATTGCAACTGGCGGAGGGTCGGCAGGTTCATAGACTTTATCTATGGTTTCTTATTCAATAATCAATTTTATTTATCGGAAAATCGGGTTTGCGTTGCCCTATCCGCCGGCGTCCGGACCGGTTTTCGGGCAGGATCGTATTGCAAAGTGGTAAGGTTCACGGCGCGTTCTGGTAGAGGCGCGTCGTTGATGCCACACCGATGCCGCGTCGCAACACAACGGCGCAAGCCTCGGAAAAACCAGCGATATTTTTTCTCGTCCCACGCGATCCTAAGATACGGGCTCACCGGGTTCCGCCTTTGAACATTTTTTGTTCCCTTACTGGTCTTATGTGGAAATCCTAATTCGTATTGAGCGCCCATTGAGACCCATTCCAGCCCATGATAGGCCATGTTTACACATGGTTTACCATGTTGGGGTTGAGGCAAATCCATAGAGGACGGGCGGGTGTTTTTTTCCACCTATGAGGGCGCTATTGACGCGAAAGGGCGGGTTTCGATCCCGGCACCCTACCGCGCCGCGCTGGGTGGAAACTCCCGTGTTTTCATCTGGATAGCCCCTGATGGTTCAGGCGCCCTCGAAGGCGGCGGCGAGGCGCTGATGGAACTTTATGCCGAGACGTTGGCCGAGTTGCCGCTGCAATCGCCGGTTCGCGAAGCCTTCGTCACCTCGGTGATCGCCGGTTCGGCTGACCTCAAGATCGATGATACCGGCCGCATCAAGTTGCCGGATGATTTCTGTGCCGCGGCGGGCCTTTCAGGGCGCATCCGGTTCACCGGCGCGATCGAGAGCTTCAAGATCTGGGATCCGGTGCGGTTCGATGCGCACCGGCAGAAACAATCCGGCATCGCGCAGCGTCCGGATACGCTGGATGCCTTCCATGCTGCCTACCGCGAAGTCCGTCAGCGCCGCGCTGCCGGTTCCCGCGCCGGGGAGGCTGGATGATGTCAGCGCGCGCGCCGGTCCGGCCACCCGCTCAGCCGGGTCATTTGCCCGTCATGCTGGCCGAAGTGCTCGAAACACTCGCGCCCGCTGATGGTGATGTGATCGTGGATGGGACGTTCGGCGGCGGCGGTTACGCGCAGGCCATCCTCAAGGCGGCCAAGTGCAAGCTGATCGGGATCGACCGTGACCTGGACGCGGTGATGCGGGCGGAAACGCTGGCAGCGGTTCATCCGGGGCTTGTGCCCCTGCTCGGCCGGTTTGGGGAAATGGACGCGCATGCCGCTCAGGCGGGGCATCCTGGCGTGGACGGGGTCGTGCTCGATATCGGCGTCTCGAGCTTCCAGATCGACGAGGCCGCCCGGGGCTTTTCCTTCATGAAAGATGGCCCGTTGGATATGCGCATGGGCGCGGTCGGGCCGTCTGCGGCGGACGTCGTCAACCGGATGGCCGAGCGCAACCTCGCCAACGTGATTTTCCGGCTCGGCGAAGAGCGCAATGCGCGCCGCATCGCCCGGTCGATCGCGGAGCGGCGGGCGGCCCAGCCTTTCGAGACGACGGCAGACCTCGCGGCGCTCGTCGAGGTGGCCGTGGGGGGGCGGCGCGGCGCGCGCACACATCCGGCAACCCAGACCTTCCAGGCGATCCGCATGTATGTGAACGACGAACTGGGCGAGCTGGCCCGTGGGCTTCGCGCGGCCGAGCAGATCCTGAAGCCGGGCGGGCGGCTGGTCGTCGTAACGTTCCACTCGCTGGAGGACCGGCTGGTCAAGCAGTGGCTGCGCGAGCGCGCGGGCGCGGTTCCGGCGGGTTCGCGCCATTTGCCGCTGCTGTCGAAACCGGCTCCGCCCAGCTTCGGGCAGATCACGAACAAGGCGCTGCAACCTTCTGAAAAGGAAGTGGAAACCAATCCGCGCGCACGTTCTGCCAGACTGCGGGCTGTGATCCGGACGGATGCAGCGGCCTTTGCGAGTCCGGCGGATGACGGAATGGACCTGCCGCCGATCACCGAGCTGGAGGCCTCAACATGAGCCGGCGTGCATTTTTCTTCGGGTTGCTGGTCGCGGCCCTGCTAGTTTTCAGCCTTTACCGGGCAAAGTACGGCGCCCAGGACACAGCCGCCGAGCTGATGGCTGTAGAGGCCGAGATAGCCGCTGCCGAAAAGGAAAAGGCGATCCTCGAGACCGAGCTGGCGCACATGAGCCGGCGCGACTGGATCGAGGAGTATGCCCGCAAGGAGCTGGGCATGGCGCCGCCGAAGGCAGACCAGATGGCCGACGAGGATGATCTCGACGCCGTCGTCGGCCCGCCAACGGATGGCATTCTCCCGGCCGCTGATCCGCAGGCGGATGACGCCGCAACCGTGCCTGCGGAGGCCGTCCCATGAGCGAGGCCTCACGCGACCGGACGCGGCTCGCAGGGCTCGTGCTCTGCGGTGTCTTCGTCGTCATGGCCGGGCGAGGCGGATATCTTGCGCTGTCGGGCGGGCCGCGCGCCGACGCGGGCGTGCAGGCGGCGGAGAAGGTTCCTGAAATCCCGCGAGCCGGTATCGTGGACCGCAACGGTGAATTGCTCGCGACGTCTGTCGAAACCTATTCCCTCTGGGCCAATCCGAGCCTGATCTGGGAGGCCGAGGAAGTCTCGGTGGGTCTGAAATCGCTGTTTCCGGACCTGAGCCTCGAAGATCTCAAGGCGAGGCTGTCGGACCGCGAAAAGCAGTTTGTCTGGGTCAAGCGCGGCCTGACGCCCCGGCAGCGGGAAGCGGTCATGCAGCTGCCGCTTGAGGGGCTGAGCTTTCGGGAAGAAATGCGGCGGTCTTATCCGCGCGGTGCGTTGGCCGGGCAGGTGCTCGGGCAGGTCGATCTGGACGGGCGTGGCATCGCGGGGATCGAGCGCACGTTCGATAGCCGTCTCAAGGCCGGCGGCGAACCGGCGCGGCTGACGCTCGATATCGAAGCCCAGACCGCGCTCGAGGCCGAACTTGCGGCAGCGGCCGACGACTACGACATGGAAGGCGCGGCGGCGATCCTCATGGAGACGCGGTCCGGTGAAGTCCTCGGGATGGCGAGCTGGCCGGTGTATGATCCCAATCGCCCGGCCGAGTTTGCGCCCGACCATCCGGCGCGCCTCAACCGGGCCATTGGCGCGGTGTACGAACTGGGTTCGGTGTTCAAGCCGCTTACGATTGCCGCAGCCATCGACGCGGGCGCCGTCCGGCCCGGCGATGATTTCAATGTCAGCCAGCCGATTGTGCTCGGCGACTTCGAGATCGGCGACACGCACAGATTTGCGGGGTCGGCCAACATCACCGAAATCATCGTTGAGAGCTCCAATATTGGTACGGTTCATGTGGCCCGCGCGCTTGGCATGCCGCGCCAGCAGGCGTTCCTCACGATGGCGGGCCTGATGGCGCCGGCGAAGATTGAACTGCCGGGCAGCGAGGCGCCGTTGCTGCCAGAGACGTTTGATAGCGTGGCGGCGGCGACCGTCTCTTACGGACATGGCCTGTCTGTTTCCCCGCTGGCCTTTCTGACGGCCTTCGCGGCGCTCGGGAATGGCGGGGAAATGCTGCCGGCGACGCTCGTGATTGAGCCGGACCGCAAGGCAGGCCCGACACGGCTGATGTCGGCCATCACGGCTGAGATCGTGACGCGCATGATGCGCGAGTCGGTCATCCGCGGCACGGCGAAGAGCGCGGACGTGGCGGGCTACCGGGTGGCCGGAAAGACCGGCACGGGCGAGAAAGCCATCAAGGGCGGCTATGCCAAGAACGCCAATATCTCCAGTTTTGCTGCGGTGTTTCCGGAAGACGGCCCGCAATATGCCCTGATCGTGACGCTGGATGATCCCAAGGCGAAAGCGGGCCGCGGCGCCACGGCGGCGGCGAGCGCCGCCCCGGTGGCCGGCCGGATCATCGAGCGCGTCGCCCCGCTACTCGGCGTGACACCGCGCTTCGAGGATGTGCGGCCGGAACAGACTGCAAGGACCCCAGAAAGGAGTGCTCTGTGAAGTTGAAGGACCTCTTCCCGCTCGCCGAGAACGGCGACACCGAGATCCTCGGAATGACGGCCGACAGCCGGAAGGTCGAGCCCGGCTGGTTATTCGCCGCCCTCAAAGGCAGCGTGCAGGATGGCCGCGATTTCGTGCCGATGGCGATCCGCCACGGCGCAGCCGCCATTCTGTCCGATGGCAGCGCCGAGCCGGGCGCAGTGCCGCACGTTGTGGCGGATGAACCGCGCCGCGCGCTGGCGCTGGCCGCGAAACGCTTCTGCGGCGTGCAGCCCAAAACCGTCCTCGCCGTGACTGGCACGAATGGCAAATCCTCAACCGTCGATTTCGCCCGGCAGATCTGGAGCCGTGCGGGTTTCAAGGCGGCCTCGATGGGCACGCTCGGTGCGATCGGCCCGGAGGGTAAGGTCGATATTGGCCACACGACGCCCGACCCCGTGACGATCCACGAGACGCTGAAGGCGCTCGCAGGGCAAGGCGTGACGCATTGCGCGATGGAGGCGTCGAGCCACGGCCTGGAACAGCACCGGCTGGACGGCGTCGATCTCGCCGCCGTCGGGTTCCTGAACTTCACACAGGACCACCTCGATTATCACGGCTCGATGGACGAATACCTCAAGTCGAAGCTGCGCCTGTTCACGTCGCTGGCGCCAAAGGGCGTGCCGGCGATCGTTAACGCCGATAGTCCGCGGAGGGATGATTTCGAAGCGGCCGCGCGCGCCGCCGGTCTCCAGGTCGTCTCGTTCGGCTGGCGGGGCGAGGATCTTTGGATCGACGAGCTGATGCCGAAACAGTCCAGCCAGACGCTTTTCCTCTATTGGCGCGACGTCGAGCAGAAGCCGGTCGAGCTGCCGTTGATCGGCGAGTTCCAGACGCTCAACGCGCTCGCAGCAGCGGCGCTCTGCCTGTCGCTCGGCATGGAGTTTTCCGCGGTTGCGGACGGGCTTGCGAACCTGAAACCGGTCAAGGGCCGGCTCGAGTTTGTCGGCAAGACCGACGCGGGCGCGGCCGTGTTCGTGGATTATGCCCATACACCCGACGGTCTGGACGTGCTTCTCCGCGCGGTTCGCCCGCATACGGCGGGCCGGCTGAAGGTCATCTTCGGCTGCGGCGGCGACCGGGATGCAAAGAAGCGACGGCTCATGGGCGAGATCGCCAGCCGACAGGCGGACGACGTGATTGTGACCGATGACAATCCGCGGTCTGAGAATCCGGCAAAGATCCGCGCTGCGGTTCTGGGCGGGGCCCAGGGCGCGCGCGAGATCGGCGACAGGGGCGAAGCGATCCGGACCGTGATCCGGGAACTCAAAAAGGGTGATACGCTCGTGATTGCAGGCAAGGGGCATGAGACCGGTCAGATCATCGGCAAGGATGTCCTGCCGTTCTCCGATCAGGAGGCGGCCCTGGCCGCCCTGCAGGGAGGCGCCGCATGAGCCGTCTCCTCTGGGCCTCTGAAGATATCGAACTCGCCACCGGTGGGATGGCGACCGCGCCGTTCGTGGTGACGGGCGGCGTGTCGATCGACACCCGCACCCTGCAGCCCGGCGATCTGTTCGTGGCGCTGACCGATCAGCGCGATGGGCATGATTTCGTCGAGGCGGCGTTCAAGGCCGGCGCGGCGGGCGCGCTGGTGTCGAAGCCCGTGACCGGCGGGCCGGTTGTTCAGGTTGACGATGTTCTCGAGGCGCTCACGGCGCTCGGCATTGCGGCCCGTATCCGTTGCGGCGCGGTGCGGACGGCGGTGACGGGTTCGGCGGGCAAGACCTCGGTCAAGGAGATGCTGTCGCAGATTTACGCGTCGTTTGGTCCGTCGCATTCGAATGCAAAGAGCTTCAACAACCATTGGGGCGTGCCGCTGACCCTCGCGCGGATGCCCGAAGATACTCAGCGCGCCATTTTCGAGATCGGCATGAACACGCCGGGCGAGATTGCGCCGCGCAGCCACATGGTCCGTCCGCAGATCGGGATCATTACCTGCATTGCGGCGGCGCACCTCGAAGGGCTCGGGTCCATCGAGGCGATTGCGCTGGAAAAGTCGGATATCTTCGCCGGCCTCGAAGCGGGCGGAACGATCATCCTTCCGGCCGACGATGTGTTCCTCGACTTCTTGGCCGACCGCGCGCGTAAGCTTTGCCCGACCGCAAATGTCGAAACGTTCGGGCGCTCGGCCGACGCGACCGCCCGCATCGTGGACTACCAGACCGACGGGCGGACGAGCCAGATCACGGTGGACGTCGTGGGCCAATCCGCGACGGTGACCATCGAAGCAGTGGGCGAGCATTGGGCGTCCAACGTCGCCGCTGCCCTGCTCGCGGCCAGCCAGACCGGGCGCAGCGTTGCGGAATGTGCCCTTGCACTTTCGGGCTATGTCCCGCCGCCCGGACGCGGAACGGCCGAGACACTGGCCCTGCCATCCGGCGGCGCGTTCACGCTGATCGATGACGCCTATAACGCCAATCCGGCCAGCATGCGCGCTGCGCTCAATTCCCTTGCGCAGCGCACGGGCGGGCGGCGCCTTGCCGCGCTGGGCGACATGCGCGAGATCGGGTCGACATCGCTCGCCGAACACGTAGCCCTGGCGGGTCCGATTGCCCAGGCGGGCGTGGAAGGCATCTTCCTTGCGGGCCCCGAGATGCAACGCCTGGCCGAAGCCCTGCCACCCGGGCTTCCGCAGGCATCTGCTCCGTCAGCGGATCAGTTGTGGAATCAGCTGACAAAAGCCCTGAAGGACGGCGATCTGCTCTTGATCAAAGGGTCGAATGCCTCCGGAATGGGAAGGTTAGCGGACCGCTTGCGCCAATGGAGCGCGGAGGCCGCCCCGGGCAAGATGGATAGCGGTCCAGAAGAGACTGCGAGGGTAAGCTGATGCTGTACGAATGGCTCGCCGCGCCGAGCGGCGCCTTGAATCTACTCAACTACATTACCTTCCGCACCGGTGCGGCGGTGGTCACGGCGTTCCTGATCACGGTGCTGCTGGGCGACTGGATGATCCGCGAGCTGCAAAAGCGCCAGGGCAAGGGACAGCCCATCCGCGACCTCTCGCTCGAAGCGCAGATGTCCAAGAAGGGCACGCCGACGATGGGCGGCCTGCTGATCTGGACGGGCCTCATCGCCGGGGTGGCGATCTGGGGCAACCTGCAGAACCCCTATGTCTGGGTCACGCTGATCGTGACCTTCTCCTATGCGTTTCTGGGCTACCTCGATGACTATGCGAAGGTGACCAAGCAGTCGACCGACGGCGTGTCGGCAGGCGTGCGGCTGCTGGCGGGATTTGCAATCGCCGCAATTGCCTGCGCTGTCATCATGGGATTGCACGGCGCCCACACGCCGGCCGGACATGCCGACTGGGGGCCGCTCAATCCACTGGCAAAGTGGATTGCGACGCTCGCTCCGGTAACGTCCGTGGAGCCGGCTGATCCCGACTTCTCGGGCGGCGTAGCGGTGCCCTTCGTCAACAACTACTTCCTCCCCCTCGGAGGCTTCTTCATCCTATTCGGCATGATCGTGATCGTCGGCAGTGCCAATGCCGTGAATTTCACGGACGGGCTCGACGGCCTCGCGATCGTGCCGATGACCTTTGCGGCGGCGGCCTACGCGATGATCGCCTATCTCAGCGGTAACTTCGTGTTCGCAGACTATCTCGGCATCCAGTTTGCGCCCGGCGCAGGTGAGCTTGCCGTGGTGCTGGGCGCCATGATCGGGGCCGGCATGGGCTTTCTATGGTACAACGCTTATCCCGCACGGGTCTTCATGGGCGACACAGGCTCGCTTGGTCTTGGCGCGATGCTCGGCGTCGTGGCCGTCGCCACCAAGCATGAGTTCGCGCTGGTCGTGATCGGCGGCCTGTTCGTGATCGAGGCGGTGTCCGTGCTGACGCAGATCGGCTGGTTCAAGGTCACCAAGCGCCTGACGGGTGAGGGCAAGCGTATCTTCCTCATGGCCCCGCTTCACCACCACTTCCAGAAGAAGAACTGGCCGGAGACGCGGGTCGTCGTCCGGTTCTGGATCCTCTCGGTGCTGTTCGCCCTCGCGGGCCTTGCCACGCTGAAGCTGAGGTGATGGCCACGCGATGATCCGGATCACCGAATACGCTGGACGAGACGTTGCTGTGTATGGCCTCGGCCGCACAGGTCTCAGCGCAGCGCTGGCCCTCAAGGCTGGCGGCGCGCGCGTCCATGCGTGGGATGATAACGATGAAATCCGCGCCGGGGCCGAAGCCGCAGGTATTGCCCTGTCCGATATCAACAAGCGGGACTGGCAGACCTTCGCCGCGCTCGTCCTGTCACCCGGCATTCCCTACAAGTTCCCCCAGCCGCACCGGATTGTGCGCATGGCCGAGATGACCGGCGTGCCGGTGATCGGTGACATGGAACTCTTTGCCCGCGCCGTGCTCGCCATGCCGGAACGCGGACGGCCGAAAATCATCGGCATCACCGGCACGAATGGCAAATCGACGACAACGATGCTGATCGGGCACCTCCTCAAAGAGGCTGGGCGCGATGTGCGGATCGGCGGCAATATCGGCACCGGTGTGCTGGACCTCGCCGCGCTGCATTCGAATGCGGTCTATGTGCTGGAGCTGTCTTCCTACCAGCTCGACCTCGTGAAGAGCCTGCGTTGCAACGTATCGGTCATGCTGAACCTGTCGCCGGACCATCTGGACCGGCATGGCGGGATGGAAGGCTATCAGGCGGCCAAGATGCGCATCTTCCAGAACCAGACCGAGCAGGATGTGGCCGTGGTCGGGTTTGATGACATCTACACCCAGTCGATGGCCATCGGGCTGTCGGCAAGTGGTCCGCAACAGGTCACGCAGATCTCTTCGACCTATACGCTGGGCAAGGGCGTCAGCGCTGTCGATGGCTGCCTCTATGACAACCTGAACGGCAAGGCGCAGTTCATCGGCAAGCTTGAAGATTGCCCGGCCCTGCAGGGCCGCCATAACTTTCAGAATGCAGCGGCAGCCTATGCGGCCTGCCGCGCGCTGGGGCTCGATCCCAGTGTGATCATGTCGGGCCTCAGGACCTTCCCCGGCCTCGCCCACCGGATGGAAACAGTCGGCGTGCTCGGCGGTGTGCGCTTCGTGAACGACTCCAAGGCGACCAACGCTCAGGCAACCGAACAGGCGCTGCGGTCATTGCGCAACATCTACTGGATCGCCGGCGGGGTTGCCAAAGCGGAAGGGATTGCGCCGCTCGCGCCGTTGTTCCCGCATGTCACGAAGGCTTACCTGATCGGTCAGGCGGAAGAGGCCTTTTCGGCTGCCCTACGGGGCAAGGTGCCTGCGCAGATGTGCGGCACACTCGAGAAGGCGGTGGAGATGGCATTCCGGGACGCCCAGTCGACCGGCGACACGGCGCCGGTGGTGCTCCTGTCACCGGCCTGCGCGAGCTTTGATCAATTTAAGGACTATGAGCATCGCGGCGATGTGTTCCGCAATCTCGTCCGGTCGCTCACGCCCGCACCCATGAAGGCGTCGGCGTGACACACACGGCCTCTGCCTCTCTGCTGCGACGGTCAGATACTTCGTGGTTCACCGAGTGGCGGCGGACGCTCGACTGGGGGCTGGTTGCCGGCATCGCCCTTCTGGCCGCGATCGGCCTTCTGATGTCGCTGGCAGCGGGGCCGTCCGCCGCGGCCACGATCGGCTATGAAAACACCTACCACTTCATCTACCGGCAGGCCGTGCACGCCTCCATTGGCCTCGGCCTGATGCTGGCCGTGAGCACACTGAACCGGAAATGGGCGCGGCGGACCGGTGTACTCCTGTTCCTTGGATCCCTCATTCTTATGGGCCTCATCCTGGCCATCGAGCAGAAGGTGAACGGCGCGCAAAGCTGGTTCCGGTTCAGCGCCTTTTCGGTCCAGCCCAGCGAAGTTGCCAAACCCGGACTGATCGTTCTGTGTGCCTGGCTGCTCGCCCAACGCGAGCGGTATCCTGCCGGGCCTTGGGCCGTGGTGTCCTTCATTTTCTTTGCGGTCACGCTCGGCCTTTTCCTGCTGCAGCCGGATGTCGGGGGCGCCGCGCTCATCTCCGCCGCGTTTGTCGCCACGTTTTATGTCAGCGGTCTGCCGAAGCGCTGGATCATCGGTTTTGCCGCTGGAGGCGCCGCCCTTGCCGCGGTGCTCTATGCGACGGTTCCGAACGTCAAACGGCGTGTGGACATGGTGTTCAATCCGTCGAGCGAGATCGACACGTTCCAGATCGACATGGCGAGGGACGCCATCGGCCGGGGCTGGCTGTTCGGCACCGGGCCCGGGGAAGGGCAGGTAAAGTCGCTGATCCCGGAAGCCCATACCGACTTCATCTTCGCGGTCATTGCCGAGGAGTTCGGCCTTGTCGCCATCGTTGCCGTGATGGCCATCTACGGCCTGATCGCGATTCGCGGTTTCCGCGCCGCCGCCCGAATCGAGGACGGTTTTGCGGGGACCGCGGCGGCGGGGCTCTTCGCGCTGTTCGTGCTTCAGGCCGCGATCAATATCGGCGTCAACCTCGGGATCGTGCCCCCCACAGGCCTCACGCTGCCGTTCATCTCGTATGGCGGCTCGTCGATGGCGGGGATGGGATTGACGCTCGGCCTTGCGCTTGCTCTCGTACGCGGCGAAGGCACTAGGAGCCATGGGCCGTATGGCTAAACCTGCCCCTGAGAAACTGGTTGTGATCGCTGCAGGCGGCACGGGCGGACACATGTTTCCGGCCCGCGCCTTTGCTGATGAAATGCGCGCGCGCGGCTGGAAGATCGCCCTGATCTCGGACTCTCGCGGATTGCGCTATGCCGCCGACTTTCCGGCGGACTGGAAGGAAGAGATCGAAGCGGCCTCGCCCAACTTCCGCAAGCCCTGGAAGCTCCCGGGCGCCGCCCTGAAGATCAATGCCGGAATTGCCAAGGCGTCACGCCTCCTGAAACAGCATCGGCCAGCCCTCGTTGCAGGGTTTGGGGGTTATCCCGCTTTTCCGGCGCTCGCGGCGGCTCGGCGGCGGGGCGTTCCGATCATCATTCACGAACAGAACGCCGTCCTCGGACGGGTCAACAGGCAGTTTGCAAAGCATGCCAGGCTGGTCGCCAGCGGGTTTTCACGGCTCGATTTCCTGCCGCCGGGGTCTGCTCATATGGCGATCGGCAATCCGGTACGGGCGCCGATTCTCGCCGCTGCCGCCCGGCCTTTCCCACCGATGGACGCGACGCTGAACATTCTTGTCACGGGCGGCAGCCAGGGTTCGCGCATCATCGGCGAAATGGTGCCCCACGCGATCACCAAGCAAATCCCGCCGCCACTGCTCGCGCGGATCAAGGTGGTCCAGCAAGTGCGGGAAGAGCAAGTGGAAGCGGTACGTGCGCTCTACCGGTTCGCCCAGGTCGAGTGTGAACTGGCGCCCTTTTTCTCTGATATGCCAGACCGGCTTGCTGATGCGCATCTGGTTATCGCGCGTTCGGGCGCAGGCACGGTCAGCGAGTTGGCGGCAGTCGGACGCCCCTCGATCCTTATCCCCCTCGAGATCGCAATGGATGACCATCAGGCCGCCAATGCCGAAGCCCTGACGGAGGTTGGCGCTGCCGACATGCTGCTGGAAGCAAATGTGACACCCGTTCTTCTCGGCGCGTTGATCGCGGCGAGGCTGTCGGATCCCGCTGCCCTCAAGGCGCGGGCGGCCGCGGCGAAGTCTGCGGCCAAGCCGGACGCTGCCGCAGACCTTGCAGACCTTGCGGAGAGGATTGCGGAGCTATGATCCGCAATTGCGCGTGGCTGGCTTTGGCATCTGGCCTGTTCCTCGCGATCGCCGAGATCATTCGCAACTGGGGCAACTGGCAGGCGTGGCCGTTCTGGACCGTGGACTTTATCGCGGCCGGCGCCCTGATCTGGGGCGGCGTGCGGACGCTGAGCCAGGGCTCGTCCCGCCTGCTTTCGGCAGCCTGGGGCTTCACGGCGGGTATCTTCTGGATGTCGTTCTTTTCGCATACTCAGGCCGTAAGCGGCGGCGCAGATGAGACTTATGCCAGTGGCACTGTGAACGAGGGCATGCTGACCGTCATCATCGGCGCCATGCTATTGGCTGCCATCGCGGGTCTCATCATGTCGCTGACGCGCCGAACCATCTAGGATCAGGAAAAGACCCATGACGGCACCCACTCCGTTTTCCGTTGGCCCCGCACATATCGTCGGCATCGGCGGCATCGGCATGTCGGGCATTGCCGACGTGATGCTGACGATGGGATATGAGGTGCAGGGATCGGATGTGGCCGACAGTGCCAACGTCGAACGCCTGCGCGCGCGCGGCGTGAAAGTGTTCATCGGTCACAAGCCGGAGAACGTGACAGGGGCGGGCACCGTGATCATTTCGTCGGCAATCCGGCGGGACAATCCGGAAGTGCAGGCGGCGCGCGCGGCGGGTATACCCGTGGTGCGGCGCGCCAACATGCTGGCCGAGATCACGCGGCTCAAATACACGGTCTGCATCGCGGGCACCCACGGGAAGACAACCACGACATCGCTGGTGGCGTGCCTGCTGGACGGCGCCGGTATTGATCCGACGGTCATCAATGGCGGCATCATCCATGCCTATGGTTCGAACTACAAGGCGGGCGAGAGTGACTGGATGGTTGTGGAAAGCGATGAGAGCGACGGCACCTTTGCAAAGCTGCATCCGACCTGCGCGATCGTGACCAATATCGATCCCGAACATATGGACCATTACGGCACCATGGACCGGCTGCGCGAAGCGTTCGACACATTTGTCGAGAACCTGCCTTTCTACGGATTTGCCGTGCTGTGTACGGATCATCCGGAAGTTCAGGCGCTGGCAGCACGCGTCACGGACCGGCGCCGCATCACCTATGGCTTCAACCTTCAAGCCGATGTGCGTGCCGTGAATCTGAGCACGGATCTCAGCGGCGCGCACTTCGATGTCGAGATCAAGCGCCCGGCGGCGGGCGGGGCGCGGATGATCGAGGGGCTAACGCTGCCGATGGCAGGTGAGCACAATGTGCAGAACGCGCTGGCAGCCATTGCGGTCGCGCTGGAACTTGGCGCCAGCGATCACCAGATGAGGGCCGCGCTCGCGAAGTTCGGCGGCGTGAAGCGGCGGTTTTCGGCTGTGGGTGAGTGGACGCCCGAGCCCGGAGCCGCGCCTGTCAAGATCATCGATGATTACGGCCACCATCCGGTCGAGGTCGCTGCCGTGTTGAAGGCGGCGCGGGCCATGCAGGGCAACGAGAGACTTATCGCGGTTTGCCAGCCGCATAGGTATTCGCGCCTGAACGACCTGTTCGAGCAATTCTCGACCTGTTTTGATGCGGCCGACCACGTCCTGGTCGCGCCCGTCTATGAGGCGGGTGAGACGCCAATTCCGGGTGTCACGAGCGAAGCGCTTGTGAACTCCATCCGCCGTCACGGACACAAGAGCGCGGATGTGCTGGAGGGCTTGCCGGGTCTTGCCGACGCGGTCCGTCCTCTCGCCGTACCGGGCGCGATGGTGGTTTGTCTCGGAGCAGGGGACATTACAAAGTATGCGGGCGAACTCGCTGGCAAGCTCTAGTCGGGCGCCGCGTCTGGCAAGTTCAGCGCACGCTCAGTCACCACAACAATATCATTCGCCATGGCGAGCGAGTCCGGATCGTCCGCAAGCAGACGGATCGTGACCGGATGGGCGATCCGCTTCTGGTTCCAGTAACTCGAGGCCGCCGTTCCCAGACACAGGGTTGCGGTTTCTCCGGCGCGGATGTTGCGCTCGCCGGCGCCCGGCGCGCGAGCGATCCTGCGCCCGTCACTGCTGCTGAGTTCAACGATGTATTCTTGCAGCAAGGGCGTTGTGTTCTCAGCGGTGACGCAGACTTCAAGCTCGCCTCTTGGCGCGTCCATGATTTCCACGCTGGCGATCTCTCCGCCGGCCTTCCCATGATAGGAATAGGCCCCGTAGGCATTGTCGACCATATTGAAGTAGAGCCGCGCCCGCATGCGGCAGAGGGCGGCGCCGGTGGACGTCTCCGAACGGTTGGCGTTGCAGATGTCGCGCATTTCCGTGTGCATGCGGTTATCGCACCAGGCCTGCGTCTGTTCGCGAAGCTCGTAACAGGCATCGTGGCGCGCGCAGACGGGCCGGAACGAGCCGTCCAGTAGCGGGCCCATGAGCGATACGACAGACCTGGGAAGATGATCGGAGATGAATTCCGGTCCACACCGGTCCGACGGTTTGCCCGCGCCCAGCTCGCGCGCGGCATAACCCGCGTCGAGTGGCACGGGACGGTCTGTGCCCGGCACCGATGCGCAGGCCGATGCCAGCCATGCCAGGAGCAACGCGGTTCGGGCCAGGGGCGTCATGCGGCAGTTCCCGTCAGGTCAATGCCCGCTGTGTGCCGGAAAGGCTTCCCCTCGCGTTCTGAATAACGCAGTCTAAACTCAGAGGGAAGGCGCGCCAGACGCCTGAGGGACAGGACACGCATGAGTACTCCGATAGTATCAGCCGGCGCCGGCCCGCAAACGGGCGAAACATCTTCTTATGTTGCCGCAGAGGGCGGTCCCTTTGGTATCAAGGGCCTAGCGTGGGCGATCTTCGAGGGTGCGCGCAACCCTTATTACAATCTGATCGTCATCTATATTTTCGCGCCATACTTCGCCTCCGTGCTGGCGGGTGGCGGAGCCGAGGCGCTGAGCCTGTCCGGCCTCACGATCACGATCGCTGGCATCGTGACAGCTTTGACAGCGCCGTTCCTCGGGGTCATCGCTGACAAGGCTGGCCAGAGAAAGCCGCCGCTTGTTTTCTTCATCGGTCTCCTCGCTCTTTGTTCCTTTGCGCTTTGGTGGGCGAGACCCGAAGGCCCGCTGACCATGTGGCCGACGATGGCGGTGCTCGCCATCGCATACTGCTGCTACGGGTACTCGGAAGTGCTGCACAACGCGATGCTGCCGTCGGCCGGACGGCCGGGCGCGTTGCCATTCATTTCCGGTCTTGGACTTGCGACGGGCAACCTGCTCAGCGTTGGAATCCTTTTCTTCTTCCTGTTTGGTTTGTTGCTGCCAGGTTCGGGTTTGCCGTTCGCCGCGGACGACCAACTGATCGCACTCGACCGCGAAACCAACGAGCCGCAGCGTTTTGCGGGGCCGTTCGTTGCAATCTGGATGATCCTTCTGGTGATCCCGTTCTTCATGTTCATGCCGGATGGCGCGCCGGGTGGCCTCACCTGGAAGCGGGCGGCTTCCGACGTTTTCCTGGGAGAGTCGGTTGAAGGCAATAAGCGCCAGTCGATTTTCCAGAGGGCGGGGGTGTTCTGGGACTACCTGAAGGGGTTGTTCAAGGAACATCCCCAAACAATGCGGTTCCTGATCGCGCGCACCATCTATGCGGATGCAATGTCAGCCCTGCTGACACTTGGCGCCGTCTTTGCGAGCACGTTTCTCGGCTGGTCCGGCGTCGAAATTCTCTTCTTCGGAATCACGGGTGTCCTGTTCGGCGCGATTGGCGGGTTTGTCGGCGGATTCCTTGACCGTCATCTCGGTCCGAAAATGGCGCTCGTCTGGGAGATATCGATCCTTGTAGTGCTCCTGCTCGCACAGTTGTCGATTACACCGGACTCGCTGCTGTTCGGTCTGATCCCGAGCGGCGAGCCGGTCTGGAACAGCCCGTTCTTCGACACCTTGTCCGATATCACCTACTTCCTGTTTGTTATCCCGACCGCCATTGCTGTTGTCGCTTCGATTTCATCGAGCCGGTACATGCTCGTGCATATCGCGCCGCGTGAGCGGATCGGAGAATTCTTCGGGCTCTATGCGATCGCCGGCACCGTCACTGTCTGGATGGGCCCGGGAATCGTCAGCCTGCTGACATGGCTGACAGGAAATCAGCGTATCGGCATGGGCGGGATCGGTTTCATGTTCCTGATCGGGCTGATCGTGCTCTGGAAGGTCCAGGCGCCCAAGCACGCGGACGAGACACGTTAGCCGTCAGGTCGACCGGCAGCTGCGTCAGGGCGTCGGTGCGAACCCGGTGGCAGGATTTGCGTCATTGGTGCGCGCAATGGACGAAACGCGTCGGGGGCGCAGATAAAAGGTGTCCGACACCTCACGCGAGGTATCAAGCACCATCCCGAACGAACTTTCATAGTCGAACTCGACTTCGGCCACGATGACCGAGCCGGGCGAGGGGACGAGGCCGGCGGGAATCGTGATCGCGGTATTGCCGGCATACGGCGTCATGTTGAAGCCATCCGACCAGGCGACGCGGGTCTGGCCATCGCCGTTATCGACGACCGACGTGATCCGCATCCGGGCGCTTCCGGCCGGGTAGGGCTGCATAAGCACCGTTGCGGCGTTGTAGAGATCCTGCATGTCGGCGTCCGAGACCGTGGCGAGACGGGCCGTCAGATCTCCCAGGCTTGACGCGGTCGACGTCACGCGGCGATCAGCGCGCATCAGAAGGCTGACTTCGATACAACCGAAATAGATCATCACCATGACCGGTGCGATCAGGGCAAACTCGACAGCCGAGACACCTTTTTCGTTGTACCAGATGCCTTGAAGACCGCGCCAGCGCGTGCGGCGATTCAGCGATGAGAGAAACTTGCGAACGGTCATGGTTCAGTTTCCGAAAGGCTCATTGCGGAACACGGCGCTCGTCTGCAGCAGATGCTTGTGACCGGACATGTTCGCAAGCGGCTGCGAGATGAAGGGTGTGATCAGGTCCCATTCGTAGAAGACGCGAACTGCGACAATCTCATTGGCGGCGCCCGGCTGGAACGTGAACCCGGAATCGTCAAACTCGCCATCTGCGTCCAACGGAACGCCGCCCGGAGTGGCGCCAAAGTTTGCGGCGGTACGAACATCGATGTGGAGTCCGGCGTCGCAGTCGAGCAGGTCGATCAGTTCTGCGCAAACGTCCTCGCGAAACTGAGCCTGTGTTATCCCAGCCCCTTGCGCTTCGCCGGTGCGCAGAGACCGGGACGCTTCGCTAACGGCGTGCTCCATGATGTTGGACATGATGAAGATGAGGCAGATTTCAAGCAGCCCGAAGATGAGAAAGAAGAATGGAGCTGCGATCAGAGCAAACTCAACCGCTGTGGCGCCGCGCCGATGTTCGGCAAAGCTGTCCCAGCGCGCTCTGAGGCAGGCTGTAAGACTGAGGCCGTAAGCGCCGGTCATTGATCCGTTCCCCAATTGATCCAAGGATAATTGGCTTAGCACGTGCCGGTTTGCAGGTGGTTGAACCGATACTTGAAATTTGATCGATCCGGCCTTCTGGCCAGCGCCGGAACGCGTCGTTACTGGCCGTCTGTCAGCGTCTGGGACTGTAGCTGCTGGTCGATCAGGGCGGCGAAATGGTCGGCCTGGTCGCCAATGCTGAGGACAGCGCGGCAGTTCGCTGAGCAGTCATAGGTATAGCTCTGGCCGGACTTGTTGACGGTCACAAGGCTTGAAGAACTGGTGCTCACGACCACGTCGGACGAGAAGATCTGACGGCCTGCCTTGTCGAAAACCAGGAGGTTGGTGGTGCCGTAGCTCTTGCCGGTCACGAACAGGAGTTGATCATTGTGTACGGCAACATCAGCAATGTTTTTGTTACCTATGACGATGCTGGAGGCCGACCCGTTGAGCGGGACAGCAATCGTCTTGCTGGCCTCGACCATCATCTGGTCTGCCGATGCAACCGATGCAACGGACAGGGCAATCGCACCTAGCAAGGCAGCTTTGGACGGGATCGTCATTATACGGAAACTCCAGAATGCACGAATGCTTCAATATTCCAGATTTTGGTTTACTGAATGCTAACCGGGAACCTTCGGGCCTCGCTGCACATATGCGGCGCTGCACATATACGGAGTGCGACCAGATCGCTCAGGTACGAAAAAGGACTTGGCGTCTCCGGTCTTCTTGTATAGCCCGGATTGAATAAGGTATCCGTGCTTGCAGCATTCAGTATTGCTTCGGTTGCGGTAAACGAAATCCTGAGATGACTTCATGAGTTTTCGGATTTCTTCAATCGGACCTCAACTCCGACTGTGTAGACAACTCCCTGTTCCGGAAGAAAAGTTAAAGCCGGGACTTGTCAAAACACATGATGGGAGTCTCCAATGTTTGCACGTTTCCTGAAAGACGAAGCTGGCGCCACCGCAATCGAGTACGGCCTGATCGCCGCCCTCATCGCAGTTGCCATCATCGGCGGCGTGACCGCTCTCGGCACCTCGGCTAACGACACGTTCAACGCTGTTGCTGACGAGATCGCTGTTTAATAAGACACGGTCAGTCTGACTGAATAGGAGCCGCCGGAGTTACCTCCGGCGGCTCTTTTTTTGCCCCCTTGCATCGGCCCATACCGGCGCCGGGAAAGGCTTCGTTCAGCCTTTTGAGGCAGCGTGCCACGGTTAACCGAGCCGGAGCCTGTCCAAATGATTCTCATTCTTCTCTCTGGCCTGTTCCTGGCCCTGTGCATTTTTGCTGCGCTTCATGACGTGAACCGGCTGACGATTCCCAACTGGCTGAATATCACGCTGGCAGCCCTGTTCCTGCCCGCGGCGCTGGCTTCGGGTTTGCCGCTCCAGCTGCTCGGCGGTCATCTGCTCGCCGGCGGTCTCGCATTTGTCGTGGCGTTCGGGCTGTTTGCCTTCCGGATCTTCGGGGGAGGGGACGCGAAGATGATTCCCGCTGTCGTCCTCTGGATGGGGCCGGCTGCGTCCTTGCCCTTCCTTTACTGGATGGCGATTTCGGGCGGTGCCTGCGCGCTGATCCTGTTGATTGGCAAACGGAGCGTTCCGGCAGAGGTCGTGCCCGGCTTTATGCGCGCACCGTTCGAGCCGAAGGCCGGCGTCCCTTATGGTGTTGCAATTGCTGCAGGCGCGATGCTCGCCGGGCAGCATTCTCTGATGCTTTCCCCTCTTTATGAAGCGATCGGCTTTTCCGGTTAACACTACTTTAGGCGGCGCGTGCGAATTTGCGAAACAATTAAGATGGTTTCAGCGTCCTGCGGTTGCCAAAAATGTTCGAGTAAGAGGAGTGGCGCCTGATGTCGCCGATTCGGATCATCATCCTTCTTCTGGCGCTCGCCGCCGCAGTAGGCGCAGCCTTGCTCGTCATGCAGCTGAGCCAGCCGCAAATCCGGACAGAGACGGTTTCCAAAGATAAGCTGGTGATCGAGGAGCTTGAAGTCTCCAAGGTCGAAGTCCTGACCGTGACCCGCGACATCGCGATCGGTGAGACGTTCAAGGCCGGCGACCTTCAATGGTCGCCCTGGCCGGAAGCCAACGTCGTTGAGGGCTATTACCTTCAGACCGCCGCGCCGACGTCCATTGAAACGCTGACCGGAGCTGTCATCAAGTTGGCCCTGTTCAAGGGTGAGCCGGTGCTGCCGCAGAAAATTGCCATCAAGGGTGAGCAAGGCTTGCTGGCCGCGCTCATGGAACCAGGCATGCGCGCCATTTCGGTTGAGATTTCAGCAGAGTCGGCGTCCGGCGGTTTCATTCTTCCGAATGACCGTGTGGACCTGATCCTGACCT
Source organism: Candidatus Sulfopaludibacter sp. SbA3 (assembly GCA_945913285.1). Lineage (GTDB taxonomy): Bacteria > Pseudomonadota > Alphaproteobacteria > Caulobacterales > Hyphomonadaceae > Hyphomonas. The sequence goes on from CAMEDD010000021.1 coordinate 34,188, forward strand.
ATGACCAGCAAGGCGATCCAGAGCGCGGGATTGCCCAGCGTACGGTCGCAACCACCGTCGTTCAGAACGTCCGTGTGCTGGCGATTGACCAGAACTTTTCGACCGAGTCCGAAGGCGAAACGGCCCGGCTCGGCAGCACGGCCACACTCGAAGTATCACCGCGCGAAGCCGAACTCCTGGCGATGTCGCAGAGCCTCGGCGAAGTTTCACTCTCTCTGCGCCCACTCGACAACAAGATCAGCGGCACGGAGCGCGATCCGCGCACCGAACTGCTCGACGAAAATGGCGGCGCAGTCGGCGCAGGAATCACGATCATCCGCAACGGGCAGCCGGCACCGTCGGGCGTGGGGGGCAACTAACCATGCGTACATTAAAAATCCTCGCGGTCTCCGCCGCCCTGACCCTCGGTCCTGCGCTGCCGGTACCTGCGCAAACCGTTCCGAACGGGATGGGAACGGTGATCACCAACGCCGGCAGCAGCAGTGTTTCCCGGAGCGTCACGGTTGGCGTCAACAAGTCCGTCATCATCGAGCTTGAACTTCCGGCCGCTGACGTCGTCATCGCCAATCCCGAAATCGCCGACGCCGTCGTACAGACCGCGCAGCGTATCATCTTTCGGGGTGTGAAGTACGGCCAGACCAGTGCGCTGATCTTCGACCGTCAGGGCCGCACCTTGCTCGACCTCTCCCTGCATGTCGAAACCGACTTGACGGCCCTTGAAGATACGATTGTCCGCCATGTCCCGGACGCCCGGGTTAAGCTTGAGAGCCTGAATGGCAGCATCGTGATGACGGGTGCGGTCGACAGCCTGTCCCAGTCGGATCATGTCCGCAAGCTCGTCGCCGCATACTTTCCGTCCGGTGACACCGCACCGCAGATCGTCAACATGCTGGACGTCAAGGCACCCGATCAGGTGATGCTCGAGGTGCGCATCGTCGAGATGCAGCGCAGCATCATCAAGCAACTCGGTATCAACGTCTCCGGTTCAACCGGGTTCGGTGAGCTCGCCGCCCAGTCGTTACAACAGATCATTTCGGGCGGCCAGCCCTTGTTCTTTGATCAAAATCTCGGGCTCAACACGCTGGGCGTCGGCACGGCACAGCAAGCCCTTGGCGAAACTGGCCCCTTCTCGAACACTGCGGGCGCGAGCATTTCGAATGGCTTGAACGTTCAAGGCGTGTCGCTCGGCGGCATCTCCGCGAATACGGGTTATACGAACTATGTCGGCGGCCGCCTGCAGAGTTCGGTGGGTCTGGCTGTGGATGCGCTTGAGCGCATCGGCATCGTGAAGACGCTGGCCGAGCCGAACATCGTGACGATGTCGGGCGAAAGCTCCAAATTCCTCGCCGGCGGTGAGTTCCCGGTGCCCGTCGGCCAGGACGATGACGGTGCAGTGACTATCGAGTTCAAGCCTTACGGCGTCGGACTGAGCTTCACGCCGGTCGTCCTGTCGGAAGACCGTATCTCGTTGAAAGTGTCGACCGAGGTTTCGGAGCTTACTTCCCAGGGCGCCTACCAGGGCGCAGCCCGCACGGTCACGGACTCCAATGGCGAAGTCCTCACCATCCAAGGCGTAACTCTTCCGGCACTGACGGTGCGCCGAGCGGAATCAGTCCTTGAGCTTCCATCGGGCGGTTCCATGATGATGGCCGGTCTCATCTCGGTCAAAGACCGCCAGGTGCTCGACCAGCTGCCTGGCATCAAGAAAGTGCCGATCCTCGGCGCTCTGTTCCAGTCGCGTGACTTCCTGTCCGAAGAAACCGAACTCGTGATCATCGTGACACCTTATCTCGTCAATCCGGCCGCGAAGTCCGAAATGCGGACGCCGGCGGACGGCTATGCCAACGCGTCCGATGCCAAGACGATCTTCTTTGGCAAACTGAATGAAACGTATGGCCGCGACGGCGCGCCGGTGAAGGCAGAAGAATACCGGGCCCCCGTGGGCTTCGTGGAAGAGTAGGGGATACCGATATGACCATCATCTCGAAACAGCCGCTAACACTCCTGGCATTCGGCGCAGGCCTGATGGCCTTGGGCGCATGTGCCAGCTACGCGCCAACAGCGGTGCCTGAATCCGATCTTCAAGGTACGGCACTCAGCCGGAACGAAGTTGGCGTCACCAAGCGCGCCGAATTCCTCGAAATCGCGCTTCCCGCAGAGACCAGCGAACTCTCCGACACCGACCGCAACCGTATCCGCAGCTTCGTGCGCGCCTATACCCTGACTGGCCACGGGTCCCTGGTCCTGTCCTTACCGCAGACGAGCAACAACGCGCAGCTGGCGGTGACCGCCATTGCCGAAGCGCGTGCGATCGCTTGGGAAAGCGGCGTCGAGTATGACGAGATTTCAGGGGAAGTTCACGGCGCCGCAGATAGCGCGCCGCAGCCGATGATCCTTGCGTATCAGGCCTATGATGCGATCGCCCCGGAATGCGCCTCCAAGGCGTCCATAGACTTCAGCGACATCGCTTCGAACAACACACTGCCGACGCTCGGTTGCTCTGTGCGCACAAATCTCGCTGCCATGATCGCCGATCCGGCGGACCTGCTTGGCAGCCGCGAGATTGGCCCCGCAGACAATGCGCGCCGCGATGTCATTCTCGATAAATTCCGGCTCGGCGAATCCACTGCGTCCGTCCGGTCGGACGACGAATCTGGCGCGGTCTCGCAGGCCGTGGACTAAGCTGGCTCGCCGGTTAACAGGAGTAAGCGGACTATGGGTAACGAAACGGCACTTTTTGAGGACGACTTCGGCACAGAGTTCGAAGACGTGTTCAATGAAGACACGCTCACCGGGGCGAATGATTTTGGTCCGGTGACGGGGGCAGCCTCGAAACCGGTTCAGGCGGTCGCGGACTTCGTTGCCAAGCCGACGACTGCGCCGGTCTCCAACTTTATGCCCCTGGAGCAGGGCGGCGATGCGATGCTGCCCGCGATCTCGATCAAGCTCTTCTACGAGCGCGAAGAAACGCGCGCACTGATGCAGCTGTGCGCCAAGGACCGCCGCATGGGCCGGGCCACTGTGGACTGTATCCCGGGCGGTATCCCGGCTGCCGTCGCAGAACTGAGAAACTCTGCCACGCCCAATCTCCTGATGGTCGAGTCTTCTGCCCAGGCAGTCCGGGTTCTCGCCGAAATTGATACGTTGGCGGAGTTCTGCGACGAACATGTCAAGGTTCTCGTCATAGGCGCAGTCAACGACATTGCGCTCTACCGGCAACTGGTGGCGCGCGGCGTTTCCGAGTACATCGTTTCGCCATTCCAGCCGCTTCAGATCATCCGTTCGATCTCCCGACTGTTTACGGATCCGGAAGCGCCGTTTCTCGGCAAACAGATCTCGGTCGTCGGTGCGAAGGGCGGGGTAGGCGCCTCGACCATCGCGCACAACCTCGCCTGGGCTTTGGCTGAGAATACGTTCGTCAACACCACGCTGGTCGATCTCGATCTGTCGTTCGGCACGACGGCGCTCGACTTCAACCAGGACACCCCGCAAACCATCGCGGACGCACTCCTCGCGCCTGAGCGCGCAGATAACGCGGTGATCGAACGCCTTCTGACCCGCGCAACCGAGCGCCTCTCGCTGTTCACGGCGCCGGCCAACATCAACCAGATCATCGATATTCCGGACGAATCCTTCGCGATGGTAATCGAAAGTGTTCGCCGCAATGTGCCCTACATGGTTCTCGACATGCCGCACATCTGGAACACGTGGGTGCGCAACACGCTGATCGCCTCGGACGAACTGATCATCGTTTGCCAGCCGGATCTCGCCTCGCTCCGCAATGGCAAGAACATGATCGACCAGCTTAAAGGCCGCCGCGTCAACGACCACGCGCCGCGTCTCGTGCTCAATATGTGCGGCGTGCCGAAGCGGCCGGAGATTCCGGTGAAGGATTTCGCAGCCGCCATCGGCGTGGAGCCGGATATCGTGGTGCCGTTCGAGCCGGAAGTCTTCGGCATGGCGGCGAACAACGGCCAGATGATTTCAGAAACGTCTCCGGCGGCCAAATCCTCGATGGCGATCGACCAGTTGGCCGGACTTCTCACGGGCCGGGCGATCCAGATCGAACAGAAATCTTTCCTCAAGAAAATTCTGGGCAAGTAAATCGTCACTGAAGTGAACAGGTAAGCAAATGGCTTTCGGAAAACGATCGGGTTCGCCGGTCACGACGCTTCCAGGATCGGCGCCCGCACCCGCGGCGGCACCGAAACCGGCTACGACAGCCTCCGCGCCCAAACCTGCCGCCCAAGGCGCCTCATCTGCGCCGTCCGTCAAGTTGAAAGTGCCCGAGCCGAAGCCTAAGCCGGTCCGCAAGGTCAATCAGCACTCCGAGCAATACTACACGACGAAGACCACTGTTTTCAACGCCCTCATCGATACGATCGACCTGTCGCAACTTGCGCAGCTCGACACCGAGAGCGCGCGTGAAGAGATTCGCGATATCGTCGTCGAAATCATCAGTATCAAGAACGTCGTTATGTCGATCTCCGAGCAGGAATACCTGCTCGATGATATCTGTAACGACGTGCTCGGATACGGACCGCTAGAGCCGCTTCTGGCGCGCGACGACATCGCCGATATCATGGTCAATGGCGCCGATACGACCTATATCGAGGTCAACGGCAAGATCGAGCGCACCAATATCCGCTTCCGCGACAACGCCCAGCTGATGAACATCTGTCAGCGTATCGTAAGCCAGGTTGGCCGCCGCGTTGATGAAAGCTCGCCGATCTGTGATGCTCGCCTGCTGGACGGCTCTCGTGTGAACGTGATTGCGCCGCCGCTCGCCATCGACGGACCGACACTCACCATTCGTAAGTTCAAGAAAGACAAGCTGAAGCTGCAAGATCTCGTGAAGTTCGGTTCGATCAGCGAAGCGGGCGCCGAAGTGTTGCGCATCATTGGCCATAGCCGCTGCAACGTCTTGATCTCCGGCGGTACCGGTTCCGGTAAAACGACGCTCCTCAACTGTCTCACGGCCTTCATCGAGCCCGGCGAACGCGTGATCACATGCGAAGACTCCGCCGAACTTCAGCTGCAGCAACCGCACGTCGTGCGTCTGGAGACGCGCCCGCCCAACATCGAGGGCTCGGGCGAGATCACGATGCGCGAGCTTGTGAAGAACTGTCTGCGTATGCGTCCTGAGCGGATCATCGTAGGCGAGGTGCGCGGACCTGAAGCGTTTGACCTCCTGCAGGCGATGAACACGGGTCACGACGGCTCGATGGGAACGCTGCACGCAAACTCGCCGCGCGAGGCGTTGAGCCGCGTTGAATCCATGATCACGATGGGCGGGTTCTCGCTGCCCGCCAAGACCATCCGCGAAATGATTGTCGGATCAATCGACATCGTGGTGCAGGCGTCGCGCCTTCGCGATGGTTCTCGCCGCATCATGTGCATCACCGAAGTGCTCGGCCTCGAAGGCGATACGATCGTACTTCAGGACATCCTGAAGTACAAGATCGACGGCGAAGACGATGATGGCCGGATTGTCGGGCGTCACCGCGGCATGGGGATCGGCCGTCCGCGCTTCTGGGAACGCGCCTCTTATTACAACATGGAGCGCGAACTTGCCGACGCGCTCGACTCTCTGAACAGCGCCTGATGAGCAACAACCTTGTAGTCATTCTCGTGGCGCTGCTCGCATTTGCGGCCATCGCCGGTATCGGTTTCGCCTTCACCAGCGGCCAGGACGATGCGGCGCGAAAGCGCACCCGTGCAATAGGCTCGGGGCGGAGTACCGCGGTCTCGAAGGCCGCCGGTAAGGCGATTGACGACACGGCGAAGCGCCGCGCCAAGACCCAGGAAATGTTGGAAAGCCTGCGCAAGCAGGACAAGGAACGCCGGAAGGTTTCGGCGGCGCAGGATATTGGCTCCAAGCTGACACAGGCCGGCCTCCAACTGTCGGTTCCGATGTTCTGGGTCATCTCGGTCATTGCCGGCGCGGTCTGTGCAGGCGTTGTCTGGATGTCAGGGGCCGACGGTTTGGTCATTAGCGGCATCAGCCTGAAAAGCCGTCCGATTCTCTGCGGCGCTGCCTTCTTCGCCGGCACGATCGGACTGCCGCAATTCGTGCTCAACACGATGATCAAAGGCCGCCATAAGAAGATGGTCAACCAGTTTGCCGATGCGCTCGACATTATCGTGCGCGGTGTGAAGACCGGTCTGCCACTCAACGAATGTATACGCATCATCGCCAAGGAAAGCCCCGAGCCGCTGCGCAAGGAATTCCTCACCTTCGCGGACAACCTGTCGATGGGCGCAGGTCTCGACCGGGCCCTCGGCCAACTCTACAAGCGCATGCCGCTTCAGGAAGTGAACTTCTTCTCCATCGTGCTGACGATCCAGTCGAAAGCGGGCGGAAACCTCTCCGAAGCGCTCGGAAACCTGTCGGCGGTGATCCGTTCCCGTAAGATGATGCGCGAGAAGGTAAACGCGCTGTCCTCGGAGGCCAAGGCCTCGTCGTTCATTATTGGCTCGCTGCCTTTCGCTGTGGGCTTCATGGTTTTCCTCACGACGCCCGATTACATCATGGAACTGTTCCTGACCGAAACGGGTCACGTCATTCTCGCCCTGGCCGCTGCCATGATGGGCTTGGGGATTACCGTCATGCGCAACATGATCAACTTCGATATGTAGGGGCAGGCTCAGATGTACGATATCCTGCTCGCCCTCACGAAGCCCGAGACACTGGCGGCCTATCTCGTCGCGGCCGCAGTGTTCGGAACGTTCCTGTCGATTCTCCTGCGCTACCTGCAGGGCAACAAGCTTGAGACCCGGCTCAAGTCGGTCGCCAGCCAGCGCGAGCGACTGCGCAAGCAGAGCCGCGCCGCGCTCGAGAAAAAGGGCCTGCGCCGCAAGGACGACTCATTCTTCGGAAATATCTCGTCGAAACTCAACCTCGCCACCGCCCTTGAGGATCCGAACGTCCTCAAGCTGATGAACCAGGCGGGCATGCGCGGCCCTGGTCCGATCTCGGCCTTCTACTTTGCCCGGATGGCGCTCCCGTTCGCCGGCGCGATCCTGACCTTCCTCTACATCTTCTTCGTCAACGATCACGGCCTCAACACGTTCATGAAGTACGGCTCGCTCGCCTTTGGCGCGGCCGTCGGCTTCTATGCGCCGAACATCTACATCTCGAACCTTGCCCAGACACGCCAGAAGTCCCTGATGCGCGCCTTCCCGGACTCGCTCGACATGCTGCTGATCTGCGTCGAGGCGGGCATGTCGATTGAGATGGGCTTTGCCAAGGTCAGCCACGAAATCGGCGGCGCCTCGCCGGAACTCGCCGAAGAGTTCGGCATCACTGTGGCGGAGCTGTCCTATCTGCCGGATCGCCGTCAGGCCTACGAAAACCTTGCGCAGCGCACCGGCCATGAAGGTGTGAAAGCCGTCTGTATGGCGCTCGGCCAGGCAGAGCGTTACGGCACGCCGCTCGGCGACTCGCTGCGCATGATGGCAAAGGAAAACCGCGAGATGCGGATGTCGGACGCCGAAAAGAAAGCCGCCGCCCTGCCTGCGAAGCTCACCGTGCCGATGATCCTGTTCTTCCTGCCGGTGCTCTTCCTCGTCGTTCTTGGCCCCGCCTACATCAAGTACCAGAAGATGCAGGGCGAGAACGAAGTTGCGCCGCAGGTCACCGAACTTCAGGTTGATCGCGACTACATCTGAGCCGGCTCGCGGGGCTTTCCCCGCGGCCGCGCCAGGGCTAGAGCGCAGGCATGAGCCTTCTTCCAATTGCGTCTGAGACACTCGCCCGGTTCGGCGTCCATCCGGGCCGCGCGGCAAACGGCCTGCCATGCCGCACACCGATCACCGGCGAAACGCTGGGATATCTCGCTCCCGCCTCGGATAGCACGGTTGAGGCCGCGATCGCGTCAGCGTCCGAAGCGTTCGCGCTCTGGCGCGACGTGCCCGCCCCGCGCCGCGGCGAACTCGTCCGGTTGCTGGGCGAAGCACTGCGCGCGGTGAAGGATGATCTGGCCACGCTGGTCACGTTGGAGGCCGGCAAGATCCCGGCCGAAGCGATGGGCGAAGTCCAGGAGATGATCGACATCTGCGACTTTGCCGCGGGCCTCTCCCGGCAATTGCACGGCCTGACGATTGCCTCCGAACGCCCCGGCCACCGGATGATGGAAACCTGGCATCCGGCCGGCGTCACCGCCGTGATCACAGCCTTCAACTTTCCCGTCGCCGTCTGGGCCTGGAACGCGGCCTTGGCGCTTGTCTGCGGAAACCCGGTGATCTGGAAGCCGTCAGAGAAAACGCCGCTGACCGCGCTCGCCGTTATGCATGTCTTTGCGCGCGCCGTTCAATCGTTTGGCGATGCACCGACCGGCCTGGCGGCATGCCTGATCGGCGGGCCGGAGGCGGGCGCCGCGCTGGCAGCCGATCCGCGCGTGGCCGTGGTGTCGGCGACCGGGTCCACCCGGATGGGCCGCGCCATCGCCCCGGTCGTCGCGGCCCGGTTCGGGAAGACAATTCTGGAACTGGGCGGCAACAATGCTGCCATTGTCTGTCCGTCTGCGGATCTTGATCTTGCCGTTCGCGCAATAGCCTTCTCAGCTTTGGGCACCGCGGGGCAGCGCTGCACCACGATGCGCCGGCTGTTCGTGCACGCATCCATCGCCGATGCGATCATTCCCCGGCTCCGCGCGGCCTGGGCTTCCCTGCACGTGGGCAACCCGCTGACGCCGGGCGTGCTTGTCGGTCCGCTGATCGACCGGCCGGCTGGGGATGGGATGATGTATGCACTGTCCGAAGCGCGCGCCGCCGGCGGCGTCGTTTTCGGCGGCGAGCCTGTCGAAGCTGGCGGCGGCGTCTATTGCCGTCCTGCGCTTGTCGAGATGCCGTCGCACTCCGGCCCCGTTCTGCGGGAGACTTTTGCGCCGATCCTCTATGTGATGCGCTTCACAGACCTGAACGAAGCGATCGCGCTGAACAATGCCGTCTCCGCCGGTCTGTCATCGTCGATCTTCACGACGGACCTGCGCGAAGCCGAACGGTTTCTCGCCGCATCCGGGTCTGACTGCGGTATCGCCAACGTCAATATCGGCACGTCCGGCGCCGAGATCGGCGGCGCGTTTGGCGGCGAGAAGGAAACCGGCGGTGGCCGCGAGTCCGGGTCCGACGCCTGGAAAGGCTATATGCGGCGTGCCACCAACACGATCAATTACTCAAGCGCGCTCCCGCTCGCGCAGGGTATACGCTTCGATACTCCGTAAGCAGATCAGCTGCGCGGACGAAGCGTGCGCTTTGCGCTTTCGGCCTGGGCGGGCGTCTTGACAGCAGGCGCGGCTTTGGCAGGCTCGGCTTCGGATAGCGCGTCCCAGCTACGGGCAGGTTGGATCAGGCTGCGCAGCAGCGCCGCATTCTGGTCAACCACGGCTTCGGGCGCGGCCGCGCCACTGACGGTCTTCATCTCGTCGAAGCGTCCCTGCAGGCCGAGAACAAGCGCGAGGTTCTCTGTCACGCGCGAGGTCGCGTCCGGGTTTGCGGCGGCGAGCCGCAATTTCGCTTCAGCGCCCGCAAGGTCGCCGGACAGCACAAGGGATAGCCCGTAATTGGTGAGCGTCGTGGTGCGCGCCGGCTCAAGCTCGAGGGCTTTGAGGTAGGCGGTCTGGGCGAGGCCGTGATAGCCCTGCCGGTCATAGGTCGTGCCCAGCGCGGCCCAGGTCTCGGCCCGTTCGGGTTCGATCTGCGTGGCCCGGTTGAAGGCGCGGGCGGCGTTTGGCACATCGCCTTTCGCCATCTGGATGCGGCCAAGCAGCATCACGGCGTCCACGCTGTCGGGGTGAACAATCAAGGTGCGCGACATCACGTCAATGGCGCGGTCATGGCTGCCGATCTCGCGCAGGGCGCGGGCAAACTCGAGCGCGGAGGTGATATCTTCCGGATCCTTGTTGTTCTCCTTGGCCCAGAAGTTTGCACGGGTCAGCGCGTCGGCGCGGTTTGCGGCAGCGCGCTCCTCGGCGGAAGCGGGCTTCATGGCCTCGCGCAAGGCAAGGGCCTGTTCGTCCTTCGGCGCCGTGGCGCAGGCGGTCGCCGAGGCGGCGAGCGCAAAGGCAAGCAAGGCCAGAGACGTTTTGGCACTGGACATCATCAGGCTCCGTGTATGTATCTGCAGCAATACGCCGGATATTGAACGCGCGGGGTCAAGGTTCGGTTAACGCCGCCCCGCCGACCCTTAACCAGACCAGCGGCCCGGTGAGCCCTTCAGGAAGAGCCATGCACAAGAGCTTCACGACCCAGCCCGTTACCCCGGCGAAAATCCACCTTTTCACCCCGAAAGCGTTTGCTTCGCTCACCGAAGACCCGTTTGCAGGTGCGCGCGCCATCGCCGCGGCGCAGGGCTTCACGGGCGCCGGCGGCCAGACAGTCCTGGTTCCCGGAGCCGACGGGCGCGTGGCGTTCGTCCTGTTCGGGCTCGGCGCGGGCAAGGACGCGCTGGCGGTCGCCGCCTTGTCGGCCCGTCTCCCGGAAGGGGATTACGAGATTGCCGAGGATGGCGGCCAGCCCTTCGCGCGGATCGCGGCCGCCTGGGCCGATGGCGCCTACCGGTTTGACCGCTACAAATCCGAGAAAACCGCCCCGCCCCGCCTCAAGGTGCCGGTCGGCAAGGAAGGAGAAGCGCTTTCACGCGAGGCCGACGCCGCAAGCCACTTGCGCGACATGGTGAACACACCGGCCGCCGACATGACGCCGGCCGGCCTCGAGGCGGAAATGTCTGCCCTGGCCGAACGGTTCGGCGCCGCCTTCAAATCCATCGTCGGCGAAGACCTGCTCACCGAGAACTATCCGATGGTGCACGCGGTCGGCCGCGCCGGATTGGATGCGCCGCGGTTCCTGGAACTGGAGTGGGGTGTGCCGGGGCGGCCGAGGCTTGCGCTGTGCGGCAAGGGCATCACCTTCGATTCCGGCGGCCTGAACCTCAAGACCGGCGACGGTATGCGCATCATGAAGAAGGATATGGGCGGCGCGGCCCATGCCATCGCGCTCGCCGAGCTGATCATGGGCGCAGGCCTGCCGGTGCATCTGAAGCTGTATGTGTCGGCCGCCGAAAACGCGATTTCCGGCAACGCCTTCCGGCCGGGTGATATTCTGTCCAGCCGCAAGGGGCTGACCGTCGAGATCGACAATACGGACGCCGAAGGCCGCCTCGTCCTCGCCGATGCGCTGACACGGGCCTGTGAGAGCGAGCCGGACCTGCTGCTCGATTTCGCAACGCTCACCGGCGCCGCGCGCGTTGCCCTCGGCGCCGACCTTGCGCCGCTTTACACAGACGACGAGACGCTGGCCGCAGACATTCTCGCGGCGTCCGCACATACTGGCGATCCCGTTTGGCGCATGCCGCTCTGGGATCCCTATCTCGCCGACTTGAAAAGCCCGGTCGCCGATCTCGTCAATTCCAGCGGGAGCTTTGCCGGATCGATCACCGCCGCCGTCTTCCTCAAACAGTTCGTGACCGTCAAAAGCTGGGCGCACTTCGACATCTGGGCCTGGCGCAAGGCCAAGTATGGCCGGCCGGACGGCGGCGCGGCCTGCGGCTTGCGGGCGGTGTGGTCGATGCTGGAGACGCGCTACGGCGCCTGACCTCCGAGGCTATTGCGGTACGCCGTCTGCTTCGGCAATCCGGATCGCCTCGCGAACCCTGCCGCGCACTACGAGGGTGTCGATGTTCGTCGGATCAGCCGCGATGGCTGCGTCCACGTCCTTCAGCGCCAGATCATACTTGTTCTTGCTCAGATAGACCTGCGCGCGCAGCTGATGCGCCTCTGCAAGGCCCGGCGAGTTGGCCAATGCGAGATCAAGGTCAGGCAGCGCCCTGTCCCATTCTTCCAAGAGCAGGTAGGCCCCCGCGCGGTCGAGCAGCAGCTCGGTGGTCCCGGGCGCAAACCTCAGGGCATCCGAGAACGAGACAACCGCAACTTCCGGCGCGCCTGCCATGATCCAGGCCTGGCCGGCCTGAGACAGGTAGATCGCCCGTTGTTCCATCGAGCCGCCATCGCTCGACGAGGCGAGCGATTCCAGGCGGTCAGCGCCGGTTTCATAGTTGCCGAGTGCAATCAGCGCGAGCGCAGCGCACTGACGCGCCCCCGGGCGGTTGCCCTCATAGGTCCAGGCGAGACCGTCTTCGTAGGCGTTCTCGGGATCGGTCTCGATCTTGGCGACGCAGGCGTCGAGCCGTTCAGCTTCCGCCCTGGCAAGGTCTGCGCCGGCGGACTGCATCATCAGGACCGTGCCGAGCGTGAGGGCGATCAAGGACATGGGCAGGGGGCTCCGGACCGGCTATCTACCGCTTTAGGCAACGGCGCTTTGGCATTGGCAAATGACATCCCCGCAATCTCTGCTTTTTGTTTTCGGGCTTGGCTACAGCGCCCTGCAGCTGGCGGCTGAACTTCGCCCGGCAGGCTGGCGTGTGGCCGGAACCGTGCGCACGCCGGGCAAGGCGGCAGAGCTGCAGGCGCAGGGCATCGAGGCTGAGGTCTGGGCCGGGGAGGGCGCAGTCAACGTCCCTGACAACGCCCACTGGCTGATCACCTTGCCGCCTGGCCGCGAGGGGTGTCCGGCCGCATTGGCGGCAAGCGCCAAGGCAGCCTCCGCGCCGTCCATAACCTATCTGTCGACCACGGGTGTTTATGGAGACCAGCGCGGCGGCTGGGCCTTCGAATGGAGCCCGGTCGCACCGGCTTCGCCGCGCGCGGCCGCCCGCGTCCTCGCCGAAAACCAGTGGCTCGGCGCCAGCGATGGCGGCGCCCGCATTGTCCGGCTGCCGGGCATCTATGGACCCGGACGATCCCCTTTTGACCGGATCCGCGACCGCACCGCCCAGCGCATCATCAAGCCGGGGCAGGTCTTCTCCCGCGTCCACGTCCATGACATCGCCAGCGGACTTGCCGCTCTTATGCTGCGGCCCCGCGCAGCAGGCGTGTTCCACCTTTGCGACGATCTTCCCGCCCCGCCTCAGGACGTGACAGCCTATGCGGCGCAGCTACTCGGCCTGCCGCCGCCGCCGGAAGTCCCCTTTGCCGAAGCCGGCCTCAGCGACATGGCGGCCAGCTTCTATGCCGAGTGCAAACGTGTGGGGAACGCACGCGCCAAGTCCGCGCTCGGCTGGCGGCCCCGTTACACCTCCTATCGGGAGGGCCTCGCGGCGGTTTTTGCAGAGGAAAGCACTGGTTCCCTTTGAAAATTCTTTCTTCCGCCGGAATCGCGCCCCTATGGCGCCGCTGCGTTCGTGTGTAAGAATAGGTTAAATACTCGGGAGGAGTTTCATCGATGTCAGCCAAGGTCCAGGGTCGGTGGGGGGTCCTTGGGACGCTCGTGTCAGCGGCAATGCTCGTTCTTGCAGCTTGCGGGGGTTCCCAGACGGCGACAGGGCCCGGCGAAGACAGCGATGGCCAGGTGCTCATCGCGCGCGCTCCGGCCGACATCGAAGCGGCCCGCAAGCGTGAGGAAGCCCGCCAGCGGGCCCGAGAAGCGGCCGATGCCGAGTTCTCCTATTTCCGCTACCGGATCGACACCTCAACGGAATCCCCGCTCGCCTGCTTCGTCTTCTCCGCCGCACTTGATCCGAAAACGGACTATTCGCCTTACGTCGAATTCCGCCCCGCCTTCCGCCCCGCCCTGACGGCCCAGGGCCGCGAGCTCTGCGTCGGCGGCCTCTCCTTTGGCACGACGCGCACCGCGACGATCCTCGCAGGCCTCCCGGCTGCCGATGGCCGCACGCTGAAGCGCGCCGAAACCGTGCCTATCGATTTTGCCGACCGTCCGCCGTTCGTGGGCTTCAAGGGCACGGGCGTGATCCTGCCGCGTGAAAATGCCGATGGCTTGCCCATTGAAACTGTCAACGTAGACAAGGTCCGCGTCACAGTCAGCCGCATCAACGACCGCGCACTGGTCTTCAAGAACATCAATTCGGGCACGACGACACGCGAGGGCGAGTGGTCCTGGATGTACGGGGCCGATTCGCCTGAAGATGTCGGCGAGGAATTGTTCACCGGCACGATGGACGTCGCCGGCTCGCCCAACGCCCCGGTCATCACCGTCTTCCCGCTGCAGGATGTCATCGGCCCGATGAAACCCGGCGCCTATTTCGTCAGCGTCACCGACGCCGCCGAACGCGGCGATAATGAAGGCCCGGCCGCATCGTCCGGCCGCTGGATCCTGCTGACCGATCTCGCGCTCACCGCCTATCGCGGCGAAAACGGCCTCGACGTCACCCTTCGCTCCCTGAAGGACGGCAAGATCGTCCGCAATGCCAAGGTGCAATTGCTGGCCGCCAACAACACCGTCCTTGCCGAGACGAAACCCAACGAACAGGGCCGCGTGAATTTCGATGCGCCCCTGATGAACGGGCAGGGCACGATGGCCCCCCGCCTCGTGCTCGCGACAGCAGCGAACGGCGAACTCGCAGCGCTTGATCTCGCCCGCGCGCCGGTTGACCTCTCCGAACAGGAAGTCGGCGGCCGCCGCACGCCGGGCCCTGTGGATGCGTATATCTATACCGACCGCGGCATCTACCGGCCCGGCGAAAGCGTCGAGCTGACGGGCATGCTGCGCGACCGCGCCGGCCGGCAGGTCACCGGCCGAAACGGCCATCTCGTGATCTACCGCCCGAATGGGCTTGTTGCGTCGAAGGTCCGGTTCAAGGACCCGAAACCGGGCGCCGTCCTTTCCCGCTTTGACCTGCCGCGCGGCGCGTCCCGCGGCGAGTGGCGCGCCAGCATCGAAATCGACGGCATTGCCGCCGAGGCCGGCGAAGTTCGCTTCGCGGTCGAGGATTTCGTGCCTCAGCGCATCGCAGTGGACGTGAAGGCGGACGAAAAGACGGCCCTCAAGGCCGGCGGCGTCCGCGATGTCGAAATCGCCTCGCGCTTCCTGTACGGCGCCCCCGGCGCGGGCCTGACGGTGAAAGCCGAAGCCCGGCTGGAGGCCGATCCGTCGCCCTTCAAGGCGTTCGAAGGCTTCCTATATGGCCGCCATGACCAGACCTTCGAGGAGCAGATCCTCGAGTTCGATGATACGACCACGGACGGTGCCGGCAAGGCGGTGGTTCGCCTCGCGCCCGGAACGGCGGGCTCGAATTCCGGCCTGCCGCTGCGCCTCAATACGGTGGTCAGCGTCCTTGAGCCCGGTGGCCGCTCCGTTGCCGAAGGCGTCCGCGTGCCCTACCGGCCCGAAGGCCTCTATGTCGGCGTGAAGCCAGCCTTTGAGTCCAGCGTGGAAGAAGGCGGCGAGGCGAAGTTTGAAGTCGTTGCGATGAACGCGGATGGCAAGGCAGTTGCCCAGCGCCTCAGCTGGAAAGTGCTCGCCATCGACTATCACTATGACTGGTACCGGGACGGAGAACAGTGGACCTGGCGCCGCTCGCGCACGGTCACGAAAGTCAATGAAGGCGTCCTGACGACCCCCGCCGGCGGTGCCGGCCAGATCAAGGCGCCTGGCCTTGAATGGGGCAGCCATGAACTCGTCATCGAAGGGCAAGGCGCTTATGCCAGCTCCGGCGCCAGCACCAGCTTCTATGTTGGCTGGGGCGGCTGGACGAGTGAAGACGGCACCGAAGCCCCTGACCGGGTGAAGGTCGTTGCCTCCGAGAAATCGCCGAAGGTCGGCCAGAGCGCCGAGCTGACGATCGTGCCGCCCTATGACGGGCAGGCGCAGGTCGTCGTTGCGACCGACCGTGTGCTGAGCGTCCAGAACCTATCGGTCACAGCCAAAGGCACCAAGATCACGCTGCCGGTCACGGCCGAGTGGGGCGAAGGCGCCTATGTGATGGTCACGGTCTATTCCGGCCGCGACCCCGTGCTCAATGCGAAACCCCGCCGCGCTGTAGGCGTCGCCCATGTCCCGGTCGACATGGCCTCTCGCACCTTCAAGGTGGCGATCGCCGCGCCGGATGTGGCCCGTCCCCTTACGGAGCAATCGGTCGACGTGACCATCACGGGCGGACCGAAGGAACAGGTCTACCTGACCCTGGCCGCTGTCGATGAGGGCATCCTGCGTCTGACCAAGTTCAAGTCGCCTGACCCTGTCGCGCATTACTTCGGTCGCAAGGCGCTCGGCGTCGAGCTGCACGATGATTATGGCCGCCTGCTCGATCCCAACATGGGTATGCCGGCAGAGGTTCGCGTCGGCGGCGACCAGCTGGGCGGCGAAGGCCTAACGGTCGTTCCCACCAAGTCTGTGGTGATCTTCTCCGGCCTCGTCGAAGTAAAGAATGGCCGCGCCAAGATCCCGCTGGCCTTGCCGGAATTCAACGGCGAGCTGCGCCTGATGGCCGTCGCCTGGTCCAAAACGGGTCTCGGCTCGGCCGAGAAGAAGATGACGGTGCGCGACAAGGCGCCTACCGATCTGGTCATGCCGCGCTTCCTTGCCCCCGGCGATGAAGCGGTGATCACGGCCAGTATCGATAACGTCGAACTCGCGACCGGCGCATTCATCGCCAAGGTCACCGGCGGCGCGCAGGTCAGCGTTCCCGCCGCGCAGCTTTCCCGCACGCTCGCCAAGGGCCAGCGCGCGGACCTGCCGGTGCGTGTTGCCGCCAAAGGCGAAGGCATCTCGCCGCTACGCATCGATGTGACAGGGCCGGATGGATACAAGGTCGCGCGCAGCTATGAAATCCAGACCCGCTCGCCCTACCTGCCGGAATCGCGCGCCATGACGAAGCTCATGAAGCCGGGCGAATCCTTCAGCATCGGCAAGGACCTGCTGAAAGGCTACGTTCCGGGTTCGGCCGATGTGGCCGTTGGCTTCTCGCCGATCCCGGTCGATGCCGCGACGCTCTATGCTTCGCTCGACCGCTATCCCTATGG
>CAMEDD010000022.1 GCA_945913285.1 Candidatus Sulfopaludibacter sp. SbA3
ACAAGGCCGATGCGATCAGGCTGTGTGTGAAGCGCGGCAGGGAAGAAATGATGACCGCAGCGCCGCCGGGTACGCGTGCGCGCGCCGATTCCGGCACGACAACCACGTCAAGATGTTCACTTAATGACGTTTGGCCGGCTCCGGCGCCGTCAATAAAGGCCAGTTCACCTGCCTTGGCCATATCTGCCGACCCGATGCCCGTAATGGCATGCGCAGGATCGCCGGTAAAACTGGCGCCCGACAGATGAGCAGCCGATTCAAGCGTCAAAGCCCCCAATGACGCGTAGAACCGGCTGTCAATCGCCACGGCTTCTGAAATCCCCCGAGCGTTACTGGGGTGCAGGTGCGCGCTGGCGCACGACGGTGATGGCCGGCGTTTTCTGATCAAGCTTCGAAACAATCAGCGCCGTGGCGTCGACCGAAGCTGCCGTGAAGACCACCTGGCTTTTCGACAGGACAACCTGGGCGTTCTTCTCCTTTACAACTTCCAGCATCACAGGCTCGAGGGCCTTGTTGAATTCCTGGAACGCTTTCTGTTCCGTCGCTGCATACACCTGCGAAACGAGCTGACGCTTCGCGGCGAATTCGTTGGACTTTGTCTGGAAGCCCTCGATCGATTTCACGAGCGCAGCATCGGCAACGATCGCCTCGCGGGTTTTCCCCTCAAGCTTGGTCGCAATCGCCTTGCGCTCGGTTTCAAGCGAGTCGCGCGTTGGCTTGAGCTCAGCGTTGATCTGGGTTTCGATGTTCTTGAGCTTCGTGAACATGTCTTTGCCTGCCTTGCTGTCAGCAAGGATCTGGGTCTCGTCGATCACAATGACGATTGCGCCCTGGGCAAGCGCGGAAGGGGCTGCCACCGTCAAGGTGGCGGTTGCCAGCGCGAGCGCGGCGAAGATGGTCTTGCAGGTTTTCATTTGGGTTTCCTCGTGGGGGCTTGCGAGATCAGAACTGGGTGGACGTTGAGAACCGGAACGACTCTGTCTTGTCATATTCTTCCTTGCGAAGGATCTGCGAGAAGTCGAAGCGGATGGGGCCGAACGGCGAGTCCCAGAAGACGCTGAGACCTGCCGAAGCGCGCAAGGACGCTGCGTCCTTCGTAATTCGAACGGCCTGTGCGCCCGGATAACCGATTGAAGATCCATCGGTGATGACCAGAGGCGAGCCCTTGTCGACATCTTCAAGGATGCCGAGCGTGCCGACGTCAACAAACACAGCGCTGCGAATGCCGTACTCTTCGGGCAGGAAGTTGGGAACGGTGAGCTCGAACGTGCCTTGGTAGTAGGCGTTGCCGCCGAGCGAATTGAGGCGCCGGGTTTCGAGGACCTGTCCGGTATTCGGGTCGAAGATCCGCAGGATTTCACGCGGGCCAAGTCCAGCCACGTCAAATCCGCGGAACGTGCTGCCACCGCGGAAGAAACGGTTGTTGATACGCACGCCCTGCTCTTCATCGAGCGGAAGGACGTAGCCGGCGGACAACTTCGCGCTGGCGACGACATCTCTCCAGACGCCCCGGTAGAATGTGGCACCCGTCTCGGTACGGATATACTTCACGTCACCGCCAATGCCGGCGAAGTCCTGGCTGAGCCGGAAGTCGAACCCGCGGGTCGGCGTGATCGGATCGTTGGTCTGATCCCAGAAGAAGTTGTAACCGACAATGCTCGAGATATCGTTTCGCTCAGACCGGCAAATCGTATCCCGAAGGGTGTAGAGAGGATCGCAGATATCGACCAGGGTTTCGCCCGGCATGACATCGCCGATCTCTGGTTCCCGGTAGACGTCATCCGAGATGTCATCCGGCGTACCCATACCGGCCGTCTGCGTGAAACTTCTGAGCAGGTTGCCGTTCTGATCGATAATGATGTTGCGGTCAGCGATGTTCACATCATCCGCCTGCAGACGGTAGCTCAGGCCGAGCTGCATCCGGTCCGTCAACGGGAAGGCAACCCGCAGACCGCCGCCAATCGTCTCGCTCGTGAAGCCCGTGAATTCTTCAAAGTCCTGACGCGTTGCGAACAGGTCAACGCCGGCCGAAAGGTTGCGGTCAAGGAACCTTGGTTCGGTGAAACGAAAATCGACAATTTGCTGACGGCTGGACAGCGACGTGCGAGCCACGACCGACTGGCCGCGCCCGCGAAGGTTGCGCTGCGAGGCGCTCAGGTCAAACAGGTAAGAGTCGACCGACGAGAAGCCTGCCGCGAACGAGAGTTCGCCCGTCGATTGCTCCGTCAGTTTGATGTCGACATTCGTCCGGTCGGGTTCCTCGGCGGGGGTCTCGACGATCTCGACCTCCTTGAAGAAACCGAGCGCGCGAATACGGTTACGCGAACGGTCCAGCAGGATGCGGTTGAACGCATCGCCTTCGGCAATCCGCAACTCGCGGCGCACGACGCGGTCAAGCGTCTGGGTGTTTCCGACGATGTTGATGCGGTCGATGTAAACGCGCGGGCCTTCATCGATGGCAAAGGTGATGTCGATCCGGCCGGTCTCTTCGTTCACCGAAATCTGAGGCCGGATGTCCACGAACGCATAGCCAGCCACGCCGGCCGCGTAAGTCAGCGCGTCGATGGTGCCTTCGATCTGATCGCCGCGGAAGAGCTCGCCTTCCTGGATCGGGACGACACCCTGCAATATGCCCGCGTCCAGTTTCTCAAGCGCCGTTTCGACCTTGATGACACCGAAATCGTACTGTCGTCCCTCGTCCACCGTGAAGGTGACGTAGAAGTCCTTCTGGTCCGGCGTCAGCTCGGCAACCGCAGACGTTACGCGGAAATCGTAATAGCCGTTGTTCTGGTAGAACTCGCGCAGCTGTTCACGGTCGAACTCGAGACGTCCGGCGTCGTAGTTGTCGTTCGAGCTGAAGAAACGCCAGAAACGGGACTGCCGGGTGACGATTTCGCTGCGCAGGCGCGAGTCCGAATACTCTTCGTTGCCGATGAAGTTGATTGCGCGCACGCCGGTCACGGGCCCTTCCGTGATCTCGAAGATCAGGTCGACGCGGTTTTGTTCAAGCGGCTTGTATTTGGGTTCGACTTTCGCAGCGAAACGCCCGGAACGACGATACATTTCCAGCACGCGCTGAACATCCGTCTGAACGCGCGCAGCCGTGAACACACCGCGGGGCGCTGCCTGGATCTCTTCGCGAAGCTTGTCGTCCTTGAGAGCGCGGTTACCCTCGAAAATGACCCGGTTGATGATCGGGTTCTCGACCACGCGTACAACCAGATCGTCACCGCGCCGGTCGATCGACACATCGGCAAACAGGTTCGTGGCGAACAGTGTTTTCAGGGAAAGGTCGATCCGGTCCGGATCGAATGCATCGCCGGGTTCAAGCAGCAGATAGGACTGGACCGTCCGGGCCTCGATACGCTTGTTGCCCTCCACCACGATCGACCGGATGGAGCCGCCAAAACGAGCGTCCTGCTCCTGCGCGTGGGCGAGGTTGAGCTGACTGTTGGAGCCGAGTGCCAACGCGCTGGTCGCGAGAACAGTGGCAGCGAGGAATTTACGCATTCTCGAGTACTCTTTCGTTCCTGGAGCTGAACTGCGTCAGCTGCTGCCTCGACCAAAAACACCGGTTTCGAGAATGTCCCCCCAAGTGATAACGATCACCATCGCCACCAAGACCAACACTCCCACACGCAGCGCCAATGCCTCAATCTGGCTTGGCATTTTAGAGCCTATCACGGCTTCGTATGCATGAAACACCACACGCCCGCCATCCAGCACTGGCAGTGGCAGCAAGTTGAAAAATCCCACGCCAACAGAGATCGCCGCACAGAGGCTGAGAAGCACCCAGAAGAGGCGGTCCAGCCGGTCCATGAGCGGGATTTCGGGCCGGTCCATGACCGTGTTTACGATCCTGCGGGACACATCACCCACGCCGACAGGACCAGACAGGGCGTGAAACGACATCTTGCCGGTCACGATGCTGCCCAGCATGGTCACGGTCTGTTCGATGGCCACCCCGGTTCTCTGGACGCCCGCCACAGCTGATTCGGCCGGCCCGTAGCGAAGCCTCTCCGACGTATCGGGAGGCGCAATGCCGATGCCGATCGTGCTTTGCGCAATCATCTGTCCGACCTCATTCGGGCGGACGACTTCGACCGGCGTGACCGTAATGAGTTGCCGGATGCCGCCGCGGTCCACCAGAAGCTCCAGAGCGGCATTCGGGCTCAACAGGATGGCGACTGTGACGTCCGAAGCGTTCAGGACCGGTTTGCCGTGCACTTCTACGATCCGGTCGCCCGCGATCAGCCCGGCGCGTTCGGCAGGCATGTCTGGCAGCGTGCTTGCGACCCTGACCGGCTCCACGACAACGCCGTGTACGCCCACGGAAAGGCCGAAAATGAAGGCTGCCAGCACAAAGTTCGCGAGCGGGCCGGCGATGCTGATCACGATTTTCTTGAGCGGACCGACATCATCAAACGCCGCCCCGAGCGGCGCGCCGGCTTGCGCGCCTTCTTCTTCGAGTGCGTGTTTGCTTACAAAAGCAACAAAGCCGCCGAGCGGGATCCAGTTGAGGCGCCAGCGGGTTCCGCGCTTGTCGCGCAGCTCGGCCATGGTCGGCCCGAAGCCGATGGCAAACGATTCGGTCGCGACGCCGAACATGCGGCCCGCCAGATAATGCCCCAGTTCATGGATCACGATCACGATGCCCATGAGGAACACGAGGCATGCAATGAACAGCGGCCCCTGGCTGACTACCCCTTCCAAGTTGCCACTCCTCCTGCCCGGCTCGGGGCTGTCTTCAAAAGATCACCGGCGAGCCATCGCCCGTGGTCATCGAGTGACGCCACCTCTTCGAGCGTCGTGCACTTGGTAGAGGCCAAATCTGAAGATGCAAAGTGGTCCAAAGCCGCTTCCACCGCCCAGCCGATATCCAGGAAGCCACATTTTCCCTCAATGAACGCCGAAACCGCTGATTCATTAGCAGAATTTAAGATCACGGGGCCCGCAGGCCCCATCTGGACGGCTCTGCGCGCCAGTTCGATCGAGCGGAACTTGCGGGCATCGACCGGGCTGAATTCGAGCTGACCGATCTGAGCGAGGTCAAGCGCCGCCACCTCGGTTTCGATCCGCTCCGGCCAGCCCAGGGCCAGCGAGATAGGTGTGCGCATATCCGGTGACCCCAGCTGCGCAATCACCGACCCGTCTTTGAAGTGGGCCATGCCATGCACAATCGACTGGGGGTGGACCAGGACCTCGACCTTTTCGGCGCCGACCCTGAACAGGATGGCCGCCTCGATCAGCTCAAGCGCCTTGTTCATCAAGGTGGCACTGTCGATCGAGATCTTGAGCCCCATGCTCCATTTCGGGTGGGCCGCCGCCTGCGCCGGGGTGGCCCGCGCCATCTCATCAAGCGTTGACAGGCGGAAAGGACCGCCGGACGCCGTCAAGGTCAGGTGGTCGAGCATGCGCCCGTCACCGAGGCACTGGAAAATGGCGCTGTGCTCGGAATCCACCGGCAAGATCGAAACCCCGGCTTTCCGGGCGGCGTCCAGGAGGATAGATCCAGCGCAGACGATGCTTTCCTTGTTCGCAAGCGCGAGATGGTTACCCGCCTCGACCGCCGCCATCGTTGACTTCAGGCCAGCGGCGCCAACGATCGCCGCGACAAAGCGGTCGCAGGGTCTCGATGCCGCTTCGATCATTGCCGCTTCCCCGGCGGCGCATTCGATGCCGGTGCCCGCAAGACGCGCCTTGAGTTCTGGCAGTTGCGCCTCGTCGGCGATAACGGCAATCCGGGGTTGCACGTCGAGCGCCTGCTGAGCGAGGGCTTCGGCGTTGCGTCCAGACGCAATCGCAACGATCTCGAACCGGGGTTCGAGACGGTTTGCATGCCGGATCACATCGATGGCCGACCGGCCAACTGATCCCGTAGACCCGAAAATGGAGACGCGGCTCGCAGGCTTCATATTCAGAAGCCTAGCAGCGCCGGAAGTCCCGGAACACTCAGAAAAGTCAATGTTGCGAGGATACTGACGGCGCCCAGTCCATCCACCCGGTCCAGCAGGCCGCCATGCCCCGGCAGGATATTTCCGGAATCCTTGACCTTGAACCGCCTTTTCAAGCCGCTTTCGAACAGGTCACCTGCCTGCGCAGCGACCGAGATGCATATTCCGGTCAGGATCCACGGCAAAAGCTCGGCTGCCTGCCATCCGGCCGCCAGGTACCCGCAAAACGCACAGGCGATGACGGCCGAGATGGCCCCGCTCCAGGTCTTGTTCGGGCTTTCCCTCGGCAGGAGGCGCGGGCCGCGGATCAGGCGCCCGAAGAAGTAGGCAGCCGCATCCGACGCCCAGACGAGCGACATGAAGTACAAGGCCGCCAGGCGGCCATCCCAGGGCCCTTCCCTCAGGGTGTAGAGGCCGAACACCATCGCGAATACATAAACGACGCCAAAACCGCCGGATAAGCGAGCTTCCGTTTGCCGCTGTGATGAAATCACGGCGAGTCCGATGGCCGCGGCAAAGATGGCCCAGGAAACAAGCTCAATGTGCAAGGCGAGACTTAAGCCGAACACCGCTGCCAGTCCGGCGAGCAGCACTTCGTTTGGCGCCGCGCTCATGCGGCACCACTCGGTCATCATCACCGCGCAGAAAAGGCCGCAACCGGCCGCCAGCCACCAGGATCCCATCCAGACCGCAAACAATGCGAACGGTATGAGGACCAGTGCAGTCAACAGGCGCAACGGCAATTCGGAGAACCGCTGTTCAGGCGGTGTCCAGTCGCCCATCAGGTTGCTCCGGGACCCACCGTACCGAAGCGGCGTTCCCTTTCATGATAGCGCGATATCGCGCTTTCCAGATGCGCGCGGTTGAAGTCGGGCCAGAGCACATCAACAAACAGAAGCTCTGCATAGGCCGCCTGCCAGAGGAGGAAATTGCTGATCCTGTATTCGCCGCTCGTGCGAATGACGAGGTCTGGATCGGGAAGCTCGCGCGTATCCAGAAGTTGGCCGAAGGCGGCCTCACTCAAAGGCGCCGCGTCCCGATTGCCTGCGACCGAAGCGGCGTAGGCCTGCGCCGCGCGCAGGATTTCGTTTCGGGAGCCGTAGTTGAACGCGATGGTGAGAAAGAACCGGTTGTTGCCAGCCGTTTCCGTCTCCGCCCGGTCAACGAGGCTGGCGATATCTGCTGGCAAACCTTCCCGCTGACCGATGACGCGGATGCGCACGCCGTCGTCCTTGAGACGCGCCAGGTCGCGCTGGACGTAAGCCTTGAGAAGACCGAACAGGACGTTCACTTCGTCGGCCGGCCGACGCCAGTTTTCCGTCGAGAAGGAAAATACGGTCAGATACTGAACGCCCAGCTCTCCGGCCGCCTCAACGGTCCGGCGCAGCGCTTCAACGCCGCATTCATGACCCGCCGTCCTGGGCAAACCCCTGGCTTTGGCCCATCGGCCGTTTCCGTCCATGATAATGGCCACATGCTGGGGCGCCGGTGGGGCGCCTCCGGCATGAGACGGATCAGGAGAGGTCCCGGGGCGGGCCATCAGACCTGCATTATCTCCGCTTCTTTGGCCTTAACGGCATCATCGACACGGTGCACAAACGCATCGGTCAGCTTCTGGACTTCTTCTGCAAGCGAGCGTGCGCGATCTTCACTGATCTCACCCGCCTTTTCCATTTTCTTCAACGCATCCATACCGTCACGGCGCACGTTGCGCACGGCCACCCGGGCAGCTTCGGCATATTTTCCGGCGATCTTTGTCAGCTCAACCCGGCGCTCCTCGTTCAGGGCCGGGATCGGAATCCTGAGCGTCTGTCCGTCCATGATCGGATTGAGGCCAAGCCCCGATTCGCGGATCGCGCGGTCGACCGCGCCGACAACCGTCTTGTCCCAGACGTTTACCGACAGCATCCTTGTGTCACTCACAGTGACCGATGCAACCTGGCTCAGCGGCGAGACGCCGCCGTAAGCCGACACGTGGATTGAATCCAGCAGGTTGACCGACGCACGGCCGGTGCGCAGGCCCGAAAACTCAGTGGCGAGTGACGCAAGTGCGCCCTCCATCCGTCGCTCGATATCCTGTTTGCTGTAAGTCATCCGGTCGATCCTCCGTGTTTCGAGATCGTCGTCGAAGTGCCCCGGCCGTGCAAGACGTTCAGCAGCGAGCCTTCTTCCTTCAGGGAGAAAACGACGATCGGTACATTATTGTCGCGCATCAGGCTGACGGCAGACGGGTCCATCACCCTGAGATTTTTGATCAGCAGCTCATCATAAGCGACCTGGTTGTAGCGGGTCGCTGAAGCGTCGAGTTTGGGGTCGGCCGTGTAGACGCCGTCAACCTGCGTCCCTTTGAGCAGCGCATCGCAGTTCATTTCGATGGCCCGAAGTGCGGCGCCGGTATCTGTCGTGAAGAAGGGGTTGCCGATGCCGGCCGCGAAGATCACGACCCGCCCCTTTTCCATATGCCGCTGCGCCCGGCGCCGGATGTAGGGCTCGCACACCGCATCCATGTTCAAGGCCGACTGCACCCGCGTGGGAACGCCGATACCTTCAAGCACGCTCTGCATCGCCAGCGCGTTCATGACCGTCGCCAGCATGCCCATGGAATCGGCTTGCGCGCGTTCCATTCCCTTGGCTGCGCCGGCGACGCCGCGAAAGATGTTGCCACCGCCAATGACGAGGCAGATCTCGGCGCCATCCGCCCGGGCGCCGGCAATCGCCTGCGCAAAAGTCACGCAGGTGGGAATGTCGATACCGAATTGTCCCGGGCCCATAAGCGCTTCGCCGGAGAGTTTAAGGAGCACGCGCCGGTACTTCAGCTGGCTCTTTTCAGGTTCGTTCGCCGGCATTTGTCCCACCGATCAATCTAAAGCTCGACCATAAAAAATCCCGGCCTGGCTAAGCCGCCTGGCCGGGATTGTTCAAAGCCCCTCGCGGGGGGAAAGGCAAGCCTGATCAGGAGCCTTTTGTCATCGATGCCACTTCGGCCGCGAAGTCGGTTTCTTCCTTTTCAACGCCTTCACCAAGCTTGAAGTGGACGAACGCTTTCAGCGTTGCGCCCTGCGCCTTGAGGAATTCACCCACGGTCTTGTCCGGATCCATGATGAACGGTTGTTCGACGAGGACGACTTCCTTGTAGAACTTCTGCATCCGCCCGACGATCATCTTCTCGATCACCGCATCCGCCTTGCCGCTTTCGCGGGCCTGTTCGGTCAGAATGCGCTTCTCGGACTCGATCAGAGCCGGATCGAGCTCAGCCGTCGTCGCCGAAGCCGGCGACGTGGCAGCGATATGCATCGCGACCTTGCGGCCTGCATCTTCCAGATCACCCGCGCCTTCAAGCGCCACGAGAACACCGACCTTGCCCATGCCGGGCGCAGCCGCGTTGTGGACGTAAGCCGCCACGCGCCCGCCCGCCGAAAGCTTCGTGGCCCGGCGCAGGGTCATGTTCTCGCCGATAGTGGCGATCATGCGCTTGACCATATCGTCAACGGAGCCTTCGCCGTCCGGCGAAGCTGCAGCTGAAACGGCCGAAACACTTCCGTCTGTCTGCAGCGCGACGTCCACGATGCTGCCAAGCGCCTTCTGGAAGCCCTCGTTGCGCGACACAAAGTCGGTTTCCGAGTTGAGCTCAACGATAGCGCCCGACTTGCCATCGGCCGCAACCTTGACGCCCACGAGGCCTTCTGCAGCCGCACGGCCCGATTTCTTAGCGGCTTTGGAAAGCCCTTTTGCGCGCAGCCATTCGATGGCGGCGGTTTCGTCGCCGTCGTTTTCAACGAGCGCTCTCTTCGCATCCATCATGCCTGCGCCCGTTTTCTCACGCAGTTGTTTTACTAATGCCGCTGTAATCTCAGCCATAGCTTTGATCCTTCCGTTGAATTTAGTTCGAAGAGCGCGCCTCAGGCGCCGCCAGCCGCCGTCTCGCCCGCCACCTGAACGTCAGCGTCCGCCATGGCGCTGACATCTGACATTGCGCCGAGATCAACGCCAAGACCTGCGGTCGATTCTGCGAGGCCATCAAGCACTGCATCTGCAAACAGGTTGCAGTACAGCGAGATCGCGCGCGCTGCGTCGTCGTTGCCCGGGAAGCCGAAATCGGCATCTGACGGGTCGCAGTTGGTGTCGAGAACCGCAACCACCGGAATGCCCAGCTTGCGGGCTTCCTGGACGGCGATCGATTCCTTGTTGGTGTCGATCACGATGATCGCCGCCGGAAGGCCGCCCATGTTGGCGATACCGCCCAGAGCGCGCTGCAGCTTGTCGCGGCGGCGCTGCAGGTCGAGCAGCTCCTTCTTGGTCAGGCCCGAACCGCCACCCGATTCAAACATCGCGTTCAGTTCGCGCAGTTGTTTGATCGAGTTGGACACGGTGGCCCAGTTGGTGAGCGTGCCGCCCAGCCAGCGGTGGTTCATGTAGTACTGAGCGCAGCGCTGCGAAGCTTCAGCCACAGGATCCTGTGCCTGACGCTTGGTGCCGACGAACAGGATCCGTCCGCCTTTCGCCACGGTGTCGCGCACGAAAACGAGCGCCTGGTGCAGCGAAGGCACCGTGTGGGACAGGTCCATGATGTGGATGCCGGAGCGCTCGCCGTAGATGTACGGCTTCATGCGCGGGTTCCAGCGGTGGGTCTGGTGACCGAAGTGAACGCCAGCTTCAAGCAACTGACGCATCGAGAAGTCAGGTAGGGCCATAGATTTTCTCCATCCGGTTGGCCGTCGCAGGGTGGAACTACGGGCATCGCCCGTCGCACCGGATGCACCCGCGACATGGTTTAGAAGAGCGCTCCTATACAACTTCTGAGGTGTGGAGCAAGCGCTATTCGCCGCTGATCCGGCTCAGGCAGCCCTTTGGGGGATGACCCGCTCGACACCGGGGACTTCCTTCAGCGCCCGCTGGGCCCTGAGGCTTATTGTGTAGGTTTGAGGCAGCCGGACGGTGACCAGCCGGCCGTCTTCGAGCGGCATTTCCAGAAGGATGGCGCCCCGTTCGTTATCTGCAAGGCCTTCCAGCCGACTGACGACACCGGCGATTTCAACCGGGTTGGCGCCGGACGAGACCCGGACCACCAGCATTCCGGAAGGTTTCGAAAGGCGGGCGGCCTCGATCTCCACGACCCCGTCCACGTACAACCGCGTTTCCTCGCCGTTGATCTTGACCGAAACCGTGAAGGCGAGCGCCTTGCCAGGCCTCAGGAGATCTCCGAACTGCAGCAACGCGTCGCTGTTGACCATGACGTCGCGCTCGCCGGTCGGATCCGAGACGGTAACGAATGAGAACTTACCGCCGTTTTTCCCGGTGCGGTCATTTCTGGCCCGGACAATGCCGATCATTTCCAGCGGCCGGCCCTCGCCGGCGCGGTCTTCGACTTCCATCATCAGCGTGATGCGGTCCCGGTCGAGCGAGACGAGGACGTCATCGAGCGGGTGACCGGAGAAATAGAAGCCGATCGACTTGAACTCTTCGTCCAGCTTCTGCTGGGCCGTCCAGGGCCGGGGCGCCGGAAGAGGCGGGCGAAGGGCCGGCTCTGCATTCGCAAACAAGCCGCCTTGTCCGCCCTGACGGTCTCCTGCCGAACTCGCCGCGAGTTGCGACAGCATCGGCGCGGCCTCGAGCACCCTGGTGCGGTTGGGCTCCAGCGAATCGAAGGCCCCCGCCTTGGCCAGCGACTCAAAAGCCTTCTTGTTCACCTGCCGCGGATCGATGCGTTCTGCAAAATCGTAGAGATTGGTAAACGGCCCGGCCTCTGCCCGAACGGCCGCGACATGGCGCATGGCTTCCACCCCCACCCCTTTGATCGCACCGAGCGCGTAGACGACCGCGCCGCCGCGCACGTCAAAGTCAGCTTGCGAGGTGTTGATGTCTGACGCGCGCACAGGGATGCGCAGCCGTTTGGCTTCGAGGAAGAACGCGGCGAGCTTGTCCGTGTTGCCGATATCAAGGCTCATCGACGCGGCGAGGAACTCGACCGCGAAATGACATTTCAGGAAAGCCGTCTGGTAGCCCACCAGCGCGTAGGCGGCGGCGTGCGACTTGTTGAAGCCGTATCCGGCGAACTTCTCCATCGTGTCGAAGATTTCGTTGGCAAGGCTGGCCGCCATACCCTTCGTCTGCTCGGCGCCTTCAACAAAACGGCGGCGCTGGGCGATCATCTCTTCGAGTTTCTTCTTGCCCATCGCGCGGCGGAGCAGATCGGCCTCGCCGAGGGAGTATCCGGCCACCTCCTGCGCCATGCGCATCACCTGTTCCTGATACACCGGAACGCCGTAAGTCGCTTCCAGCACCGGCTTCAGGTCCGGGTGCTGGTAGCGAACCGAACTCGGATCGTCCTTGCCCTGAACGTAGACCGGGATATTCTCCATCGGACCGGGCCGGTAAAGCGAGATGATCGCAATCACGTCCTCGATATTGCTGGGCCGCACGCGCCGAAGCGTATCGCGCATGCCCGAGCCCTCGAGCTGGAAGACGCCCAGCGTTTCGCCGCTCGCCATCAGCTCGTAGGTCGCCGCATCGTCGAGGCTGCGCCAGGCGGGCCCGATCGTCTTTCCGCCGGCGCTGATGAATTTCAGCGCCCGGTCAATTACCGTCAGTGTTTTAAGACCGAGGAAGTCGAACTTCACCAACCCGGCCAGTTCGGCATACTTCATATTGAACTGCGAGGCCGGCAGTTCCGCACGCGGATCGTTGTAGAGCGGCACGAGGTTCACAAGCGGCCGGTCGGCGATCACGACACCGGCAGCGTGCGTGCCTGCGTTACGGTAGAGGCCTTCCAGGGACCGGGCAATTTCGATCAGCTCCCCGACGCGCGGATCCGCGGCAATCTCTTCGTCGAACTTAGGTTCGCCCGCGATCGCCTCATCCAGGGTCGGCGGCTTTGCAGGGTTGAACGGGATGAGCTTGGCGAGCCGGTCCACCTGGCCGTAAGGCATCTGCATCACCCGGCCGACATCCCTGACCACGGCCTTGGCCTGGAGCGTGCCGAACGTAATGATCATGGCAACACTGTCTGCGCCGTACTTGTCACGCACATAGCGAATAACCTCGCCGCGCCTTTCCTGGCAGAAGTCCACGTCGAAGTCCGGCATGGAGACGCGCTCAGGGTTCAGGAAGCGCTCGAACAAAAGATCAAAGCGGATCGGATCAAGGTCTGTGATGAGCAGCGCCCAGGCGACCAGAGAACCAGCGCCCGAGCCGCGCCCCGGGCCCACCGGAATACCATTTGATTTGGCCCATTTGATAAAGTCGGAAACGATCAGGAAGTAGCCCGGAAAGCCCATCCGTTCGATAACGCCCAACTCGAAGTCCAGCCTTTCGAAATAGGCGGAGCGTTCTGCATACAGACGATCTGCTTCGCGCAAACGGAGTTCCAGCCCCTCCTTTGCCTGGAGCCGGAGCTCGTCGGGCTCTGAGCGTCCGCCATTGCTGAAACCCGGCAATATCGGATTGCGCGGTTCGGCGCGCACGGCGCACCGGCGCGCGATCTCCTCGGTTGATGCGATCGCTTCCGGCAGGTCTGAAAACAGAAGGCGCATTTCGGCGGGTGTCTTGAGATACTGTCCGGGCGCAACGCGCTTGCGGTCGTCCTGCCCCAGGTATTCCCCGTTGGCGATGCACATCAGCGCATCATGCGCGACCGAATCTTCAGGCTTCAGGAAACGGGCGTCATGCGTGGCAACAATCGGCAAGCCGAGCTCATAGGCAAGTTCGAGCAGTCCCGCTTCGCACTTCAGTTCGGCTTGAGTGCCGTGACGGGTGATCTCGACATAGCACCGGCCCGGAAATGCCGCCGCCAGGGTGGACAGCTCTGTCCTGGCATCGCCGATCCGGCCTTTTGCGATGTGCCGCGCGACTTCGCCTTCGGCGCCGCCGGTAAGAATGATCAGGCCATCTGTCTCGGCAAGCAGCTGGGCACGGTGCAGTTTCGGAACGCCGTCCGGCGCATCGAGGAACGCGCGCGAGGACAGGTACATCAGGCGGCGATACCCGGCCTCAGTCTGTGCATACAGCGAGACCCGCGACGTCTCTGACTTCGGCACGCCGTCGGTCAGGTCAAAGGCGCACGCCATGATCGGCTGGACGGCGTAGTCTGTGAGCTTGGTGGAAAATTCCAGAGCGCCGAACAGGTTGTTGCGGTCGGTCACGCCAGCCGCCGGGACGCCGTGCGCGGTGCACCACTTGGCGATATCCGCCGGCGTGATCATGCTCTCAAGCAGCGAGTAGCTTGAGCGAATGGCAAGCGGAATGAAGACCGGGCTCTGCATGATGCTTTACTCCCCGGGGAGACGGTCTCACCGAATCGAATTGAACGCCATCATAAGCGCGGGCTCTTCCACAACCTATTGTTCAGTATAGTCGACCAGCTTGCCGTCTTTCAGCGTCAGGACGCGGTCCATGTGCCGCGTGAGGGCCAGGTTGTGCGTCGCCACCAGAACGCCGGCGCCCTCTTCACGCACCATCTTGATGAGCGTCGCAAAGACACGCTCGGTGGTGGCCGGATCGAGGTTACCGGTGGGCTCATCGGCGATGACCAGGCGCGGGTCATTGACCAGCGCCCGCGCGATGGCCACACGCTGTTGCTCGCCGCCTGACAATTGGCCGGGCTGGTGGTCGAGCCGGCCAGCCAATCCCATCTCCTCGAGCAGGGACGCCGCTTTCTCCCGGGCCTGCCGGCGGCTACGCCCCGCGATCATCAGCGGCATGGCCACGTTATCGGCGGCGTTGAACTCCGGCAGCAAGTGGTGAAACTGGTACACGAAGCCGATTTTGCGGCGGCGGATCGCCGTACGCCCGTCTTCGCTGAGCTTCAGGCAGTCGGCGCCGTCCAGCAGCACGTCGCCGGCTTCCGGTCGTTCCAGCAGGCCTGCCGTATGCAGAAGGGTCGATTTGCCCGATCCCGAAGGGCCGACCAGCCCCACGAGTTCTCCCGGGGCTATCCTGAGTTCAGTTCCGCGCAGCACGGGCAGCTCGCCGGCGCTTGTCTTGTAGGTGCGCACGATGGCTCTGAGTTCGAGAACGGGAACGGCGCTCATTCGAACCTCAGGGCTTTGACGGGGTCTTGCGAGGATGACCACATCGCCGGGATCAGCGACACAAACATCGACATGAAGAGGGCGTACGCGCCGGTGCTGAAAACCTCGTTCCAGTCGAGAATAGCCGGGAGGTGATCCAGTCCGTACTGCTCGGCCGGAAACACCTCGCCATCAATCGCAAGGTTGATCAGGGATTCGATGGGGCCGATATTCAGGATGAAGAGGATACCGACTGCCATACCCAGCAACGCCCCGGCCGATCCGAGCGCTGTACCGACCATGAGAAAGACCCGCAGCACGCCCGAGCGGCTGAGCCCGATGGTCCGCAGGATCGCGATGTCGCGCGTCTTGTTCTTCACGAGCATGACAACACCCACGATGATATTGAGCGTTGCGATCATCATGATGATCGTCACCAGCAGCCGAACCATGACCCGCTCAGTTCGCAGCGCGCCCAGATATGTGCGGTTCTTCGTTTTCCAGTCGCGCAGCAGCAAGCTGTAGCCCGTCGCATCCGCAATCGACTGCATCGCGCCTTCGGTCGCATCAGGGTCTTTCACCCGGATGTCGAGATACTGGTAACGGCCCTTGGACTGGAACAGGAGCTGGGCCTGCTGCATCGGCATGAAGACGTACACGTTGTCCAGCTGAGCGCTGCCGGTGCGGAAAATGTCGCCGACAACATAAGATTTGCTGATCGGCGTCTGGCCAATCGGGCCTGATCGCATCTGGGATGTGACCACTTCAACCTGGTCGCCCACACCCAGCCCGAGATTGGCGGCCAGATATTGCCCGATCATGATGACGTTTCCGCCATTGCGACCTTCGCCGAAACCCGCCGCAATAGCCGTCGTGCCGCCATCCTTGAGGATAGGCATCGTGGAGAGGTCCGCAGGCGGGATGGCGCGCACGACCCCTCCCGTGCGGACACCATTCGCGGAGAGCAGCACGAACTGCTCAATATACGGCGAAACACTGATTACGTCGGGGGTCTCGCGGATAATGTTCGCGAGTTCGATGGCCTCTTCCTGAGGGTATCCGTCCACGGCCGCCGCGATGTGCGGCTCGCCGCCGAGCAGCGCGTCCAGAAGCGTCGCCCGAAAGCCGCTCATGATCGACATCGTGATGATCAGGGCCGCCACGGCGAAGAAGATGCCGACAAAGGAAATGACCGCGATCAGGCTGGCGCCGCCATGTTCACGCCGCGCCAGCAGGTATCGCCAGGCCAGCGTGCGCTCGAGCCGGCCGAACGCAACCGCATTGCTGGCGCCTTTTTCGCTCACGCAAGAACCTTCCTCAGAGCATCTTCGGCAGACATTTCAATCTTCTCGCCGGTCCTGCGGCGCTTCAGCTCAACCGTGCCCTTTTCGAGGCCTTTCGGGCCGATCACGATCTGCCAGGGAAGGCCGATGAGATCCATTCGCGCGAACTTGCCCCCGGCCCGGTCATCCGTGTCGTCATACAAGGCTTCGACCCCGGCTTTTGCGAACTGGTCGTAAAGCGCGCTGCACGCCGCGTCACAGGCGGCGTCTCCGGCACGCATGTTGATGATCCCGACAGGAAACGGCGCGACCGCGTCCGGCCACACGATCCCGTGTTCATCATGGCTGGCTTCGATGATGCCGCCGACCAGGCGCGAGACGCCGATGCCATAGCTGCCCATCTGCACAGGCACCATCTGACCGTCCGGGCCCTGAACAACCGCGTTCATCGGCAGGGAGTATTTGGTGCCGAAATAGAAGATATGCCCCACTTCGATACCGCGCGCCGACACACGGCGCGCCTCCGGCAGTGCCTCGAAGGCGGCGGCATCATGCATTTCTTCGGTGGCCGCGTAGAATTTCGTGCGTTGTTCGAAGATCGGCGTCAGGTCGGCGCTGAAGTCGAGGTCAAGCCCTGGCGCAGGCATGTCCAGCAGCTCGCGGTCGCAGAACACAGCGCTCTCGCCCGTATCTGCCAGGATGATAAACTCGTGGCTGAGGTCACCGCCGATCGGGCCGGTATCGGCGCGCATAGGAATAGCCGTCAGCCCCATCCGGGAGAAAGCATTCAGGTAGGCGCAGAACATGCGCCGGTAGGCCTTGCGGGCATCTTCCTCGGTGAGGTCGAAAGAGTAGGCGTCCTTCATCAGGAACTCGCGCCCGCGCATCACGCCAAAGCGCGGGCGACGTTCATCCCGGAACTTCCATTGCTGGTGGTAGAGATTGAGCGGCAATTGCTTGTAACTCTTCACATAGGCCCGGAAGACGTCGGTAATCAGCTCCTCGTTCGTGGGCCCGTAGAGCATTTCACGGTCATGGCGGTCCTTGATGCGGAGCATCTCATCGCCATAAGCCTCATAGCGTCCGGACTCCCGCCAGAGGTCGGCCTGCTGAAGCGTAGGCATGAGCATTTCGATGGCGCCGGCCCGGTTCATCTCCTCGCGCACAATCTGCTCGATCCGCTTCAGAACGCGGTAGCCGAGCGGCAGCCAGGAATAGATGCCCGCCCCATTTTGCCGGATCATGCCGGTCCGGAGCATCATCTGGTGCGAGACAATTGCCGCGTCGGCCGGCGCTTCCTTGGAAACGGGCAGGAAATAGTTCGACAGGCGCATTCAATGATCTCTTTCAGGCTGTTCCGGACCGGCTCAACTAGCCGGTCGGGCCCCTAAAGCGCAAGCACACGGGGGATGATCAGTGCAGCAAGAGCCGTCACGACGGCGCTGCCTGCCGACGCCCAGAGCACCTTTTTGAGCAGCATCGGGTTCTTGGGGGCGGCTTCCTCGGTTCCGGGGATCGTTGAGGCGTCTTCCCATTGACCCTTAACGCCGATCGGAAGCACGGCAAAAAAACTGATCCACCAGGCCAGCACGAAGACGATGATGCCGCCAGCCCACGACATCAGTGATGCCCCTTCGGCGTTTCCATCAGTTCAATGAGCACACCGTTGGAGTTCTTCGGGTGAACAAAGATGATGAGCGTGCCGTGCGCGCCAATTCTGGGTTTGCCCAGAACGGTGGCGCCGCGCTTTTCCATTTCGGTGACAGCCTGATGGATATCTGCAACTTCGAAACAGACGTGATGCTGCCCGCCATTCGGATTCTTCTTGATGAAATTGGCAATCGGCGATGCTTCATTCAGCGGCTCGATCAATTCGATCTGGCTGTTGGGCAAGTTGACGAAACAAACCTTCACGCCCTGTTCGGGCATATCGAACGGCGCCGTGATATCGGTTGCGCCATAAAGCGTGCGGTAGGTTTCACAGGCCTGTTCGATGTCTGGAACAGCCACGCCCACATGATTCAACGGGCCAATCTTGAAATCACTCATGTTGCGCTAGCTCCTAAGGACAATCACTTCGATAAGCGGACGAATGCCGAACTCCAGTTCGCAGGCCTTGCGCAAGGCGCGCCCGACCACCTTTTCCACGACGTCATCATCAAGCCGGTCGCGCTTCTTGATACCATCAAGCGCCCGCGCTGCCGCCATGTCGAGCGGCTCAAGACTTTCATCCGCGATCCGGCCGTCGGATTCCGAGAGCCCTTTGACGGCAATCACCGGCCCGTCGAGGATGTCACCATCATCGTCAAGGCAGACGGTGGCCACGATCAGTCCGCTGACGGACAGACGGCGGCGTTCGATGAGGCCCTCGGCGGCTTCCGGAACAAGGCGCGAGCCATCCAGCATCAGCCGGCCGGACGGAACTTCGTCGATTATCCCGGGTTCACCCGGCGCAAGCCGGATCAGGCTTCCATTGCGGGGCGTGAGGGCGCACTGAACCTGCAGCGATCTGGCATAGGCCGCATGCTCCATGATGTGCCGGCGCTCGCCATGTACAGGGACCGAAACCCGCGGCCGCACCCATTGGTACATCCGCCGCAGTTCGTCC
Source organism: Candidatus Sulfopaludibacter sp. SbA3 (assembly GCA_945913285.1). Lineage (GTDB taxonomy): Bacteria > Pseudomonadota > Alphaproteobacteria > Caulobacterales > Hyphomonadaceae > Hyphomonas. Next base: position 18,851 of record CAMEDD010000022.1, read on the forward strand.
CGGCACGGGTGACCGGATACATGGATCGGCTCCTCCACCATGCGAGGCGTGATGATCCGGATCCCCTGCTCTGCCAGCGAGTTCTGGAGCGCATAGACTGAGCTCTCATTGCCGGGAATAAGCCGCGAGGAAAAAATGACTGTGTCGTCTTCTCTCAGGCTCACATGCCGGTGGTCACCGCGGGCAATTCTCGACAGCGCGGCATTCGCTTCACCCTGGCTGCCCGTGCACAGATAGAGAATGTTTTCCGGCGGCAGATAACCTGCTTCAGACTCGTCCACGAACTCGAGCCGGGCTGGCAGGATGCCAACGGCTTTGGCCGCGCCGGTGATCTTGTGCATGCTGCGGCCCACGAGGCACACATCCCTGCCGGCGAGGTTTGCCGCTTCGATAATCGACTTCACCCGCGCCACATTGGAGGCAAACGTGGTCACCGCCACGGCGCCTGTCTGCCTGGCGATGAGATCGATCAGACCTTTGCGGACCGTATCCTCAGACCCTGCCTCGCCGCTCTCGAACACGTTGGTGGAGTCGCACACCATTGCCAGCACGCCGCGGTCTCCGAGCGCCGTGAGCCCCTCGATGTCCGTGCGTGCCCCGATCAGAGGCTCAGGATCGATCTTCCAGTCGCCCGTATGCAGGATCAATCCGGCAGGCGTGTCGATCGACAGCGCATTGGGTTCGGGAATGGAATGCGTCAGCGTGATATACTTTACCGTGAACGGTCCCGCCCTGACCGATGCTTCGAGCGAAATCGTCTTAAGCAGTCGGACATCGAGCCCGCGTTCCTGCATCTTGCCGCGCACGAGTTCGGCGGTGAAGGGCGTGGCATAGATCGGCGCTTTGGTGCGCAGCAGCGGATAGAGGAGGCCGATGGCGCCGATATGGTCTTCGTGCGCATGCGTGAGGAACACGGCATCGATCTGCTCGCCGACGAGGTAGGCCGGGTCTGCGCAGATCAGGTCGATCCCGGGCGTCGACGCGTTTCCGAACGTGACCCCCACATCCACGACAATCCAGCGCCGGGCATGCGCCGGGCCGTATCCGTAAGCGTTCAGGTTCATGCCGATCTCGCCGCACCCCCCGAGGGGCAGGAAAACAAGCTCGTCTGTCGTCGCAGCGCTATCTGGCATCAGGTCTCAACGGTTCCGCTTCCAGACTTCCAGCAATCCGCGGATCAGGACGTCCTGATCGTAGTAATCGATGGTTTCGCTGGCGCCTTCAAAAAGGGAGGCCACCCCGCCCGTGGCAACCACGGTCATCGGACGACCATACTCGGCTTTGACCCGCCGCACGAGCCCATCGATCAGCTCAATATATCCAAGAAAAACACCCGACTGCATCGCCGAAACCGTATCCTTGCCAATCACGTGCGCAGGCTTCTGGATCGCGATCCGGGGCAACTGGGCAGCGGCCTCATGCAAAGCCCTCATGGACAGATAGATGCCCGGAGAGATGATGCCACCTTCAAATGCACCATCCGCCGCCACCACATCGAGCGTAGTCGCCGTCCCGCTGTCGATCACGATCAGCGGCCCGGGATACTTCACATGCGCGCCGAGGGCAGACGCGATCCGGTCAGCGCCAACCTGCTCGGGATGGCGTACACGCAGCTCCACCCCCGTTCTGAGGCCCGCCTCACCGATAAACATCGGCTCGACATTCAGGTAACGCCGCGCCAGCGTCCGGAAGTTGAACTGCGCCTGAGGTACAACCGTCGAGATGACGCAGCCCTTTGTCCCCGACAGGTCCACGCCGTGCATGTCCGCCAGTCGCCACAGCCAGGAGGCATGGTCGTCGGCGGTTTTCGTCGGGTCGGTTGCGCTTCTCCAGCTGTGAACCCAGTCTTCCCCGTCATGCAGGGCAAAAACGGTGTTGGTGTTGCCAACGTCAATGGCGAGCAGCATGGCCCATCAACTCCTGCGTATGTCCACTTCGCCGGCCCTTATGGAGCGGCGTGTTCCGTCCGGTAATCGAAGCAGGAGGGCGCCGTCGTCCTCGAGGTCTTCGAATATGCCTTCGGCCGCCGTGTCCCCCGTGCGGACCTGAACGACCTGGCCGAGGGCTTCTGCCCGTTCAAGCCAGTCCTTGCGAGTCCCCCTGAAGCTTTCACGCGCCTGCGTAACGCGGCGCGCGAAAGCATGGCGGAGGCTGGAGAGCACCGTATCCACAGGTGTTCCGGGCCGCATGCCGAGCTCCAGAAGGCTGGTGGCGGGCTGGGTCACATTTTCGGGAGGCGGGAGGAGATTAATGCCTATGCCGGCTGCCACCCAGAGATCCGATCCGCCGCCGCCCGTTTCCACCAGGATGCCGGACACTTTCCGGCGATCGATCCTGACATCATTGGGCCACTTCACCCGCACATCCGTGCCGGGTGCATGTTCCAGAACCACGTCCGTGACTGCCAATGCGGCCGCAAAAGGCAGCCTGAGGGCAACAGGCAGGCCGCCCGGCTCCCGGAACAGGGCTGTCGCGTAGACATTTCCAGCCGGCGAAATCCATTCCCGGTCCTGCCGGCCGCGGCCCGCCGTCTGCTGATCGGCCACGATCCACTGGTCCTGAAAGCCGGAGGCGACGCGTCGCTTGGCTTCGGTATTCGTGCTGTCGATGATGCCCATCCGGTGAACGGGCCAAGCCTCACTCAACGCAAAAGCCCCGATGCCGCAATGGTTGCCCAGCCACCGGTGCCGAGTTCGCTGATGAAGACCATGAACACACCGCCGGCGATCACCGCACTCAGCAGCACCACGCCCATGACGGAAACATCAACGGGGTCGAGACGCTCGGCAGGTTCATCGAACCACATGATCTTGATCAGCTTGAGGTAGTACCCGAGCGAAATCACCGACGAGATGACCACCAGGATCACCAGCGGCATGAGCTGCGCGTTGAGACCCGCCTGCAACACTTCAAACTTGCCGAAGAAGCCGCCGAACGGCGGCATGCCGGCAACCGAGAAGATCAGCACGGAAAGCAAGACGGTCAGCAGCGGTCTGGTCCGGATCAATCCGCCAAGGTCCGATATGCCCTCGACCATGCCGCCGGCCCGGCGCATGGCAAGCACGCCCGCAAACAGGCCCAATGTCGTCACGGCGTAGATCGTGGAGAAGGTCAGGAGCGCGGCTGCGCCATGCTCCGGACCCGCAGCGACCGCAACCAGCGCATAGCCGACGTTGGCAATCGAGGAATAGCCCAGCAGCCGTTTGATATTGGTCTGCACAAGCGCCCCGAGAGACCCGACGATCATCGATGCGCCCGCAATGATGCCGACGATCAGCTGCCACTGGTCTATCGCTTCCCCGAACGCGGTGAACAGCACGTTCGCAAATACGACGGTTGATGCGAGTTTCGGCGCGGAGGCAAAGAAGGCCACGACAGGCGTGGGCGCGCCCTCGTACACGTCCGGTGTCCAGACGTGCATGGGCGCGGCAGAAATCTTGAACGCAAGCCCGACGATGATGAGCACCATGCCGAACATGGCGCCGGTCGACAGTCCGGCTTCAGCGATGCCCGTGAAGGACGTGGTGGCGGTGAAGCCGTAAACAAGCGACGCCCCATAGAGAAACATGCCGGACGCGAGCGCACCGAGCACGAAGTACTTCAGACCGGCTTCGGACGAACGGGCCGAGTCGCGATGGAAAGCCGCAAGCACATACGAAGACAGGCTGAGCGTCTCGATACCCATGTAAAGGGTCATCAGGTCAGCTGCCGACAGGATGATGCCCATGCCGACGCTGGCGAAGATCATCAGCAGAGCGTACTCGTAACGGGTTGTCTGGTGCCGCTTCAGGAAGCCTTCCGAGACAATCAGTGCCACGCCGGCGAGCCCGAAACTGATGACCTTTGCGAAGTTCACGAAGGTGTTCGTGCGGACCAATCCGCCAAACGCTTCCCCGCCCTGGAAATGGGCCGCCGCCAGGCCGGCCGCGCCAAAGAGCGAAAGCGCGCCGAACTTGAATGAAAGCGAATTGAACCGGTCACCAAAAACGGCGCCGAGGAGGACGCCGACGAGGCCTGCAGCCGCCAGCCAAAGCTCCGGCGCGATCGTCATCAGGATGTCTGTCAGGTCCAGCATGTCTTACTGGCCCCTCGCCATCATGGACAGGATCCGAGCGGTAGAGCCGTCGGTCAGGTTGAAAATCAGATTTGGCGCAATGCCGAACAGCAGCGTCAGGACCGCAAGCGGCGCGATACAGATCCATTCCACGAAGTTCATGTCCCTGATGGCGTTCAGCCCGGGATTCGTGATCTCTCCGAACACCGTGCGCCGGTAAAGCGTCAGCATGTAAACGGCTGAGAAGATGACCCCCAGCGCAGCGCCGGCCGCGGCCCAGGTCGCCGCCTGGAAGCCGCCCACCATTGTCAGGATCTCGCCTACGAAACCGCTCGTTCCCGGCAGGCCCACATTGGCCATGGTGAACAGCATGAAGAAGGACGCATAGACCGGCATCCGGTTCACCAATCCTCCATACGCCGCAATTTCTCTCGTGTGCATGCGGTCATACACGACGCCGACGATCAGGAAGAGCGCGCCTGATATCAGGCCGTGACTGAGCATCTGGAAGACCGCGCCCTGTATTCCGGTTTCGTTGAACGCAAAGATGCCGAGCGTCACGAAGCCCATGTGCGCGACCGAAGAATACGCAATCAGCTTTTTCATGTCGGTCTGACGCCACGCAACGAGCGACGTGTAAACGATGGCGACCACCGCAAGCCCGAACATGAACGGCTGGAACAGCGCGCTGGCGTCCGGGAACATCGGCAGCGAAAAGCGCAGGAAGCCGTACCCGCCCATCTTCAGCAGGACGCCCGCAAGGATCACCGAACCGGCGGTCGGCGCCTGTACGTGGGCATCGGGCAACCATGTGTGAACCGGCCACATCGGAAGCTTGACCGCAAAGGAGGCCGCAAATGCCAGCCAGAGCCAGGTCTGCACGCCGGGCGCGAATGAATAGGTCTCGAGCACCTCAACGTCTGCCGAACCGGCGGCGAGGATCATGTAGACCATCGCGACAAGCATCAGGAGCGAGCCGATCAGCGTGTAGAGGAAGAACTTGAACGCGGCATAGACGCGGTCCTTCCCGCCCCAGATACCGACAATCAGGAACATCGGGATCAGGCCTGCTTCGAAGAAGACATAGAAGAGGACCAGGTCGAGCGCGACGAATACGCCGATCATGAATGTCTCGAGGACGAGGAATGCGATGACATATTCCGTCATCCGCTTCCCGACCGAGTTCCAGCTCGCCAGAAGGCAGATCGGTGTCAGGAAAGTCGTCAGCACAACCAGCGACAGCGACAGGCCGTCGATCCCGAGTTTGTAGCTGATCGGACCGTACCAGGCGTGCTGCTCGACCAGCTGATAGCCTGCCACGTCCGGATCAAACGCCATGAAGGCGGCAACCGAAACCGCGAATGTTGCTGCCGAAACGAGGATGCCCGTCGCCAGGACGAGCTTGCCAGACTTACCGCCGCCGCCGGTCGCAGAATGGATCAGCATGACCAGCAACGCGCCAGCCAGCGGCAGGAAAGTCATCAGCGTCAGGATAGGAAGACTGCCCATCAGTTTGCTCCGCCCGACCGCAGCCACAGGACTGCACCAAAGACGATCGCCGCGCCAATGATCACAAAGGCGTAGTGGTAAAGATAGCCGGAATGCATCCGCGACAGGCCGCGCGAGCTGAGCCCTGCCAGTTTCGCCATGCCGTCCGGACCGAGCCCGTCAATGATCTTTTTGTCGGCACGCCAGAAGATGTTGCCGAGGAATGCAGAGCCGCGGACCAAAGTCACCTGGTAGATCTCGTCGAAGTACCACTTGTTCGAGAACAGGGCGTGAAGCGGACCGCCGCTGGCCGCAACACGCGCGCCGACACCCCGGTTGAAGAAATACGTGAAGGTCGCGATCAGGAACCCGCCGACCGTCACAACCAGCGGCGCCCAGAGCACCCATTCCGGCACATCGTGGCGGTCATGCAGAACATGATTGGCGGCGTCGCGGTAGATCGCGCCGGCCCAGAAAGCCTCATTCTGGCCGTCCACGAAGGCGTCATAGAAATAGACGCCCGCAAACATCGCCCCGAGGCTGAGGAGTGCCAGCGGGATCAACATGACGGCCGGGCTTTCATGCGGCGTATGCGCAGGGTCGTGGCCGTGATCGTCAGGGTGGGCGTGATCGTCCGCCCCGTGATGATCATGCGCGGCATGCGGCGCGGGTCCGTGGAAGGTCATGTAGATCAACCGCCAGGAATAGAAGCTGGTCAGGAAGGCGGCGAGGAGGCCGAACCAGAAGGCGACTTCAGCAAACGAGACGCCGGCCATGGCGCCGGCAAAGCTGCTCTCCAGGACCGCGTCCTTGGAGAAGAAACCCGAGAAACCGAGTTTCGTGTGCGGAATACCGAGGCCGATGATCGCAATCGTCCCGATCATCATCGCTGCATAGGTCAGCGGCATGAACTTCGCGAGACCGCCCATGCGGCGCATGTCCTGCTCATGGTGCATGCCGTGGATCACTGAGCCTGCGCCGAGGAACAGCAGCGCCTTGAAGAAGGCGTGCGTGAAGAGGTGGAACATGGCCGCTTCATAGGCGCCGATACCGGCCGCGAAGAACATGTAACCGAGCTGCGAACACGTCGAGTATGCGATCACCCGCTTGATGTCGTTCTGCGCCATGCCGACGGTCGCTGCGTAGAGCGCCGTTACAGCGCCGACCAGTGCGACCATACCGGACGCATAAAATGTGTACTCGTAGATCGGCGACAGGAGGCAGACGAGATAAACGCCCGCGGTCACCATCGTGGCCGCGTGGATCAGCGCCGATACAGGTGTCGGGCCTTCCATCGCGTCGGGTAGCCAGACGTGCAGGAAGAACTGCGCCGACTTTCCCATCGCACCGATGAACAGGAGGACGCCGATCAGCTCGAGCGCATAGACCCGCTCGCCGAAGAACACGATCACCGCTTCTCGTGCCGGCAAGGCCTCGGCAAACGCCATCGGCGTCACGACCGCGTTCGTGCGGATGGCCTCGAGCACCGGCCCGAACTCGACGGAGCGGAACACAAAGAACACCGCCATGATACCGAGCGCGAGACCAAAGTCGCCGACCCGGTTGGTCACGAAGGCTTTGATCGACGCATCGTTCGGCGCCTTCTTGGTGTACCAGAACCCGATCAGCAGGTACGAGGCGAGCCCCACACCCTCCCAGCCGAAGAAAAGCTGGATGAAGTTGTCGGCAACAACCAGCATCAGCATCATGAACGTGAACAGGGACAGGTAGCTGAAGAAGCGCGCCTTGTGCGGATCCTCGCTCATGTAGCCCCAGGAATAGAGGTGCACCAGACCCGAAACCCCGGTGATCACCGCCATCATGACGATGGACAGCGTATCGACCCGGATGGCCCAGTTGGCCTGGAAGTCGCCGACGTGAATCCAGGGCATCAGCGTGATGATGTGCTGCTTCAGCTCTACCGCCGCAACGTCCGTTCCCGCGGTCAGATAAGCATCAAACCCGGCATGGTGCTCCGGCGCGGCGCCGCCCGCGAGACCGGCAACATAGGCAAACAGCTGGTACAGAGACAACGCGCCTGCCGACATCACGACACCGGTCGTGATCGCCATGACCACGCGGTCGCCGATCCATTTATGGAACAGTCCCGTCAGCGCGGCGAGGCCGGGCGCAAGGACGATGTAGATGAGAAAGCTATCCGGAAGCATGCCTGGGTCAGCCCTTCATCAAATCGACATTCTCAACCGAGATGTCCCGGCGGTTCCGGAAGTAAACAACGAGGATCGCGAGCCCCACGGCGGCTTCTGCTGCGGCAACCGTCAGAACCAGCATCGCGAAGATCTGGCCCTCGATGGTTCCGGTGAAGACCGAGAAGGCCACCAGGTTGATGTTGACCGCGAGCAGGATCAGCTCGAGCGCCATCAGGATGACGATGATGTTCTTCCGGTTCACGAAGATGCCGACCACGCCGACCGTGAACAGGGCGGCCGACAGCATGAGGAAGTGGATCAGACCAAGTTCAGCCATGTCAGATCCCCTCACCCGGAGCCGGGTCTTTCATCTCGAAGGCATCAGCGCGGCGCCGGCCCGTCTGTTCGCCGACGTTCTGGCGCTTCACATTCGGGCGGTGGCGCAGTGTCAATACGATGGCGCCGATCATGGCGACGAGCAGGATAACACCCGCCATCTGGAACAGGAGCAGATAATCCGTGTACATCACGGCGCCGATCGCTTCGGCGTTTGTCTCGCCTCCCGGTGACGGATCAAATGACGCCGCGCTGATCTGGCCGCTGGTTGCCCAGACCAGCGCGAGTTCGCCGAAGAAAATCAAACCGACGAGCAGGGCAAACGGCCAGTAGCGCAGCGTGCCTTCCTTGAGTTCCACGAAATCGACGTCGAGCATCATGACGACGAACAGGAACAGGACCGCGACGGCGCCGACATAGACCACGATCAGCAGCATCGCGAGGAACTCGGCCCCGATCAGCACGAACAGCCCGGCCGCCGAACAGAACGTCAGGATCAGCCAGAGCACCGAGTGCACGGGATTGCGCGCCGCAATGACGAACACGGCCGACAGGATCACGATTGCCGCGATCAGTCCAAATGCGATCAGTGCCACTGCCTTCTCGCCCCTTTTTTGATCCGGAAGGCGCCCCTCGCCCGGCCCGTATCGGTTACACTTCAGCGCGCTAACGGTACGGCGCGTCCAACTCAAGATTCCTGGCAATCAGCCGTTCCCAGCGGTCACCGTTCGCGAGCAGGCGTGCCTTGTCGTAGAACAGCTCCTCGCGTGTTTCAGTCGCAAACTCGAAGTTCGGCCCTTCGACGATGGCATCCACCGGACAGGCTTCCTGACAGAAGCCGCAATAGATGCATTTCACCATGTCGATGTCGTAGCGGGTTGTCCGGCGGGCACCGTCTTCACGCGGCTCAGCCTCGATTGTGATGGCCTGCGCCGGGCAGATCGCTTCGCAGAGCTTGCACGCAATGCAGCGCTCTTCGCCGCTCGGGTAGCGCCGCAAGGCGTGCTCACCCCGAAAGCGGGGCGAGAGCGGGTTCTTCTCGAACGGATAGTTCACCGTCGGCTTGCGCCGGACCATCTCACGCAGTGCGACCCAGAACGCGCCGAGAAAATCGGTCAGCAGCGCGCCGCGAAGGGTTTGAGCGAGGCTCATGCCTGAACTCCGAAATATGTGACGTAACCAGCGACGACGAGCACCGCCGCGAGCGATGTCGGAAGGAAAATCTTCCAGCCGAGACGCATCAGCTGGTCATAGCGATAGCGCGGCACGATGGCCTTCACCATTGCAAACAGGAAAAACAGGAAAAGGATCTTCAGCATGAACCAGAACAGTCCGGACAAGCTGACAAGCAGCGGCGGCAGCGCGTTCGCGATGTCTGGCCCAAGGGCAATCGGCCCGTGCCAGCCGCCGAGGAACAGGATCGTCATCATGGCGCACATCAGGACGATGTTCAGGTACTCGCCGAGCATGAACAGCAGGTACGGTGTCGAGCCGTATTCGACCTGGTAGCCGGCCACGAGCTCGGATTCCGCTTCCGGCAAGTCGAACGGCGGCCGGTTCGTTTCCGCCAATGCCGAGATGAAGAAGATCACGAACATCGGGAACATCACGATGACCAGCGGGAAATTCTGGAAGCTGAACGCATGCCAGTTCTGCAAGCCGCCAGCCTGATTGTTGACGATGTCGCTGAGGTTCATCGATCCGACCATCAGGATCACCGTAATGATCACGAAACCGATCGAGACTTCGTAGGAAACCATCTGCGCCGCCGAACGCAGCGCCCCGAGGAACGGATACTTCGAGTTCGACGCCCAGCCGCCCATGATTATGCCATAGACCCCGAGCGAGCTGATCGCGAACAGATAGAGGATCCCGACGTTCAGGTCGGAGATCACCCAGCTGGTGCCGCCTTCAAGGCCGGGGGCGACCGGAATGGCGGCCCAGGCCGCAAACGCCAGCGTACACGTGAAGATCGGCGCGAAGATGAAGACGAATTTGTTGGCGCCGGCCGGGATGACGATTTCCTTGAGCAGGAACTTCCCGAAGTCCGCAAAGGACTGAAGCAGGCCGAAAGGTCCAACGACGTTGGGCCCCTTGCGCATCATCACGCCGGCCCAGATCTTACGGTCGAGCAGCAGCAGAAACGCAATCGAGATCAACAGAACAAGCGTGAACAGCCCGATCTGGCCAAGCACCAGAAGTGGCCCCCAGAGGCTCCCCAAAGCATCGATGGCATTGCTCATGGCGCCGCCCTACTCCGCTGCCACGGCGGTGTCTAGGCTGGTCGCCAGCGCCGAACACTCAGCCATCGTTCGGGACGCGCGCGCCACCGGATTTGAGAGGTAAAAGTCCCCGATCGCGCGGGCGAATGGCTCACTGCCGAGGGACACGGAACTGGCTGGCATGGCCGCGCTCAGCGCCGCGCTTCCCTTGGCGCCCGGGGCATATCCGCGCCCGGAAAACGGCGTGTTCTCACCGGCTTTCCCGCGCAGCAGGCCGCGCAGTTCATCGGCTGTGTCGTAGGCAAGCGCCTTGCCGAAAAGAGCGGACAAGGCCCGGAAGATTGCCCAGCCCTCGCGCGCCTCGCCTTTCGGCTGCACAGCGCGCGTGGTGATCTGCACACGGCCTTCGGTATTCACATATGTCGCACTGATTTCGCTGTAGGCGGCGCACGGCAATACGATATCCGCGCGTGACGCTCCGGCATCGCCGTGCGTGCCGACATAAATCACGCTCGAGCTGCCAAGGCGCGACAGGTCAACCTCGTCAGCGCCGAGCAGGACAACCGTCTTCACGCTGCCATCCAGAATGTTGCCCGTCGCCTTGCCGCCCTCTGCCGGCACGAAGCCCGCATCGAGCGCGCCCACGCGGCCAGCGGCTGTGTGCAGCATGCCATAACCGGCCCAGCCTTCCGCAATGGCGCCAACGTTTTGCGCCAGTCCCAGCGCGGCCGACAGCACCGCCTCGCCGTCGCTCCGGCAAACGCCCGCTTCCCCGATGACGATCATCGGCTTCGCCGCGCCCTTGAAGAATGCACGCACCGCTTCGGAATTCAGCGCAGCCGGCGAATTGCCAAAATGCTCATACGGATAGGTGAGGTCCGCTGCCGGGCCGATGACACCGACCTTGAGTTTGCCCCAGAGCCAGCTTTTGCGGATGCGGGCATTCCACACGGCCGCTTCGACGCGGGGGTTGGCGCCGATCAGCAGCAGCGCATCGCAGCCCTCCACGCCCGCCAGGGTCGGATTGAGCAGGTAGTGCTCTCGCACGCCGCTCAGGCCATACTGAGCTCCCGCGGGCCGGCAGTCGGTGTTCCTGACACCGAGGGACCGGAAGAAATCCAGAGCGGCCTTGGCCTGCTCGGCTTCGATGAGATCGCCCGCCACGACGCCGATCTGGTCAGCGCCCACCGACAGGGCGGCTTTCACAGCGTCAAGGGCTTCAGGCCAGGTGACCGCCAGCAGCTTGCCATTCCGGCGCGCGTAGGGCCGGTCAAGACGCTGGCGCGCGAGCCCGTCCCAGACGAAGCGGGATTTGTCGGACAGCCACTCTTCGTTCACGTCCTCGTTCGTTTCCGGAAGGATGCGCATCACAGCATCACCCTTCGAGTCGATCCGGATAGCCGCGCCCATCGCGTCCATGACGTCGATGGACGAGGTCTTGCGAAGCTCCCAGGGCCGCGCATTGAACGCGTAAGGTTTGGACGTCAGAGCGCCCACCGGGCAAAGGTCGATGACGTTGCCAGACAGTTCCGACGTCAGGGACTTCTCAAGGTAGGTCGTGATTTCGGCCGTCTCGCCGCGCGAGATCATGCCGATCTCTTCCACACCCGCGACCTCGGCCACGAACCGCACACAGCGCGTGCACTGGATGCAGCGTGTCATGATCGTCTTGACGAGCGGGCCCATGTTCTTGTCTTCGACGGCGCGCTTGTTCTCGTCATACCGGCTCTCGCCGCGGCCATAGGCCACCGCCTGGTCCTGCAGGTCGCACTCCCCGCCCTGATCGCAGATCGGGCAATCCAGCGGGTGATTGATGAGAAGGAACTCCATCACGCCATTGCGCGCCTTCTCGACATAGGCGCCTTTGGTGCGGATGACCGGCGGCGAACCGTCCCGGTTCGGACGAAGATCGCCGACGATCTGCGCGCAGGAGGCCAGCGGTTTCGGCGCGCCTTCCCACTCGACAAGGCACATCCGGCAGTTGCCCGCCACTGACAGGCGCTCATGGTAGCAGAAACGCGGTATCTCAGCGCCCACTTCCTCGCACGCCTGCATCAGCGTGTAGGCCTTCGGAACCTCGACTTCCTGTCCGTCGATGTTGAGTTTGAACGTGTCTGACATGGCCCCTACTCTGCCGCGATCACGGCGCCCTGCACCATGGCGCGCGGCAGCCTGTAACGATTGATGCGGTCTTCGATCTCATGCCGGAAATGCCGGATCAGCCCCTGGATCGGCCAGGCCGCAGCATCTCCCAGCGCGCAGATCGTGTGACCTTCGACCTGCTTGGTCACGTCGAGCAGCGTATCGATCTCATCATGCGTCGCCTCGCCCTTCACCATCCGCTCGAGCACGCGCCACATCCAGCCCGTGCCTTCGCGGCACGGCGTGCACTGGCCGCAGCTCTCGTGCTTGTAGAAGTAGGCCAGACGCGCGATCGCCTTGATAAGGTCCGTCTGCTTGTCCATCACGATCACAGCCGCCGTGCCGAGACCGGACTTCAGGTCGCGAAGCGTGTCGAAATCCATGCAGGCGTCCATGATCTGCTCGGCCGGCACCATCGGCACGGACGAGCCGCCCGGGATCACAGCCTTCAGGTTTTCCCAGCCGCCGCGAATGCCGCCGCAATGCGTTTCGATCAGTTCACGGAACGTGACCGACATTTCTTCTTCGACGTTGCACGGCTTGTTGACGTGCCCGGAAATGCAGAACAGCTTCGTGCCCGAATTGTTCGGCCGCCCAAAGGAGGAGAACCACTGCGCGCCGCGCCGGAGGATCGTCGGCACCACGGCAATAGACTCGACATTGTTGACCGTCGTCGGGCACCCGTAGAGGCCCGCATTTGCCGGGAATGGCGGCTTCAGGCGCGGCTGGCCCTTCTTGCCTTCGAGGCTTTCGAGCAGCGCTGTCTCTTCGCCGCAAATGTACGCGCCGGCGCCGTGGTGCACGTAGAGATCAAAGTCCCAGCCATTGAGGTTGTTCTGTCCGATCAGGCGCGCCTCATAGGCTTCCTTGACCGCTTTCTCGAGCGCTTGGCGCTCCGCGATGTATTCGCCGCGAACATAAACATAGCACGTGTGCGCGCGCATGGCCCGGCTGGCCACCATGCAGCCTTCGATCAGCAGGTGCGGATCGTGCCGCAGGATCTCGCGGTCTTTGCAGGTGCCCGGTTCGGACTCGTCGGCATTGACCACGAGGTAATGCGGGCGGTCGCGCACTTCTTTCGGCATGAACGTCCACTTGAGGCCGGTCGGGAAACCTGCCCCGCCGCGCCCGCGAAGGCCGGACGCCTTGATCTGGTCGCACAGCCAGTCAGGCCCGAGATCGAGCATCTCTTTGGTCAGGTGCCACGCGCCGCGCTGCCTGGCGGCCTCAAGCTCCGGCGAATGCGCGCCGTAAAGGTTCGTGAAGATGCGATCCTTGTCCTGCAACATGATCAGTCTTTTCCCCGGCCAAAAATGAGGTCGTGTTCGTCGAACCTGCCATCGGCGAGCATACGCGCCTGCGCGACCCACTTCTCGCGGTCAATACGGTCCTTGAAGCCGAACCTGGCCTCGACGGTATCCACCGTTTCCGGGCTCCATGCGGCGATCTGCGCGAACGTGCGCACCCCCATCTCGAGCAGCATCGCCTCGAACTTCGGCCCGACGCCGTTGATGCGTTTCAGGTCGTCTGCTGCAGGCGCCTTTGGAACTTCCGGTTCAATTTTTGCAGCCGGCGCCGGCGCAGGCGCCGGAGCGCTGGCGGGTGCACCCGGAAGGTTGGGCAGCTCCCGCAGCCGGCTCTTGCTGCCGTCATAGAGCGAAGCGTCGGTGAGGACCGGCGTGCCGCCCTCGGGCGCGCTGTTCACGCGCGCCACTTGCGGACCGGGCCTGGCGGCCGCACCATTGCGCAGGCAGGATAGGATGCCAGACAGTATTTCGGGTGTGAGGTCTTCGAAATAGTCGTCGTTGATCTGTACCATCGGTGCATTCACGCACGCACCGAGGCACTCAACCTCTTCCCATGACAGACGCTGATCGTCGGTCACGTGCATCGGCTTGCCGATTTCCCGGGTGCAGACCTCTTTCAGGCCTTCCGCGCCGCGCAGCTGGCAGGGCGTCGTGCCGCACAGCTGGACATGGAACTTGCCGACAGGCTGCAGCCGGAACATCGTGTAGAACGTCGCGACTTCGTAGACCCGGATGTAGGGCATCTCCAGCCGGTCGGCGACTTCGCGCATCGCCGGCTCGGACAGCCATCCATTATTGTCCTTCTGCGCCAGCCAAAGCAGCGGAATCACCGCCGATCGCTGTTTGTCGGCCGGATATTTGCCGCGCCAGAACGCGATCTTTTCTTCTGTTTCAGGCTTGAACGCGAAGCTGTCGCCGCCTGCGTCCAGATCAAACCGGCGCAAAGCCATCTATCGCTCCTTCCGCGCAGGCACAGTCACGCGCCCGGCTTCATCGATTGGCCAGAACGGGTTGTAGGCCACTTCCCAGGCATTGCCTTCGGGGTCTGAGAAATAACCCGAATAGCCGCCCCAATAGGTCTTGTGCGGCGCCTTCGCAATCCGCACGCCCGCCTCAGCGAGACGGGCAAAAATCAAATCCACCTCTTCGGCGGAGCGCGCATTGAACGCCAGGGCAAAGCCTTTGAACTGTCCTTTACGGTCGTCGGGCGCGCCGGCGTCATCGGCCAGCTTGGTTTCGTCCCACAGCCCGAGCGCCATGCCGCCCGCATTGAAAAAGGCAACCTCGCCTTTGACGCCGCCATCCACAAAGCCGAGAACGTCCGTATAGAAACGCACCATTCCCGCGAGGTCCCGGACCCCGATCGTGAGGATCGATAAGCGCTGTTCGGGCAAGACGGCCATCAGGCAGCGCCTCCGCGCGCGAAGTCCACGCGGACGATCTTGCCCCCGGCGATGGTATAGATCGCAGCCACCTGGAAACTGTCTCCGCCCGGCGCGCGCTCGACCTGCTCATGGTCGATCACCGTCGTGCCCAGATCGATCCGGTTGACGAGCCTCGCGTGGTTCTTCGGGAACTCGTAAAACAGGTCTTCATGCCGCTTCCGGATCGCGGCCAACCCGCGATGCGTCACCTCGCCATTGAAGCCCGCGAGCACCGCGTCCTCAGCATAGCACGCGAGGAAAGCCTCGATGTTCTGGTTATTATAGGCGTCCAGCTGTTTCTGGACGAGTTCGGCGGACGCGCTCAACGGTCGATCTCCCCGAACACGATATCGAGCGATCCGAGGATCGCCGACACGTCGGCCAGCTGGTGACCTTTTGACAGGTGGTCCATGGCCTGGAGGTGCGGATAGCCGGGCGCCCGGATCTTGACCCGGTACGGACGGTTTGTCCCGTCGGCAACAAGGTATACGCCGAACTCGCCCTTGGGCGCTTCAATCGCAGCGTAGCACTCGCCTTCTGGCACGTGGAACCCTTCCGTATACAGCTTGAAATGGTGGATCAGTGCTTCCATCGAGTTCTTCATGTCCGCGCGGCGCGGCGGCGCCAGCTTGCCCCCCGAATTCAGGACCGGCCCTGGGCCCTCCTTCGCAAGCAGGTCGGCGCACTGCCGGATGATCTTCACCGACTCGCGCATCTCTTCCATGCGGCACACATAGCGGTCGTAATTGTCGCCGTGCCGGCCGACCGGCACCTTGAACTGCAGTTCGGAATAGCACTCGTAGGGCTGCGAGCGGCGCAGGTCCCAGGCAATACCGGAGCCGCGCACCATCACACCCGAGAAGCCCCAGTCGAGGATCATCTTCTGGTCCACAACGCCGATATCGACGTTGCGCTGCTTGAAGATGCGGTTTTCCGTGATCAGGTCTTCGATCCGGTCCATTTTTTCCGGAAACTGCTCACACCAGGCCGCAATATCGTCGATCAGCTTCTGCGGCAGGTCCTGATGAACGCCGCCAGGACGGAAATAGGCCGCATGCATCCGGCTGCCGGACGCGCGCTCGTAGAACACGCAGAGTTTCTCGCGTTCCTCGAAGCCCCAGGTGATCGGGGTCAGCGCGCCGCAGTCCATGGCCTGCGTCGTGACGTTCAGGATGTGCGACATGATCCGGCCGATCTCGGAGAACATGACGCGGATCAGGCTCGCACGGCGCGGCACTTCGGTGCCCAGCATTTTCTCGATCGCGAGGCACCAGGCGTGCTCCTGGTTCATCGGCGCGCAATAGTCGAGCCGGTCGAAATACGGCAGGCCCTGCAGGTAGGTCTTGTATTCCAGCAGCTTCTCGGTGCCGCGGTGCAGCAGTCCGATGTGACTGTCGATCCGCGTCACGACTTCGCCGTCGAGGTCCATGATCATTCGGAGCACGCCGTGGGCGGCCGGATGCTGAGGGCCGAAGTTCAGCGTGAACTTGCGGTCGTCTTCTTCGATGATGTGCGCAGTATCGGCCATGATCAGACGCTGCCTCCCGCTTTCTCGTCACCGGGAATTTCGCCGGTCATGCCTTCCCAGGGGGAGAGGAAATCGAAGTTGCGATACTCCTGAACCAGCTTCACCGGCTCGTAGATCACCCGCTTCTCGAGGTCGTCATAACGCACCTCATAATTGCCCGTGAGCGGGAAGTCCTTGCGCAGGGGATGGCCTTCGAAGCCGTAATCCGTCAGGATCCGGCGCAGGTCCGGATGATCCGAGAACAGGATCCCGTACATGTCGAAGGCTTCGCGCTCGAACCAGTTGGCCGCCGGCCAGACCGGAATGCAGCTGGCGACAGCCGTCTCCTCGCCTGCGCGGATGCGGATGCGGATACGTTGGTTCAGGTGCATCGACAGGAGGTGATAAACCACCTCGAAACGCTCGGCCCGCTCAGGATAATCGACGCCGCAGATATCGATCAGGGTTTCGAAGTTGCAAGCCGGGTCATCGCGCAGAAAGCCCAGCAGCGAGAGGATATGCCCGCGTTCCGCCAGCAGTGTGAGCTCACCCGCAAACACCTGCGACGCGCGCACGGCGCCGGGCATCTTCGCCTGGATATGGGCCGCAAGGGCGCCCGGATTGTCGAGGCTCATCAGCTTTGCCCTTACCGTTCAATCGAGCCTTCGCGGCGGATTTTCTTCTGCAGTTGCAGGAACCCGTACACGAGCGCTTCGGCGGTTGGGGGGCATCCGGGCACGTAGATGTCGACCGGCACGATCCGGTCGCAGCCGCGCACGACGCTGTAGCTGTAATGATAGTATCCGCCGCCATTGGCGCACGAGCCCATCGAGATCACGTAACGCGGCTCCGGCATCTGGTCATAAACCTTGCGAAGCGCAGGAGCCATCTTGTTGGTCAGCGTGCCCGCCACGATCATAACGTCAGACTGACGCGGCGAGCCGCGCGGGGCCATGCCAAAGCGCTCGAGATCGTAACGCGGGTTGCCCGCGTGCATCATTTCGACCGCGCAGCAGGCGAGCCCGAAGGTCATCCACATCAAGGAACCGGTGCGCGCCCAGGTGATCAGGTCATCTGCTGCCGCCGTGAAGTAGCCCTTGTCGGCCAGCTGGTCCGAAAGACCCTTGTAGAAGGGGTCATCGCTGCCAGGGCTATAGCCCCCTTCAACCCCGGCCCGCGCGCCGGACAGCGCATATGGCTTGTAAGACCCGCCGGACATTATTCCCACTCCAGCGCGCCGCGGCGCCACTCATAGATGAAACCGACCGTCAGGACGCCGAGGAAGGCGACCATCGACCAGAAACCCAGGATGCCGATCTCGCCGAGGCTCACCGCCCAGGGAAACAGGAACGCCACCTCAAGATCGAAAATGATGAACAGGATGGCGACGAGATAGAAGCGCACGTCGAACTTCATCCGGGCGTCGTCGAACGCGTTGAACCCGCATTCATAGGCCGAATTCTTCTCGGGATCGGGCTTCGACGGCGCCAGCAGCGCCGAACCGAGCACAAACAGACCCGAGATCACGCCGCCGATCACGAGAAAAAAGATGACCGGCAGATAGTCCAGCGCCAGGCGTTCAACTTCGGACATGCTTGGTACCTCCAGGTACAGAGCTAACGGTCGCCCGATTAGGACGGTTTCCTCGCATGCGCAACATGCTGGGGCGCGCGTTCAGCACGCCGCGGCACTATAACTGACCGGCGCATCTATTCACGCGCCTCCAGCTGCGGCGGTGCGTCACGCAAGGCGCGCCGCCAAGCCCGCCCGGGACCGCCTTGAGGACAGGAAATCAGCATATTTTTCAAGGCGCGTGTCCGAAACGGCCCGACTTAGCCTATCGCGTCAGCAATACGGCGCCTGAACCAAGCGCCGCTGCCGCACGGCGCGAATCAGGCCCCCGGGCATCAATGATCAGCGCGCATCTGCCCGAACTGCGCTGCGGCGCCGATCAGCGGCGCGGTGTCCTCGTGCAGGAGCCGCACCGGGCAGCGCTCAAGAAACCGGCTCATCGGGCCGCGCGCCGCAAACCGTTCGCGGGCCTCAGGGGAGCGGAAGATATCCCAGAACTTTTCAGACACACCCCCAGCCAGTACCACACCGCCCAGGGCGCCGTTCGCCAGGGCCAGATCCCCCGCCGCCCCCATGACCGCCAGGGCGCGCACCTGGATCAGCGCCTGATACATCTCATCGCCCCCCGCCGCCCGCGCGCTCATCTCGGCAGGCGTCGCCGGCGCCAGCTCAACGTCGAACATCTCACAGAAGGCCGCGTGCACGGCCGCCAGGCCGCTGCCCGACGCAACCAGCTCATTCGAGACATAGCCGTGATCACGCATCAGCAAGCCCGCCAGTTCCCGCTCAAGCGCCGTGCGCGGCGCATAGGCCATGTGACCGCCTTCGCCGCCCAGCACTTTCCAGCCTTCGTCCAGCGAAACCAATGTCGCGACCCCGAAACCGGTTCCCGGGCCCGTCACCAGCACCGGGGCGCCCGGCGCCGCCTCGCCGTCAAACACCGGCAGGAAAGCAGCGGCCCCCATCTCGGGCACCGACCGCGCCATCGCGACGAAATCATTGAACAGCGTCACGCCCGAGAACCCG
Source organism: Candidatus Sulfopaludibacter sp. SbA3 (assembly GCA_945913285.1). Classification (GTDB taxonomy): domain Bacteria; phylum Pseudomonadota; class Alphaproteobacteria; order Caulobacterales; family Hyphomonadaceae; genus Hyphomonas. The sequence goes on from CAMEDD010000022.1 coordinate 38,079, forward strand.
AACGTATCGCGCAAGGCCGCCTCGGACACGCTCCAGTTCCGGTTGGTCAGGTGCACAGCCCCGCCCAGCACCGGACCGGCGGCCGCAATGCCCGCAAGACCGGGCTTCACGCCGCTGAGATCGAGAAAGTGCCGGAGGGCGTCGTCAAACGTCCGGAAGTCACCGCCGGCAAGCACGGTGTAGTTTTCGATGCAGATCCGCCCCTCGCGGCGCGCCGCGGTGGCAAAGCGGGCATTCGTGCCCCCGATATCGGCGACGAGCAGCGACGGCGTCATGTCAGCTGCGCAGGCCGAGAAAGTTGAACGGACTGGCTCCGGACGCCGCGCTGCTCACATTCATGCGGAACAGGTCAAACAGCTCCCGCCCGAGACCTGCCGGAGCCCGGTCCGGCCGGAACTCTGCCGGTACGCGCGCATTGAACTCGGCCGGATCGACCCGGATCTCGAGCCGGCCGGCCTCTGCGTCGAGCCGGATCAGATCGCCGTCGCGTACCCGCGCAATCGGCCCACCCTGCGCCGCCTCAGGGCTCATATGAATGGCAGACGGGATCTTGCCGCTCGCCCCGGACATGCGCCCGTCCGTCACCAGCGCCACCTTGTGGCCGCGGTCCTGCAGCACGCCCAGGACCGGGGTCAGCCCGTGCAGCTCAGGCATCCCGTTCGCGGCCGCGCCCTGGAACCGCACCACGGCCACAAAGTCCCGGTCGAGGCGGCCGCTCTCGAATGCGTCTTTCAGAGCTTCCTGCGAGTCAAAAACCAGCGCCGGCGCCTCGACGATCCTGTGTGCAGGTTTTACCGCCGACACCTTGCTGACGCCTTCGCCGAGCGGTCCGGTCATCAATCGCAGACCGCCCTCCTGCGAGAACGGATCATCGATCGGCCGAAGCACCTCCATGTCGGCGCTCTGTATCGGCGCCGGCCGCCAGACGAGCTGACCATCGGCCAAGACCGGCTCTTGCCCGTATCCGGATATCGGCCCCATCACGCCTTGCGCATCCGCATGCAGCAGTCCGCCCTGCAACAACTGAGCGATCAGGAAACTCATGCCCCCCGCAGCATGGAAATGGTTCACGTCCGCCGGCCCGTTCGGATAAATCTTCGCCAGCAGCGGCGTGACGCCCGAAATCTCGGCAAAATCCTCAAGCGTCACAACCAGCCCGGCCGCCGCAGCGATCGCCGGAATATGCAGCGCGTGATTGGTCGATCCGCCCGTCGCCATCAATCCGACAATGCCGTTCACAATGGCGCGCGCATCAATCAGCTCACCGGCCGGAAGATACGATACCCCCTGCGCCGTGATCGCTGCGGCCCGGTGCGCCGCCGCCCGGGTCAGTGCATCCCGCAGCGGGGTGCCAGGATTGGGAAACGCGGCCCCCGGCAAGTGCAGACCCATCACTTCCATCAGCATCTGGTTGGAGTTTGCCGTCCCGTAAAAGGTGCACGTTCCCTGGCTGTGATAGCTCTCCGCCTCAGCCTTGAGCAGCGCGCTGCGTCCGACTTTGCCTTCCGCAAACAATTGCCGTATCCGGACCTTCTCCGGGTTGGACAATCCCGAGGGCATCGGCCCGGCGGGCACGAAAATCGACGGCAACCAGCCGAACCGGAGCGCGGCTATCAGGAGCCCCGGCACGATCTTGTCACACACACCCAGATGCAGGACAGCATCAAACACGTCATGCGAAAGCCCGATCGCGGACGCCATGGCGATGACGTCGCGCGAGAACAGGGAGAGCTCCATCCCCTCCTGGCCTTGCGTGATGCCGTCGCACATCGCCGGCACACCGCCCGCCACCTGTGCCACCGCGTGAACCTCGCGGGCGGCTTCGCGGATCAGCCTGGGATAGGTCTCGAACGGCGCATGGGCCGACAACATGTCGTTATAGGCGGTGATGATCCCGATCACAGGCCAACCGCCGCCGAGGATCTGGCTCTTCTCGGTCACAGCGCATCCTGCCGAGGCATGCGCGAGATTGCCTTCGCTAAGCCGGGTCCGCGCGAAGGCGGCAGGCCGCCGGGACCGGATCATCTCAAGATACGCCGCGCGCGGGTCCTTTGACCGCGCCTCGATCCGCGCCGTTACCGATTGAATAACGCCGTTCAGTTGTCCAGCCATCACGCCGCCCAGTAGATCGAAAGCCTGTCGCGAAGGCCATCCATGGCATAGCGGACCGGGTAAGTCAGCGGATCGGCCGTCACGGCCGCCTGCAACACATCGCGCTTGTCGTCGCCGAAAGCGAGCATGAGCGCGCGCCGGGCCCTGAACACGGCCGAACCCGTGAGGGTCATGCGCTGCGGGATTGCCGCCAGAGGCGCATGGACGCCGGCGACGCAGCCCGGGTTCGATGCGCCCGCGACCTCAGCAAGGTCCGGATCGCCCGGAAACCAGCTGGCCGTATGGCCATCCGCGCCCATGCCGAGAACCAGCATACTGAGCGCCCCGCAATGCGGGGCATAGGCGCTGTCGCGGTCCTGCCGGGCCTGCCAGGGATCGTCATCAGATGTCTTCAGCGGGATCAGCCCGGCAGCGCCCGCGCGGTGTTTCAGCAGGTGCCTGCGCACAAGCCCTTCATTCGACGCCGGATGCTCCGGCGCCACCCAACGCTCATCCACCAGCCCCACCGTGACCTTGTGCCAGGCGAGGTCATACGCCGACAGCGCCTCGAACATCGCCGTTGGTGTTGAGCCGCCGGACACCATCAGGACAGCCCGCCCGGTGGACATGATGTCCCCGCCCAGCGCGCCGGCGACGATCTCAGCCGCCTGCTGCGACGCCGCTTCCCGTGTTGCAAATTCGGTCAGTTGCAGCGCCGTCACGCCTGGCTCTCTTTCCACCAGCTGCGCCCGTCGCGGTCCATCAGCATCGCGGCCGATAGCGGACCGTCCGTGCCCGCCGGATAAGGCTCCGGCCGGTACCGGCTCACCTCCCAGGCCTCGATCAGACCGTCCACCCAGCGCCACGCCGCCTCGACCTCGTCGCGCCGCATGAACAGCGAAAGGTTTCCGCGCACGATATCCATCAAAAGCCGCTCATAGGCATCCGGATAGCGGAGCGTGAAACTTGCGGCATAAGAGAGGTTGAGCGGCAGCGACTTGACCCGCAGGCCGCCAGGTCCAGGCTCCTTGATCTGCACAAACAGCCTCACGGCTTCATCCGGCTGCAGACGGATAACGAGCCGGTTCACGCTCTCCACCCCCTGCCCGAAGATATTGTGCGGCGCCGGCTTGAACTGGATCACGATATCAGAGTGGCGCCCCGACATCCGTTTGCCGGTGCGCAGGTAGAACGGCACCCCGGCCCAGCGCCAGTTCTTCACTTCGGCCTTGATCGCAACGAAGGTTTCAGTCTCGCTGACCGTCGCTGATGACAGCTCTTCCAGGTATCCCCTGACGGGCAGGCCGCCGTGAAGGCCGGCGGTATATTGTCCGCGTACGGTTTGCCTGACCTGGGCCGGGGAGATGAATCCGAGCGCGTTCAGCACCTTGATCTTCTCTGTGCGGATATCGTCATCGCGCAAGTCGTTGGGCGGCTCCATCGCCGTCAGGCAGAGCAGCTGGAGCAGATGGTTCTGCACCATATCCCGCAAGGCGCCCGACCGGTCATAATAGTCGGCCCGGCCTTCGAGCCCGAGATCCTCGGCGACCGTGATCTGAACATGATCAATGTAATTGTGTGACCAGAGTGGCTCGAACAACATGTTGGCAAAGCGCAGCACCATCAGGTTCTGCACGGTCTCCTTGCCCAGATAGTGATCGATGCGGAAAACCTGCTGCTCGGAGAAAACCTCGCCCACGCCGTCGTTGATGGCGCGGGCCGACCCCAGGTCCGTGCCGATCGGCTTTTCCAACACAACCCGTGCCTGATCGCTCGCAAGCCCTGCCCGGCCGATCGCTCGGCAGATGTCCACGTAGATATGCGGCGATGTGGCGAGGTAGAACACGCGGGGGCGCTGCTCCCCGGGTGTGAGCAAGCCCTTGAGCGCGGGCCAGTCGGCGCCGGGATCGGTCGCATCGATGGCCGCGTAATGCAGGATCTTCTCGAAGCGCGTCCACTCGGCCGCGTCCCAGTTTTTGCCGGAGGCGGCCTGGCAGGCCGTGCGGGCAAGCGCGCGGTAAGCGCCAGCCTCCATGGCCGAGCGCGCCGTCCCGATGATCACACTGCTGGGCGGGATCTGGCCATCGAGCCAGCGGTGGTAGAGCGCCGGGAGCAGCTTGCGGCGCGAGAGGTCGCCCGTCCCGCCAAAGATCACGATGTCAAAGGGCTCAACCGGTACGAACTTGGCCATGTCAAACTCCGATTTCGGTCAGGCCGGCCCGGACGTCACAGGCAGACGGGCGAGTGACCTGAATTACTGAACTATCCTGGCACGGCTTAAAACGATTCAATCTGCGCAAATCCGTTTTTTAATTCGTTCGGCAAGTTATACTCGGCCGCAGGTGTTCGGCGCGCGGGGCCGGGCAACGCAGACATTACGGGTGGGGGAGTTTGCGCGACATGTCCAGCCGAACACGGCTTGAAGATCTTGCCACTATTGCGGGTGTCTCGATCGCGACCGTCTCGCGCGCGCTCAACAACAGCCCCGCGGTCAACGACGAGACCAAGCGCCGGGTCTGGAAGATTGCGCGCGAGCAGAGCTACAATTTCCGCCCGTCGATGCCGGCTATGCTGTCGGGCGCCGCCGCGACAATAGCGGTCGTGATCCCGACGCCGCAGGGGCGCCAGACGCGCGTATCCGATCCCTTTTTCCAGGAACTAATCGGCGGCATCGCCGAAGCGGCCCGGGCCATCAGCTGCGACCTGCTGATCTCCCATCTCGCGCCCGAAAACGTCGACGACCTTGCCAACCTGATGACAACCAACCGGGCCGAAGGCGTGATCTTCCTCGGCCAGAGCCTGTTGCATGAGCGGCTCAACGCTCTGGCCGAAACCGAAAGCCGGTTCATCGTCTGGGGCGCCGAGTTGCCAGGCCAGAAATACTGCTCGGTCGGCTCCGACAATATACGCGGCGGCGCGCGGGCGACCTCCCATCTTCTCAATCAGGGCCGCCGGCGGATCGCATTCCTTGGCGACACGGCCGCCTGGGAAGTCCAGCAGCGCTATGAAGGATACGTCAACGCGCATCGCCGCCTGGGCCTGACCGTCGATCCGGACCTGATCGTGCCCGCCCAGTTCGAGATCAGCTACGCGGAAGCCGCCGTCGACAGCCTGACCAGCCGGGAGGTTGCGTTCGACGGCATCTTTGCGGCCGGAGACCTGATCGCCCTCGGCGCCATCCGCAGCCTGTTGAAATCGGGCCGCGCCGTGCCCCAGGATGTTGCGGTGGTCGGTTATGACAACATCCAGCTGGCGGCCTACGCCTCTCCCGCGCTGACCACCATTTCGCAGGATATGGAAAAGGCCGGCCGCCTGATGATCTCGAAACTGCTCTCGGCCGGCGAGGGCAAGCCGCCGCGTTCCGAACGCCTGCCGACCGAACTGATCGTGCGCGAATCCTGCGGGCTCGCCTAGCGACGCCCGATCCAGACAGCGTTGGCCGGCAATTGCGGTGGCAAGTCACCCGGAACGCCGGATGCCAGAAGTCCGTGATGCCCGCTGACGAGGCCGGCGGGCACCGGCACGGTCTCTGTTCCCAGATTGAAGAGGCAGGTCACCACCTCTGCGTTCAGTTCGCGGCGGATGGCGAGGAGGGGCGGCGTCACCTCCGGGAACGACACATCCCCCGTTTGCAGCGCGCGGGACTGGCTGCGCACGCTCATCATCGCACGGGTGAAATTGAGCACCGACGCGCGGTCCTGTTCCTGCACAGCAACGGCCCGGTCTGCATGCCCCTGCCCGACCGGCAGCCAGGGTTTGTGCTCCGAAAATCCGGCAAACGGGCTGTCGTTCGTCCAGGGCATCGGCGTACGCGCGCCGTCTCGCCCGAGGGTGCGCGGCCAGTTGGCGATCGCTTCCGGATCCTGCAGGTCTTCGAACGCCACTTCGGCCTGCGCAAGCCCCAGTTCCTCCCCCTGATACAGGATCGGATTGCCGCGCAGGCAGAGCAGCAGCGCATTGGTCAGCTTCGCATAGGCTGACAGATCCGCGCCCGGCGGGCTCCAGCGGCTGATGCAGCGCGGGGCGTCGTGATTGGAGAAAGCCCAGGACGGCCAGCCTTCACTGACCGGTCCGGCCCAGTTCATCTGCGACGCCTTGACCCGGCGCGGGGACAGGCTTTGCGCATACAGGAAATCGAAACTGTAGGCCGAGCTCAGCCGCTTTTCGCCTTCGGTGAAGGCGCGCATCTCGGGCAGTGGATCCGGCCCCGGCACTTCGGCGACCGTGAACACGGCGCCGTACGTATCCGCCAGCGCCCGAACCCGCTCCATGAACACCGGAATGTCCGGGTGTGACTGGTTGTGAATGTGGCGCTGCAGGTCAAACGGGCGTGTGATCGTGCGCGTCCCGGCCGGCCAGGCCGGATTGTCACGAAACTCCGGGTCGAACATGGCAAAGTTGATCGCGTCGAGACGGAACCCGTCGACGCCTTTGTCGAGCCAGAACTTTGCAGCGGCGAGCAGCGCTTCCTGCACGGCCGGGCTATGCGCGTTCAGTTGCGGCTGGCTCGCGAGGAAATTGTGCATGTAGTATTGCTGGCGCCTGGCGTCCCAGGTCCAGGCCGGGCCGCCGAAGACCGATTGCCAGTTGTTGGGCGGCGCGCCGTCAGGCTTGGGATCGCGCCAGACATACCAGTCCGAATACGGATTATCCCGTGATGCCCGGCTTTGCGCAAACCAGTCATGGTCATCGGAGGTGTGCGCATAGACCTGGTCGATGATGACCTTCAGGCCGAGCCGGTGGGCCTCCGCGAGCAAGGCATCGAAATCCTCAAGCGTGCCGAAGACCGGATCGACGTCGCAATAGTCGGACACATCATATCCGAAATCCCGCATCGGGGAGCGGAAGAAGGGCGAAATCCAGATCGCATCGACGCCGAGGCCGGCGATATAGCCGAGCTTGCGCGTGATGCCCGGCAGGTCGCCGACGCCGTCGCCGTTGGTGTCGAGATAGGAGCGGGGGTAAATCTGGTAAACCACGGCGCCGCGCCACCAGGGCTGCGAGGCCTGGCCGTTATGGGCGGGTGACTTGCGAACGCTGGTCAAGGTGGCGTCTCCGGCCCGGATTGCATCAGCGGGCTTTGTAGGCACCGGACCGGATCCAGCACAAGATGCGGACATTGGGCCTGGCAGGGGCAGAGGGACTCGAACCCACGGCCTGCGGTTTTGGAGACCGCCACTCTACCAACTGAGCTATACCCCTTCAGGCCAGCGCGGGTTTGCCTCATCTGCCGCCGGGCCGCAAGACCGGGCCTGAAAAGACTTGCGCCGGTAACAAAAAGGCCGCCCGTTTCGGGGCGGCCTTCGGGTTAGTCTGCTGCCTGTAAACCGTCCGGGCGGACGGGACGGTTTATGGACAGGGTGTCTTACTTCTTGATCTCGGAGACGACGCCGGCGCCGACGGTGCGGCCGCCTTCGCGGATGGCGAAGCGCAGGCCCTTGTCCATGGCGACCGGGTTGATCAGCTCGACATCCATTTTCACGTT
>CAMEDD010000023.1 GCA_945913285.1 Candidatus Sulfopaludibacter sp. SbA3
TTCAGGTGCTGGCCTATAACCTCAAGAGGATGATCGCCATCTTCGGAACTGGCCCGCTCATCAGGGCAATCGCCTGATCAGAACTCGCTGCCGGCGACAGATCACCACGCACGAGAAGTCAGCGCGTTTTTACACAGCCTCGGCCAAAAGACGCCTCATGACCGAGCCCCGGCCCCTATTCCTTCGCCTCCGGAAACAGCTGGCGTGCCAGATATGCGAACTCCAGCGCCGATCGTCTGGCGCGGGCGGTCTGATCCGCGGCGGCAGCGTGGCCGCCATCGATGTTCTCGAAGTAATAGAACGCCAGGCCCGCTTCCTCGAACCGCTTCGCCATCTTGCGGGCATGGCCCGGATGCACCCGGTCATCCTTCGTCGAGGTCACGAAGAAGGGGGTCGGATACGGCCGGGACGCGTCGAAGTTCTGGTAGGGCGAGATTTTCTCGAGGAAGGCGCGCTCTTCCGGAACGTCGGGCGAGCCGTACTCGCCGACCCAGGATGCGCCCGCAAGCAGCAGGTGGTAGCGCAGCATGTCGAGCAGCGGCACCTGCACGACAACCGCGTTCCACAGGTCCGGCCGCTGGTTCAGCATCACGCCCATCAGCAGGCCGCCATTGGAGCCGCCCTGGATGCCGAGATGTTCGGGCGACGTGATCTTCTTCCCGATCAGGTCTTCCGCGACGGCGATGAAGTCATCATAGATGCGCTGGCGATTGGTCTTCAGACCTGCCTGGTGCCAGTTCGGCCCGAACTCGCCGCCGCCCCGGATATTGGCGAGCACATAGGCCCCGCCCTGCTCCAGCCAGTTGCGCCCCATCACGGCGCTATAGGCCGGGTTCATCGAGACCTGGAAACCGCCATAACCATAGAGCAGCGTCGGCGTCTTGCCGTCCAGCCTGATGTCTTCGCGGTGCACGATGAAATAAGGTACTTTCGTTGCGTCCTTCGATGTCGCAAAGAACTGCTCGACCTTGAGGCCCGCCGTATCGAACTTCGCCGGCAGGCTCTTCAGCGGCGTTACGGCGCCGGTCGCGATGTCATAGCTGAGCAGCGACGAGGGCGTTAGGAAGTCCTCGTAGTTGAGGAACACGGCCGTCTCGTCCTCGTTCGCGAAGGCAATGCCGACCTGGCCTGCGCCGGGCAACTCAACGGGCTTGGTTGTCCACCCGCCTGCGGATGGCTCGAGGCGGAGCACCTTGCCGGTGACATTGTCGCTGATCGCGAGCAGTGCCGCGCCCTTGGCGACCGCCACGCCGTCCACGGCCTGGGTCGCGGCCGGGCGGAAGACGAGGCCGACCTTCGGCAGTTTGCGCGTCTTGAGGAAGGCTTCAAGCTCGAAGGCGACGAGGTCGCCGGCCATGAAGGCATCCTGCCCTTGCGGCGCCCAGTCCTGCTGAAGCGAGAAGAGGAACTGCCCTTTGTAAATGCCGTTGACGGACACCATCGGCGGGATCGGCCACTGCACCGGCGCCGTCTCGCCCTCCGGGAACCAGAAATAATTCTGTGTAAAGAAGGTCTCGGACTGCACGGCGCCTTCGAGGATGCGGCCATCCTCCAGTTCCATTGTCATCGGCCAGACGCCGACATCGGTTGGCTTGCCGCGGATGAGTTCGGCGGCGCTCTCCAGCGGCGCGCCGCGCGTCCAGCGCTTGACGACGAAGGGATAACCCGACTCCGTCAGCGTGCCCTCGCCCCAGTTGGTGGCCACCAGCACCGTGTCGCGCCCTGCCCAGGCGAGGCCCTGCTTGGCTTCCGGCGTGACAAATCCGCCGTCCACGAACGTCTTCGTCTCGAGATCGAACTCGCGGTTGACCACCGCATCCTTGCCGCCATCCGACAGCGACACGAGGCAGCTGTACTTGCCGCCGGCTTTCGGACGGAAACAGTCGGCGCCCTTGTACACCCAGTTCTTGCCTTCATCGGCGGCCAGCTTGTCGAAGTCGAGAATGGTCTCCCAGACCGGCGTATCGCCACCATAGCTCGCCAGCGTCGTGCGGCGCCAGAGACCGCGAACATTCACATCATCCTGCCAGAAATTGTAGACGAGGCCGGCGCGCACCGTGCCGTAAGGGATCCGCTCACTGGAATTCAGCACATCAAGCGCCGCCTTCTCAAAACCGGCATAGCGCGGATCGGCCTCGAGTTCGGCCAGCGTTCGCGTGTTCTGCGCCGTCACCCATGCGAGCGCCCCAACCCCCTCGACCTCTTCCAGCCACAGATGGGATTCGGCATCGAAAGTCGCAGTCGGGGTAGCCATGTTGGACGTCACATCAGTCTCCGGGTTGGGCACGTTGGCGCAGGCGGCCAGCGCAAGAGCGCTGAGCGAAGCAAGTATGAGGCGCATGGATACTCCTGGCAGGATTGTGTTTGGCCATTCCGGAACCTAGCGGTTCAGGGAAGCCGTTCAAGCGTGACCCGTTCGATCAGGATCCCGCGGCGCTTCTCCGGCACAACCGGCCGGATCGCAAAATAGTCGACGCCCGGTTCGGCGCCCTTCAGGGGTACGTCATACTCGAAACTCAAATCGGTGAAACCGGGCTGCAGGGCGAAAACCTTCCAGCCGGACTCCCCGGCGCGCCCGGCCGAATAATTGGCCTTCACCTCCATTGCGCCCTGGTCGCCCGCCGGGCGCACGCGAATGGTGGCGCGGATCTTCCGGCCGGAGAACTGCACTTCCAGATCGGGCGCAAGCCGGAAATGCGGCCCGAGTTCAGGCGCATCTACGAGCGCGTCCGCATCCGCCTCCACTTGCAGCACGTAGCCGTTATCCCTTGTGCGCAACAGCCGCGTACGCGCCTCGCCGCCGGCAATGATCTTGTTGAGGTAGCGCCCGTCGATGACGATCCGGTCATAGTTGAGGCCGTCACCCGCCACAGCGCCGCTCGGCAGGCGGTTGATCCCCGGCTGCAGGGCCAGAAACACCATCATGATCGCGAGAAGGCCCGCCAGGGGAAAGAATAAGCGGTCGCGCATGTCTGGCAGGTCCTCCGAAACGGCCCGGCTGGCCAAGCCCGGATGCTCCTGTTAGCAGGGTCGCACGCCGATTGGCGAGCCATTTGCGCCGAAGAGCTGCTGCACGGAGGGGGCAACCGAATGTCGACGAACGCGCTTCGCCGCCGTGCCAAGGAAGCCCGGCTGTGGCTGACTGAAAGCTGTTTCCCGCTCTGGGCCGAACATGGCCTGACATCCGCCGGCCTGTTCCCCGAAGTCCTTTCGCTCAGTCATGACGATCTGGCACGCGAGACGACCCGCGTACGCGTCCAGGCCCGCCAGACCTACGTCTTCACTGAAGCCTGGCGGATGGGGTGGAAGCGCGACAGTGTCGCCCGGCTTGTGCAGTCCGGCGTGTCGATCCTGACAAGCCGCGCGCTTGCGCCGTCCGGTCTTCCGGGGCGCGTGCTGGACGCCAGGCGCGGCACGCTCGCCGACGCTTCCGCCGATCTCTATGACACGGCCTTCGTGCTGTTCGCCCTGGCCGAAGCTGCGCGCGGGCCGCTCTCCCCGGCGGTGCCGATCGCCGCAGCGCAACAGATTCTCGGCGCTCTGGACCGGCTGGCGCGCGACGCGGTGCATGGCGGTTACGCCGAAGCGCTGCCGGCCCCGGCCACGCGGCTTCAGAACCCGCATATGCACCTGCTCGAAGCCTGCCTGTCCCTGCACCGTGCAGACCGCGAGGGCGGCCACCTCGCCCGCGCGTCGGAGATGGTTTCCCTGTTCGAGACGAAGTTCACCGCCGGCCCCGGCGGCCTGCTGGGCGAACGCTTCAAGGCCGACTGGTCCGAGCCGGACGGCGAGACCGCAACCCTCGTGGAGCCCGGTCATCAGTTCGAATGGGTCTGGCTTCTGCACACCTGGTCACGCCTCGCCCGGAAGCCCCTGCCCGAGGCCGCAGCGCGCCTCTATGCGTTCGGCCTGTCCGCGCTGGATGAAGCGGGTCGCGCCTGCCAGGAAGTCACCCGCACCGGCGCGCCGCATGATCCCTCCCGGCGCACCTGGCCGCAAACCGAAGCGCTCAAAGCCCACCTCGCGATGTACGAGCAGCGCGGCGAGGCCCGACATGCTGGCGCCGCCTGCCGCAGTTTCGATGTGCTGATGGACGAGTTCCTCACCGAGGACGGCGGCTGGATCGACCATTTCGCCGTCGATGGCAGCGTCCTCGCCAAGGACATGCCGGCCTCCACCGGTTACCATGTCGTCCTCGCCCTCGCTGAACTCATCCGCGTGATGGATGCTTGAAATCACAAGGATTTGCGGCACATAACCCGGCGAGTTTCCCGCCTTTACCTTCAGGACCTGCATGACCAAGCTCGCTCTCATCCGCCACGGGCAATCCGCCTGGAACCTCGAAAACCGTTTCACGGGCTGGTGGGACGCCGACCTGACCGCGCAGGGCGAAGCCGAAGCGCGTGCCTCCGGCCAGCTGCTCAGCGAAACCGGCGCGGATTTCCGCTTTGCGTTCACCAGCGTCCAGACCCGCGCGATCCGCACGCTCTGGCTGGCGCTGACGGAAATGAAGCGCGTCTGGATTCCGGTCGAGAAACACTGGCGCCTGAATGAGCGTCACTATGGCGGCCTGACGGGCCTCGACAAGGCCGAGACCGCCGCCAAGCACGGCGAGGAACAGGTACACATCTGGCGCCGCAGCTATGACATTCCGCCGCCGCCGCTGGAGCCCGGCTCGGAATTCGACCTGGCGAGCGACCCGCGCTATCGCGGCCTGGATATTCCGGACACGGAAAGCCTGAAGACGACTCTGGAACGCGTGCTCCCCTATTGGCAGGACCGGATCGCGCCGGTGCTCGCGAACGGTGACGATGTGCTGATCGCGGCCCATGGAAACTCCCTGCGCGCTCTGGTGAAACACCTCTTCAACGTGCCCGACGAGACGATCACCGAGATCGAGATCCCGACGGGCAATCCGCTGCTCATTGAACTCGACAAGACACTAAAGCCGGCTTCGGTGCGCTACCTCGACGCCGCGCGCGCCAAACCGCTGCCCGCGCTCCCTTGAGCGCCGCCCCGTCCCGGCGCCGCGACCGCCGCCTGATGGGCCGGGCGCTGGCGCTCGCAGGCCTGAACCATGGACTGACGGGCAAGAACCCGTCCGTCGGCTGCGTGATCACGGACGCGCACGGGCACATCATCGGCGAAGGCGTCACCGGCAAGGGCGGGCGTCCGCACGCAGAAGAAACCGCGCTTCAGGAAGCCGGCGCGGGCGCACGGGGCGGAACGGCCTATGTCACACTCGAGCCCTGCCGCGAACGCTCCAGCGGCATGGCGTCCTGCTCGAGCGGGCTGGTCAGCGCCGGCATAGCGCGCGTCGTCATTGCGATTGAAGACCCGCACCCGACCGCGCGTGACGGTATAGCGGTGCTGCGCGAGGCCGGCGTGCGCGTCGAGACCGGCCGGGGCGAGGCCCGCGCGGCGCGCCTCTATGCCTGGTTCTTTGGCAGCGTCCCGGCCTCACGCGCCACGCGCAGCAAATGATCCTGCAGTTTGCGTGACTGGCGAGCGAGATTGAACTCCGCCAGCGCCAGGGCGCGGCCCTTTCGGCCCATCTCAAGCGTTGCTTCCGGGTCGGCTATAAGCCTTCCGATCCTGTCTGCCAGCGCTTCGGCATCGTTCTCCTCAACGAGGTAGCCTGTCTCGTCGTCGCGAACACATTCCGGAATGCCCGCGTGCCGTGTCGCCGCCAGCGCGCATCCGGACAGCATAGCTTCGATACAGACGAGCGGCAGGCCTTCGGCGTCACCCGATGGCGCGCGCTTCGACGGAACACAGACAATCATCGCCTCGGCAAGATGGCGCGGCATCTCGTCCGCCGCAATCCATCCCGGCAATTCGGCGACAACGCCTGCCGCCCTGAGTTCGGCGACCAAAGGCGCCCTCAGTTCGCCGTCGCCAAGCAGGCGAACGCGCCAGCCCGCCAGCGCCGGGCCCAGCCGCGCCAGCGCTCCGATCAGCGTGTCGATCCCCTTCTTGGATGTCCACCGACCAGCAAACAGGATGATCTTCTGTTTCACACCAGGCTGAAACTGCTCGGGATCGGCGGTATTGTGATGCACGATCATCTTGTTTTCCGGACAACCCTTCGCGGCCAGCTCGCGCTGGAGAAAGTCCGAACACGGAAGGATCAGCGCTGCCTCGCGCCAGAGCGCTTCCCGCCGCCGGTTGTAAACCCGCAGCAGGCCATCACGCGTATTACTGTGCTTCGTCGCGTCGCCGCCATAATAGGTAACCACCAGCGGCAAGCCGAGTTGGCGAGCAATCGGCAAGGCATAGGCGCCGGACTTTCCAAAACTGGCATGGATCGCCACCGGCTTGGAGCGCGCGAGTGCATTCTTCAGGCGTGCCGACACGATCCCGAACTGCTTGAAACCCGCCTCGCCCGTCAGCCCGTGCAATGCGCCGAGCGCGAGCAGGTTCGCGCCGGCGGGCCCGGGCCCGCGAACATCATGCCCCGCATAGACCGGCGTCAGAGCATCGAACGCGCGGTAACCGCGAACGATGAAACTCTCCGATGGCGTGAAAAGTGTGTCGGCATAGGCGAGGAAGTTGTGCGAGTTCATGCTGATCCAGGCTGTGTTCGGCCCTCTTGTCGGTATGGGAGCGCGGCCGGGAAATCAAGTGGCCGGACCCACTGCGCCGGCGGCGATAAGCAGCCGCCCGGCGGCCCGGGCATCGACGCTCTCCGTCCCGAACGGTTCGTATCGGGACGGAAAGGCCACGATAGCACATGCCGCCAGCAGCGCGCGGACATTGCGCCAACTGAGGATCCTGACGCGGAAACCGAGACCCAGCCGAGACGCGTGCGGTTTCCGGTCCGCCTCAAGCGGCCCCTCCCCCGCGATCCGGACATGCAGGTCCGGCAACCGGGCTGTCGCATCAAGCAGCGTATCAACCCCCTCTTTTGCATGCAGGCGCCAGCGCGACCGCGATACCCTCCGGCGTCGACAGGCTTTCGAACGCTACGGGCTCGGCGCCCTGAAAATCCGCATACGTATGAATAATGCCGCTTCGCCCCTCGCTGAAGCCCTGCTCACGGATATGCCGCAGCAGATCAATCGTCAGGCCAACATGCCACCCGCAGTTCCGGAACCGGCGAGCTTGTAATAGCCGCCCTACACTCCGACGGACCGCGCGCGGTGCCCGGCCGGGGCAAACTGGCCCGCGCGGCCCATCCAGGGTTCGATCACGTCCGGTTTGAACGTACTGATCGCGTCCGCAAACACCGGTCGGGCCGGGAACGGCCAGGTTGTGTTGAAGCTCGCGGTATCGACGCCAATTCCCGCCGCGCTGAACGTGCCGGAGCGGAACGTGTTTCCGGGCCGCGTCACCACAGGCTGGGCAAAGCCCGCTCCGGAGAGCGCCAACACGGATTCCAGCATGATGTTCCCGGCGCCGCCCTCGTCTGCGCCCGCCATCACACGCATCACGCGTAGCAACGTCTCCTGCCCGCTATCTCTTTGCGGGCTTTGCCCGTTGCGCCTGCGATTAGCGGGGACCGCGCGCACGGGCAAACTCCGCTTGGCAGTGCTGTCCGAACTGCCTAGACAGGCGCGAACACAGGACCGGTGATCTGATGGCCGAATATCGCCTCTTCGGGGCAGAGACGTCTCCCTACTCGCTCAAGGTGAGGTCGGCCTTGCGTTACAAGGGGATCGACTTCGAGTGGATCGCGCGCTCGGCCAGAAATGAGGCAGAGTTCCGCAAGAGCGCGGCAACCCCGACCGTGCCGCTGCTCATCAGTCCGGCGCAGCCGCCGGCCCAGGATTCGACGCTGATCCTCGCCGCGCTCGAGCGCACGCATCCCGAACCCCCGGCCCGGCCCGATGCACCCGCCGCCGCTGCCGTCGCGGTGATCCTTGAAGACTATGGCGACGAGTGGCTGAACAAGTGCATGTTCCATCAGCGCTGGGGCCAGCAGCCGGACCGTGACGCGGCAGCCTTGCGTGTGCTGATCCAGCTGAATGACGGCAAGCGCCCGCGCACTTACAAGGCCCCGTCCAAGCAGATCGCAGCGCGCATGCTGGCCCGCCTGCCCCTTGTCGGGGCGGAGCCGGGCAACGCCGCTGCGCTCGAGAATTCCTACAAGCGCTTTGCCCTCCGGTTGAACGCGCACCTTCAGAACCAACTCTTCATCTTCGGCGGCCGCCCGAGCGCGGCGGACTTTTCCATTGCCGGGCAGTTCCAGCAAATGCTGACCGATCCGACACCGGCCGCCTGGCTGAAGGAACGCGCGCCGTTCGTGGTTGCCTGGTGCGGGTTCATGGATGATCCGAAAGCCTCCGGCCCGTTTGCAGAATTCGCCGCGCTGTCGCCGACGTTGCTGGCGGTATTCGAAACCGAAGTTTCGCGCACCTACTTGCCCTGGGCCTTCGCGAACGCGGCGAGCGCGGCGCAGGGCAAGAAGCGCTTCTCGGTCACGCTTGATGACGGCGCCTTCGATCAGGCGACACAATCCTACGCCGCGCGGGCCTTTGCGGCGGTGAAGTCGGGCCTTGCTTCGCTCACCGACGACGCCGAGCTGACCGCGTTCCTCGATGCAGCCGGGGCGAGCGCGTTCCTTCGCTAAGACAAAAACCCCCCAAGCGAAGGGCTGCGGGGGCTCGTCAGTGAACGGAGAATGACGCGTTGATCAGGCCGCGTCGGAGACCTTCTTATTGCCGATCAGTCGGGGCTGGTCCGAAACGGCAGACTGGCCGATCTCGATCTTGCGGGCTTTTTTCTCTTCCGGGATTTCGCGGATAAGGTCGATCCGCAGGACGCCGTGCTCAAGGCCCGCGCCGGTCACGAGAACGTGATCGGCGAGCTGGAAGCGGCGGATGAAGCTGCGCTGGGCAATTCCGCGGTGCAGGAAATTGCGGCCCGCCGCATCTTCGTTTTCGCTTTTCTTGCCGGCAACCGTCAGCAGGCCTTCCTTGGTTTCGATATCGAGTTCAGCCTCGGTGAAACCGGCGACCGCGATCTCGATCGCGAAGGCGTTCTCATCAACGCGCTCAATGTTATAGGGCGGATAACCCTGCGTGCCGTCGAGGCGGGAGGCCTGATCGATCATGCCGGCGAGGCGGTCGAAGCCGACCATCGTGCGATAGAGGGGGGTGAGGTCAATTGTGCTCATGGGATAACAGTCCTTTCTTTCAAAGCAACTGTGGGCGGTGAAAACCACCCGGTTTGAAGATCGCAGTGGGTCCGTAAGCTCAGCCCGGTTGCCCGGCACTGTCGGCCCGCCTGCGGCCACGGCCCGCTTGCGGCACCGTGACAATCGCTATGTGGGTAGCGTATGACCTGTATCAAGAGCCCCCCTTAACGGAGACCTGAAGATGAGATCACTGCTACTCGTGGCCGCCTCGGCCCTGGCGCTGGCTGCCTGTACGCCGGCCAAGACACCGGCCCCAGCTTCGGTTGAAGCGGCCGCGCCCGTGGTGGAGGAAAAGCCAGCGATGACGCTGAACCAAGCGGTCGCCTCTGACCTGCGCAGCGCCGAGGAAAAGGCCCGCGACGTCTGGCGCCATCCGGTCGAGACGCTGACCTTCTTCGGCCTGACCTCTGACATGAAGGTCGTCGAGGTGTGGCCCGGCGGCGGCTGGTACACGAACATCCTCGCGCCCTGGCTCGCCGACGGCGGCGGCACGCTGGTCGCGGCCGGCTTCGACGCCGCCTCGATCGAGGACGCCGAGCGGCGCGCGCGCACCGAGACGCGGATCGCCGAGTTCAAGGCGACCTATGCCGACCCGAAATTCGGCACGATTGAACACTCGGCCTTCTCGGCCGCCTCCGGTCCGCTAACGGCGCCCGGGACCGCGGACGCGGTGCTGACCTTCCGCAATGTGCACAACTGGATGTCGGGCGGCTATACCGAGAAATTCTTCGCGGACGCCTACGCCGCGCTGAAACCCGGCGGCATCCTCGGTGTGGAGGAACACCGCCTGCCGTCTGCCCAGACGCAGGACCCGACCGCGAGCAGCGGCTATGTGCACGAGGACTATGTGAAGACGCTGGCGATCGCCGCCGGTTTCGAATTTGCGGGATCGAGCGAAGTCAACGCGAACCTGGCCGACACGGCGGACCACCCCTTTGGTGTCTGGACCCTGCCCCCGAACCTCGCGGCCACGGGCCGGGACGGCAAGACAGTCGAGGGCTTCGATCCTGAGACGTACAAGGCTATCGGCGAAAGCGACCGAATGACGCTGAAATTCCGCAAGCCGGAAGCCACGACGCCCTGACCCTCAGCTGTCTTGATGACCCGTCCAGAAACCGTCCACACAAAGGTGTGGACGGTTTTCTCTTTTGGGCTGGGACGCCGTCGGGGCGCCGCCCCGGCGACAAGCCTTTGACCCGTGGTTTGCCTTCAGGGCTTCCGCGCTGGCCAAAGGTCAGGGACTGGCCGAAACGCAGGAAGCACCGCTTTGAAGGAGGGACTGCTGAGGCTCAGACCAGCCCCGATGCGCACCGAGCCGGTCAAAGACCGCGTCATTGACCGCTTTTTGCGCCGGCGATACCGTCGCGTACGGCCAAATAGGGAGTGTCAGATTTCTATCCCCCGCGCCCCCGAAGTAGCGATCGCCATAGGTTCCAAAGAGATACTCGACCAGTACCTGGAGGCGCTGGATCTGAAACCACAGCGCGCAGATTTCGCCTTCCTGCGCGAGATCGTCCAGCGTCACGTTGCACGACTGGCCTTTTGCAGCGTAGGACCACGACTGGGTGACGCACTGCCGCTGGACGTCGCCTCGTTGCACGATCGCATCGTGGTACGCCGCCGCGGCGGATACTGCTTCGAGCACAACGGATTGTTATACGAGATGCTCGAAGCGCTGGGCTTCGAAGTCACGCTCTATCTTGCCCGCGTGATTTATAACCGTGACATTCAACCCGGCCTGACACACCGGATCACGCTGGTCCATCTCGACGCAGAACGGTATCTGGTGGATGTCGGCTTCGGGCCATTGGGTCCGGACTTGCCGGTGGGGCTGTCCCAGGCATCAGTGGCACGGGGGGGGCGCGTGTTTCGCGTGGCCGAGCCCCGAGCCGGTGAGTTCCACCTGCAGACGCTGAAAGACGGTGCGTTCTTCTCGCTCTACCGTTTCGAGCTTGCCAGCTACGGGCAGGCTGATTGCGAACTCGGTCACTTCTACTCCCACCGACATCCGGCGGCTGTGTTTGTGAACAACCTCGTAGCGTCCCGGATCCTCGATGGCGAAATACGCTCGCTGCGCAACCGCGAGTACTGGGTCATCACACCGACCGGCGAGCAACGGCGCACGATCAGCGACGGGGCCGGGCTCCAGAGGCTCCTCGCTACGCAATTCGATATCGAGATCAGCGCAGAAGAAAGCCTGTTATTGTTCCAGCAGGAACCCTGACAGCAGCAGCCAGGCCAGCTGCGAAGCCAATCTCCGGCAAGAGCAGGCCCACCCACGAATGATCAGGTCATCTGGCCCAGCGTAGGGGCCTCGCAAAGCCTGTGCAGCGATCACTACGGATGACGGCAATCGGCGATCGCCTGCCGGGTCGTCCGGAAGCCCGATGACCGGACCGGAGTGAATCTGCCGCTGGCGGGCGATGAGCATCGGAGCAGACTTGGCCCAAAACTGCCGGATGAGCGCGAGCTTGCGAGCGACCGTTCTTGAACAGGGCTGAAGGCCGGCGGCAGTGCCTGGTTGATGTCCGCTGCGATTTCCAATAGCGTTTTCCGCTAAGGGTCAGACCGAGGCCTTACGCTAAGGCCGCAAATAATGATAACTCGTCAGGATGCGTTCCTCCTCAGCCGACGGAAGACGGCGCTGGAAAAGCTATTCAAGGCAACCTTTCTTCGCTCCAAAGCTGTAATGAATGACGGTCAAGCTGAACTTGGCATGCTTCGATCGCTGATCCCTGGGGGGTCTACAACTATAGATGTTGGCGCGAACGTCGGCGACTTTGCGAGACGTCTCTCGGAGCTTTCATCTGGCGGGCTGGTTATCGCCATCGAACCGCAGTCCATGCCTCGTTCGGTCATGACGATGGCTGGCTTTTTCAAGCGTTCGTCGGGAATTCTCGTTGTACCGGTTGCATTGGGTGACAGACAAGGGCTCACGGAGCTGACCGTTCCCATAAAGTCCAAGGGGAATGTTGGAATTGGTCTCGCCCATATTGGTGATGATCGTGATCTCGCAGCGCGCTTCGAAATCAAAAAAGAACTCGTGGCGCTGACAACGCTCGACTGCGTTGTGGCTGAAATCGACGTCGGGCACCTTTCCTTTATCAAGATAGACGTCGAAGGCGGTGAACTTGCCGTGCTGAGAGGTGCGGTAAAGACTATCGACCAGCACAGGCCGTCCATACTTTGCGAAATAGACCCGCGTGAAGGCCGCTTCAGCGCCACTCAGGGTGAGTTGATCGAATACTTTCGAGAACGTCATTATACGCCAAGACGTGTGTGCGATCTGTCGGTTCTGGATTACTCGGCGCTCGAAAAGAACACTGTGTTTACGCCCGACAGTGTCAGCCGGGAGATATCGGTGTGAAGGTTGCCTTAGCCTCAGATCTTCGCAAAACTTAAAGCCATGTTGCGCACCTCAAAGCGCCGGCTTGATGCCGACAAAACAGCTTTTCGCCCTAAAGCCGCAGATGACCGTTATCGGCGATCTCCCGCCTGGCGGCGGTAACCCGGTCGAAAGAAGCGGCCGGATTGAGCCTGCTGGTCGGAGGTGCTGGCGATTGGAGCCGGCCTGGCCCAAGTCCGGCAACCTGTGCATTCGTCCAACCCTTTCCCTGCGCAACCCAAAGGCCCTGCCAGCCGGATGTGTCGAAATCACGGTTCGCGTCAGCGCAGGCGCAAACAGATTGACCTTTTCGCCGACCAACGGGGTCAAGCTAAGATCGTCTGAACGGTAGATGACCCGCAGAACTTAATGGCTCGGGAGACCCTGCCTTGACCTGTCAGATGAACAAACCCGCTGGGATCAATGAGCCATAAAACCGCAATCTATACGTGGCACCAAGCTTCAAAAGGAAACTCACATGGTCCGCTTGGTCGTTCTGCTGGTCGTCACCGCGTTCACGTCGCTGCCTGCGTTTGCATGGGGCAAGACAGGGCACCGTGTCGTAGGTGAAATTGCAAATAACTACCTGACCGAAGACGCACGAAAATCCGTTGAGGCCATTCTCGGCCCCGAAGGCCTTGCCGAAGCAAGCACCTGGCCGGACCTCATGCGCTCAAGCCCGGATCCCTTCTGGGCGAAAGAAGCAGGCCCGTACCACTACATCACGGTGCCACAAGGCAAGACCTATGACGAGGTTGGTCATCCACCTGAAGGCGATGCGATCTTTGCCCTGGAGCGGTTCAAGGCAACCCTCAAGGACCCTGGCGCAACGCTCCAGGAGCGCCAGCTTGCCCTAAGGTTTATCAATCACATTATCGGGGACCTGCATCAGCCGCTTCATGTCGGCAACGGCACTGACCGAGGCGGCAACGACGTGACCTGCAGTTTCTTTGGCGACACGACAAATCTTCACGCCATCTGGGATAGCGGCCTGATTGACCAGGAGCAGCTGTCCTTCACCGAATGGACGGCCTGGTTGTTGCCAACGATCACCGAAACGAACCGAGATGCCTGGAGCAGTACCGACCCGCGCGTCTGGTCGGCCGAGAGTGCAGCCATCCGCGACACGGTCTATCCGGCCGAATGCGAGCTGTCGTTTGGCTACGTGTACGACCACCGCGAGACCCTGCGCCTGAGGCTGTCGCAGGGCGGGGTAAGGCTTGCCGCCTACCTGAATGCTCTCTTCGCAAAGTAGTTTTGTCGTTTGAGATCAGAGAGCCGCGCTGCCAAGCCCGATTGGTGCCAGCTATAGGCAAGGGCTGGGACCCGCGAACTGGCCAACCGGCGCGAAGCGGGGCACACTCGCCGTCAGGCGGCTCAGCCCACGGAGAGGTTCATGGCGGGATTGTTCGGATCGGCAGTCTTTGAAGATCAAGTCCTCGGGCCGCTGAAACGCTCCGGCGGCGTCTGGCGCGGGAAAGTGGAACTCGGCGGGCGGCCAGACGTGCCCTTGCTTGTGTTCGGATCGCTGCGCGAGCCCGGTACCGCTGCGCTGGACGCGGCGCGTGAGATTGCCCGCTCGTTCGAGGACTGGCAGCCCGCGATCGAGGCCGCGCTGTTCGATCATTACTCGCCTTATGCCGAGGCGGGCACGGACGTGCCGGTGATTGCGACGCCCGGCGAGGTGTGGGGGCATGTGTCGTTAGAGTCCGCCGCCATCGTGAAAATGGGCGGCCAGGTGACGACGGAACTCGTCTATGCGGCGGCCTGGGATGAGGAACACCGTCTGGGCGCGCGGTTCCAGGCGGGACAACTTGTGGAGCTTTGCGGGAGCGTCTGAGGGCGTTGCGGCGGCCGGTTTTGAGGGCGAACGGGAGGGACTTCCCGAATGCCGGAGTGTTTCTGGAGACCGGGCGGATGCGGAAGATTGTCTCGGCGAACGCCTTCCGGGCCCGGTGGGCGGCGTGCGAGCGGGCGTACATTGGGGCGGGGACGCTGTTTGCGCAGGCCGGGCAAGACCGCACCCATTGCATCTGGCGGGCGCGGCACCGGAGCTCGGAGGCGATGAAAGAACACGAGGCCGCGCGCTTCCATAACGGCTGGAGCGAAGCGGCAGCGCAGCTTGAGGCGCTGGCCAAGACACTGTAGCGCGGGGTGATGCGACACCTGTTTGCGACGACGATTGAAGAACTGGCGCTGGCGGAGGAGTCCCTGCGCGCCGCACTGGAACACTGCGCCTGGGTTTTGTCCGACGAGGATACGGCGGGCAATGACTGGTGCGAACGCGAGGGGTATCCGGGCTACACGTCCTATGCCTCGCTGGACGACCTGCCCCAGCGGTTTCCGGAATTTGCCGAACTGAAGACCTGTCTCGATAAGGCGGCGGCAGAGTTTGCGGCGGCGTTGCACTGGGACATGGACGGCCTGGCGCTGGAGCTTGATGCGATCTGGGTGAACGTGCTCGGCGAAGGCGGGCACCATTCCGGACATATCCATCCAGGGTCGGTCATTTCAGGCACTTATTATGTCTGCGTGCCGGAGGGGGCCGGGCGGATCAAGTTCGAGGACCCGCGCCTCGGACACATGATGGCGGCGCCGCAATTGCTGGATGATGCGCCAGAGACAGCCCGGCGGTTTGTTTATGTGACACCCAGGCAGGGCACGTGCCTCATGTGGGAGAGCTGGCTGCGCCACGAAGTTGTTGCGGGTACGGGCGAAGCGGCGCGGATTTCGGTGAGTTTCAATTACGCGGCGCGGCGGCGTTAACCTTCTCGGGCGGCCCTAACCCTTGACGCCCGCGCGGCGGCGCTGCATCGGGGCGGGGTAAATCCCCCTCCCCACCAAAGGACGCGCACGATGGACCTTTCCAAGATCAAGACCGGGAACAATCCGCCGGACGACATCAACGTGCTGGTCGAGGTGCCGCTGGGCGGGGACGCGATCAAGTACGAGATCGACAAGGAATCCGGCGCAATGTTCGTGGACCGGTTCCTGTACACCGAGATGCGCTATCCCTGTAATTATGGGTTCGTGCCGCACACGCTGAGCCTCGACGGGGATCCCGTGGATGTGATGGTAGTGGGCAACCGTCCGCTGGTGCCGGGCTGCGTGCTGCGCGTGCGCCCGGTCGGCGTGCTGCTGATGTCGGATGACAAGGGCCAGGACGAGAAAATCCTCGCTGTGCCGCACCCGAAGACAACCGCCTACTACGACAAGATCGCCACCTATCACGACCTGCCGCAGATCCTGATCGACAAGATCCAGCACTTCTTCGAGCACTACAAAGACCTTGAAACCGGCAAGTGGACCAAGGTCGAAGGCTGGTACGGCGTCGACAAGGCGCGCGAGTTGATCCGTTCGGCCGTCGAGCGCGGCGCAAAAGGCTAAGGCGCGACGATCTCGAAACGGCGGGAGGCCGGGTTTCGCCAGTGCAATTCGCCGTGCTTTATGGCGAACCAGGCGCCATGAAGCTCCAGCTTGCCGGCGGCAACGGCCTCAGCGACCCAGGGAAAGCTCATCAGGTTTTCGAGGGACGTCTCGATGCCCTCCAGTTCGAGAGCAAATTGCGGGTTGAGCGAGCCGCTGTCCATGACACGGGCGCGGGCAGCGTCGAGGAGTTTGACCCAGGGGGCGACGAATTCGCCGATCAGCGCGCTTTTGGACTCAGTCAGCGAGGCGGTGACGCCGCCGCAACCGCCGTGACCCATGACGACGATGTGGCGGACCTTCAGTACATTCACCGCAAATTCGAGCCCCGCGGAGACGCCGTGCAGACCGCCGTCCGGCTTGTAGGGGGGTACGAGGTTGGCGACATTGCGCACGACAAACATCTGGCCGGGCGCAGCGTTGAAGATGTCTGACGGCTCGGCGCGGCTGTCGGCGCAGGCGATCAGCATAACATCCGGGTCCTGCCCCTCGCCCAGCTCCCTGTAGAGCTGGGCCTGCTCAGCGTAAACGCCAGCCCGGAACCGCCTGTAGCCGGCGATCAGATCATCCACCGTCTTCATCCTGGCTCCTGCAGCAATTCCTGTGGCGGGATACGCAATTCTGACTGCGCTGCAAGCAATTTCGAAACCAATGCCAGTTAGAACGGAACGGTCAGTATCGCGACAGCGCCGATTCCGGTTATAGCTGAGACGCGGGAAGGAGTTTGATCATGGACACGACCAGCGACCCGCAAAGTTTCCCGTCCCTGCCGGTGCCGGCCAAGTCGCGCAAGGGTCCAACACGCAGCGAGGTGTCGAAGTCTGCGATCCTTGAGGCGGCGCGCGAGGAAATGGCCGAGAATGGCTGGCGCGGCTTCAGCGTGGATTCGGTCGCCAAGCGCGCTAGCGCCTCGAAAGAGACGATCTATCGCTGGTGGCCCTCGATCGGCGCAATGTGCGTGGATGCGGCCCTTGCGCTGATACCGGATGCACCCGAGGGCGGGCGCGACCCGCAGGAGCGCATCACGGCGCTGATCATTCCGCTGGAAGCCGCCGCCCGGACCGGCCAGGGCCACGCCGTACTGCGCGTTGCGCTCCTGGCCGCAGCTGATGACAAGGAAGCCGGCGAGGCCTGGCGCGCCTGGGTCGGCAAGGATATCCGGCAACCGTTGCGCATGATCCTTGCGGAACTTGCCGCCAAGCGCGTGATCCGCCGTGATTTCGAACTGGATGATGTGATCGAGCAGCTGCTGGGGCCGATCTTCCACAGGCTGACGATCATGCGCGCGCCGGTGAAGGAAGGATTCTGCGCTGACCAGTCGGCCGCGTTCCTGCGGACGTATGGGGCGTTTTAGCCTTACTCCGCTTGCCCTCAAGATCGGTGTCAGCCCGGCGAAAGCCGGGGTCCGGATATAGCCGTCGCAATGGGGAGAAAGTCTGGGTCCCGGCGCTCGCCCGGATGGCAGACAGGTAGAGCGTGAACGAGGCTTCGCGCGCGCCTACGTCTTCCGGCGCCAGACTTTCAGCGGATCGAAGAGGCCGGTTTCGGCGGCCTTCTGGAGCTGGGCCATCTGGTCGGAGACGGGGTTCGGCTGCGGCTTGGCGGAAGTGGCGCGGTAGAGCGCTTCGTCGAGACGGCAGATCTGTTCGTAAAGCGCCTCGGCGCGCCCGACGAGTTCGAGGAAGCGCGGCGGCAGGCCGCGGTCCTTCTGGGCGGCCGGATCCGGCGGCGGCTCGTCCCGGCGGATGCGGTACTTGCGGGAATAGGCCTCCTCGCCGCGCATCTCGCCGTCGCGCACGGCCTTCTGCATCACGAGCCAGGACGCCGCCTGCATCAGGCGCGTCGTCAGTTCCATGCTCGAGGCCGAATAGGTGAGGCTGGCATCTCGCGGCAGCGTCTTGGCCTGGTCGCGGCCGGGGCCGTCCAGATAGGCGGCGGTCTCCTCGACCAGCGCCATGCCGCGCGTAAACATCGTGTCGAACAGCTTGCCGCCGGTGAAGGATTCTAGCGAACCCGAAGGGTCAACCGGTTCACGCTCTGCCATGGGTCCACTCTGCTTTCTGCGTCCGAACAGCGAATCTTAACGACCAGCCCTTTCGCGAGACTTAACTGCCACCCCCAAACAATGAATCTGCCGCCCGCTTCTGGGCGATCTTGCGCTCGATTTCCGTTTCGCAGGCGGCGATCTCGGATCTCAGCCAGGTGATGTGGTGTTCAAGCTCGGCGACCGACATCTGGTCCAGCGCCTGGGGGCGCTTGATGCGGATCGGTTCTTCATCCCGGACCGCCATGCGCGTCTCCTCTTCCGGAGCTTTCAGAAAAGCAGAAAGGCGGGCTAGAAGCGACTCCGAATCCCGTGTGCCCAACCCCTGACGGAGGCGAACCCATGACCGCCACGATGACAGCCGCCTTTGCCCCTGCCGGCGAGCCGCTGGTGCTGACCGAAATGCCGCGCACTGAGCCGGGACCCGGCGAAGTGCAGATCGAAGTGGCGGCGGCAGGTCTCAACCGCGCCGACCTCGCGCAGAAGGCGGGCGCCTATCCGCCGCCGCCGGGGGCCTCCCCGATCCTCGGCCTTGAAGTGTCGGGCGTCGTTTCGGCGGTGGGGGCCGGCGCCTCCCGGTTCAAAGTGGGCGACCAGGTGGCGGCGCTGCTGGCGGGCGGGGGCTATGCGAGCCATGTGTGCGCAGATGAAGGCTCCGTGCTGGCGGTGCCGGACGGCTTCGACCTGACGCTGGCCTGCTGTTTTCCGGAAGCCCTGTTCACAGTGTGGGCGAACGTGTTCGACCGCGCGGGGTTGAAGCCGGGCGAGACTTTCCTCTGCCACGGCGCGACGAGCGGCATCGGCGTGATGGCGCTGCAGATGGCAAAGGTGTGGGGCGCGCCGAAGATTTTCGGGACGGCGGGATCGGACGAGAAGTGCGCGCTCGCCCGCGAACTGGGCGCGGCGCGCGCCATCAATTACCGCACTGAAGCCTTCGACGAAGTGGTGAAATCCGAGGGCGGGGCGGATGTGACGCTCGATATGGTGGGCGGCGACTACATCCAGAAGAACATCACGGCGGCGAAACTCGACGGGCGGATCATCAACATCGCCTACCAGAATGGCTTCGCGGCGAACGTGAACTTCGGACCCGTGCTGATGAAGCGCCTGTCGCTCATGGCAACCACGCTGCGCGCACGGCCCATACCCGAGAAGCGGCGCATCCGGGACGCGGTGGAGCGCGATTTCTGGCCGCATGTGATCTCGGGGCGCATTCGTCCGGTACTGGACGGAACGTTTGCGCTGGGCGAAGCGGAGGCGGCTCTTGCCCGGATGGCGCAAGGCGGGCATTCAGGGAAAATCCTGCTGCGGCCCTGACCGGGCGAAGGTCTGGATAGAGCTGGCGATCGGGGGACACAGCGAATTATGCGAACGGGAACACTGATGGGCGCGCTGCTGGCGCTGGGCTTGATCGCCGCCTGCACGCCAGCGGCGCCGGCGAGCGGGGCGGTCGTTGCCGAGACGGCGACCCCGGAGCCTGAGGCTGAAGCGCCGGAAGACTTGATCGAGGAAGAGGAATCCGAAGCGGACCTCGGAAGGCCCTAGACCGAGCAAGGGATGTACTGCTGCCACTACGAGGTGATGACCTATCCGCCGCCGCTCGGCATCAACGGCGAGACGACAACTTTCGAGCCCGCTTCAAACACGGCGCGCGGGCTCACCGGCAACGTCAGCTTTTCCTTGCTGCCCATGCCCGAAGGTTGGGACTCGCCGACCCACCCTATCCGCATGCAAGGCGAAAACGGGCTGACCTATGACCTGCGTGTCGTCGTTGATGGCGGTGTCAATGCGATCGGCACGCTCGACTGGTCCGAAATTATGATGAGACCCATCGGCATGGAGGATTACCTGAACGAGGTGACCGAAGACCCGGGCACCGTGGTGTTCGTCTTTGAGGTGATCAAGTCCAGCGAGGGTGAAGACATCCCAGGCGATTCTCCGTGCATGACGGACCGATACGTCGCCCTCACGGCTCAATACGGGGGCCCGGACAAGGACTACCTCAGTGTGGCCATGTTCGGCGACGACTCTTGGCCGGCAACCGAGAACAGGTTTTGTGGCGGTTACAGTTATGCTCCAGGCGTGATTTCCCCCAGAGAATAGCGGGCCTTTCCAGACGGCGGCTTCTGGCGTATAGCGCCCCCCAAGGTTCCCAGTTGCCCTGGACCCCATCCGCCCGGCACCCCCAGTGCCGGGCGGCTGCATTTCAGGCGCTACCCATTTTGAGGAGATTTCCATGTCCGACGTTCTGATGCCCCGCGCCACCGCGGTCTGGCTGCTCGACAACACGACGCTGACCTTCGCCCAGATCGCGAAATTCTGCGGGCTTCACCATCTCGAGGTAAAGGGCATCGCGGACGGCGACGTCGCCGAGAACATGCGCGGCGTGGACCCGATTGCCGGCGGCATCCTTTCGCGCGAGGAAATCGCCCGCGGCGAGGAAGACGGCGCGTATGAACTGAAAGTCGAACAATCGCGCATCGACCATATCCCGCAACCGAAGCGCAAGGGCAGCCGCTATACGCCGGTGATCCGGCGCGCCGACAAGCCGGACGCTGTGGCCTGGTTCATCCGTAACCATCCGGAAGTCACCGACGCGCAGGTGATCAAGCTGATCGGCACGACCAAGGCGACGATCAACAACGTGCGCGACAAGTCCCACTGGAACGCGACCAACATCAAGCCGGTGGACCCGGTGACACTGGGCCTGTGCAGCCAGATCGAGCTCGACGAGGTGATCGCCAAGGCCGCCGACAAGCGCCGCAAGATGGACGCCGAAAAAGCAGCGCGGTCCGAAGGACCGGGGCTTGCGCCCGCGCAGGACACGCCGGCGCCCTTCGTTCCGGAGCCGGCTGAGACGTACAAGAAGAACATCTCCGCCGACGACGTGTTCCGCGACTTTGAGTGATCTTGCAGGCGGGTGGTCAGTCCGCCCGCCTGAGGAACACATAGAAGGCGCCCGCCCCGCCATGCCGGGGATGGGATTCGGCGTAACCTGACACGAGGCGCCGGGCGCCGGGCGATTCCAGCCAGAGCAGGAAGTTTCGGCGCAGGACGCCCTGCCCTTCCTTGCCCTTGCCGGTGATGACGAGAACGCAGCGCACACCGTCCGCCTGCTGATTTTCCAGGAACGCAGGAAGCGCGCGGGCCGCGCTGGCCTGGGTATGGCCATGTAGGTCGAAACTGGCGGCGATCGTCAGCTTGCCGCGCCGGACTTTCTTCTCGCCGCTCCGCTCGGCAGGCAAGCCGGGTGTTTTGGGCGCTGGCGGCAGTTTGGGGCGGGCAGCCGGGGTCGGCGCGGGCGGGTCAAGATCCTGCCCGCCTTCGCCGAGCGCTTCGGAAAAAGCATCGAGATCGGCGGTACGCGGACCAATCGGCCTCACCGTCGCCGCGACCCGCGCCCAAGCGAGGGCTTCTTCCGGCGACAGGCTGCGGCGTTTCATCAGCCGGGCTGGTCCGTGACGGGCAATGCGGCCACGAGACCGGCCGCAAACATCCGCGCCGCGACCGCACGCGGCAACAGAACCCAGAGCCGGCCCGGCGCGTTCATCGTTCCAGCGCGGTTGCCGGCCTCGAAACCGGTGCCGAAATAGATGTCACCCCGCACCGGACCCTTGATGGCGCCGCCGGTATCCTGCGCGACCAGAAGGCCTGACCAATCGCCGCCAAGGCTCGGCGCGTTGGTCTGCACGAACATCGGCACGCCGAGGGCATGGAAAGCCGGGTCCACCGCCATAGACCCCATCGCGGTGAGCGGTGTGTTGTGCGCGCCGACCGGGCCTAGCGCGGGATCGCCTTCCGGGAGGGACTGGAAGAAGACGAAGCGCGGATTGGTATTCATCGCTTCGCGCACTTCGGCGGCGCTGGCCTGGTCCATCCAGGCGCGGATGCCTTGCATGGAGGCAGCGCCGCGCGTGATGCGGCCGGTTTCGATCAGCCAGTTGACGACCGACTTGAAGGGCTGGCCGTTATGCGCGGCGTAGCCCGCGCGAAGGGTCTTGCCATCCGGGAAGGTGAGGCGGCCGGAGCCCTGCACCTGCAGGAAGAAGACATCCGATGGGTGAGCATAGGCAATCGCCGGCCCGCCGCGCGCGGTGATGTCGGCGCGGGGGGGATAGGGACGGGTTGAACCATCTGCGAGACGCTGCAGCGGCGCGTCGCCGTTTGCGACGAAATCCGGCGGCAGCGCAAAGACCGGCTCAGTGAAGGGCGCCTCGGGCGACCGGCGCGCTTCGTACATCGGCTCGAAATAGCCGGTGAACTTCTGTTTGCCGTCCTTGTCGATGATCTCAATGGGCACGAACTCGGTTTCGAAGATCGCCCGGGCGGCGGCTTCGTCTGGTGCGGCGATCAGGGCCGCGCAGCCCGGTTCCCAGTCTCCCGCCGATCCGGCCCACGGCACGCTGAGCGACAGGGGCGCGTCCCAGGCGCGGCGGGTAAAGCGGTCGCAGGTTCGCCGGAAGGCTTCGACGGGCGCGATCAGAGCCGCTGTGCTCCAGCCCGGCAGCTCAGAATAAGTGGCGGGGCGCGGGCCGGGCGCGGGGGTGGCCGGCGATGATGGCAGGGCCGGCTCCGCGGGCAGCGGGGCGGTTGGCCCTGCTGGCGGCGGCGCCGACTGGCAACCAGCGAGCATGACGAGAGTGAGAAGAACGTATCGTGCGGGGTACATCACGGGTTTATGCCGCGAAAGCCATTCGCCTGTCACGCTTACAATATGCTCATGCCGCGCCTGACAGGCGAAAGCCCGTCAGCCTGCGACTTCAACGTCGTCGAGCAGCCAGTTCGGGTCATCCGCCGTGACGACGCGTTTGAAGGTCCAGATTTCCCGGGCCGTGCGCGTGGTCTCGCCGTCGCCAAGCTCGGCATCGTAGCGCACGCTAATCCGGGCGAGACTGCCTTCGAGTTCGGCACGGTCGATTTCCGCGCGCTTGATGCGGAGGAGTTCGAACGCACGCTCGCCCGAGGCGTCGCGTTCGGTGATGGCCGCGTCCCAGGCCTGATAGACATCATCATCGAGCAGCGGACGCAGTGCGGCGCGGTCGCCGCGGGCATAGGCGCCGACGATCATTGTGTAGGCGGCCTTGGCGCCGCGCATGAAGTCTTCGGCAGTGAAGGATTGGTCGACATTATAGATATCTTCGAGACCGCCCGCCGCCGGGCCTGTGAACGAGGGGCGCTCTGGTTCGGCCCGCCGGGCCTGCGGGACGGACGGTTCGGGCGCGCTCTTGCGCTGCTCCGGCGCCGGAGACGGACGCTGCATCGGACGCTCATCGCCGCCCTTGCCGAGCGCCACATAAAGCCGCCAGAGCACGAACAGTGCCACGCCAGCCAGGATGAGGACTTCGATTACGGGGTTCGACATTTTGAGCGCGGGGTCCTTAATCAATCCAAAGGTGTTGGACGTAGATAGTGCAGGCAAGACGTCCCTGCCAGCCTTTGCGTTGCGCGGCCAAGGGGCGCATGATAGCGGCGCCGGGAGGGACCCGCCCGACCGGACCTTGAAAGCAGAGGACTGATTATGACAGATACCAGCGCGCCCGCAAACCCCGGCCCTGACGGCGGGGCGCCTTCCCCGGCTTCTTTGAGGGTGCTCGGGCAGTATGTGAAAGATCTTTCATTCGAGAATCCGGGCTACGCCCCGGCCCAGACCCAGCCGAACATCGATCTGGGCATTGATGTGGGCGCCGCCCCGCACGTTGACGGCAACGGGATGTTCGAGGTGTCGTTGAAGCTGTCAGCGCGGGCGGTTTCGGGCGAGACGACCTTGTTCATCACAGAACTGGACTATGCTGGCCTGTTCCAACTGCAGAACGTGACCGAAAAACAGATCGAGCCGATGCTGCTGATCGAATGCCCCCGGCTGCTGTTTCCGTTCGCGCGGCGCATCATTGCCGAGATTACCCGCGAAGGCGGCTTCCCGCCCCTGCTGATCGATCCGGTCGATTTCGTGCAGCTCTACCAGGCGCAGTATCGCAAGGCGGCCGAACGGGCCGCCGGCGCCGAAGCGGGCAGCTAATTCACCGATTTCCAGAGGGCACCATCGCCGAACGTCTCGATGAAGGCGGCGTGTGCCGCCAGTTCTGCGGGCGTGACAGGCCGCACAATGGGTTTCGGACGCTGCAAGGCGGGCGGGCGCGCCTCGCTGCCCTCTGCGCCGCTGTCACCATCAAAGCTGAACGCGCGGGCGCGGCCGCCGCGCAGTTCGAGATAGACGCTCGCGAGCAGTTGGCTGTCGAGCAGCGCGCCGTGGAGGGTGCGGCTTTCCAGTGAGATGTCGAACCGTTTGCACAGCGCATCGAGGCTGGCGGGCGCGCCGGGGAAACGCTTGCGGGCCATTGCCACGGTATCGATCCAGCGCTCCTGCGGGATGGGCGGGCGGGCGCACCGGGACAGCTCCGCATTGAGGAAGCCCCGGTCGAACGACGCGTTGTGGGCGACGAGCGTTGCGTCGCCAAGGAAGCTGAGGAAGGCGTCCACGATATCCGGATGTTCGAAAGGCGGCGCGTCCTTCAGGTCAGCGTCGGTGATGCCGGTGATGCGGATGGTCGCTTCGGAGACCGGCTTGCCCGGGTTGATCCGCCGGCGGAAGGTTCGCCCGGTCGGGATATAGTTGATGAGTTCGACGGCGCCGATCTCGATGATGCGCTCGCCCTGGGCGGGGTCGAGACCGGTTGTCTCGGTATCGAAGGCAATCTCGCGGATCCGGGGGGTCATGCGCGAGCTCCTTCAGCAAGGCGGTGCATCAGGGCGGTGACGCTGCGAACCTGGTCGCGCGCAAAGTCAAAACCGTGAGCAGTTGAGAGAATAAAGTCGGCGCGGGCGCGTTTTTCGGCGTCCGGCATCTGGCGGGCGAGGATCGCTTCGAACGCTTCGGGCGTCATGCCGGGCCGCGCGAGGACGCGGGCCCGCTGAACGGCGGGCGAGGCCGACACCACCAGGGTGAAATCGCAATGCGCATTGCCGCCCGTTTCAAACAGGAGGGGTATGTCCAGCACGCAGAAGCGGGCGCCGTCCGCGTGAGACTGCTGACGGAACTCGGCCTGCGCGGCGCCCGCAAGTGGATGAACGATGCGCTCCAGCCGCTTCATCGCCTCGGGATTGTCGAGCACGTGGGTGCGCAGCACGGTCCTGTCGACGGCGCCATTTGCGGTAACGCCCGGAAAGGCCGCCTCGATCGGCGCCACGGCGGCGCCGCCCTCGGCGTAGAGGGCGTGCACGGCAGCGTCCGCGTCATAGACCGCGACACCGTCTTCCCGGAAGAGGGTCGCCGTTGCGGATTTCCCCATCCCGATGGAACCGGTCAGTCCAAGGACAATCATTGGACCGCCTCCAGAAGCTTACGTGCGCGTGCGTGCGCCGCAGCGAGATCCGGACGTGTGCCGAACCAGTGCTCAAAACTTAGTGACGCCTGCGCGACCAGCATGCCGAGCCCGTCGAGCGCGCGCCAGCCCTGGCGGCGGGCTTCGGTGAGCGCGGCCGCCGCGCCTTTGCCGTAACTTATGTCGTAGAAGATGCCGCCTGCGGATTTCGGGAGTTCGAATGCGCCGCCGCTGTGGCCGATACTGAGCGTATTGATGATCACGCCCGCCCGGGCCGCTTCGCGCAGGCCGCTACCCAGTGGAAGGATTCGCGCTGAGGGGGCAAGGTCGAGGGCCAGGGCCTCAGCGCGCGCGATCGTCCGGTTACAGATGGTCAGGCGGGCGCCCCGGCGCGTCAATACATCCGCCAATGCCCGGGCCGACCCCCCTGCCCCGAGAAGAAAGACCTCGCGGCCTTCGACAGCGATTTCCCCGAAATCCAGTGTCAGAGCGAAGCCCGGAGCATCCGTATTCTCGGCGCGCCAGCCACCGCCGGGCGCAGGAACAAGTGTATTGGCTGCGCCGATGCGGCGAGCGGTGTCACCCGCACTGACCGCCAGGCGCAACGCTTCTTCCTTGTGCGGCAGGGTGATATTGAGACCAGCCGCCTTATGCCCGTCGAGCGATGTCAGGGCGGTGGCGAGTTCGCCTGTCTTGACCTCAAGCGCCGCATAGACCGCATCAATCCTGTTGAGACGCAGCCAATAGTTGTGGATATACGGCGACAGGGAGTGCGCGACCGGGTCTCCTATGACGCCGAGCAGGCGGGTCATTGCGGTAAGACCTTCCGGACGCGGAGGTAATCGAGCAGAGGCAGAAGCGGCAGGCCGAGGATCGAGAAGTAATCGCCTTCAATGCTGGAAAAGAGCTGCGACCCGAGGCTTTCCAGCTGGTAGGCGCCGACGGTGGACAGCAGGCTTTGGCCGCAACGATCTACATATCCGTCGATGAATTCCGGCGTCAGGTGCCGCATCGTCAGGCGCGGGCGCGCGAGATGACGCCAGACAGGCCGGCCCTCTTCGCAGACAACGATCGCAGTCTCGAGCGTGTGGCTCTTGCCCGACAGGCGGGTGAGATGGCTGCGGGCTTCGGCGAGGTCGGCCGGTTTGTCGAAGGCCTCGTTGCCGAGGGCCAGCATCTGGTCGCCGCCGATGACGAGGCCGCCGCGAGCCGAGGATACGCGCACCGCTTTCAGTTCCGCGAGCTGCATGGCCTGGTCGCGAACCGGGACACCTTCGGCGCGCAAGCTCGTCCGGAACGAGGCTTCATCGACGTTCGGCGCAACGCTTTGTGCGGTGACGCCGGCCGCTGCCAGGAGGGCGCGCCGGCTGGCGCTGCCGGAGGCAAGCGTGACTTCAAGGCTCATGCATGGCCCCGGCGTTCATAAAGCAGGTTGAGGATCGCCGCGGCGGTTTCTTCCACCGAACGGCGCGAGACATCAATGGTTTTCCAGTTGTTGCGCTGGAACAGGCGGTTCGCCTGCGTGATCTCTTCGCGCACCGCTTCTTCATCGGCGTAGTCGCCGGCATCGTCCTGGTTCAGCGACATCAGCCGCTGGCGCCGTATCTGGACAAGCCGCTCAGCCGAGATTTTCAGCCCCACAACGAGCGGCCCCTTGTCACCGAGACGTTCGAGAAAGTCCGGCAAAGGGGCTCCGGGGACGAGCGGAATATTTCCGGCGCGGACTTTCCGGTTGGCGAGATAGACGCAGGTGGGTGTTTTCGACGTGCGGCTGACACCCAGCAAGATCACATCGGCGCCAACCAGGCTTTCCATGTTCTGGCCGTCATCGTGCGCGAGGGTGAAGTTGATCGCCTCCATCCGCTCGAAATAGTCCTCGTCCATTGCGTGCTGGCCGGCGACGCGGTTGTTGGCTGGGACGCCGAGATGGCGGCTGAGCATGGCGATCGAGGGATCGAGCACGGGCAAAGTCGGAATACTGCGCTCTCGGCAGAAGGCTTCCAGCCGGCCGCGCAGGCCCGCATCCGAGATGGTGTACCAGACGACGCCGGGCGCTGCTTCGATTTCCCGGGTGACCCGCTCAAGCTGGCGCTCGGAGCGTACCAGGTAGTAGTTGTGCTCGAGCGGCTGGATATTCTCGAACTGGGCGCAAGCTGCCCGCTGCACGGCGTTCAGCGTTTCGCCCGTCGAGTCCGAGACGAGGTGGACGTTGAAGTAGATGGCGGGCCGGACCGGGCGTGTCATGGTGCTTCTCTTGCCGGGCGTTCCGGCTTTGCACAAGGGTTGTGACTCGCCTGTGAATTGCCTGCCGCTCCACAAGGAGTCACACGGTTTCCACAGGCCTGCGAATCCGACTCCCCGATGATCCCTGCTTGTTCCGCATTGTGACTCGGCGCCCGCGTTTACCTAACGTTAACCATTGATCAACGTCAGGAATTCTCCGGCGCGTCCGAATGCCCCTAGCTGTGACTCAGTTGTGGATTTTGGTGGACAAGCCCGGATAAACCGGGCTCTCCAAGAATCCAGCAGCATCATAAGTATAAGCGCCCTCACGGGCTCATTTGAATGGGATTGAAAGGGGTAGAGCGATGGCCGGCGCCAGCGGGAAGAAATTCTTGGACGTGCTTGCAGGAAAGGCGGTCTCCCCTCCTCCGGTCTGGATGATGCGCCAGGCAGGTCGCCACCTTCCGGAATACCTCGAAACACGCTCCCGCGCGCGCGACTTCCTTGATTTCTGCTACACGCCGTCCCTCGCCTCAGAGGCAACGCTCCAGCCTGTGCGCCGATACGGCATGGACGCCGCGATCCTGTTTGCTGACATTCTTCTCATCCTCGATGCGATGGGCCTCGATGTTGCGTTTGAGAAGGGCGAGGGCCCGCTGGTGGAAGTCATTCATTCTGCGTCCGATCTCGCACGGGTTCAGCCGCAGGCCGCAGCTGACAAGCTGTCGCCGGTCTACGAGACGGTGTCGCGTGTCAAAGCGCAGCTGCCTTCTTCGTGTGCGCTGATCGGTTTTGCGGGATCGCCCTGGACGGTGACGCTTTATGCGGTCGAAGGCCGGGGCAAGACCGACAAGTCGATGGCCTGGCGCTGGGCGCATGGACGGCCGGATGAACTCGCTGCTGCGATGGATCTCGTGACCGAAGCGACCGCGCACTATCTCGCGCGGCAAGTCGAGGCGGGCGCTGACGCCCTGATGCTGTTCGACAGCTGGGCGGAGGGCCTTGCTGACAATATCTTCGAGGAAGTGATCATTGCGCCTACGAGGAAGCTGGTCACCCGGCTCCGGCAAATGGGTGTCATGGTGCCGATCATTGGCTTCCCGCGCGGCGCGGGCGTGATGGTGCCGGCCTATGTGAAGGCCACGGGCGTGACGGGCGTGGGCCTCGACACGGCCGCGTTGCCCGCGTTCATAAATGCTTCTCTACCCAAAGGATTCCCCGTTCAAGGCCATCTTGATCCGCTGCTGCTGATCGAGGGGGGAGCGCGTCTTGACGCACGTGTGGACCAGATTCTGGACGCTTACCGGGGTCGGCCCCATATCTTTAATCTTGGGCACGGGGTTCGCCCAGAAACGCCGATCGCAAATGTCGAGCGCGCGCTGAACCGGATTCGAAAGGGATAAGTCTGCCCATGGGCCGCAGAATCGCCGTTGTCCTCTTTAACCTCGGCGGTCCGGACAAGCCCGCGTCCGTGCAGCCCTTTTTGCAGAACCTCTTCCGGGATCCCGCAATCATCCGGGCCCCCCTGCCCTTGCGCTGGTTTCTGGCACGGCTGATTTCGCGCACGCGGGCATCGGCAGTGATCAAGAACTATGCGATGATGGATGCTGGCGGGGGCTCGCCGCTGCTGCGCGAAACTGAGGTTCAGGCCAAGGCGCTCGAAGCGGAGCTGGCGAAACGGCTACCGGACGATGAGGTCAAATGCTTCATTGCGATGCGGTACTGGCATCCCTTCACCGAAGAAGCTGCAGCTGAAGTGAAACGCTGGCGCGCGGACGGCGTTGTGCTGCTGCCCCTATATCCGCAGTTTTCGACCACGACCACGGGCTCGTCGCTGGAGGCCTGGAAGAAAGCCTTCAACGGCGCGGCAAAAACAGTGTGCTGCTTCCCGTTCGAGGAAAACTTCGTTTCCGCGCACGTCGACCGCATCCTTGAAGCGCACAAGAGGGCCGGAGCGCCGGAACAGGTGACATTACTGTTGTCAGCCCACGGATTGCCTGAACAGGTTGTCCGCGACGGCGACCCCTATCAGTGGCAGTGCGAAACGCTGGCTGAAATGATCGCCGGCCGGGTGCCTGCACATTGGGAAGTGATCCCCTGTTACCAGTCGCGCGTGGGCCCCCTCAAGTGGATTGGTCCGGCCACGGAAGCTGAAGTCGAGCGCGCGGCGAACGCGAAAAAGCATATCCTGATTGCGCCGATCGCCTTCGTTTCGGAACATATCGAGACGCTGGTCGAACTTGGCGAAGAATACAGGCTGATCGCCGAAGCCGATGGCGCGGCGAGCTATACCCGTGTCGAGGCATTGGGTACACATCCCGGCTTCATCCATACACTGGCCCAGGAAACCTTGGCCGCGCTGGACATGAATGAGAAAATCCGGTCCTGCGCTGGGGGCAGGCTTTGCCCATCGGGCTGGACGGGGTGCCCGCATGTGGTCACACACCAGAAGGCGGGTGAGCGGGTCAAGGAACTGGCGGGCTGAGGGCAAGGTATGGACATCTATCTCTGGGTCAAGTCGGCCCACCTCGTGTTTGTTGTGGCCCTGATGGCCGGGTTGCTTATCTATCCGCGCTATAAGATCCACCAATTGGCGAGCCGTCCGGGTGAACCGCTTTTCGAGACGATGCGGGACGCCTCGGCCCGCCTGAAACGCATCATCCTAAATCCCAGCCTCATCCTGGTCTGGGGTCTGGGGCTCTGGATGCTGTATCTGAACCCATCTCTGCTCGAGCAGGGCTGGATGCATGCCAAGCTCGCCCTGGTGCTCGCCATCACCGGCGTGCACGCCTATTTTACGGTCCTCGGCAAGAGGGTGGACGCGGTGACGGGCACGGTTGAGGCCAAGATGCTTCGAATGCTCAACGAAGTGCCGTTCATCCTGATGATCGGGGTTGTGATCCTCGTGATCGTCAAGCCGTTCTGAGGCTCGCGCCTTTCAGGCTTGACCTTTCAGGCCAAATTGACGATGACGGTGCCTGCCGGTGCGCCCGATCCTTGCGGCGCCCCTAGATTCTCCCTAACCGGCTCCCCCTTTAGCTAAATCCAAAATCCGGACCGCTCCGAATGGCTTCCTCGATGCTCGACAACCTTACCAGCGTGACCCTTCGCGAACTCAAGGCAAAAACGCCGGAGGAGTTGCTGCTCTATGCTGAAGAACTCGAGGTCGAAAATGCCTCGTCCATGAGGACGCAGGACATGCTGTTTGCGATCCTCAAGGAGCTGGCCGACAGTGAAGTCGAGATCACAGGCCTTGGCGTTCTGGAAGTGCTGACCGACGGGTTCGGGTTCTTGCGCTCGCCGGAATCGAACTACCTGCCGGGCCCGGGCGACATCTATGTCAGCCCCGAAGTGCTGAAGAAGGCGAACATCCGCACGGGCGACACCGTCGAAGGGCCCATCATCGCCCCACAGGATCCCGAGCGCTACTTTGCGCTCACCGATGTGAGCCGGATCAATTTCGAAGATCCGGACAAGGCCAACAAGAAGGTCCACTTCGACAACCTGACACCGCTTTACCCCGACCGCCGCCTGAAAATGGAAAGCCGCGATCCGACCAAGAAGGACCGCTCCGGCCGCGTCATCGATATCGTCGCCCCGATCGGCAAAGGTCAGCGCGCCCTGATCGTTGCCCCTCCCCGGACCGGCAAAACCGTCCTCATGCAGAACATCGCTGCCGCGATCGAAGAGAACCATCCTGAGTGCTACCTGATCGTGCTGCTGATCGACGAGCGCCCGGAAGAGGTGACCGACATGCGCCGCACGGTGAAGGGTGAAGTGGTTGCTTCGACCTTCGATGAGCCGGCGACCCGCCACGTTCAGGTCGCCGAGATGGTGATCGAGAAAGCCAAGCGTCTCGTTGAGCACAAGCGCGACGTGGTCATTCTTCTGGACTCGATCACGCGCCTCGGCCGCGCCTACAACACAACCGTACCTTCCTCCGGCAAGGTGCTGACGGGCGGCGTGGACGCCAACGCCCTCCAGCGTCCGAAGCGCTTCTTCGGCGCAGCGCGCAATGTTGAGAATGGCGGGTCCCTGACGATTGTCGCCACCGCCCTGATCGATACGGGCAGCCGGATGGACGAAGTGATCTTTGAGGAGTTCAAGGGCACGGGTAACTCCGAGATCGTCCTTGACCGGAAGATCGCCGACAAGCGCACCTTCCCGGCGCTGGACATCATGAAATCCGGAACACGCAAAGAGGAACTCATCACGCCGCAGGACCAGCTCTCGAAGATCTACATCCTGCGCCGCATCCTGGGCCCGATGGGCACGAGCGACGCGATCGACTTCCTGATCGACAAGCTGCGCCAGACCAAGAACAATGACGAATTCTTCGAAGCGATGAAGAACTGACGGCGGGCGCTGCATGGGCGCTCGGGATACAATCTGTGCGCTCGCCTCGGGGCCCCTGCCCTGCGCAATTGCTGTGTTGCGGATTTCGGGCCCGGCCGTCTGTGAGATTGGCGCCCAGTTTCTGGCGAGTGGTTTGCCGCCCGCCCGGCGCGGCTCACTCACGAAACTGATCGACCGCGAGGGCCGGCTCGTTGACGAGGGCATCGCGCTTTTTGCTCCGGCACCGAACTCTTATACCGGGGAGGACACACTCGAACTCTTCCTGCATGGCGGACCCGCCGTTGTGGCTCATGCGCTAGAGGTACTGACATCCTTGCCTGACGTCCGGCTTGCCGAGCCCGGCGAGTTTACCCGGCGCGCGTTCGAGGCTGGCAAGCTGAACCTGACCCAGGCCGAAGGTGTCGCCGACCTGATCGAAGCCGAGACCCTGGCCCAAAAGGGTCAGGCCCTTCGCCAGCTGTCGGGTGGATTGTCAGAAACGTATGCCCGGTGGCGCGACGAGCTCATGGGTCTTCTCGCCCTTGTCGAAGTGATGGTCGACTTCCCGGACGAGGGGGACGTTGCCTCCAATGCCGCCTCGCCCGCCCACGCAAAAGTTAGCGTGCTTATGCGCGAGGTCGAAGCGGCGCTTGGCGACGGCGGCATCGGCGAACGCATCCGCGACGGCTTCCGGCTCGCTATCATCGGCGCGCCAAACGCGGGCAAATCGACCCTCCTCAACCGGCTTGCCGGACGCGAGGCGGCTATCGTCACGGCCCGGCCGGGTACCACCCGCGACGTGATCGAGATCCGGAAAGTGCTCGGCGGCCAGGTCGTCTGGATTGCGGATACGGCTGGCCTCAGGGAGACTGATGACGAGATCGAGGCGGAGGGGATCCGCCGGGCACGGATGACGGCGGACGATGCCGACCTCTGCATCCAGCTCGTCGATGCCTCCGATCCGGCCGCCCCCCCTCCCCTCCCCTACCCAGCGCCGAAAGGCATCCGGGTCGTGAACAAGAGCGACCTGGTGAGCCCGGCAGCGGCCGCATCGGCTGACTTTATAGTCAGCGCGAAGGACGGCGCGGGGATCGATGTCCTCGAAGCCGGGCTTGCCGAAAGGATCGCGGCGCTTGCCGGATCGGTCGAGGCGCCGGTCATTACCCGGGCGCGCCACCGGGAAAAACTGACCCGGGGCCTCACGGCGCTGGCGTCCGCCAAAGCGGCGCTCGAAGGCGATCTGGGGTTTGAACTCGTGGCCGAGGACCTTCGCCTGGCCATCCGGGAGATGCAGGGCATCATCGGAGAGATCGGAGTTGAGGACGTGCTGGGCGCGGTCTTCTCTCGCTTCTGCATCGGGAAATAGGCTATAGGGTTCGGGGGGCCGCGGCGCTATATAGCGCCCTCCCCCCCCTGCTTAAGAGATGGTTAATGCCCACCCCGGCCGGCTTTGATGTGATCGTGAT
Organism: Candidatus Sulfopaludibacter sp. SbA3; assembly: GCA_945913285.1. Taxonomy (GTDB): domain Bacteria; phylum Pseudomonadota; class Alphaproteobacteria; order Caulobacterales; family Hyphomonadaceae; genus Hyphomonas. Next base: position 33,338 of record CAMEDD010000023.1, read on the forward strand.
CGGCGGCGGCCATGCCGGCTGCGAAGCCGCGGCAGCGTCCGCGCGCTTCGGTGCGCGCACCGCGCTCGTCACCCACAAGCGATCGACCATCGGCGAGATGAGTTGCAACCCGGCCATCGGCGGCCTCGGCAAGGGGCATCTCGTCCGCGAGATCGATGCCCTCGACGGCGTCATGGGGCGCATGGCGGACAAGGCGGGCATCCAGTTCCGGATGCTTAACCGTTCGAAGGGTCCCGCCGTCTGGGGCCCCCGCGCGCAGATCGACCGGAAGCTCTACCGCGCGGCGATGCAGGCCGAGCTCGCCGCTTATTCAAACCTGACGATCATCGAAGACGGCGCCGAAGACCTGATCCTGGAAAACGGAACCGTCGCCGGAATCATCGGTTCGACAGGGACCCCCTACCGCGCCGCCAGAGTGGTCATCACTACCGGTACCTTCCTGAAGGGCGTTATTCATATCGGCGCGAAGCGCATCCCGGCAGGCCGGGTCGGCGAGGCGCCTGCCATCGGATTGTCGGACCGTCTGTATGCGCTCGGCCTTCCGATGGGTCGCCTCAAGACCGGCACGCCTGCGCGTCTCGACGGGCGGACGATCCATTGGGACCGTCTCGAGATGCAGCCCGCCGATGACGCGCCGATCCCGTTCAGTTTCCTGACGGACCGGATTGATGTTCCCCAGGTCGCGTGCGCCATCACCTGGACGACGCCCGAGACCCATGCGATCATCGACGCAAACCTCTGCCAGTCGGCGGTCTATTCGGGAGCGATCGCAGGACGGGGCCCCCGCTATTGCCCATCGATCGAAGACAAGGTGCATCGCTTCGCAGACCGCGACCGGCATCAGATCTTCCTCGAGCCGGAAGGCCTGGATGATCACACGGTCTATCCGAATGGTATCTCGACCTCCCTTCCGGAAGAGATCCAGGACCAGTTCATCCGGACCATTCCGGGCCTCGAGGATGTGGTGATCCTCCAACATGCCTATGCCATCGAGTATGACTATGTAGACCCGCGTGCACTTTCGCCGGCGCTCGAAGTGAAAGCCATGCCGGGCCTGTATCTCGCCGGCCAGATCAACGGGACGACCGGATATGAAGAGGCGGCTGCCCAGGGACTGATGGCGGGATTGAACGCGGCCCGCTGCGCCGCTGGAAAAGACGCGGTCATCTTCGACCGCGCGCAAGCCTATATCGGCGTCCTGATTGACGATCTCGTCACCCGCGGTGTGACGGAGCCGTATCGCATGTTTACATCGCGTGCCGAATACCGCCTCGCCCTACGCGCCGATAACGCTGATCAGCGGCTGACCTCTGGTGGGATTGAAGCCGGTGTGGTCGGCCCGGACCGGGCGGCGATGTTTCACGTGAAACATCGCGCACTCGAAGAGGCCCGCGCACAGCTCAAACGTCTGACTCTGTCCCCGGCCGCAGCGGTGAAAGCCGGATGGGCGATCAATCAGGATGGCCGGGTCCGGTCAGCCTGGGAGTATCTGGCCTACAAGGACATCACGTTGAGCCATCTCCGCCAGGTCTGGCCAGAGTTGGTCGCGATCCAGGACGAGATCGGCGCCCAGATAGAAATCGAAGCCCTCTATGCCGCATATATTAACCGCCAGTCGGAAGACGTCGCCGCTCTGCGCCGCGACGAGTCGCTGACACTCCCGGGCGACCTCGACTATGATGCCATCGGTGGGCTTTCGAACGAGGTCCGTTCGAAACTCAAGACCGTCCGGCCGATCACGCTCGGGCAGGCGGCACGCATTGAAGGCATCACGCCCGGGGCCTTGACCGCGCTTCTCGGCTACGTGAAACGCGTCCGACGCACAGGCTAGGCCCGGACAGGATTGGCAATGACAAGTATGGACGACCGCGCGGCCTTCCTCGCCGCTCATGATGTTTCACGTGAAACATTGGCAAGGCTCGACACCGTGATTGCGACCCTCGACGACTGGCGCACGCGGAGCAATCTGATCGGTCCGAAGGAGTGGCCGCAGATCTGGACGCGGCATGTCGGGGACTCGGCCCAGTTGCTCGACCGGATTCCCGATACGGCCCGTGTGGTCGATCTCGGATCGGGGGCGGGCTTTCCCGGATTGATTCTCGCGGCCGCCCGTCCGGCGGGACATGTGACCATGATCGAGAGCATCGGAAAAAAATGTGCGTTCCTTCGCGCAGCCATTTCGGCAGCCGATTTGCCAGCTGAGGTCTGGCAAGGGCGGGTTGAGGCGGCGCCCCCGATCGCCGCGTCCTATGTCACGGCCCGGGCATTTGCCCCGCTGCCGGCACTGATGAATTATGCCGCGCCTTGGCTGCTGAAAGGCGCGACAGGGGTTTTCCCGAAAGGCGAACGCTGGAAAGAAGAATTGACGTCAGCCCAGCAAAAGTGGAGTTTCGCTTATCAAGCGATTCCAAGTCGCATCGGTGGTGACGGGGTCATTTTAATCGTCAGGGAAGCGGCACATCGTCATGGCTAAGCCTAGGATATTTGCAATTGTGAATCAAAAGGGCGGGGTCGGGAAAACGACCACGTCCATCAATCTCGGGACGGCTCTGGCCGCCGTCGGTCGCCGCGTTCTGATCGTCGACTTCGACGCGCAGGGGAATGCATCGACGGGTCTGGGAATCTCGCGCGCGGATCGTTTGCGCACGTCCTACGATCTGGTCGTGGACCGGATTCCGCTCGAGGAGGCCGTGCTCTCCACGATCGTGCCGCGCCTAGATATCGTTCCGGGCGATGAGAACCTGTCGGGTGTCGAGACCGAACTCGCCGGTGACGGCCGCCGGTCGTACCGTCTCAAGGAAGCGCTCCAGGCCTACGTTGCGCGCGCCGAGTCTGGCGACCTCGTTAAGTATGATTACGTCTTGATCGACTGTCCGCCTTCGCTTTCGGCTTTGACCGTCAACGCAATGACAGCGTCCGACGCTTTGCTTGTTCCGCTGCAATGTGAGTTCCTGGCGCTGGAAGGCCTGTCCCAGCTTCTGCGCACGGTCGAAGTTGTTCGCTCCGGTCTCAACCCGGCCCTCGAGATCCAGGGCGTCGTGCTGACGATGTACGACCGCCGCAACTCGCTGTCTGATCAGGTCGCCAACGAAGTGCGCTCCTTCTTCGGCAGCAAAGTTTATGACACCGTCATCCCGCGCAACGTGCGCTTGTCTGAAGCGCCCTCGTTCGGCAAGCCTGCGCTCCTCTATGATTATCGCTGCCCGGGCAGCGAGGCTTACATCCGCCTCGCGTCGGAAGTCCTGCAGCGTGAGAAGGCGAGGGTGGCATGAGCAGCGAACCACTGGATGACGGCCGCAAGGTTTCCCGTCTCGGCCGGGGTCTCTCCGCCCTGATTGGCGAAGTCGAATCGATGGGCGGCCGCCAGGCGGACCCGGCCCCGCTTCCGGTTCCCGATCTGCCCATCGTAGACCGGCCGAACGAGATTGCGCTCGAGCTTATCCGGCGCAACCCAGCCCAACCCCGGCGCAGCTTTGATGACGGCGAACTGGGTGAGCTCGCCGAGTCCCTCAGGACGAAGGGCGTGCTCCAGGCGATCCTGGTCCGGCCCGATCCGAAAGAGGCGGGCAAGTTCCAGATCATCGCCGGCGAGCGCCGCTGGCGCGCCGCGCGCATGGCGGGCCTCACGCACATTCCGGCGGTCGTCCGCGAAGTGGATGACCTCGCCCTCCTTGAGATCGGCATCATCGAAAACGTCCAGCGGTCCGATCTCAATCCGATCGACGAGGCCGAGGCCTATGACGCGCTCATCAAACGGTTCGGACGGACGCAGGACAGCCTCGCGACCAGCGTCGGCAAGAGCCGGGTCCACATCTCGAACACGCTCCGTCTTCTCCAGCTTCCTGAAGGCGCGCGTGTCCATGTCCGCGCCGGACGGATCTCGGCCGGCCATGCCCGCGCGGCTCTTGGCAGCGCGAATCCGGAAGCCTTGATCGAGCTCGCTATCGAGCGTGGCTTCAGCGTCCGCGAGGTTGAGGCCCAGGCGCGCGAGTCCCGCGAAGCGGGGACCGGTTCCAAATCATCGCCGCCAAAAGTGGCGCCTGAAAAGGATGTCGATACCGAAGCGCTTGAAGCCGACATCAGCCGTGAGCTCGGCCTTGTGGTCGATATCCGGCACGGCAAGGATGGCGGTGAGATCCGGATCAAGTACCGCGACCTCGAACAGCTCGACGAAGTCTGCAAACGGCTGACGGCGAAACGCAAGCTCTGAAGGCTACTGCGCCGCTTCGGCAACCCTTGCCAGATCGTTAATCAGTAGACGGATGATCGGGTCGGCCGTTGCGCCCGCCCTCTTAGCCTGGGTCTCAGCATCATGGATCCGCTCGAGGATTCTGAGCAGCCGTTTCGGTGGCCAGGTATTCATCCGTTTACGGAAGTCCGGCCATTCGTTCGGCCAGACCGGCGGACGCAGGCTCCGCCCCGGATTGGCATCACCGGCAGCGATCTTTTCGTGGGCATTCAGCATCCGGAGCACCTCCAACTGCAGAGACCGCAGAACTGAAATCGGGCTCGTGCCGGCGTCGGTCAAACGGTCCAGCGCCGAGTGTGCTTCCGGCGGCCGCCCTTCCAGTGCAGCCAGCAGGACACCGCTCATGTCCTGGTTCAGGCTTGTCGCGGTCAGGGCAAGGACGTCCTGGACGTTGACCGGACGGCCGAGGCCGCGGGCATAAAGTGCGAGCTTCTCGATCTCCGAATTGGCAATCGCACGGTGGCCGGGCAGGCCGGCGGCAAAGAGGGTGAGGGCGTCCTCGTCGATGACAGCGCCGTCGGCCATCAGGGCGGCGCGCACCCGCTCGCCGATATCGGCGGCCTCTTCCTCGAACAGTTGCAGGCAAGCTGTCCGCGTCGCCTTCTCGGCGGCCGCCCTCAGTTTCGACTTTGACGCCAGGCTTCCCGCCTCGATGACCAGCCGCGCTGCATAGCGCCCCGGATGGGCGTCGCCCATTTCGATGGCTTCGATCAGCAAGGCG
>CAMEDD010000024.1 GCA_945913285.1 Candidatus Sulfopaludibacter sp. SbA3
GCCGGTGAGCATGAGCTCAACCAGGTCTTCTTCGACGATGTGCGGGTTGCGAAATCCGGCCGGCTCGGCGCCGAGAATGATGGCTGGTCGGTGGCGAAATACTTGCTCGAATTCGAGCGGAGCGGTGGCTCGTCGGCCGGTCTTGAGGCTGTGCTCGGAAGGTTGCAACGATATGTGCAGGCCGAGTTGCCCGCAGACTTCGGGCTTATCCGGCGTATCGGGGAACTTGCGATGCGCATTGAAGCGATCAAGACGACCGAGCAGCGTGTCCTGTCGGACCTGACGAGCGGCCAGCCGCCCGGCCCGGCCGCCTCCATGCTGAAAGTGCAGCGTACGGAGCTGATGCAGGCCATCGATGAAGCGGGTGTGCAAACGCTCGGCATGCATGCGGCCCCCTACCAGCCGGATGCCTGGCAGCCCGGCGCAAACGTGCCCGTACTCGGCCCGGAAGCGCTGGTCGTGGGGATGGCAAGGTATCTCAACAACCGCGCGGGTTCGATTTATGGCGGCTCGAACGAGGTCCAGCGCAACATCATGGCAAAGGGCGTTTTGGGGCTGTAGGGCTCCGGCTCAACCCACACGATGCGTCAACCGGGCTGCGCCGCAGGGAGACAGATGTTTTTCCGGGACGATATCCGTTCGCCGGACGCGATATGTGCGGCGCCGGCGATGCGGGTAACCTTCTGCCGGGCAGCTTCTCCCTCTTCAACGCCGTTGGTGCTGGCGTCATCGCGGCAACAGCTGGGAATTGAATTCTGCCCCCATGTCCTCATGAGCGCTCGCCTCACAAGCGAGCGGCAGGCATCTTGCAGAACGGGCAGCAAACCTCTGTCAGGAGACCCGATCCATGTTGCACAAGCTGCTTGCCGCCGGCGCCCTCATCAGCACCATCCTGCTTTCAGGATGCGCGCAGACCGGCTTGAAAATGCCAGCCCTCTGGGCCCCGGCCGCCGAAGAAACGGCGCCTGTCGCCGCCCAGACCGGTCCCTGGCGCCCCTTCTCGGCGGACAGCCCCTGGAACACCCCGATTGCGGCGGATGCCAAGATTGACCCGAATTCGGACATTCTGATGGGCGGTTTTGCGGCATTGAACACGCTGTATATCAACATGGCCGAATGGTCCGTCGCCGTTTACCCGGTCGACTCGAGGAAAGCGCCGAAACGCTACGTCCGCGACCTTTACCAGGGTCAGTACGGGCCCGGCTTTGGCCCGCTCAAGCGCGTTCCGATTCCCGAGGGCGCCTCGGCAGCCGGCCCGGACTTTGGCACCGGCTATCTGGTGCTCGAAGATCGAAAGGCTGGTAAAGCCTGGGAAATGCGCCAGGCCGGACAAGACCTGGATGGCACCTGGTTCACAGGCTTCGGCGCGCAAGTCGATCTGAACGGCACGGGCGTCAAGACGCCGTGGATGCAGGCGAAGGAGCCGAGCCTCGCCGGTTCGCCGCGCCCCTCCGGCCTGCCCCTCCTCGCGGGCCTGATCCGTACCGAAGAACTGAAAGCCGGCAAGATCGAGCACGCGCTGGCATTCGGCTCGCCGAATGTGCGCCGCGGCATGTTCGTCTCGCCCGCCAGCACCGCTCCGGCGCCGGTTGACGGCGCACCCGCCAAGGCACTTGGTATGCCGCTGGGCACGCGCCTTCAACTGGACCCTTCCTACGACATCGAGAACACGAAACTTTCACCGGAAGGCAAGACGATTGCCCGTGCGCTTCAGACGTATGGCGCGATCCTCGTCGAAGAAGCTGGTGGCAATGTGCTCTATGCCGAAGCCGCGCCCGCCCAGCTCGCTGAATGGAGAGATGTGCTGACGCCGGAGGAAATGCATCTGCTGTTCACGCCGGAGTTCATGTCGAAGAATTTCCGCGTGCTCGAAATCGGCGAGCCGCTGGCGGGCAAGGCCGCTGTCGCAAAGTAATCGCTAGCTCGGGCGGGACGTATCGTAGGGACTGTCGAGGGAAAAGGCCGGGATCACTGCGACCATTTCCTCGCCATTCTCGTCGATCAGGTCGTACGTGCCGCTCATCATCCCCGACGGCGTTGCGAGCGGCGCACCGGAACTGTAGCTGAACCGCTCGCCCGGACCCAAGGTCGGCGTCTGTCCGATGACGCCGTCACCGTCCACCGCCTGAAGTCGGCCTGCTGAATCCACGATCCGCCAATGACGCCGGGCAATCGTCCAGATCCGGTCACTCTCGTTTTGCACGTCAACCAAGTACGCCCAGAAATACTTGCTGCGGCCCGGCTCGGATTCGTCATGCAGGAATCGCGGGCGCACACGGATGCGCACGCCGCCTGTCACGGCTTCATACTCGGGAGGTGCAGGTCGTCTTGCCATTGCGTGAAGCTGCCCGCCTGGAAGTTCAGGATGCGTTGAGCGCGCCGAGGAAGTCGGCCTCGAGATCGTCGATATCCTCAAGGCCAACCGAGACACGCACCCAGCTTCGATCAAGCCCCATCGCCGCCTGCTCGGCGTCCGACAAGGCGCGGTGCGTCGTCGTCGAGGGGTGGCAGGCGAGCGTTTTGGTATCTCCGAGATTGTTGCAAATGTCGGCGATCTTCAGGCCATTGAGGAAGCGGAAGGCACCCGCCTGCCCCCCCTTGACCGAGACCGCGAGCAGCGTGCCGCCGGATAACATCTGCTTCTTGTGGATCGCGTAATGCGGGTGATCCTTGCGGTGCGGGTAGCGAACGGCCTGCACGGCGGGATGCGCCGCCAATGCATCCGCAAGACGGGCTGCGTTTCGGCTCTGCGCCTCGACGCGCAACTGCATGGTCTCGAGGCCCTTCAGCACAACCCAGGCGTTGAACGGCGAGCAGGCCGGACCGACGTGGCGCAGCCACGGATCATAGACTTCGGACATGTATTTCGCGCTCGTCAGGATCGCGCCCGCAAGCACGCGGCCCTGCCCGTCCATATGTTTGGTGGCAGAGTACGCGACGACATCTGCGCCCAGATCGAGCGGGCGCTGCAGAACCGGAGTTGCGAAAACATTGTCGACGACCAGCAATGCGCCAGCTGCCTTGCAGAGTTCAGCAACCGCCGCGATGTCCACGCCGTCGAGCAGCGGATTGGCCGGGCTTTCGATCAGGACCAGCTGGCAACCTTTGCCGATCTCGCGCTCCCAGGCTGCGAGGTCTGCGCCGTCCACGAACACGGTCTCGATGCCGAACCTGGGCATTTGGTTGGCGAGGATCCAGCGGCAGGAGCCAAACAGGGCGGTTGCGGCAACCACCCGGTCACCTGCCTTCAAAGGCGCGAGAATCGCGGATGAGATGGCACCCATACCGGACCCCGTGACGCGGCACGCCTCGGCGCCTTCGATGAGGCAGAGGCGCTGCTGCAGCATTTCAGCGGTCGGGCTGCCGTAACGGGAATAGACGAAGCCCTCTTCCTTGCCGGCCATTCGGGCTTCGGCCTGTTCGGCCGTGTCGTAGGCATAGCCCGAGGTCAGGAAGATCGCTTCGGAGATCTCGCCATATTGCGAGCGCATCAGGCCGCCGCGCACCGCCTGGGTGGCGGGCTTCCAGCCTTTTGGGTCGTCTCCGCCGGGTGCATCGGCCATGTCAGCGCTCGTCCTTGTGTTTCCCGGAGAGGGACTTATGCCTGATGACCTGCGGGGTGCAAGTGATGGCGGATGTGGCGGGGGTTCTCCCCGATTTTGAAATTGAGGCCCTGGCGGCCGCGGGCGCCATCCGCAGCACGCTGGCGCTGGAGGCCGGACAGGTGCAGCCTGCAAGCCTCGACCTGCGCCTCGCCGAGGATGCCTACCGCCTGCGGGCGAGCTTCCTGCCGGGCAAGGACCGCGCGGTGGCGGACCTCCTGCAGGACCCCGGCATCCGCCTTCACCGCATCGACCTGACGGACAAGGGCGCGGTTCTGGAAACCGGCTGTGTGTACCTGATCCCCCTGCAGGAATCGCTGCGCCTGCCTCCGGGCCTCGCCGCGCGGGCGAACCCGAAGAGTTCCACAGGCCGGATCGACGTGTTCACCCGCCTCGTCACCAATCGCAGCCGGGCGTTTGACGATGTGCCGACGGGCTATGCCGGGCCGCTTTATCTCGAAGTTAGCCCGCGCACGTTCCCGGTCATGGTCCGCCCCGGCGACCGGCTGGCGCAGATCCGGTTTAAACGGAAAAAGCCGGAGACACTGAAGGAAAAGGTCGTGTCCATCGACCTTGAGCCGCCGGCAGGGCAGCCTGCCGGCTACCGCGCGAAGCCGCATTCCGGCGTGGTGGACCTGCGAGGCCTCGGCGCGCACGATGTCAGCCAGTTCTGGGAGCCGGTCTATCCGAAGAACGGACGCATCGTGCTGAACCCTGAGGAGTTCTACATCCTCGTCAGCCGGGAGGCGGTGAAGGTCGCGTCCGCCGAGGCCGCCGAGATGGCGCCCATCGCGCCGGAACTAGGCGAGTTCCGGGCGCACTATGCGGGCTTTTTTGACCCGGGCTTCGGCATGAACAAGGAGGGCAGCCGCGCCGTGCTGGAAGTGCGCTCGCGCGATGTGCCCTTCATCCTCGAACACGGCCAGCCGGTCGCGAAGCTGATCTACGAGCCCATGTCGGCCAAGCCGAGGGCGCTTTATGGTGGTCAGGGCTCCAACTATCAGGGTCAGGGGCTGAGATTGTCGAAGCACTTCACCCAATAAAAACTGCCCGCCCGGCAGATTGGCGAACGGGCAGCGATAGGGCTGTGTCTTACTTGCCGAAGGCGTAGACGAGCGCGATGCGCGTCACGGTGTCGGTCTGCTCGAAACCCAGCGGCGGGTCGGTATCGTAGCGAACGTCGAACGAGAAACGAGCCGAGAGCGCGCCGGTCAGGGCCGACGTGACGGCCAGCGAGTTACCGATCTGGGTCGACGTTTCGGCATAGAGGACGGAGCTGTCGTTCGTCAGCTTGACGCTATCATTGAAAGCGTGAGCAAACTTCGACGCGCCAACGACCGCGAAGCTCTCCTCGGTTGATCCCGGAATGATGACCGGCGTCGCAATGTCGCGTGTTTCGTCGATCTTGAGACCCGGACCGCCTTCGATGGACCAGCTGGTCACGTCGCCGACAAGGATACGGTACCCGACACCTGCACCAACAAACGAACGGCTCTCGAAGCCCGAGAATTCATCGCGCTCGTGTGACACGCGGCCAAAGCCGTAGGTCCGCTCGTTAAAGTCACGGTCGAGCTGACCGGCGAGGAAGACGCGGTTACGCGTTTCCGATCCATCGGTTTCGCTATAGTCGGCCAAAGCCTCGACGCTCGGACGCCAAACACCGCTATCGCTGGCGAGTTTGAGGCCTACTGACAGGTCTTTGGTTTCCGTGTTGCCCGTCGATGCGGCCGCGCCAAGCGAGCCCTCACCAACCCATGTCGACGACTGCGCAACTGCGGTGCCCGCAACACACGCAAGCACGAGCGCGAGCGAGCAGTTAATCATTCTGATTTTCATGTCACTTTTTCCCAATTGGCTAATGACGGGGGAAGAATGACCTACAATTGCACCAATGAAAACAGGGCAAAAGCATCGGATTGATGTTCGCTGAACCACGGGAACCTGCGCGTGCTCTGCGCGTTGCATCTATGACCCTGCGCGGTGTGCGGGGATCATTTCGGCCGGTGCCGCCGGGCTCATCCGGCCTCGCGCGCACCTCCGGATGATGTGAGATCAACAACCGCAGAGGACTTCTCCCATGAAAATCCGTTTTCCCGCTCTCGTCGCCGCAAGTTTTGCTCTGTCGCAACTCGCGGTTCCGCTCGCGCAGGCTCAATCACCGGCTGCGCAATTCCGCACTGTGGAAGCACAGACGTTCAATGCAGCCGACCTCCAGGCTTACGGTCTGTCTACGGACGATACCGCTGCAGTCCTCGCCTATCAGGAGCAGGGCTACACCGTCCAGCTGGTGACCCCGGAAGAAGCCGCCGCTTATGATGCCGGCATGACCAACAGCAACATTCTGGCGCTGGTCGGTCTCGTCGTCATCGTGCTCGTGGTCGCATCGGTGATCTGATCCATGCTGCGAGGCGCCGTCGCAGCGCTGGCGTTCGGACTGGGCGCCTGCGCCACAACCCCGAACGCCACGCCCGGCGACTTTGCGGAGCGGAGCGCCGCAAACAGTTTCGAGCTTTTCGACCGGTCGGTCGCCCCCCATCCACGCTGCTGCTGCCGCTTGAGCATGACCGCCAGGTCAATGGGATCGCTTGCGGCGCCCATGCGCTGGCCAGCATTGCAAATTACTGGCTCGGCCCAGCGCACGTCTCCGGTGAAGCGATTTTCGCCGCTTCGCCGCCAGCCGACATGGCAACTGGTTATTCGGTGGCCGAGTTGATCTCGCTTGCTGAAGAGCAAGGCCTGCTCGCCAGCGCCGCGCGGCTGAAGGAGGCCGATGTCTTGCGCGAGCTGGAAGCGGGCCGCCCTGTTCTCGTTCCGGTGCGCGTACCATCCGTGTTCGTACAACCCTGGCAGTTGCCAGGGGCAAACATCCCGCTGCTCGGCCTGCCGGCTGCGATTGGCATCACGCGCGCGGCGAGCCTGTCCGAACTGACGGGCCGCGGCATGTTCAATCACTATGTCATCATTGCCGGACATGAGGGGGACACGTTCGTCATCCTCGAACCGGTGATGGGCCTGCGCACGATCAGCGCCGAACGGCTGATGCGATACCGTTCCGCATTCGGCAATGCGGCCGTTGTTTTCAGCGCACCGCCTGCCCCGGCCTGATCCCAAAAACAATTTCGCCGGCTTGCGCCGGCGAAATCTTACGGTTTGTCAGCTGATCGGCGGGATTGGCGGCGGCGGGATACCCGCATCATCCTCGTGGACATCCACAACGCCCCGGCCAACGTGGCTGCGGCTGCGGCTATAGAGGAAATAGACAACCAGACCGATGGCCGCCCAGATCACGAACAGCAGCTTGGTATAGTTCGACAGGCTGAAGAACAGGTAGAGGCACCCTACGATCGCAACGGGCGCCACCACATAGACCAGCGGCGTGCGGAACGGGCGTTTGCGGTCCGGATCCTTGCGGCGCAGCACCATGACCGCGATGCCGACCATCGCGAAGGCAAACAGTGTGCCCGAGTTCGAAATGTCAGCGAGTGCACCGACCGGGAAGAACGCCGCGAAGGCCGCGACAAACACGCCGGTCATAATCGTGATCACGTAGGGCGTGTTGAACTTCGGGTGGATGCGGGAGAACACGTTCGGCAGAAGGCCGTCGCGGCTCATCACGAAGAAGATGCGGGTCTGGCCGAACATCATCATCAGGATGACCGATGGCAGGGCGAGACCGGCGGCGAGGCCCAGCAGGTTGCCGATTTGCGGCCAACCGATTTCGCGCAGCGTCCAGGCGAGGGCTTCCTTCGAGCAGACAACCGCTGCATCGCCGATTTCCTTACAGGCGGCCGTGAGTTCGGTGCTGCCGGGCGCGAGGCCTTTGCCGGCCTCGTCCATAATTGGCTGGGCGCCGACCCCGCCCACCACACCGGATGCGACCAGCAGGTAAAACACGGTACAGATTGCAAGCGACCCGATCAGGCCAATGGGTACGTTGCGTTGAGGGTTCTTCGTTTCTTCCGCAGCTGTCGAGACCGCATCGAAACCGACATAGGCAAAGAAAATGGAGGCGGCCGCCGCTGAAATACCGGCGAACCCAAGCGGCGCGAATGGCTCGAAATTCTCCATGTTCATCGCAGGGATGGCGAGAACGACGAACGCAGCCAGCGCGGTGATCTTTACCACGACGAGGATGGAGTTGACGAAGGCACTCTCCGTCGTTCCCAGGACGAGGAGGCCGGTGACGAGGAGCGCAATAATCATCGCTGGAAGGTTGATGATGCCGCCCTGGCTTGGCCCGAGCGTGTAGGCATCGGGCAAGCTTATCCCCGCCATGTTCTCGAGAAGACCGACGAAGTAGCCCGACCAGCCGACCGACACGGCGCCTGCTGCAACGGCATATTCAAGCACGAGCGCCCAGCCCACCATCCAGGCGAGCAACTCGCCCATCACCGCGTAGGTATAGGTGTAGGCTGAGCCCGACACCGGAACCATCGAGGCAAGTTCGGCGTAGCAGAGCGCCGCCACGGCGCAGACCACGGCGGCGATCACGAAGGAAACCATCATGCCCGGGCCGGCTTTCTGCGCGGCTTCTGCCGTCAGCACGAAAATACCGGTTCCGATAATGCCGCCAATGCCCAGCATCGTCAGCTGGAAGGCGCCGAGCGTGCGCGTCAGTGACTTCTTCTCGGCCGTCGCCAGAATCGCGTCGAGCGATTTTACCCGGTCAAAGATCATACTGTTCAACCCTGATTGTTTGCGTTTGTGCCGCGCGCAATGCCTCGGCCCCCATATTCGTCAAGCCTAGCCAAATGCTGGCCCTGTTCAAGGCAATTCGAGCATATTCTTGCCCAGATAAAGCCTCAGAATGAGAAACCGGGCAGTGAATCGAAGGCTTTCTTGAGCGCGTCGCCCCATCCGCGCGAAATGGACTGGTAATAGGGGTCTTCCCCCTCGATCCGCTTGGACACCCCAAGGCGGTAGGTATCGCGTTCGATCACCTGAAGGTCCAGTGGCGGTCCCACCGATAGATTCGCCTTCATGGTTGAGTCGAAGGACACCAGAAGAAGCTTTGCCGCGTCTTCATAACTCATGGCCGGATCAAATGCCCGCACCAGGATGGGCCGCCCATACTTGGTTTCGCCGATCTGAAAGTAGGGCGTGTCGTCGCCCGCCTCGATGAAATTGCCTTCCGGATAGATCATGAACAGGCGCGGCTCCATGCCCTTGACCTGTCCGCCCAGAATGATGGTGGAATTGAAGGAGGAATCCGCCCGCTGACCTGTCGGCGCGCTCGAGAGAATGACTTCCCTCAAGGTTTCGCCCACGTGGCGGGCGACCTGGAACATGGTCGGCAATTCGAGGATCGAGGGGCGGCGCTCGCTCGGCGCCTTGGTGCGCTCCTCGATCAGGCTGACGACCGCCTGTGTGGTTGCAAGGTTGCCCGACGTCATCAGCACGATCGCGCGTTCACCCGGAACCGCCCAGGTGAACAGCTTCCGGAAACGCAGGATGTTGTCGACCCCCGCGCCCGTGCGGGTGTCCGACATGAAAACAAGGCCGCGATTGAGCCTGAGACCAACACAGTAAGTCATGGGTGAGAACCGGGGAGCGTCGTTCTTATTGTTGTTGCACCTGGATCGAGACGTCGAGCGATTCGCTGGACGCCCCGAACCGCATTCCAGAAACGGGCGCCGCCTCGCGGTAGTCAAGTCCCGTCGCGACGCGAACGTAGCGGCTGTCGGGAGAAATAGCGTTTGAGATGTCAAAACCGACCCATCCCAGGCTTTCCACGTGGACTTCTGCCCAGGCATGGCCGGCGTCCTGGCTTACCCGGTCGTTCATCATCAGGTACCCGCCGGCATAGCGCGCCGGATAGCCGAGCAGCCGCGCCGCCGAGATGAAAACGTGCGCATGGTCCTGGCAAACGCCGTGCCCCTTCTCGAGCGCGTCTTCTGCCTTGGTGTCCGCGTCGGTCCAGCCCGGCTCGTATTGGACCGCGTCGCGCACGAGCTGCGCCGCCGCATGCAGGCGGGCGAGGTCCCCCGCAGAATTGTCCGGCGCAGCCCTGACAAGTTTGCGGATAAGCGGGCCTGGGCGCGTCAACGTCGTCGTGCGCCGAAACAGCCAGAGCGGCGCAAATCCGCGGTGTTGGCCAATGATCCCTGCCCGGTCTTCGACTTCCACGTCGCCGCTGCTCGAAATGATCAGCTGCTCGGCCCCGGTATCGAGGCTGATCAGCTGCACCCAGTTGGCATTGTGGTCTTCGTATTCAGCTTCAATACGGCCACCTTCGATCTGGTGATCCCAGCGCAGCACCTGCTGACCGATGCGCGACTTGGGCGTCTGGCGCAATTGAAGCAGGCCATACGATACCGGGCTCGTATAGCTGTACTTGGAGGCATGGCTGATTTTCAGACGCATCGAGCTTGCCTTACCTGTTGAAGCGGAAGTCTTCCTCGACGTGACCGGCGAGGGCGTTGTTGGACTGGATGAACTTTGTCAGGAACTCGTGCAGTCCGCGCTCCATGATCTGGTCGATCGTGGTGTCTTCGAGCTCATCACGCAGACCGAGCGCGAAGTCGAGGCTCGGACGGCGGACACCATAATCCGAGCACAGATGACCGAGGTTTCCGGCAATCTTGCGCAGGCAATAGAGCAGAGAACGGGGCATGCGCCGGTCGAGGATAAGGAAGTCGGCAATTGTCAGCGGACGTGTCTCGCCGCCATAGAGCCAGCGGAAAGACCGCTCTGCCGACGCCGCACGCAGGATGGTCTCCCACTGCACGTTGTCGAGGGTCGAACCCACGAGCGTGACAGACGGCAGCAGCACGTAATACTTCACGTCAAGGATACGGGCGATGTTGTCAGCGCGCTCGACGAAGGTGCCGACGCGGGCAAAATTGTAGATGTCGTTGCGCAGCATCGTGCCGACCGTGGCGCCGCGAACAAGCGCGCTCTGGTTCCGGATCAAGGCCAGCACATCTGGCAGATCGGTCTCGCGCACCGGGCGGGCGAGCGCCTCCTTGAGCGTGATCCAGGTTTCGTTGACAGCCTCCCAGACTTCGCGCGTCAGCGCGGTGCGAACGAGGCGGGCGTTGTTGCGGGCAGCTTCCGTCACCGAGATCACGCTTGAGCGGTTGGCCGGATCGCGCAGCAGGAAGTTGATCACGCTCGGCCCATCGAACTTCGCACCGGAGCCGACGAAATCCTTTCGGGCGGACGCCGTCTCGATGATCGAGGCCCACTCATCCTCCGCATGATCGGAGCGCGTCAGGGCGATGCGGAATCCCGCATCGGCCAGTCGCGCGGTATTCTCAGCGCGCTCGAGATAGCGGTACATCCAGAACAGGCCACCTGCCGTCTTGCCGAGCATTGCGCCTAGTCCTCCAGAACCCAGGTGTCTTTGGTGCCGCCGCCCTGGCTCGAGTTGACCACCAGTGATCCCTTCTTGAGCGCAACGCGCGTGAGGCCCCCCGGCGTAATCTCGATACCTTCCGGCGACATCAGCACAAACGGGCGCAGATCGACATGGCGCGGCGCGAGGCCAGCCTTGGTCAAGATCGGCACGGTAGACAGGGCGAGCGTTGGCTGAGCGATGTAATTGGCAGGTTTCGCCACGAGTTTCAGGCGGAAAGCTTCAAGCTCCTTCTTCGAAGCCGCCGGGCCGACCAGCATGCCATACCCGCCGGATCCGTGCACTTCCTTGACCACCAGCTCGCTCAGATGATCGAGCACATAGCTGAGCGACGACGCCTCCGAGCAACGCCAGGTCGGCACATTCTTGAGGATCGGCTTCTCGCCTGTGTAGAACTGCACGATGTCCGGCATGTAGGAATAGATCGCCTTGTCATCGGCAATGCCCGTGCCGGGCGCGTTGGCGATGGTTATCCCGCCCGAGCGGTAAATATCAAGAATGCCAGGTACGCCGAGGAAGGAATCCGGACGGAAATTCAGCGGATCGAGATAATCGTCATCGACGCGCCGGTAGAGCACGTCGATCGGAGTATAGCCAAGCGTGGTGCGCATCGCGATGCGCCCGCCGACAACGCGCAGGTCCCGGCCCTCGACCAGCTCAGCGCCCATCTGGTCGGCAAGGAAGGCGTGCTCATAATAGGCCGAGTTGTGGATTCCCGGCGTGAGAACAGCGACCACCGGACGGCCATTGCAGGCCGGCGGTGCACAGGCCGAGAGCGACCGGCGCAGCATCTTTGGATAATCGCTGACCGGCCGTACACGGATCTTCGTGAACAACTCGGGAAACATCTGCAGCATCGTTTCCCGGTTCTCCAGCATGTAGGAGACGCCCGACGGCGTGCGGGCATTGTCTTCCAGTACGAAGAATTCGTTCTCACCGGTGCGGACAAGATCGACACCCACAATGTGCGTGTAAACGCCGCCGGGCGGCGACACGCCCAGCATCTTCGGCAGGAACGCATCGTTGTTTTCGATCAGCTCGACCGGCACGCGGCCAGCGCGCAAGATCTCCTGCCGGTGATAAATGTCATTCAGGAAGGCGTTGATCGCGCGCACGCGCTGCTCGATGCCTTTGGTCAGCCGCGTCCATTCCTTGGCAGAAATGATCCGCGGCACGATGTCGAACGGGATGAGGCGCTCATCGCCGTCCGCTGCGCCATAGACGTTGAACGTAATGCCGGTGCGCCGGAAGAAGGTCTCCGCCTCCCGCGCCTTGCGCCGAAGCCGTTCGGGCGGCTCGGCCCTATACCAGTCGCAATAGCGCGAATAAGGGGCGCGAGGCCGGTCGCCCGTCCCGTCCATCTCGTTGAAAAATGTTGGAGTTTCTCCCATACGCGCCACCTTACGCGGGATTCACCGGGGCTCAACGGGCTTCGCCTGCGAGGCCCCTGGCAGGCTGGCCTGCCCCATCGCCGGGCGGAACTGTCCAGAACCTGACCAAAAAACTGGCGCCCGGGCTGGAAGCGGAACGCGAAAGCGCTTGTTGGGGCGCTGTCCGTCTGACAGGAGCGTTGCAATTGCCGTCATCCCGGAAAGAGAGCCGAGCCCATTTCTTCGTTTGCGTTGCCTTCCGCCAAGGCCTTCATTCAGGCCAACACGCGCCTGTTGAAAGTTGAGGGCCTTGATCTCGGCGGCGCCCCCATGCGGCTCTGGCTGGCAGACGCGATCACGCCCATCTGGTCGGCCACCGAAGCCGACCTTGAACGCCAGTCCCCAGATCCGCCCTTCTGGGCATTCGCCTGGGCAGGCGGACAAGCCGCCGCGCGGTGTGTGCTGGCGCGGCCTGAGATTGTGCGGGGACGCCGGGTTCTCGACATCGCCTGCGGCAGCGGGATGATCGCCGTCGCCGCCGCCCACGCTGGCGCCGCGACAGTCTGGGCCAACGACATTGATCCCGTTTGCGAGGCTGCGGTCTCGCTGAACGCACAGGCGAACAATGTTTCCATCGACTGGCTGGGCGGCGACCTGCTCGAGGCCCTCGCCCCGCAAGTGGATGTGATCCTCGCCGGCGACATTTTCTACCAGAAGCAAATGGCAGAGCGCTTCCTCGCCTGGCTGGGGGAAGCAACCGCGCGCGGTATCGAAGTATATGTCGGCGATCCCGGCCGCGCCTATGCGCCGGACGGCGGCGCCCGGCCGCTTGCCGAGTATGAGATCGCGACAACACTTGATCTTGAAGGCGTCATGCACCGCCTCGCACGCGTGTGGATGCTCTAAAGGCACATGGAGCGTTTATGGACTGGAGCGGGTACACGGGATCGAACCGAGATAGCTAGCTTGGAAGGCTAGTGCATTACCATTATGCTATACCCGCCCGTCAGGGCCACGACTTGCCATGCGAACTTGGCGGGGTGGTGGAGGGAGCTGGATTCGAACCAGCGTACGCTAGGCGACCAGATTTACAGTCTGGCGGATTTAACCACTCTCCCATCCCTCCACGGGACCCGCGCCAACGCCGTTTGACGCCGCCGCGCCAGCGCTTCAAAAGGGCTGTTTCCAAACCCCCGATCCACGCCGGAAGCGGCCTTATAAGGATGAACCCGATGGCACGCAACCATGCAAAACGCCCGGGCCAGCGGCCGTCCAGCCCGCCCGGCGCCCGTTCCGCCCCAGCGAGCTTTGCTCGCCCCGAACGCGAAAAGGAAGGTGGCCCGGTCTGGCTCTGGGGCACGCACGCTGTGCTGGCCGCTCTTGCAAACCCCGACCGCCAGTTCCTGCAATTCGTTGCCACCGAGAACGCCGCAGAACGCCTGCAGGGCGCGCCGCTGATCCCGCAGATTCTCACAGGCAAGGAGCTTGACCAGCGCCTGCCGCCCGGCGCGGTGCATCAAGGCATCGCGGTAAAGGCCGAGCCGCTCGAGCCGGTGGCGCTGGAAGACCTCATCGCGGAAGGCGCGACGCGCATCGCTGTACTGGATCAGGTTTCGGACCCGCACAACCTGGGCGCCATCTTCAGGTCTGCCGCTGCGTTCGGTTTCACCGGCCTCGTGCTGCAGACCCGCAATGCGCCGCCCATCACCGGCGTCGTGGCCAAGAGTGCTGCCGGCGCGGTAGAAACTGTTGCCGAAGTGCGGGCCGTGAACATCGCCCGCGCGCTCGAACAGCTGGGAGAAGCCGGCTTTCATACCGTGGGGCTAGCCGGTGAGAGCAACCGGCCACTCGACCTCGCCGTGAAGGGCGCGCAGAAGATCGCGATTGTGCTTGGCGCCGAAGGACCCGGCCTTCGGCCCGCCGTGGCCAACGCGTGCGCCGAACTTGCCCGCATCCAGATTGCAACAGACATGGAGAGCCTCAACGTCTCGAATGCTGCCGCAATTGCCTTTTACGAAGCGAGCCGCGGAAGTTTTCCGGCGGGCTGAAGGTCTGCTAAGCTGGCCGGAAATAGGGGAGACGACGTCATGATGCGCATCCTGTCGGTACTTTTGTTGATCGCCGGAATGCTCGCAGCCGGCATCGGCGGCGCCGCCTTGCTGGAAGAGTTCGCCCCGAAGGAGATGGTTGTGGAGTCCGGGCTGCCAGCGCCGGAGGCCGAAGCCGCCGTCCAAACCGTGGCCGCTGAACCTGTGGCCGGACCTGCGCCCGAAGCGATTGGCGTCCCCGAAAGCGCTGCGCGCGAGGCAGCGGCGCAAAGCGCAGATCCCGAGATAGAAGCTGGCGCCAGTGCGGCGCTGACCGAAGAGGAAATGACGTTCAACTTCCAGACCGAAATGGAGCCGGGCCTGGCAGGTCCGGTCGCCGCGCCGGACGTCAGCGAAGCGACCGCCACCGCGCCGCCGGCCCGGCCGTCCCTCGCCGATAGGCTCAAGACCGTTCCGGTGGCGCATGAAACGCCGCGCACCGCCGAGTATAAGCGCGCGTTTGATGTCACGTTTGCGATCGATGCAACGGGTGACACAACCGCCGCCGATGCCCTGCCAGGCCGCGGCACGATCGAAGAAGGCGAAGCAAAGGTTTCCGAGAAGGTCGAAGTGCGGCTGTCGGGCGCAAACTTCAACATCGTCGCCGCCTCCCCGGCCGTGCAGTCGATGTCGCCGATGAGCGAGAACACCTGGCGCTGGTCGGTCACAGCCCTCAGCGCCGGCGAACATGACCTTGTGTTCGAAGTTTTCGCGATGGACTCCGATACCGCGATGCCGCTCCGCACTTTCCGCGATACGGTAACCGTGAAAGTGTCGGGCCTCAACCGCGCGATTGCCTTTGCCGATCAGGCCAATCCGCTGTTTGTCCTTCTGGGCGGACTTGGCTCTGCGCTCGCGGGCCTGTTCGGCGCCATCAAGTTCTTCGGAAAGCGCTAGGTTCAGTAGCTCTTCGGCAGGCCCAGCACGCGCTCGGCAATGAAGTTGAGGATCATCTCGCGGCTGACCGGTGCGATACGGGCGAGCATGGCCTCGCGCATCATCCGCTCCACGTGATATTCCTTCGCGTAGCCCATGCCGCCATGTGTGAGCACAGCCGTTTCGCAGGCCGTGAAGCCGGCTTCCGTGCCGAGATACTTGGCGGCGTTGGCTTCGGCGCCGCAGTCGAGGCCGGCATCATAGAGTGCAGCGGCCTTGTAGGCGAGCAGTTCGGCGGCGGAAAGCTCCGCCCACGAACGGGCGAGCGGATGCTGGATACCCTGGTTCTGCCCAATCGGCCGGCCGAACACGATACGCTCGTTGGCATACCGCGCCGCGCGTTCCAGCGCCGAGAAACCGAGGCCGATCGATTCGGCGGCGAACAACACGCGCTCAGGGTTGAGACCTTGTAGGAGGTATTTGAAACCGTCCCCTTCATTCCCGATCAGATGCTCTTTGGGCACTTCCAGGCCGTCAATAAAGAGCGTGTTGCACTCCACCGCCTTGCGGCCCATTTTCGGGATCGGATTGGCTTCGATCCTGTTACGATTGAGGTCGGTGTAGAACAGCGACAGGCCCAGATGCGGCTTGGCGCACTGGTCCTTCGGCGTCGTGCGCGCAATGATCAGGATTTTATCCGCACGCTGAGCACCTGTCGTCCAGATCTTGCGTCCGTGGATGAGATAGCCGGTATTCGTGCGCTCGGCTTTCGTTTCAAGGCTTGACGTGTCGAGGCCGGAGTTCGGCTCGGTGACGGCGAAACACATCTTCTCCTGACCGGAGATGATCTTCGGCAGGTTCTCGCGCTTCAGATCTTCGTTTCCGAATTTCTCAAGCGGTTTCGGACCAAAGATGTTGAGGTGGATGGCCGACGCGCCGGAATAGCCGGCACCTGTGCGCGTCACCGTCTGCATCATCAATGCCGCCTCGGTCAGGCCAAGACCCGAGCCGCCATATTCTTCCGGAAAGGCGATGCCAAGCCAGCCGCCCTTCGCCATTGCCTGGCAGAACTCTTCCGGCCACTCGCCCGTTTCGTCTGTCTTGGCCCAATAGGCGTCATCGAACGGCTCCAGCGTTTTCGCAACGGCGCTCTGAATGGCGACCTGGTCTTCGGTCATCGGCTGGATCACGTGCATGGCCTGATACTCCTTGTGCCACAGAGACTTAAGGCGCGCCTCACCTGCCGTCCAGCGTCAGGCCGTCGCGGTATAGGCGCGCCGGAGCGAGAACGCGGCGGCCAGCTCGCCGGCCTCCTTGCCGAGGATCTGGTCGGCAATGATGCGGGCTGTGACCGGCGCCAGCAGTATGCCGTTGCGGAAATGGCCAGCTGCGACAAACAAGCCCGGCGTTCTTGTGCCTCCGATAAACGGTGCATGATCCGGCGTGCCCGGGCGTACACCCGCCCAGCGTTCGAGTACCGGGGCGTCCGCAAGGCCTGGGCAAAGCTGTACCGCTTCGAGACGAAGGGCTTCTATGGCCACGTCGTCCGGCTCATCGATGACGCGGTCCGGCTCAACGGTCGCACCGATCACGACCCGGCCATCGCGTGGCACGAGATAGACATGGCCCGCGCGCACCACGTGTTTCGGCGCCCCTGCACCATCTGCAACCGACAACATCTGTCCCCCATAGCTCTCAATATCGTCGAGCGCGGTTTCCCAATTCACCAGATTGAAGAGTTGCCCCCGCACCTCGACCTTGATGACGGCCGTTTCCCATCCGGCCGCACCCAGGATTACATCATGC
This sequence comes from Candidatus Sulfopaludibacter sp. SbA3, assembly GCA_945913285.1. Classification (GTDB taxonomy): domain Bacteria; phylum Pseudomonadota; class Alphaproteobacteria; order Caulobacterales; family Hyphomonadaceae; genus Hyphomonas. The sequence continues at coordinate 17,099 of CAMEDD010000024.1, forward strand.
CCCTCGAGACGAAGCTGGCCAGCGGCCGATCTGAGCGGCGCAGGGCCCGGCACGAACCGGACCTTAGGGCAGGCGCGCAGGGCGCTGATCAAGGCGTCGACCACCTGCCGGTTGTTCACGCGCAGATCACTCGGCAGCTCGAGCCCGCTGATCACTTCCGGAGTGAGCGCTGGTTCGCGGCGCAGGATGTCTTGCGCCGTCAGAGCCGAGTGTTCGATGCGCGCGGCGGTCAGGCGCGCCGCGATCCGGCCGAGACGTGTCTCTTCGCTTGATCCGGTCGCAGCGGCCAGACAAGGCACCCGGCTGAAACCGATATCCAGTCCGGACCGGGCTGAAAGCTCGTTCGCGAAGTCCGGCCATGCCGCCGCACCTTGCAGGCAGAGCTCGAAAAAGCGCGGATGCTGGCCGGGCTCGTCTGCCGCTTCGAATGCCGGCGCGAGCATGCCGGCGGCCGCCCAGCTGGCGCCGCGCCCGGGCGACCTTGTGTCGTAAATCGAGACGCGCGCGCCGCGGCGAACCGCCAACTCGTACGCCCCGCTCAAGCCGATGATGCCAGCGCCGATGATCGCGATACGCGGTGAGGAATTCAAAAGTGCCATGCGGGAAGAGCCTCTGGCAGGGTTTAAGCCCCTGCCCGGCCTCACTCAACGGCGCAAGGCAGGCTCAGGAAAGCGCGCGGAAATTGGTCCAGAACGAGCTGAACGCATTTGCCAGTTCGTGGTGCTGGAAGATGATCTGCTTGAGGCGCTCGCCGCCCGGCCCGAAAACCGTGCGCACCATCAGGTCCAGATCGAAGCCATCCGCATGGCCGCCCAGCGCCTGAAGCGACAGGAACGAGTCAATTGCTTCTGAAAGCCGGACGTCCTCGTCCGCGCTGTTCAGTCTGACATCCAGAACTATGTCTGCCATCGCGCCGCCCCCGTTTAGCCAGTAAACCATTTCTTAACAGACTAACGCGCTTAGGAGAAGTTATTTCGCACGTGCAATATCGTAGTTATGCCTAGGCCGCCTGACTGTTGAGCCTGCTGAGCAAGAAACGTGCAATTTCTCCTGTGAGGTGCGGCGAAAACGCCGCGACATCCATTTGTTGCGATTCATTCTCAGGTGTGATTGGAATCACTCAGAAAACCCTGAGGATACTCTATGTCGAAATTCGTTCCTGCGATTGTTTCGCTCGCCGTTCTGGCCGCCTGCGGGCAATCGGCGCCGCCTGCCAGGCCTGCTGAAGGCACAGATGCCGGCGCGGCGGCGTCCGAAGCGACCGGTCAGGTGCTCAATGTTTATTCCGCCCGGCACTATGATTCTGACAAAGCTCTGTACGCAAAGTTCGAAGAAGAGACGGGGATTAAGGTGAACGTGCGCGAATCGGGCGCCCCGGAGCTGCTCGAGACAATGAAGGCCGAAGGCGCGGAAAGCCCCGCCGACGTTATCATCGTCTCTGACGCCGGCGCGCTCTACCGTTTTCAGCTTGAGGGCTTCACGCAGGCGGTCAAGTCCGACGTCCTCGAAGCTGTCATCCCAGCGCAGCTGCGGGAAGCGGACGGCCACTGGTTTGGTCTCGCCAAGCGGGCCCGGGTCATCGTGTACGATCCGCAACTCCTGCCGGCCGAGGAAGTCGATACCTACGCCGATCTCGCCGAGGACCGCCTGAAGGGCGAGCTCTGCGTGCGCTCTAGCACGAACATTTATAACCTGTCGCTGCTCAGCGAGATGATCGGACGCAATGGCAGCCAGGCGGCCGAGGCCTGGGCAACCGGAGTTGCAAGCAACTTTGCCCGTCCTCCGGAAGGCGGCGACACCGCGCAGATCGAAGCTGTGGCGGCCGGCCAATGTGCGGCTGCCATCGTCAACCACTATTATTGGCTGCGCCTCGCAACCGGCTCAACGCAAGAGCGCCTCACCGCCGCGAAGACCGCCGTTTCGTTCCCGGATCAGGACACGACGGGAACGCACATCAACGTGACGGGCGCAGCGGTGTCATCCACGTCCAAGTCACCGGAACTGGCGATCCAGTTCATCGAGTTCCTGACTACGCCCGAGGGGCAGTCACTGCTGACATCTGAAACCAAGGAGTTTCCGGTTGTCGCAGGCGCTGCGAACCCTGAGGGCCTCGACCTTCTGCCTGCCTTCAAGCAGAGTGATTATCCGCTCACGGAGCTTGGTTCGAAACAAGCCGAGGCCCAGGCGATCTTCGACCGCGCCGGATGGAACTGAAGGCGCCCGCCGTAAGGGTTCCGGCGTTCGGGCAGATACCGGTCCTACTGGCCGGGCTCGTCATCGCTTTGCCGGTGGCGGTTGTCCTGATCACCGGGCTGACCGAGGGCGGCGGCGCATCCTGGATCCACATCCGGGATACGCTGCTGGCAGGTTACCTGACCGGCACAATTTCGGTGCTGGCGCTGACCGCGATGCTCTGCCTGCTGATGGCTGTGCCAGCAGCCTGGCTGGTGACGATGTTCCGCTTTCCGGGCCGGGGCGTGTTCGAATGGCTGCTTGTGTTGCCGCTGGCCGCACCCGGCTATGTGCTCGCCTATGCCTGGGGTGACCTCGCCGGTGTCGGCGGGCCAATGCAATCGGCGTTGCGGGACGCCACCGGCTGGTCGGCGCGTGACTACTGGTTCCCGGACATAAGCTCCCTGCCCGGATTATCCTTCGTGCTGGCCTGCACGCTCTACCCGTATGTCTATCTCACCGCCCGGGCCGCTTTCATCTCGCAGTCCGTCTGCACCATGGAAGCTGCACGCAGCCTCGGCGCCAGCAGCTCGCGTACGTTCTGGTCCGTCGCCCTGCCGGCTGCCCGCCCTGCGATTGCCGCCGGCCTTGCACTCGCGATGATGGAAGCCGCGGCGGACTACGGCGCTGCCGAATTCCTGGGCGTGCCAACATTGACCTTCGGGATCGTGCGCGCCTGGAAAAGTTTTGGCGAATCGGCGGCGGCCGCACGCCTCGCCTTCGTTCTGCTCGCCTTGATCCTGACCTTCGTGATCGTTGAGCGCCAGGCGCGCGGACGTGCGGGCATCCAGCAGAGCTCGGTGCGTTGGCGGACGATCTCGCGCGTCAGACTGACGGGGCCCACCGCCTTCGGAGCTGCAGCGCTCTGCACCGGCCTGTTTACGCTGGCATTCGCCCTGCCGGTCGGCCGTCTTGTCTGGCGCAGCGTCGAAGCGGGCACGCGCATTGCGAGCGTGTCGGACGCGCTGCTGAATTCGCTCGTGCTCGCCGGCGCCGGCGCTGCGTTCGCTTTTGTCCTGGCCCTGATCATCGCACTGTCGATACGCGGCCGGGGCGTCCTCTCGACCTTTGCCCGCCTTGCCGCATCCTCCGGCTACGCGATCCCGGGCGCGGTGCTGGCGCTCGGCGCCCTTGCGATCATCAGTGTGTTGCCGTTCGTGATGACGGGCGCGGTCGCGCTCGCGGCGCTCGCCTGGGTCTATGCCGTCCGTTTCACTGCCGCCGGTACCGAACCGATGGCCGCCGCGCTCGCCCGGGCACCGGCGTCCATCGGACTTGCAGCGCAAAGCCTCGGCGCCTCACCCCTCCGGCGCACGCTGGAAGTGGACCTGCCGGTTGCGATGTCCGGCGCCGCCGCAGCCGCCCTCGTTCTGTTCGTCGAGGCGCTGAAGGAACTGCCTGCCACCTTGATGCTGCGCCCGTTCAACTGGGACACGCTTTCCGTTCGCGCGCATGCCTATGCGAGCGACGAGCGCCTCGCTGCCGCAGCCCTGCCCGCCCTTCTGATTACGCTGGCCGGCCTTGCACCTGTTATTCTTCTGTCCTGGCAGATGTCGCGCGCGCGGCCGGGCAGCCGCGCATGACCGGAAAGCTCGAAGCCCTGGGCGTGACGCGCCGGTACGATGGCCGCGCGGTCGTCGATAACGTTACTCTGCCGGCTGAACCCGGTGAGATCACGGCACTTCTGGGCGGATCAGGCGCGGGCAAATCCACGCTGCTGAGGCTGCTGGCGGGGTTCGAAGCCGTAGACTCGGGTGAGATCAGGCTTGGCGCGCGCAGCCTGTCCGTCCCCGGACGAACCGTTGCGCCGGAGCACCGGCGCATCGGGCTGATTTTTCAGGATTTCGCCCTGTTCCCGCATCTGACGGCCGAGCGCAACGTCGCTTTCGGACTGAAGCACCTGCCCCGCGAAGAGGCGCGCGCAAGCGCGAAGCGCTGGCTAGCTTTGCTTGGCTTGACGGCGCGCGCAGGTGCCTACCCACACGAGTTGTCCGGCGGCGAACAACAGCGCGTCGCAATTGCGCGCGCGCTAGCGCCCCGGCCAGACGCGATCCTGATGGATGAACCCTTCTCCGGCCTCGATCCGGCGCTCAGCGATTCTGTGCGCGAAACGGCTCTCGCTGCCATTCGCGAGTCCGGCATTCCAGCGCTCATGGTCACGCATGACCCGGCAGAGGCGCTGGCCCATGCCGACCGCATCGCCATCCTTCAGTCGGGCCGTCTGCTGCAATGCGCCTCGGCTGAGGAGGTTTATCGCCGGCCCGCAAGCCTGGCGGCGGCCCGCGCGCTTGGAAGCGTCAATGTGCTTGCCCATGAGACTTTGCCTGCGGGATGGCGCGAGACCTTAAATCCCGGCGGCCAGCCGATCGGATTTCGCCCCGAGGGGGTGCTGATTGATCCAGGCTCTCCCGTTGTCCTGACCGTCATCCAGCGCCGTCTCGCCGGACCTCTGGTTCGCCTTACACTTGAGGGGGGAGGCCTCAAGCTGACGGCGCTCGTCCCGCACAGCCTGGCCCCCGCCCCCGGCGCGCAAATAGGCGTTCACCTCGATCCTGCGCTGACGTTCACGGTTACGTCCGGCGAAATCTGACAATTCAGTAAGGGGTGCCCCGCAGCCTCGCTTTTGGCGGGTTTCGGTCCTAGGCTCTGAAGCATTAAATCCGGAGTGTTGTTTGATGACAGCAAAACTGTTCCGCGCCGCCGCTGTGTTGACCGCCTCGGCCGTTCTGGCGTTGGGCGCCTGTGCACAGGGCCTGATCCGGGATGCGGAGATCGAGGAAACCCTCAAGGAGTGGACCGACCCGATCCTTGAAGTGGCCGGTCTGGTCCCGGACGATGTGGGCCTCTACATCATCAACGACCCGTCGCTGAACGCCTTCGTCGCAAACGGACAGCGGATCCACATCCATACTGGCCTGATCATCGAGGCCGAATCCGCTGCGCAGATCAAAGGCGTCATCGGCCACGAAACCTGCCACATCGCCTGCGGCCATACCGTCGCACGGATGCGCGCCCGTTCCGTCGCCATGCGCCCCGCGCTTGTTTCGATCGGTCTCGGCATCCTGGCGATCGCCGCGGGTGAGCCCAGCGCCGGCGCGGCCCTGATCGGCAGCTCGAGCCAGTTTGCTGCCCTGAACTTCTACGTCCACACACGACCGGAAGAAGCCGCCGCCGACGCCGCCGCCGTGAAGTATCTCGCCGCGCTCGGCCAGTCTCCTGCCGGAATCGTCGAGTTCTTCGAGAACTTCCGCTACCAGGAAGTGTTGTCCGACGCGAAGCGCTACCCCTATTTCCGCGCCCACCCGCTCGCATCGGACCGTATCCGTACCACCCGTATCCTCGCCGAAGCGACCGGGCTCATGGCTGTTCAGCCTACGGAACGTGAGCAGAGACAATATGAAATGATGCGCGCGAAACTCGTCGGCTTTCTGGATACGCCCCTGAAGGTCCGGCGGGATTATCCGGCGTCGGACAAGAGCGCGCCGGCGCGATATGCCCGCGCGATTTCGGCCTTCCGCGCATCGGATATCGAGATCGCGTTGGGGGAGATCGCGTCCCTGCTGACCGATGAGCCGGACAACCCGTACTTCAACGAACTCAAGGGCCAGATCCTGTTCGAAAGCGGCCGCGCGGCGGACTCGGTCGGGCCGCATGCCCGCTCTCTGGAGCTGCTGCCGGGCCAACCGCTCTTTCTTATCAACTATGCGCGCTCGCTGAACGCCCGCAATGAAGAGGGCGATACCAAAGCGGCCGAGACGGCGCTTCGCGACGCTCTGATCGCAGAACCGGACAACGCCTTCGCCTGGGCCCAGCTGGCCATCACCCTCGAGCATCAGGATCGCCGGGCCGAGGCGCAGCTAGCCACTGCGGAATCATCCTACTGGGTTGGCGACATCGTTCGCGCCAATGCCTTCGCCCGGCGGGCGACCCAATCACTGGACAAGAGCACGATCGATTACCGGCGTGCCGATGACATCATGCTGATCACCGATCCCAGTAATCCGGACAACCGTGAGTTCTATGACCGGTACGGCCGCGGCTCGCGCCTGTCGATTGGGGCGCAGTCGGCGCAAACCCGCCGGAACATGCCATTCGGAGACTTTTCTGCTGCAGATCCGAGGTAACGCCTCTGTGAGGAAGGGTGGACGCAAGGCCTCGCATTCCTATAGTTGCGGAAGTCTCATCCACAGGACCTACTCCGAATGACGCCCATTTTCCGAAAGCCGCTCCTTGTGCTCGCCGCAGCGGTTATAGCTCTCCTGCCCGCCTGCGCCCAGCAAGGCGATGCCAGCAAGGCTGAGATCGAGAAGATCATCGAAGATTACATCGTCGAGAATCCCGAGATAATCGAGCGGGCCTTCCTCGCCTTGCAGGAGAAAGAGAAGGTCGCACGCGCCGAGGCCGCCAAGGCTGCGATCGGCGAGAATGCGAGCCTGCTCTACGGCCAGAAATCCGACTATTCGATTGGACCGGCGGACGCCAAGGTAACGGTGGTCGAGTTCTTCGACTATCGCTGCGGTTACTGCAAAACCTCGCTCGAAGAGGTGCTAGGTTTGCCCGGGAAGTACGACGGCGAGGTCCGCGTCGTTTTCAAGGAGCTGCCGCTCTTCTCAGGCATCAGCACAACAGCAGCCCAGGCTGCGCTCGCTGCTGGCAAGCAGGGCAAATACGTCCAGATGCACGCTGCTTTGATGAGCGTGAAATCGAATGACGATCTCACCGAGGCCAAGATCGACGAACTCGCCCAATCCATCGGCGTCAATGTCGCTAAGATGCGCGCCGACATGAAATCGCCGGCCGTTTTGAAGCAGCTCGAGGAATCGACGGTTCTTGCGCAAACTTTGATGGTGGGCGGCACGCCCGGCTTCTTCATTGGCGACAAGCACATCGAAGGCGCCGACTTCGCTGCTATCGAGGCGGCCATCGAAGCGGAACTGAAAAGCTAGTCCTCGCCGGTCACGCCGCCACGCAGCGATTTCACTTCGCTTCGCTTCTTCTTGGCGGTAATCCGGCGGCGAACGCTGCCAGCGGTCGGTTTCGTCTGGATCCGGCGTTTCGGCGCAACCGACGCTTTCAAGATCATCTCGGCGAGCCGTACTCTCGCGGCTTGGCGATTGAGAAGCTGGCCCCGGTGCTCGCTTGCCTCGAGGATGAGGCGGCCATCAGCCGTGATCCGGCTGCCATAGAGTTTCTGGAACCGTTCCTTGATCGCCGGGGGCAAGGATGATGCAGCGACCTGCCAGGTCAGCTGGACCGCACTCGAGACCTTGTTGACATTCTGACCGCCCGGGCCGGACGCGCGCACGAAGGCCTCACTCAATTCCCAGGCCGGAACTGTCAGGCTGTCAGATATCCGCAGGTCGCCAAATTCGCTCATCGGAGAAACCTGAAGGACCTGTTCAGCCAAAGTTCAGACGGCGGGGACGACCTTGTCCCCAACACCACGCACCTTGCGCGATTAATCCAGTTTGCCCGCAAGCGCCATGTCCAACTGTTCACGAGAGGCTGCACATCCATGTCGTTCACCAAAACCATCACCCGGTTCGTTGCCGCGGCAACTGCGGCCGGTTTCATCTTCGCCCCGGTCGCGCAGGCCGACCGGGACAAGGATCACGGCCGCAGCGGCTGGGAACGGGGCGATTGGGATGATGACCATCGCGGCCGCCGGGGCCGTGACCGGGACCGAGATCACGGCCACTGGCGCGGTTACGGCCGGCATGACTACCGCGATTACCGCCGCCGCGATGTGGTTGTTTACCAGCCGCATTATTACTACCCGCGCAGCTCGGTGACGGTCACCTATGGCCATTCCTACGGTCCGCACTACGCCTCCGGCTACTATCCGCGCTACGATGTCGGGCACCATTACAGCTACGCCCCGCGCCGCACGGTCTATATCAACGACTACGATCACTACGGACTGTATGAGCCGCCGCACGGCTATCACTGGGTCCGTGACAATGACCGGGGCGATGCCATCCTCGCCTCGGTCGCCACCGGGGCCATTATCGGTCTCGTCATCGGCGCCATCGCCTCGGATTGATATCTCTACCGCCTCCTACCCCTTTTGAGGCTTTTATGCCCGGGTCGTCGCAAAAAGGCGGCCCGGGTAATTTTTTGGGCGCTGCCCGCCAAATGCGCAGCTTTCACCACGTTGTTAACTTCACATTGGCGCAAATCATGCTTAGGTCGATCCTGTCCCGGATAGTCCGCGACGAAGTTCGTGCCCATGCACGCGTGAAAGGAGGTGATCCATGTCGAGTGAGAAACCAGGTGAGGCCGTTGGGTCTGTGTCCTATGGTGTCTGGCTGGAGCAGCCTCTGATCAGCGCCTAGAGACATGGGTTGGACGTCGAAACGCGTCCCGACCTGACGGGCCCCGCGGGGCTCACGGAAGCCGCCCTTCGACAGGGCGGCTTCTTTGTCTTTGGGGATATGTTCGCAGGCCCTTTGCGCCGCGGCGATTTCCGCTATGGCAGCCGCAGACATCACGGAGTTCAAGATGAGCGTCGTCACCCACAAGGCTTCCGGCTGGTCCGTCGGCACCGGCAAACCTCTCGCGATCCTCGCCGGGCTTAATGTGCTTGAAGACGAAGCGCTGGCGCTGGAAGTCGGCACCGAGCTGAAACGCATCTGCGCGCGCCTCGGCCTGCCCTATATGTTTAAGGCGAGCTGGGACAAGGCGAACCGGTCTTCGATCAAATCCTATCGCGGTCCCGGCATCGAGGGCCTGAAAGTTCTCGCCAGCGTCAAGGCGAAGCTCGGCGTGTCGATCGTCACCGACTTGCACGAGCCGCATCAGGCCGAGCCGGTAGCCGAAGTGGCCGACATCCTCCAGCTTCCCGCCTTTCTCGTGCGCCAGACCGATCTCGTCATCGCGACCGCTGAAGCGGCGGCCAAGCACGGCGCGTTGATCCAGGCCAAGAAGGCGCAGTTCATGGCGCCCTGGGACGCGAAGAACATCCTCTCCAAGATCGCGGAAGTGGCGCCGGATGTCGGCGTCATCCTCTGCGAGCGCGGCGTCAGCTTCGGATACAACAACCTGATCGTCGACATGCTCGCGATCCCAGAGATGAAGAAGCTCGGCGCGCCGGTCACCATCGATGCGACCCACGCCGTGCAGCTACCCGGCGCAGACCCGCGCACCGGCGGCGCCTCCACCGGCGGGCGCCGTGACGGCGTGGCCATCATCGCGAAGTCGGCCGTCGCGGCCGGCGCAGACGGCGTCTTCCTTGAGTTCCACACCGATCCCGACAAGGCGCTCTGCGATGCACCGAGCTGCCTCGCGCTGTCGCAGGCCGAAAGTCTGCTTTCGGTGCTCAAAGCCCTGCACGAGGCGGTCAACTGAAGATCATCCTCCTCAACAAGCCCTTCAATGTGCTTTCTCAGTTCACGGATGAAGGCAGCGGCAAGCGCACGCTGAAGGATTTCGTGCCGGTGGCGAACGTCTATCCGGCCGGACGGCTCGACTACGACTCCGAAGGCCTGGTTGTGCTGACCGACAGCGGCCCGCTTCAGGCGCGCATCAGTGATCCCAAGCACAGCCTTGCCAAAACCTACTGGGCACAAGTCGAAGGAATTCCTGACAAAGCAGCCCTGAACGCGCTCGCCACCGGCGTCGAGCTTAAGGACGGGATGACCCGCCCGGCCAAGGCGCGCGCCCTGCCGGAGCCCGGGAACCTCTGGCCGCGTGAGCCGCCGATCCGGGTCCGAAAATCGGTGGCCGACAGCTGGGTCGAGTTGCAGATCACCGAGGGCCGCAACCGCCAGGTACGCCGCATGACGGCCGCCGTCGGACATCCCACGCTGCGCCTGATCCGCGCTCAGGTCGGCGAGTGGACCCTTGAGGGCCTTGCCCCCGGCGAAATCCGTTTCGCCAAGGGCTGACGCACTCTATCGCACCCAAGCGCCGGGCGCATTTGTCCGATAGCCGAGCGCCATGTAGGCAGCATCGATGAGGCTCTGGCACCGCTCATTCAGCAGGAGGCCATTGCCCATTTGGTTCATCGTGTAACTGAAAGCGAGGCCGCATTCGGGATCGGCAAAGCCGATCGAGCCGCCGGCGCCGACGTGTCCGAAGGCCTTCTCGCCGATAATTGCGCTGGTGCCCGGGCCGATGCCCAGTCCGCGGTTGTCCATCGACTTCATGAAGCCTGAAGCAAACCGCGTCGGGATCAGCAGCGTTGCGTCCCGCTGCGTCGCGGTCGAGACCATGCTCATCGCCGCGAGCCGGTCGGATGAGACAAGCTTGCCCGAATTCGTCGCCAGCTCGGTGTACCAGGCGACCTGCCCACGCGCGTTCGACAGGCCGCCGCCGCCGCCGATCTCCGCTGCCTGTCCCTTCCGGTCGTTGAAGTCCCAGCCGCCTGTGTTCAGGAAGCTCTTGTGCTGGATCGAGTCCGGATCCGTCATCAGCTTGATGACAAACTCCGAGGGCTGATCATCCGGCTTCAGCACATATTGGCGAATCGGCGCGACATGCACATCCTCGCTCTCGGGCAGGCCAATCCAGAATTTCGCGCCCGTCTTCTCCGCCACTTCTTCCCGAAAGAACGTACCGAGCGACTTGCCGGAGACGCGCCGCACAAGCTCACCCACCGTCCAGCCGAAATTGATCATGTGATAGCCGTTGCGGGTGCCGACTTCCCAGAACGCCTCTTCGTCCGCCATCCGGCCGGCCATGTAATCCCAATCGGCGAAGCCGCCGGGCTTGACTGGATCGCGCAGCGTCGGCAGTGCGCTTTCATGGTTGAGCATCATGCGGACGGTCGTCTTCTCTTTGCCCTTCTGCGCGAACTCCGGCCAATAGTCCTTGACCGGCGCATCGAGCGCCAGGAGTCCACGGTCTATCAGGATATGCGCGGACAGGGCGACCGCTGCCTTGGTGCACGAAAACACGATCGAGATCGTATCCTCCTGCCACGGATCACACGTCTCGGGGTTTGCCATGCCGCCCCAGAGGTCCACCGCCGTCTCGCCGTTCACCGACAGGCAGACACTCGCGCCCACTTCCCCGCGTGCCGCGAGATTGCGCTCAAACTCCTCTTTCACTTTTGCGAATTTCGGATCGCACTTTCCACCAACTGCCATTGCTTCCTCCCGGGATGTTCTATGGCGGCAACGTTAGCCGAATGAACCGGAATGGCGAGCATTTCCCGAACGTCAGGCGGCACATGCAAAAAGGGCCGCCTTATGGGCGGCCCTTCGCAATTCCAGCGTATGCCGCTTGCCTAGGCCGCCGGCTCTTCGGTGGCGTCCTTGGTGGCCTTCTTCTTCTTGGCAGGCTCGGCCAGGTATTTGAAGGTCAGCTCGTCCTTCTTCTCGTCCACGCCGATCTTGACGATGCCGCCCTTCATGAGCTTGCCGAACAGCAGTTCCTCGGCCATCGGCTTCTTGACGTATTCCTGGATCGTGCGCGACAGCGGGCGGGCGCCCATATCAGGGTCAAAGCCGCGTTTGGCCAGCCAGTCGCGCGCTGCTTTCGACACTTCGATGGAGACATTGCGGTCCTCAAGCTGAACTTCCAGCTGCAGGATGAACTTCTCGACGACGCGGTCGATGATCTCCGGCGTGAGGCCGCCGAAGGCAATCGTTGCGTCAAGACGGTTGCGGAATTCCGGCGTGAACAGGCGCTTCAGCGCCTCGCCCGATTCCTCGTCCTTCTTGCCGCGGCCGAAACCGATGGAGTTTTTCGCCGCGTCCGACGCACCGGCGTTCGTGGTCATAATCAGGATTACGTTCCGGAAATCGACCTTTCGGCCATTGGCATCCGTCAGCGCGCCATTGTCCATGACCTGCAGCAGGATGTTGAACAGATCCGGATGAGCCTTCTCGATCTCGTCGAGCAGCAGTACGCAGTGCGGATGCTGGTCCACGCCGTCCGTCAGCAGGCCGCCTTCATCATACCCGACATAGCCCGGAGGCGCGCCGATCAAACGGCTGACGGTGTGGCGTTCCATGTACTCCGACATGTCGAACCGCAGCATCTCGACGCCCATGATGGACGCGAGTTGCTTGGCGACTTCCGTCTTGCCGACACCGGTCGGGCCGGTGAACAGGTAGGAACCGATCGGCTTGTTCGGCTCGCGCAGACCAGCCCGGGCGAGCTTGATCGTCGCCGACAGGGCCACGATGGCTTCGTCCTGGCCGAACACGACACGCTTGAGGTCGCTCTCGAGCGATTTCAGCGAGGCCGCATCATCCGAGGTGACCTGCTTGGGCGGAATGCGCGCGATCTTGGCGACGACCGCCTCGATATCGCGGATGCCGACCTGCTTCTTGCGCTTCGGCGCAGGTAGCAGCCACTGCGCGGCGCCGGCCTCGTCGATCACGTCGATGGCCTTGTCCGGCAATTTGCGGTCCGTGATGTAACGATCCGACAGCTCAACGGCCGCCTTGATGGCGTCGGTGGTGTACTTGAGGCCGTGGAAGTCCTCGAACTTCGTCTTCAGCCCCGTCAGGATCTTGATCGTGTCCGGCACGGTCGGTTCGACCACGTCGATTTTGCGGAACCGGCGGCTCAGCGCGCGGTCCTTTTCGAAGTGCTGTTTGTATTCCTTGAACGTCGTCGAGCCCATGCAGCGCAGGCCGCCGGACTGCAGCGCCGGTTTCAGGAGGTTCGATGCATCCATCGCGCCGCCGCTGGTCGCGCCCGCCCCGATGATCGTGTGGATCTCGTCGATGAACAGGATCGCTTTTTCCTGCTGCTCAAGTTCCTTCATCACCGACTTGAGGCGCTCTTCGAAGTCACCGCGGTACCGCGTGCCAGCGAGCAGCGCGCCCATGTCGAGCGACCAGATGATTGCATCGTCCAGGATTTCCGGCGCTTCGCCATCGACGATGCGCTTGGCGAGACCTTCGGCGATCGCCGTCTTGCCGACGCCTGGATCACCGACGAGGATCGGGTTGTTCTTGTTGCGCCGGCAGAGCACCTCGATGCACCGGTTTACTTCCATATCGCGGCCGATCAGGGGATCGATCTTGCCGGCCCGCGCGCGGGCGTTGAGATTTACGCAATAGGTATCGAGCGCTTCATGGCCCTGCTTCACGGGCTCTTCCTCAGTCGAGTCTGCGCCGCGCGGTGAGGTCGGGCGCGACATTCCGGGTTGTTTGGCCACCCCGTGGGAGATGTAATTAACCGCATCATAGCGCGTCATGTCCTGTTCCTGGAGGAAATAGGCAGCATGGCTCTCGCGCTCGGAGAAGATCGAGACGAGCACGTTGGCGCCTGTCACTTCCTCTCGGCCCGAACTTTCGACATGCAGGATGGCGCGCTGAACGACGCGCTGGAATGCAGCCGTCGGCTGAACGCGTCCGTCGCTGCCATCAACGATGAGGCTCGACAGCTCCTCGTCAATGTAGCGCGTCAGGTCGGTGCGCAGCTCGTCAATATTGACCTTGCAGGCGCCCATCACGTCACGCGCATGCTCATCTTCGGTGAGAGCCAGAAGCAAGTGCTCGAGAGTTGCGTACTCGTGGTCGCGTTCGGAGGCGAGCGAGAGCGCTCTTTCAAGAGCCGTTTCGAGAGATTGCGAGAGACGGGGCAAGGAGTGAGCCTTTTCGTAAGGTCGTGTTTCAACAGTCTACTTGGATAGTGATATGGGTAGGCTAGTCATCTTTCTCCATAACGCACTGGAGAGGGTGTTCGTGTCGCCGGGCCAGGTCAAGCACCTGAGCCACCTTGGTCTCGGCAACTTCATATGTATAGACCCCGCACAGTCCGACACCCTTTTGGTGCACATGAAGCATGATCCGGGTCGCTTGCTCGCGGGATCGGTTGAAAAAACGTTCAAGCACGAACACGACGAATTCCATCGGGGTGTAATCGTCGTTGAGCAGCAGCACCCGGTAGAGCGACGGCTTCTTGGTCTGGATCCGGGTTTCGGTGTCAAGGTCGAGGCTGATGTTATTGCCGCCCGGCGTTCCGCTGCCGGGCGCGCCCGGGTCAGGCGGTCCGGCCATCCGGATCGGGGGAAGAACTTGGCTCATGTCAGTCAAGATATACGTTCCTGCTCGAGAATGAAGATGCAATTGGTGACTGATCACAGCTGTGCCCGGTTTCAGGTCGTCTGAAGGGCCTTGGCGAAGGACTCAAGGCGTTTGCGGTTTGCGCCCATGTCCGAATAGCCGACGCGCGATCTGGAATAGGCGGCAAAAGTAGATTTACCCGGCTGCCCCGGCACCGGAAGCACCTTGACGTCGATATCATCCTTAAAACGCATCAAGGGTGTGACCGCGATGAAGGTCACATGCTGGGCATCAGCGGCCTGCGTCTCCAGCTGCCATTCGCGCCGCTCGCCAATCAGGCGAAGCACGCGCATGTAGAGGTCACCCGGCGGCAGGTCATAAACCGGCGCCGCGCCATCCGGCTTTGCGCCGTCCGCAAATCCCGCCGGCGCAAAAAGGGCCGTGTTCGGCGAAGCAGGCCGCTGGAGTGTCTTGAAATCAATTAGACCCGTCATGAGAGCTCTTCCTTGAATCTTGAATTGGGTTTGGTGTCAGTGTGGGCGCAGGCCAGCGCGCCGGGCGAAAGCGAGATTGATGCGGCTGTCCGGACGCAGCGCGAGGCGTTCCTGAACCAGCGCCCTTGCCAATGGCACATTCTTTCCCCGGATCGCTGCTTCAGCCAGCGTGAGGTCGATGACATCCCGCTGGGCATGGCTGCCACCAAAAGAACCCGAGATCTGGCGCGCCGCCAGCAGCGGTTCAATGGCTGCGGTAAATTCTCCGCGGTCAAACAGCAGGACGGCGTCGATCAGCGGGGCACCAGTTTCCCGCATCCAGCGGTTCATCTCGCTCGTCAGGCTGCCCTCATGCGCGATCTTCACAAGATCAGTCGCGTCACTCCGGCGTCCTGCCCCCACATACGCCAGCGCTGCGTGCACGTCGTTGAAAGGATAACATTTGCCGTCGGCATGCTGCGTCCAGGTTTCGGCCAATTCGTCCCAGCGGTCGCCGATATCCACACCGAGCAAGTGCAGCCGCCAGAGCAAGGCTGACGCATCCACAAGGTTCTGCGCGACCGTGGTCGGCTCGCCGCGGATCTCGTCGTCATAGAGCGCCAGAGCCTGATCGGCTTCACCGAGCTCCAGATGGCAGAGGGCGAGGTGCCACCAGTTATGCACCTTGAGGAAGTTTTCTGCCTGGGCCCAATGCGCTCGGCGCTTGCGCAGGAAATCCCGGCCTTGCGCCGCGCGGCCTTGCATTTCCAGAACGTGCGCCACGGCATGCAGCGCCCAGCTGTCATCCGCGTCAGCCTCCAGCGCTTTCATGCCCGCCGCTTCCGCGCGGTCATAATCACCCATCTCTTCAAGGCCGAAGGCCAGCATGCCGAGGAGATGCGAGCGGCCCGGCACACCGTCCCAGGCCGGCAAAGTTCGCGCGATGCGGTCGCGAAGGTTGCGTGCATTCGCCGTCAGGAAATCCACCTGATGACCCGCGAGAACACCCATCATGTCCAGGGGAAACGCGGCATTATGGATGTCCAGCTCGCGCGCTGCGAGACTCCATTCGGTGTGCGAGGCAAATTTCAGTGCGCGCACGTGTCCCGCTTCACGCGGGCCGAGCGGCATCACATTCAGGTCGTCCACCATACGCCGGACGCTGGCCGTGGCCTGCGGCTCCGTCGACAGGACATAGATCCAGGCCTTGGCGATCAATGCCATCGCGAAGTCCGGCGAATCCGCCAGTGCGTCCCTGAGGGGTTCAAGCGGATCGCCGCAGAAATGGGCGAACCGTCCCACCGCAAGGTCATAGAGTTCGCCCGCTCGGGGTGATGCCCCCGCCAGTTCGCCGCCTTGCCGGTCCAGAATCGTCATCGCCCGGCTCCCGCATGCGCCGCCTCTGAGTATTGTGCGGCCACCGGGACCGAACCGCAAGCTTTCCGCCGGGGCCGGGACGCCTGGCGGCGCGCCAAGGAAATACGAAATCAAAAAAGGCCGGACCAATCAGGTCCGGCCTTGGAAATCTACTCGCTCACTCTCCTGAGGGGCGCCCGCCGGGCAGCCCAGCCTCGCTACTTACGTTGCGGAGGAAGCAATAAACGGTTTCGCTGCACTGCGCCATGCGTTGACGCAAAGTTCGGTCTGAGCCGTCAGCTCGGCGGTGTACGCCGAGAACATCGATTTCGCGAACGAGCTCTGGAGTTCGAACATCTCGCGCGGGTCGCGCAGGTTGGCGAGCGTCTGGGTGAGCTCGACGCTCTGTTCCATCGCCTGGGTCATGAAAGCCATGTTTCGTGTGCCGATTTCGCGGATCACTTCGGTGGAAGCCGCGGCGGTCTCAGTCAGGGCTTTGACGCTGCCTTCGGCATAGTCGGTGAATTTGCCGGCATAGCCTGCCATCTTGTCCATTCCGTCTTCGATCGGCTTGCTGGTCGCAGTGGTAGCACGGGCTTCTGCTTTGGCGCGAGCCGTCGATGCGGTGGTCTTGGCCATCTGGACTATCCATTTTTTGAATTGAATAACGTAGCTAGCACACCCTGCTCGCAGATGCAATAAATTTTGTGCGCCGCAACATTAAGCGTTGGGCGCTGGATTTGCATTCATTTTGCATCGCTTACAAAAGTGTCAGCCGCTGTCCTGCGTTAAGGTGTGGTCAATGGGTTTGTCCGAATCTATTCTCCTCTCTGGGTGTCCGGGGTTTCTGCATACTGGAGGTTTCCGTTCATGGCGCTGCTGAACCTGTCGCTGTACCGCGTGGCTGTCCTGACATCGGCTGTTGGCGCCAGCGCCACGGTGTTCTCCCCAGTAGCATTGGCTGAAAAATACGCCGCTCTGGTGATGGACGCAGACACCGGCGAGATCTTGCATGAGCGCAATGCGGACGATGCCCGTTACCCCGCATCGCTGACGAAAGTGATGACACTTTACCTGCTGTTTGATGCCATCAATGCCGGCGAAGTCAGCCTGACAGACAAGATGACCGTTTCGCGCAATGCGTCAAAACAGCCGCCGTCGAATCTCAAACTCGCCGCAGGTTCCAAGATCAAGGTCGAAGACGCGATTCTCGCGCTCGTCACCAAGTCCGCTAACGATGTGGCCGTTGTCGTCGCCGAGCACCTTGCCGGCACGGAGCGCGCTTTCGCGGGGAAGATGACCGAGAAAGCCCGCGATCTGGGCCTCGAGAACACCACCTTCAAGAACGCTTCAGGATTGCCCAACACCTCACAGGTCACCACCGCCCACGATCTTGCTCTGCTGGCCGATTCGCTGCTGGAACAACACGCGCAGTATTACCACTATTTCGAGAACAAGAAGTTCAATTGGGGCCGGATGGTTTACAAGAACCATAACGAGCTGATCGACGAAGTGGACGGCGTGGACGGCATCAAGACCGGCTACACCCGCGCGTCCGGTTTCAACCTGATGACGTCGGCCGAACGTGACGGCCACCGGGTGATCGCCGTCATGCTGGGCGGCGCGACCTCCAAGTCCCGCAATGAACATGTAAAGGCGCTCGTTGAGGCCGCGTTTGCAACCCTCGCAGGCCCCGCCGATCCGTCGTCGCCGCAACTGCGCGGCACGATTGAATTCGCCTCAGTCAAGACCCCGGCTAACCCGAACGCAGCCGCCGAGCCGATGCTCAATGGCGTGCCGTTCAGCGCCTTCCAGACAGCCGCCGTGAACCTGACACTCGCTCAGGCCTCCGCTGAACAGGTCACGGACGACATGGTCCTGGTCGAGGGTGACAGCGCTGACGACATGGCCTCGGTCCAGCCGTCGCCGGCCCTTCCTGCTCCGGGCGCGAGTTTCTCGGTCAGCGAGTATGAGGCCCGCCAGGTCACCCGGGCCGATGCCGCTGCTGACTTGGCCGCTTACGTCCGACGCCAGACGCGCCGCTGACATATCTGCGGTTGCCGGGGACTTGCCTTGCCGTCCCGCCTATCTCACAACGCGGCGCTTGTCTTTCCTGGCCCCGGGAGCTGCTGAACCGTGAGCGAAAACGCCGATCTTGCCCTTGCCCGAAGCGTTGTGCGCATCGAACGCGACGCGCTTGAACAGCTTGAGGCATCGCTCGGCCACACGCTGCTCGATGCGGTGGAACTGATCCTCGCCACGGACCGGCATGTGGTCGTCGCCGGTGTCGGCAAGTCAGGCCATATCGGCCAGAAGATCGCCGCCAGCCTTGCCTCGACGGGCACCCCAGCCTTCTTCATCCATCCGACCGAGGCCAGTCACGGCGACCTCGGCATGGTGGTGCCCGGCTCGGTCGTGATTGCGATCTCCTATTCCGGCGAGAGCCGCGAGATGGTCGATCTGCTGCGTTACTGCAAAGCCAACGCCTTGCCGGTGATCGCGATGACCCGCGCCGCCGATTCGACGCTCGGGCGCTACGCCGATGTCCTGCTGCAGATGCCGGTTGTCGCCGAAGCCTGCCCCAATGGCCTTGCTCCCACATCGTCCACGACGATGGCACTCGCGCTTGGCGACGCGCTGACCATCGTTTTGATGTCCAGGCGCGGCTTCTCGCGCGAGGATTTCGGCTCCCGCCATCCCGGCGGCAAGCTCGGCCGGTCGCTGCAGACGGCTGGCGATTATGTCGGTGAACGCAAGGACGCAATGCCTCTGATTGGCGCCGATGCCGCCTTCGAAGCCGTCATCTACGCCGTATCCGAGGGCCGCAAAGGATGCGCAGGCGTTCTCGACACGCACGGCGTCCTGACCGGCATGGTCACGGACGGCGACCTGCGCCGCGCCATGATGGCGGGCAATACCGGCGCGTCGGCCCAGCACGTGATGACGAGGCACCCCCGCACCATCGACCCGTCCGAACGGATGCAGGTCGTGATCAAGGAACTCAGCGAGAACCGGATCTCGAACGCTTTCGTGGTCGATGAGACCGGCCAGCCGCTGGGCCTCATCGACATGAAAGACCTTCTCGCCGAAGGCTACCTTTGAGCCCTACTTCGTCAGTTCGAACATCACGCTGACGCTGGCGGTTACGCCGACTTCGCCGGCCGCAACAGGCGTCGGCGCCGCCCCATCCATCGCCATTTCGGCGCGCGCCATCATCACAGGCTGCGGCGCGTATTCGTAGCCTTCGCTGATTGTGACGATCCGCGCCACTTTCAAGCCCGAGGCCCTGGCATAGAGTTCGGCTTTCGCAATCGCAGTCTTCATGGCCTGCGCGCGCGCTTCGTTCTTGATTTCAGAGTCGTTCTCGATGGCGAAGGTGACGCCGGAGAACGTGTTGCCGCCTGCGTTCACGAGGCTGTCGATCGCCGCGCCAAGCTTGTCGAGATCACGTACCCGCGCGGTGACCTGGTTGGTCGCCACATAAGCGGCCAGCTTCTGCTCGCCGCGGGTGCCGCCGCCGCGCACCGGAACTTCGATATAGTCATACCGCGGATAGAGGCTGAGACCGGAGGTTTGCATGTCCTTTGCCGCGACGCCGGCCGAGGTCAGCGCGGAGAACACGCCGTTCATCGCAGCGGCCTGCGCGCTCATCGCCTCACCGGCGCTGGCGCGTTCTTCGGTGACGCCGGCGGTAATGTAGGCAATATCCGGCGCCTGGTTGATCTTGGCCTCAGCGTTGATATTCAACGTGGTTTCGGGCTGGATGGAGTTGGGATGGACCGTCATGGCGGCGGGACTCGCGATCAGAGGGGTGGCAAAGGGCATTTGTGCACAGGCAACCGGCGCAGCCGCCAGAAAAATGGCCAGAATGGCCAGCGAGGGGCGGTTCATGGTCGTCTCCATCCTTTGTTTCGTTAAGCGATAGGCCTGTCTTCGGGTCCGAACAAGGCCGTTGCATGGCGCCCCGGCGGCGCCTAAACGACCAGCGCAGTGGGCCTGTAGCTCAGTTGGTTAGAGCGGACCGCTCATAACGGTCTGGTCGCAGGTTCAAGTCCTGCCGGGCCCACCACATTGCCTATCGGCGCGTCGCAAGTCCGTCACGTAAATATGCGAGGGCCGTTTAAGCTTTGATCGTTGTTGCCCCGAATTACCGTTTGGCAGCCTGAACGGGGTTTGCGGCGCACCTCATCGGTGGCAGTAAGCGGGGCAATTGCTCCGGCCAACCAAAGTAAGGGAGTAGAGGACGCGTGAAACCGAGAGACGCTGCCCGCCGAGCCATGTTCATGACGGTTGGTTTCGACGTCACGATGGCCGCCCTTGCCATGACGATGGCGCACGGCGCACTGATGATCGTTCATCCGGAACTGGGCGGCTTTCCGGTCGAGTCCTGGGTTCTTGCAACCAGCGGTTTCGTGCTTTCGGCGACAGCCGGACTGATTCTCGGCGGCGTGCATCGCCAGGTCTGGCGCCACATGGGCGCGCCAGATGCCACCCGCCTCGTGTTCAGCGTCGCGCTGTCAGTGGTGTTTTACCTGGTCGTGATGGTCGCGCTCAATGGCCGGCTGGTGCACGCGCTGCCATCGCTGCTGACCGCCACCGGCCTTTGGGTAACGGCCGTTTTTGCCGGACGGATGGTGGCCCGGTATCGCAGTACGAATGCGCCATTCCAGATTTTCCAACGCCTGCCCGCGCGCAGCCAGCCCGTGCTGCTGGTCGGAGAGCCCGACAGCTGGATCGATGTCTTGCGGCGCCTCCAACATTCTCCCAACGGCGCCAACCTTCGCGTCCTCGGCCTGATCGAAGTGGACGGTGTCGAGCAAGGCCGCGCGGTGCGCGGTGTGCCCGTGCTCGGCGATATAAACACCCTCGGCGAAGTGATCGACATACTCTCTCTCCGGTATGGCGATGCGCCCTGG
>CAMEDD010000025.1 GCA_945913285.1 Candidatus Sulfopaludibacter sp. SbA3
AAAACTTGGTTACGGAACGAACCGTTTGGCTTATCCATCCGCTCGAAAAGCCCGGCCCGGAAGGCGCCGAGGTCGACGCCCCTGAGAGCTTGCTTGACGGGACCGATGGCAGAGCCGGCCATCGACAGGCTGGTGAACCCGAGCGCTGCAAAGCACAGGGCAACCGGCGGCGATGCCGTAGCTTCACCGCAAACAGACAAGCGGATGTTCCCGGCCTTGCAGATATCGGCCACCATTTTCAGGTAGCGCAGCGAGGCGGGGTCCACGAGGTCATAGCGCTCGCTGACCGACGGGGTCATCCGGTCGGCCGCAAAGAAGAACTGCAGCAGGTCGTTGGTGCCGACCGACAGGAAGTCAACTTCGCCAGCGAGATCCTGCATCGAGAAGCCCAGCGCCGGCGTCTCCAGCATCACGCCGACTTCCAGTCTGGAAGGTTGTTTACCGGTCTGTTTGAGCGTCCACTCTATCTCTTCCAGCAGCAGCGCTTTGGCGGCCCTGTATTCCTGCGGCACTGTCACCATCGGGAACATGACGGTGAGTGGGCCCTCGGCGGCCGCCCGGACAAGCGCGCGCAACTGGCGCCGGAAAAGGCCCTTGTGATCGAGCGCGAAGCGGATCGACCGCCAGCCGAGCGCCGGGTTCTCCTCCCGCAGCTGGCTGAGCGCCGGCAGCACCTTGTCGCCGCCAAGGTCCAGTGTCCGGAAGATGACCGGCCGTCCGGCCGCGCGGTCCAGAACCCGCTTGTAGAGCGCTATCTGGTCCTCCAGCGGCGGCAGGGATTCTGACACAAGGAACTGGAATTCGGTGCGGAACAGGCCGACCCCATCCGCGCCCGCCTGATCGAGCATGTCGAGATCAAGGTCGAGACCGGCGTTCAGCATCAGCGACACATGCGTGCCGTCGAGTGTTTGAGCGGGCAGCCCTTTGAGTGCCGCATACCGTGCCTGCCGCTCGGAACGCAGCCCGACCCGGGCCATGTACGCATCGTACACCACGTCATCGGGCCGGATATGGACGCTGCCGTCCTCGGCATCGACGATGATGTAGTCTCCCTGCTCGATCCGGGTCGTCAGGCCGTCAATTCCGCCGATGGCCGGAATGCCGAGCGCGCGCGCCACGATGGCGGCGTGTGACGAGGCCGCCGCCTCCTCCATCAGGATGCCCTTGAGACCTGCATGCGCATATTCCAGCAGCTCTGCCGGACCGAGGCGGCGCGCAACCAGGATCGCCTGATCGCCGGTAATCTTCGGCTTGCCCTCTTCGCCGCCCAAAACGCGGAGCAGCCGGTTGTCGAGATCTTCGAGATCGTGGAGCCGTTCGCGCAGGTAAGGATCGCGCGCATTCTGCAGCTTTGCCCGGTGTTCCCGCCGCGCGCGGTCCACCGAGGCTTCGGCCGACAGGCCCGACCGGATGCCCTCGAGCAGCTTCTCGGCCCAGGACGGATCTTCCGCGAGCAGGCGATAAGCTTCCATCACGTCCCGCGGGTCGCCGCCGAGGGCGGCGCCGTCGATCAGCATCATCCGGTCGATGGACTCCCGCAGGCCAATCAGACCTTCGGACAGGCGCAACACTTCGGCCGCCTGGTCAGTCGCAAAGAACTTGGCGGGCGGCACCACCGGATCGTGGAGAACGGCGAGGCCGTAGCCGAGCCCTTCGCAGAATACCCGGCCCTTCAGGCTTCCGGCGGCGTTGCCGGGCCGGGACCGCCGTTCGTTGCCCGGCTGCGGCGCGGGCGCAAGCACCAGCGTATGCACGATCTCCGCCAGCACCATCGCGATAGTCTGCAGCGTATCGATCTCTTCTTCCCGGTAGCTGCGCTCTGTCCGGTTCTGCACAACGAGTACGCCGGTGACACCGCCCGTGCGAAGGATAGGCACGCCGAGGAAAGCGTGGAAGGGGTCCTCCCCCGTCTCTGGCCGGTACGAGAAGGCTGGGTGGCGCGGCGCGTCCTCGATCGCGATGGGTTCGGCGGTGCGGGCCACATAGCCGACAAGGCCTTCGCCGGGCGACATGCGCGTCTTGTTGACGGCTTCCGGCTTAAGGCCTTCGGTTGCGATCAGCAGGTGCGCGCCATCGGCCTCGCGCAAGTAAACCGAACAGACATCCGCCACCATCGCGCCCGCGATCAGGCGGACAACATGGTCGAGCCGGGAGCGTGTATCTCCGTCCTCCGCCATCACCTGGCGAAGGTTGTTCATGAGCACACGGGTGGCCGTCATGTTATAGGGCATGCACTCCTGTTTGGGCCCGTTCGGAAAAGCGGGTCAGTCAGCGTCCAGACCAAAGGCTGTGTGAAGGGCGCGCACCGCCAGCTCTGTATAGGGCGCCGCAATCAAAACGGAAATCTTGATCTCCGACGTGGAGATCACATCGATGTTGATGCCCTTCTCGGAGAGGGCGGTGAACATCTTCTCGGCGACGCCGGTATGGCTCTTCATGCCGACACCGATGATCGAGATCTTCGAAACGTCGCGGGCCACTTCCAGCCGCTCGAAACCGATATCGCCCTTGATGTTCTCCAACGTCTCGCGCGCGAACGGGCTGTCGCGGTCGGTGCAGGTGAACACGAGGTTCGCCTTGGACGCTTCGCGCGAGCTCGCCTGGACGATCATGTCCACGTTGACCCCGGCGCGGGCGAGCGCGGAGAAAATCTTGGCCGAGGAGCCCGGACGGTCCGGCACGCCGTACAGCGTCACCTTGGCCTCGTCGCGTGAATAGGCCACGCCGCTGACAACCTGCTTTTCCACGATCTCTTCCTCTGCACAGACAAGCGTCCCGGGGGATTCCTCGCCGGGCTTCACAAAGCTCGACAGGACCCGCACGGGAACGTTGTGGTTCATCGCCAGCTCGACCGAGCGCGTCTGCAGCACCTTGGCGCCGAGCGAGGCCATTTCGAGCATCTCTTCATAAGAAATCTTGTCGATCCGGCGCGCCTTCGGCACCATCCTCGGATCGGTCGTGTAGACGCCGTCGACGTCGGTGTAGATATCGCACACCTTTGCACCGAGGGCAGCAGCGACAGCCACGGCGCTGGTGTCCGAACCGCCCCGGCCGAGCGTGGTCACCCGGAAGTCATCCGTTACGCCCTGGAAACCCGCGACCACGGCAATCTCGCCGCGATCGATCGAGTCCGGCAAGGAGGAGTCGTCAAAGCCGAGGATGCGCGCGCGCCCGTGGCTGTTATCGGTCTTGAGGCGCAGCTGCCAGCCGAGCCAGGAGCGCGCCTTGAGGCCTTTGCGGCGCAGCGCCAGCGCGAGCAGCCCGGCCGTCACCTGCTCTCCCGAGGCGACAACCACATCGTACTCGTCGTCGTAAAGGTGGCGGGCGAGGTCCTTGCCGGCCGCGCCATCCGCAAGGGCGACGAGCTTGTTGGTCTCCCCGGACATCGCCGACACGATCACGGCCATTTGCTCGCCCTTGGCAGCGCGCGCAGCCACGATCTCGGCGACGTTGGCAATACGGTCCAGATCGCCAACCGAAGTGCCCCCGAATTTCAGTACTGTGCGCGCCATTTCGCCCCAACCGGCTATCTGCCCTGCAATGGGCGTCCTATATCGGCCCCTCTAGGGGAAAGTTCGGCCCGGATCAAACAGGATTGCTAAACAATGGCTAAAACGATCGAAGCCTCTGAGGCCACCCCGGTCACGCCGAGCATCGACCCCGCAGAAGTCGCCAAATTCTCGGCGATGGCGGCCGACTGGTGGAACCCGAACGGCAAGTTCAAGCCGCTGCACCGGTTCAACCCGGTACGTCTCAAATTCATCCGGGAGACGGCAGAGCGCCACCTTGGCCTCAAGGCCGGCGCCCTGAAACCGCTGGACGGCCTACGCCTGCTGGACATCGGCTGCGGCGGCGGCCTCGTGTGCGAGCCGATGGCGCGCCTCGGCGCGTCAGTCACCGGGGTGGACGCCTCCGAAGCCAACATCAAGACTGCCCTCACCCACGCTTATGAGCAGGGCCTCAAGATCGATTACCGCGCCGGCACGGCGGAAGGGCTGCTCGCGAGCGGCGAACAGGCTTTCGACATCGTGCTCAACCTCGAAGTCGTCGAGCACGTGGCCGACCCCGCGCAATTCCTCGCCGACACCGCGCGTCTCGTGCGCCCCGGCGGGCTGATGGTCGTCGCCACGCTCAACCGCACGGCCAAGGCGCTCGCTACAGCCGTCATCGGCGCAGAATATGTCCTGCGCTGGCTGCCGCGCGGCACTCATGACTGGTCGAAGTTCGTGACACCTGAAGAAGTCGAAACCGCGCTCAGCGGGGCGGGCATGAAACCCGAGACGCCAATCGGGGTCAGCTTCTATCCCCTGTCCGGCCAATGGAAGCTCACCGGCGATGCGTCCGTGAACTACATGATCGTGGCCCGGCGGCCGGGTGCATGACATCGCCGCAGGACGTCCTCGCATTCTGGATCGGAGAGGCCTGCCAGTCGCCGGAAAGGTTCAAGGCGCAGCATAAAAAATGGTTCAACGGGGGACCGGCCCTCGACGCAGAACTGCGCAGCCTCTTCTTGCCATTGCTGGAGCAGCTCTCCACTGGCCCTGCCGCCAGCGGCTGGATTGCGACAGGCAAACGGGGCCGTCTGGCGGCGATCATCGTGCTCGACCAGTTCAGCCGCAACATCTTCCGCAAAACGCCGCGCGCCTTCGCGCAGGACGCACTGGCGCTCAGTCTGTGCAAGGACGGCCTTGCGCGAGGGGAGGACACTGGTCTCCTGGAAGCCGAGCGCATTTTCCTTTACCTGCCGCTTGAGCACTCCGAAGACATCACCGATCAGGACTGTTGCGTGGAAATGCTCACCAAACTGCATGCCGAAGCCCGCCCCGGCTTCGAGACATTCACGAAATCATTCCTCGACTATGCACGCGAACACCGCGACGCGATCCGCCAGTTCGGCCGCTTCCCGCACCGTAACGCCATCCTCGGCCGCGAGAGCACGCCGGACGAGCTTGAATGGCTTGCCGAAGGCGGCGGGTTTTAAGCTTAGGTCAATGTGCCGGCGCTGAGCTGTTCGGCTGTTTGCAATTGCACCGCGCGCGTCAGCGCATAGTTGCGCACCGCGAAATAGGTGGCGAAGTAAAGCAGGGCGGGCAGCACGCAGAAGATGATCAGCAAGCCCTGCACGGCTTCCGGAGAATTGTCGGCGCCGGCCTCATAGCCCGCCGCCAATCCGACGAGCAGATAGGCGAGACCCGTCGCCGCGCTTGCGCCGATTTTGTAGGCGCCGGCATTCAGCCCAAAGTACAACCCGGCCCGGTTGACGCCGGACCGGGCCAATTCCCACTCAACCACGTCCGCCGTCATCGACCGGCCGATAACGAGCGGCGCCGTGAAGGCGAACCCGTTGATAACGGCCGCCACAGCAAACGGCCAGAAACCTCCGAACTGGGCGACCAGGAAGTAAAGTGCATAGCTGCCCGCCGACATCAGAACCGCGATACACACAGCCTTTTGTTTTTCGGTCCTGGCCGCGAGGCGCATCCAGAGCGGCAGGCCAATCACGGACGAGAGAAAAAACACGACCAGTAACAGACTGGCCTGCACATCTGTGAGGCCAAAAACGGACTCGGCCACGAACAGGTAGAGAGACGCCGTGACGGTGATGCCCATGCCAACCAAGATCTCAAGCAGCAGGACCGTCCTCAGATGGCGGTTGCCCACGGCGATGCGCATTTCGGCAAAATCGAAGCCCTTCGCCGCAGGGTCCTTCGCGCGGGGGAGGTCGGGCACAAAGGCACACGCAATCAGCGCTGTAACCGGCAGGGAAATGATCAGGCACCACCCCATTGCGCCGATCTGTTCAAACCGGTCCCCGCCATTGCTGGCGATGATCACCGGGATGATCAGCAGGAAGAGCATGCTGAGCACGCTCGCCATCTCGATCACCACGAAGTGGCGTGAGCGATCATCGTAATCGGCGGCAATGTCCGCGACCCAGGCGTTGCGCGCGATGATCATAATGGTGGATCCGAGATAGAGGACCACCATCCAGAGCACGAAGTACACCGCGTTCACGCCTTCGCGCGGCGGCAGATACACAAAGAATGCCGAGAGCATAAGCATCGGCACGCTGGCAACGATCCACGGACGCGCCCGGCCCCACTTCGAGGTAAAGCGGTCCACGAAATGTCCGATTGTCGGATCGAGCACCGTGTCGAGCAGACGTAACAGCATGAACAGCGTGCCGGTCAGCGCCAGGCCGAGACCCAGCTCGTCGGCATAGAACGGCGAAAGATACACCCCAAGAGGCAATCCAATTCCCGCAAGCGGAAATGCCAGCGTGGACAAGGCAAGAACACGCGGCGTGCTGAGCCGCTTCGGAGAAACTTCAACCATGGCGGCTACCCTGCCGCGCGAAAGAGTGGCGGCCAAGTCATTTTTTGATGACCCTTCGCTTGACGTGGAATGCGCCGCTCCTCCACGATCCGTCAAAGAACAACGGGGAGCCTGCCGCACATGATCCGGAACCTATCGATCGGGCTTTTGCTCGCAGTTGCAGCATTGGCCGGCGTGCTGATCTACAACACCGTGAACTATGGCGCGGAGCCCGTGGGCGGACGCGTTACGCTCCCCGCCCCCCCCGCCATCTCGGCCGAGCGCGGAGCCAAGAACCTCGCCCGCGCTATCCAGTTCAGAACCGTCACGCTGGCGAACGGCGACCCGCGCCCCGGACAGGACGGCGAATGGCTGGCCATGCATGCCTGGCTTCAGGAAGCTTATCCTGCCGCGCATGCGGCAATGACCAGGGAAGTTGTGCCCGGCACGCTGACGCTGCTCTACACCTGGCAGGGCTCCGACCCGTCGCTGAAACCTCTGCTGCTGATGGCTCACCAGGACGTGGTGCCCGTCAATATCGGCACCGAAGGCGACTGGGACGGCGAACCCTTTGCCGGTGAGATCATCGATGGCTACATTTATGGACGCGGCGCGATCGACGACAAAGGATCTCTCATCGGCCTGATGGAAGCAGTCGAAGCGCTGGCCGTGGCCGGCTTCAAACCTCAGCGCACGGTGCTTTTCATGTTCGGCCATGACGAGGAAGTCTCTGGCTCGGGCGCCGAGGCCGGCGTCGCGCTGCTCAAGTCACGCGGCATAGAGCCCGAGATGGCGCTCGATGAAGGCTTCATGGTGCTGAACCCATCCCCGCTCACCGGCAAGCCGACCGGCTTCATCGGCATTGCGGAGAAAGGCTATGTGACGCTCGACATCGTCGCCAACGCGGCCGGTGGGCATTCCTCCACGCCGCCCCGCAATTCCGCGACGGTCAGCCTGTCGCGCGCGGTCATCGCGCTCGACGAAAACCAGATGCCGTCTGATCTCTCGAAGCCACCCGCATCCGACATGTTCAAGGCTGCCGGCGAGGACATGCCCTTCCTGCAACGCATGGCGTTTGCCAATCTCTGGCTGTTCAAGGGCATGATCGACAGCCAGCTCGCCGAAATCCCGGCGGGCAACGCGATGATCCGCACCACGACCGCGCCGACGATGCTTGAGGGATCTGCAAAGCAGAACGTCCTCGCCCAGCGCGCCACCGCAACGGTGAACTTTCGCATTCACCCCAATGACACAGTCGACAGCGTGGTCGAGCATGTGAAGGACGTGACGGAGGACATCGAAGGCATCGAGATCGTGACGGACAAGGAAGGCATTGCCGGCACCGGCGCCTCGAATGTCTCGCCCACCGACAACCGGGCCTATGCCGTGCTCGCCAGTGTCGCCGAAGCCACTTTCCCCGGCGCGCCGGTCGCCCCCGGCCTCGTGCTCGGCGCAACCGACGCACGCTACGCAGAAGCGATCACCGGCAACGTCTACCGCTTCGCGCCGTTCGTGCTTACGCCGGACGAACTCACCGGTTTCCACGGCACGAACGAGCGCACCAGCGTTGAGAACATGGGACGCCTCGCCCGCGGCTATGCGCAGGTGATCCTCGCGATGGACGCGCCGGAATAGAGCCTAGTTCACCGGCCCGGTGACGCGCGCAATGTCCACATTGTAGTGGCGCGCGCAGAACTGGCAGTCGATGGACAGGTTGCCGTCTTCCTCCACGAGTTCGCGCAGCGACTCGTCCGGCATCTGGCTCAGCGTATTGACGAGGCGTTCCTCGCTGCACGTGCACTGGTCGAGCACCTTCATCCCGCTTTCAAGCGTCACGCCCTGCTCGTGAAACAGGCGGTAAAGCAGCTCTGGCATCGGCAACGCCGGGTCGATCAGCTCGGCGGGGGTCAGCGTCGCAAACAGCATTTCCGCCTCGCGCCAGCCTTCATCCGTCTCGCCGCGTGCGTCGTCCGCTGCAATGCGTTGCACCAGCATGCCGCCGGCCGTCCATGCGCCGGAAGCGGAGCGGTCGACGGCGATCCGGATGCTGGACGGCACCTGCTCCGACATATCGAAATATTCTTCCGCACACTGAGCGAGCGTCGCCTTATTGAGCGGCACAATGCCCTGGTAGGGCTGGATGTCCGGACTGTCGTGAACGAGGATCAGGCCCAGCCGGCCCGATCGCCCGAACAGCTGCGGCATATGCGGCTCGCCGCCCTTGTTGACGCGCTCGAGGTTCGCCCAACCTTCCGGGTTGTAACGTGCATAACCTCGCACATTGCCATTCGTGTTGTACTCGCCGACGAGCAGCGTCACGGGGCCGTCGCCTTCCGCCTGCACAAGGATCTTGCCCTCGAACTTCAGTGAAGCGCCCACCAGCGCCGCAAGCGTCACCGCCTCACCCAGGATCTGGGCAAGGTGGGGCGGATAGTCATGCCGGTCGAGGATGGGCGAAATGCTGCCGGCGCCCATGCGCACGGCGCGGCCCCGGATGGGGCGGCCTTCGATCTGGAAGGTGGCGGCGAAATCGCCGGTTTCGTGCGGGGTCTCGGTCATCGGAAACAGCCTTGCGGGGGGCATTCAAGCCGCCCCATGTGGCAGCGAGGGCGCCAATCGGCAAGAGGCAGGCTTCAGGCCGAACAACTCGCGCCGCCAAGCACGCAGAAACTCGCGCACCAGGGATGGTTGAGCTTCACCGGCGCGGCGGTCGCTTCGGCCAGCGTGTCAGCGAGATCGAACGCCGGGTCATCGACCAGCAAGGTGCAGGCGAGTACGCGGGTGGCCGCAGCCCCCTTGCGGCGCACGATCATGCGCTGGCTGGCGCACATGATGCTTTCGGGCACCTTGTTCAGTATGCCCCAGCAGGCCGTGGTGATCTCGGGCGGATCCGCACGCGCGATCATCTCTGGAAAGAGGACAAGCTGCTTCGGGTCATCCGCATCGAGCGCAAGCCCCAGCGATGCGATCAGCGCCCGGTAGCCCTCGCGCGCGGCAGGCTCATCCTCGTGCAGCGCCTTTCGGCCCGCGAGCGCTAACGGAACCGCCTTGGCGGCGAGCCATCTCAGGCCCTCACACGCCTCGGCAAAGGCGCCCTGCCCACGCTCGGCGTCATGGGTCGCCGCGTCATGCGAGTCGAGCGAGACGCGAAGCGTCATCTTGCCCGCAAAGCGCGCGGCGAGATCGACCAGACCCGCCTGCACCCGGGGGCGCATCATCGGGCGCATCGCATTCGTCAGCACAAGGAGTGTATGACCACGAACAAGCGCGGCCTCAAGGATCGCGATGATCTCCGGTGCCATGAAGGGCTCGCCGCCCGTGATGCCGATCTCGGCAGAGCCCGCCAGCGCATCGATATGGGGTTCCACGTCGGCGCGCGTCAGATAGACAAGCCTGCCATTCGACGGGCTGCTCTCGATATAGCAATTGGCGCAGGTGATGTTGCAAA
Organism: Candidatus Sulfopaludibacter sp. SbA3; assembly: GCA_945913285.1. Classification (GTDB taxonomy): domain Bacteria; phylum Pseudomonadota; class Alphaproteobacteria; order Caulobacterales; family Hyphomonadaceae; genus Hyphomonas. The sequence continues at coordinate 9,764 of CAMEDD010000025.1, forward strand.
GCGTGCCGGTATTGAACCAAAGCGTCTTCAGCCCGGCCCAGGCCACGCTGGCGCGGGCCTCCCCCCTGGCGGTGATGTCGGGGTCGTTGAATTTCGCGTTCGGCATCAGTGGATCTGCCATGGGTTAATCGTAAATGGGTGTCCGGCCTGCGCCAAGGGTGCGCGCAGGAGCCTGACCGGCCTACTTGCCGAGGCACCAGCGCAGAATCGCCTTTTGCGCATGAAGACGGTTTTCCGCTTCATCCCAGACGAGGCTCTGCGGCCCGTCAATAACTTCCGCGTCCACCTCCTCGCCCCGGTGCGCGGGCAGGCAGTGCAGGAACTTCGCGCCGCCATTGGCAAGTTCCATCAAATCCTCCGTCACTGCATAGGGCTCGAGGATTTCCAGCCGGCGTTCTGCGTCGAGGTCGCCCATAGACACGAACGTGTCGGCAATCACGACGTCCGCGCCGGCAACCGCCTCTTCTGCCGTCTCGAACAGCTCGATATGCCCCTGTAGTTCCGTTGCAATCTCCAGATCGTCCTCATCCGGAGCATACCGGCCGGGCGTGCCGATCGCGAGGGAGAAACCGAATTTCGGCGCCGCATGAATGAAACTGGCGCAGACATTGTTACCATCGCCCACCCATGCGATCCGCGCGCCCTTCAGTGTCAGCCCGTGTTCTTCAAGCGTCATCAGGTCGGCCATGATCTGGCAGGGATGCGAGCGATCCGAGAGGCCATTGATGACCGGCACGCTGGCGGCCTCGGCGAAGGTTTCAATATCGGTATGATCGTTCGCCCGGATCATCACCGCATCGATGTAACGCGACAGAACCCGCGCCGTGTCCTCGATCGATTCGCCGCGGCCGAGCTGCATGTCGCCGGCCGATGTGGTGATGGACGAGCCGCCGAGCTGGCGCATCGCCATGTCAAAGGAAAACCGGGTGCGCGTCGAGGCCTTCTGGAAGATCATCGCCAGCGTATGGCCCTCGAGTGGCGCGCCGGCATCAATCCGCCCCTTTGGCCAGCCGGTCCGCGCGCGCTTTATGCGGTGCGCCTCATCCAGGATCTCGCGCAGGTCCGCCTGCTCCAGCGGCCAGATATCCAGGAAGTGGCGGATTGTCATCGTTTGCGGCCCCCGCAAAAATAAGCGCGCCAGATAGCCTGTAATTGGGCAGGTGTCATCCTTCGTTGCGAAGGCCCCGCTCCGGCCACCCCGGTCGGGGAAGGTAAGGATGGAGCCGGCTGGTGATTGAGCCATAGCCGGCTTCAGAGGCAGGCCGGGCTCTTGCCGGCTATCGGTCAGGTGCCGGTGGGCGTAAGGTGGCGCATTGCAAAGGGATCACGTCATGCCGCGCATTCCACTTATCGCCGCCTTCTCGCTCTTGATGCTGACCGCCTGCGCATCCGCACCGGCTCCGAAAGCCGGATGGATCGATTTTACCGCACTCGGGCCTGGGCTCGGCACGAACCGCGCGTTGAGCTGCGCGCCCGACATCTGTCCAGGGGCGTCCAGCTATTCGGCCGCGCCGGAGTTTTCCGCCAGCGCTGAGACCCTCTCCAGCGCAATCCTGAAACAGGAACCGTCGGCCGAGCGGCGGGTCGAGGCGAACGGTGATATCCATATCCGGTGGGTCGCTGTGACCCCGGCGCTTCGGTTCCGCGATGATGTCGACGTGCTGCTGCACTCCGTTGACGGACAGACGACGCGGATGGCGGTTTACTCGCGCTCGCGGATCGGACTGTCTGACCTCGGCACCAATGCCCGGCGCATCCAAGACCTCATTCAGCGATTGCGCCAGGAGACCGGCGCCTAGCGCGTCAGAATCCGTAGGCGCGTTCGACCTTCACGATGCGGATCGAATAGCCGGAATACCAGACGTCCCGGCCCATCCTCTGGGCTTCAAGGTGTTCGGCGTTCTGCTTCCATGCACGCAGGTTCGCCTCGGTGTCCCAATAGCAAATGGTGATCTCGGCATTGCCGTCGGCCTGCGCGGTCTCATAGCCAAGGAAGTCCGGTTGTTGATGCGCCAGCTCCACCATCCGCCCGCCCACCGTCTCGTAACTGGCGCCGTCCTCACCGCTGAACACGGCGGTGAAGATCACGGCCCAGTAGGGCGCAGGCGGTGTCTTCGCGATCATGCGAGACGGGCCTACCGTGTGGAGGTTTTAACTTCGGGCATTGTCCAGCGTCTCGGCCACAGGGATTTGATCGGTTTTGGGATCATAGAGGACGCCTTCCCATTTCGCGACCACGGCGCTCGCGATGGAATTGCCGATCACGTTGGTCGCCGTGCGGCCCATGTCCATGAAGGCATCGACGGCCAGCACAAGCCCGATCGCTTCCGCCGGCATGTTGAACGTCGGCAGCGTCGCCGCAATTACCACCAGCGAAGCGCGCGGCACCCCCGCGATGCCTTTGGATGTCACCATCAGCATCAGCAACAGGATGATCTGCTGCGCCGCCGTCATCTCCACACCGAGCGCCTGGGCGATGAACAGCACCGCGAAGGTGCAGTACATCATCGAGCCATCAAGGTTGAACGAATAGCCGAGCGGCACGACAAAGCTCGCCACCCGGTTCGCCACCCCGAAACGCTCAAGTCGCTCGAGCAGCTTCGGCAGCGCAGCCTCCGAGCTCGCTGTCGAAAACGCGATCAGCAAGGGTTCGCGCACCGCGGCAATAAGCGGAAATACCCGTCCCCGAAGGACCACGAAACCGGCAGCGATGAGCACGATCCAGAGCACGCCGACGCCGAGATAGAAGCTGCCGACAAGGCGGGCATAATCTGTGAGGACGCCCAGCCCCTTGAGCGCTACGACATTCGCGATCGCCGCGAAGACGGCCACCGGCGCGAGCACCATGACATAGCCGGTGATCTTCAGCATGACGAAGGCGCCCTGCTCGAGCAGATCCGTTACCTTCTGCGCCTGCGGACCGAGCGCTTGCAGGGCCGCGCCGAGGAAAATCGAGAACACGACAATCTGCAGGACCTCGTTGCGCGCCATCGCGTCAATGATCGAAGTCGGCACAACGTGGGTTATGAATTCCTTGAAGGTGAGGCTGCCGGTGGCGAGTTCAGGCTTCGCGGCGCCGAGACCCGTGGTGTCGAAACCGATGCCGGGATGCAGGACATTCGCCATCACCAGGCCAATGCCTAGCGACACAAAGGACGCCGTGATGAACCAGGCCATCGTGCGAAATCCGATCCGGCCAAGCGCGCCGCCGCCGCCGATATGCGCGATCCCGACCGAAAGCGTCGTCAGGATCAACGGCGCAACGATCATCTTGATCAGGCGCAGGAAGATGTCCGACAGGATCTTCACGCCGTCGGCGAAGGCGGTCGCCTGTTCGGGCGTTGCGGCAGTATAGACGCCGGCTCCCACGGCAATACCGAGGACAAGTGCCCCGATCAGCGCCCAAAACATCCAGCGGCTCATTTTCACCCCATGGCTTCGCGTATCCTGCTCCCTACTCCTAGCATGCAGAACGCCCGCGTCCACCCGCACGCCGCGCCCTAGCGAAGCGGCATCGAATGCCCTAAAAGGCGCGTTCCAGTTGCAGCCTCAATCCGATTCCCGCTCCCCTCCCATTCCCGCCCCACTTCCATTCCCGCCCCACTTCCATTCCCGAAGGGTCTCCCGCTTCATGGACAATGTTCTCATCATCGGCGCCGGCGCCGCCGGCTCGGTCGTCGCCAAGAAATGCGCGATGGACCGCAAGACCTTCAAGGACATCACGCTGGCCTCCCGCAGGATTTCGAGCTGTGAAAAAGTCGCAAAGGACTGCGTCACGCCCATCGAAATCGCCCAGGTCGATGCCGACGACGTCGCCGCCACGGTCGCCCTTATCAAGAAGGTCAAACCGGACCTCGTGATCAACATGGCCCTGCCTTACCAGGACTTGCCGATCATGGACGCCTGCCTCGAGGCGGGCGTGAACTATCTCGATACCGCCAACTACGAGCCGCGCGAAGTCGCGAAGTTCGAATATTCCTGGCAGTGGGCCTATCAGGAGCGCTTCAAGGCCGCGGGCCTGACCGCCATCCTCGGCTGCGGCTTTGACCCCGGCGTCTCCAACGTCTGGTGCGCCTATGCGCAGGAATATCTGTTTGACGAGATCGACTTCATCGACATCGTGGACTGCAATGCCGGCGACCATGGCAAGACCTTCGCCACGAACTTCAACCCGGAGATCAACCTGCGGGAAGTGACCCAGGACGGCAAATACTGGAAAGACGGCGAGTGGATCGAGATCCCCGCCCTCTCCATCAAGACAATGGTGGACTATCCGGAAGTTGGCCCCCGCAAATCCTACCTCATCTACCATGAGGAAGAGGAGAGCCTCGTGAAGAACATCCGCGGGCTGAAGCAGATCCGCTTCTGGATGACCTTTGGCGATGCCTACATCAAGCACCTCGAAGTGTTCAAATCCATCGGCCTGATCAGCCTCGAGCCGATCAAGCATAAGGGCATGGACATCGTGCCGATGGAATTCCTGCGCGACCTCCTGCCCCCGCCCTCGTCCCTCGCCGAAGGCTATACCGGCAAGACCTCGATCGGCGTCATCGTCCGTGGCCGGAAGGGCGGCAAGGAAATTGCCAAGATGCTCTACAACGTCTGCGACCATGCCGAGACGAACAAGGAGGTCGGCGCGCAGGCCGTCAGCTACACGACCGGCGTCCCGCCGGTCTCCGGCGCCGCCATGTTCTTCCGCGGCATCTGGAAAGGCCCGGGCGTGTTCAACGTCGAACAATTCCCGTCCAAGCCCTTCCTCGACGACGTAGCGGAACGCGGCCTGCCCACCACAATCATCGACATCGGCCCGGGCGACCAGGACGAGCTTTTCGAAGTCGTGACCTGAGCCTCCTAATGCCGCTCATCCCCGCAAAAGCGGGGATCGCGGGAGGGTAAGAGCTTCACCAGATCCCCGCATTCTCGGGGGTGATCGGATTTCAAAGATGACCAAGATCAACACCCCCTGCTTCGTCCTCGACACCGCCCGCCTCCGGAAAAACCTGGAGACGGCGAAGCGCGTGCGGGAGGAGGCCGGCTGCAAAATCCTGCTCGCGACCAAAGCTTTCGCGATGCCGGCGGCCTTCCCGCTGATGCGGGACTATCTCGATGGTACGACCGCCTCCGGCGAGCATGAGGCCATCATGGGCCACGAGGAGTTCGGCAAGGAAGTCCACGTCTATTCGCCCGCCTATACCGAAGACGAAGTCCGCAGGCTGACGAAAGTCGCCCAGCACATCTATTTCAACTCCGCCGAACAGCTCGCCCGCTTCGGCGACATTGCCCGCAATGCCGGCTGCCATGTCGGCCTGCGCGTGAATCCCGGCTATTCCAACGCCACCCTCGGCGGCGATCTCTACAACCCCACCGCCCCCACCAGCCGCTTCGGCGAAGTGCCGGAAAAGCTCGCGCAGGTCGACTGGTCCGGCGTCGACATCTTCCACGTCCACGCGCTCTGTGAGAGCCTGCATGAAGGCTCGGTCGGCCTGATTGAATACGTCTCCGAACACTTCGCCGCCTATATCGGCCAGGTCAAAGCCGTAAACTTCGGCGGCGGCCACTTCCTCAACAAGCCCGGCTACAATGTCGACAAGCTGATCGCGGCGATCAAGGCATTCAAGGCGCGCTTCGGCGTCGAGGTGATCCTCGAGCCGGGCGCAGGCCTCGTGGTCAATACGGGCGAGCTGCACGCCACCGTCCTCGCCCTCCACTGGAACGCGATGGACCTTGCGATCCTCGATGCCTCTGCCTCGACCCATATGCCGGACGTCCTCGAGGTGCCTTACCGCCCCGACGTGATCGGCGCGGGCCAACCCGGCGAACATCCGCATATCTACCGTTTCGGCGGCAAGACCTGCATGACCGGTGACATCATCGGCGACTACTCGTTCGAAAAGCCCCTCGCCCCCGGCGACGAAATCATCTTCACCGACCAGATGCACTACGCCTTCGTGAAGACGAACACGTTCAATGGCACGCCGCTGGCAAACCTCGCCATACGTTGGGAAGATGGCCGCGTCGAGATGATCTCGGACTTCGGCTACAATGAATTCCGGCGGCGGCTGGGGCGCTAGTATTCCGTCAACGGAAAGTCCCGCTCATTCCCGAGCGACGGAATCCGCGCCCGCGCCTTGGCCACGTCGCCCATGTCAATATCCGCAAGGATGATCCCCGGCTCGGCCCCGCCTGCTTCCGCGAGCACCTCGCCCCAGGGCGAGACGATCAGCGAATGTCCGAACGTCTCGCGCCCGTCCTCATGCTTGCCGCCTTGCGCGGGCGCGATCACGAAGCTGCCTGTCTCGATGGCGCGGGCGCGCACCAGAACATGCCAGTGCGCCGCGCCGGTCACGCGCGTGAAGGCCGCCGGGATGGTCAGCACCTCCGCGCCGGCCTGCGCGAGCCGGCGATAGAGATGCGCAAAGCGCACATCGTAGCAGATGGTCAGCCCCAGCCGTGCGAAGGGCGTCTGAGCCAGCACTGCCGCTTCGCCCGGGCGGTAGGCGCGCGACTCGCGGTAGGTCTGCCCATCGCCGACTTCGACATCGAACATGTGGATCTTGTCATAGCGCGCGAGGAGGGCGCCGTCCGGGCCTATCAGGAAGGAGCGGTTGGTAAACCGCTCATCTTCTTCCAGCGCAATCGCCAGCGAGCCGATGAGCAGCGTCACGCCAAGCTCGGCCGCCAGCGCGCGCAGTTTCGGCAGGCTCTCATCCTCCGCCTCGCGGCGCACTTTGGCCCGCGCCATGCCGGGCCGGATGTCGAGCAGGTTGGTCATCTCGGGAGTCGCGATGAATTCCGCGCCCTGCCCCGCTGCCGCGCGGATCAACTCCGAGGCCGCCGCGATGTTGGCCGCCGGCTCAGTGCCGGAGCGCATCTGGACACAGGCGGCCTTGAATATGCTCATGCCGTGCGCGGTCCCGGCCAGGCATCCCGCGCGCCCTCCGGCGCAACCGTCATGCCCTCGCCTTCCGCCTGGCGAACCACCAGCCCGGACGGATCAAGATCCGTGAGGCAGTTGACGTTCACGCCGTAATGGTCCGGCGTCGCCCGCTTCTTGTGGAAGGGGTATATTCCGCAGACGGCGCAAAAGAAGTGCCGCGCGGCGCCCGTGTTCCAGTTATACTCGCGCAGCCTGTCCGCGCCTGCGACAAGCATAAAGGCATCCTCGTGCACGCTGGTCATCAGCGCGCCCTTCATCCGGCAGAGCGAGCAGTCGCAGCGGTAGATGTCGGTGATATCCGCCGCGATGCGGAACTGCACCGAGCCGCAATGGCAGGCGCCCTCGTATTCCGGGACGCGCGTCAGGAAACCTTCCAAGCCGACAGCGCCGCATCCATCACGCCGACCGCCTCGCGCACATGGGCTTCCTCGATCACCAGCGGCGGCGCAAGGCGCAGCACGTTATTGCCCGCCACGCCGACCAGAAGGTTATTGTCCCGGCAAAGCCCCTGCACCGCTTTCGGGTCCGCCTTCAGCTTGATGCCGGTCAGCAGGCCCTTGCCGGTCACGGCCTCAACCTTGTCCGGATGCGTATCGGCAAGGCTCTTCAAGCCCTGCTGCAAAACGCCGGACACCCGGCGCACATTTGTCAGGAACACCTCATCCGAGATGATGTCCCAGACCACATTGCCCACTGCCATCGCCAGCGGGTTGCCGCCATAGGTCGAGCCATGGCTGCCGGGTTGCATGGGCTCGCCGCAGGCCTCGGTCATCAGGCAGGCGCCGAACGGAAAGCCCCCGCCAATCCCCTTGGCCGCGCACAGGATGTCCGGCTCCACACCGTCCGCCCACTGGTAGCCCCAGAGCTTGCCGGTCCGGCCCATGCCGCACTGCACTTCGTCGAAGATCAGGAGGATGCCGTGCGCGTCGCACATTTCGCGCAGGCCCTTGATGCAGGCCTCCGGCATGGCGCGCACGCCGCCTTCGCCCTGCACGACCTCAACGAAGATCGCCGCCGCCGTCGGCTCTGCCGCCGCCTTTTTCAGCGCCTCGTGGTCACCCCATTCGAGGTGCACGAAGCCCGGCAGGTTCGGCCCGAAGCCTTCCAGGTATTTCGGATTGCCGCCCGCATTGATCGCCGCCATCGAGCGGCCATGGAAGGCGCCGGTGAACGTGATGATGTCGATCCGCTCGGGATGGCCCTTCGACCAGTGATACTTGCGCGCCGTCTTGATCGCGCACTCGACAGCCTCAGTGCCGGAGTTCGTGAAGAACACCCGCTCGGCAAACGTGTCCCGGCAGATCTTGTCGGCGAGCTCTTCCTGTCCCTTCACGCGGAACATGTTGGAGGTGTGCCAGAGCTTTCCGGCCTGATCGCGCAGTGCGTCCACCAGCGCGGGGTGCGCATGGCCAAGAGCCGTCACAGCGATGCCGGCGATGAAATCGAGATAGCGCCGGCCATCCTCGGTAAAGAGATAGGCGCCCTGGCCCTCGACGAACACTTCCTCCGGCGGACGGTACACCGGCAGGATGTGCTGGCGGGGGTCGGCCTGAAAACTGTCCTCTGGCATCGCGGCGGCTCCGGAAATCGTGCGGGAAAGCGGATTGTCGCCACGCTTGGAGGCGGGCGGACCCCAAGTCAACTCAGCGGCCCGGATTACGCCGAATTAATCGATTGGATGATCGAAAAACAATAAAACTTATTGACGGTATTCGATATAGGCTTATTGTTAATCGTGAAGCCGGGTTCTGGACGACGAGATCCTCCAACGCCCCCTTGACTCCCCCTGAAATCTTGACGCCTCGGGACCCGGCTTTCCCTTGACGGAGCCGCCGCCGGTACGCACCTCACGGTCAACGGTGGCCACTGGCCGGTGGCCGGAATGAAAAAGGGGCGCAGCGCCGTCACCGGCAAGCTGCGCCCCTCCACCGTTTGCAGCGTTTCCTCCCAGAAACTTGCTTATTCATACCGCAACGGATTCCAACTTGTGTCAAGAATGTGTCGAAATTTTTTTTCAGAAATTGTGATCTGATCGCGCAAATGCGCCAACCAGAGCATCTGCGGCCGCCTTGGCCACGGGGCCGAACTCTGCGCGCGCAGATTGTGTGAAAGCCGCCTCGCTCTCGAGGATCACCCCGTCGCGTAAAACCTTCAGCCCGTTTGCCTTCAGCGTGGCGCCGGTCGTCGTGATATCCACGATCACATCCGCAGTCCCGGTAGAGGGGGCCGCCTCGGTCGCGCCCGCACTTTCAACCAGCCGGTACTCACCGACCGACTTCTGGGCAAAGAACCGGCGTGTCAGGCGCAAGTATTTTGTGGCCACCCGGAGCCTCCGGCCGTGCGCTTTGCGAAAAGCGGCGCCGGCCGCTTCAAGGTCTGCCATCGAATCAACGTCAAACCAGGCCTGCGGCACAGCCACGACCACGTCCGCCCCGCCAAAGCCGAGCCGTTTCACGACGCGGAAATCGTCCGCGCCGTCCGGGGCGAGGTCATTCAGCAGGTCCTCCCCCGTCACGCCGAAATGCAGGCTGCCCTCGATCAGGCCCTGCGCAATCTCGCGCGCGGACAGCAGGCGCACTTCCGCGTCGAGCCCTTCGATCTCGGCCGTATAGCCTCGCTCCCCGCCGATCTGGCGCAGCGGGTGGCCAAGGCTCACAAGCCAGTCCTCAGTCTGCTCCTTGAGGCGCCCCTTGGAGGGGATCGCAATCGTCAGCCGGCTCATGCCCCCGCCCTCCGCACCCGGATCATCCGGTCAGGCCGCACCACGCCGCCGATACCCGTCGCCGCAACCCGTCCCGAGGAGAGACCGGAGATCAATCCGTCATACCGCCCGCCCGCCGCCACCGGCTGCGAAGGCGAGAGCCCCTCTGCCAGCACCTCGAAGACGAAGCCATCATAATAGGTGAACCGCCGACCGAACCCGGCTCGGAACTCCGCCGTCCGCCGCGCGCCTGGCACGAGCGCCATGATCTTCCCAACGCGCGCCGCAAAGGCATCAAGCGCCGCGTCCGCACCGGTCAACCCACGCGCCTTCGCGAGAGCGTTCAGCGTCTCCGGTGCCTGCGTGAGCGGACAATCCACATCGCGCAGCGCAAGTAAGGCCGCGCGTGCACCGTCCGGCAGGCCGCCCGCTTCAATTGCCGCGCGCCGCGCCCGCAGGCCCTCAACGATTTCCGCGAGGCTGCGCGCGCCCACCAGCGGCATATCGCGCGCCGCCAGAATATCGCCCAGCGCCGCTTCCGGTTCGGCCGCGTCCAGAGCCTTCAGAACATCCGCATCCAGTGGACGCGCCGCCTCGTCCAAAACCGCCCGCACGCCGCCTTCCTGCCGGAACGCGCGCTTGAGCAAGTCCGTCGTCACCACAGGCAGGCAGAGCGCATCGATGAAGGCTGGAAAGATCGCGAGATCGCCGGTCACGATGGCTTTCGGCTGCACGCCGCAGGCCTCCACTGCGCGGTGGACCAGCGCGAAAAGCTCTGCGTCGGCGCCCGGGTCGGCGCCATAGCCAAAGCGCTCAAGGCCGACTTGCGTGAATTCGAACGGATCATCCGCCGCTGCCGGCAGCCGGAACGCCCTCGCGGCGTAGGTATAAGTCTTCGGCAACGCGCCGCCCTCCAGCCGCGCCGCCTCGCGCTGCGCCACCGGCAAGGTCAGATCAGGCCGCATCGCCATCTCGGCGCCGCGATTGTCCGTGAACACGCAAAGCCGCGCCCGGACCGCTTCGCCCGACAGCTCCAGCGGAATGTCCGCTGGCAGAACATAATCTGGATCAATCGGTGAGCCGCCCGCTGCTTCGAACACCGCGCGGGCAACCGCCACCAGGGCGTCATGGTTCATCGCTGCGCCTCGACGATCGCGCGCACCGCTTCGACCATCTGCGCGCGTGGCACTTCGATCTGCCCCGGCCGGGCCTCGCGGTATTCCTCGTTAGACGAGATGGCCTGCGCCTTCAGCGCGCCCATCTCGAGATCCTTGATCGTCACCGTGCCCTTGGAAATCTCATCGCCGCCCACGATCACCACCGCAGGCGAAGCCCGCCGGTCGGCATACTTCATCTGTGGCCGCATGCCGGAGGCGCCCATGTAGGCCTCGGCGCGGATGCCTGACCGTCGCAGCTCAGCCGCAATCCCCAGAGCGAGGCCCGGATTGTCCTTATCCAGATTAAGTACGACCACAGGGCCATCCAGCTTTGCGCCTTCGCCCATGATGGCGAGCGCCGCCGCCAGCCGCGAGATGCCGATGGAGAAGCCCGTCGCGGGCACCGTCTCGCCGGTAAAGCGGGCCACGAGATCGTCATACCGCCCGCCGCCGCCGATGGAGCCGATGCGGTAAGTCTTGCCGTCTTCGCCGGTCACTTCGCGCAACAATTCTGCCTCGAACACGGGGCCGGTATAGTATTCGAGTCCTCTGACTACGGAGGGATCGATCTTCACATCGTCCTCCGGCGCGCCGAGCGCTTCAAGCGCCAGCGCAATGGCTTCGAGTTCTGCAAGACCCGCCTTGCCTTCCTCGGTAAAGCCCGCCGCCCTGGCGAGGTTTGCCAGCGTCACCGCGCGCGTTTCAGCGCCCGCTTCGGCGAAGGCCAGCACGCGTTTCACTTCATCCGCGCCGAGGCCCGCGCCTTTGGTAAAGTCGCCGCTGTCATCCTTGCGGCCCGCACCCAGGAGGTCTGCGACACCAGAGGCGCCCAGCCGGTCGAGCTTGTCCAGCGCGCGCAGGATCGCGAGGCGCGTGCCGGCGCTTTCGGCCCCGACAGAATCCAGCACGCCGTTGAGCAGACGCCGCGTGTTGACGCGGATCACGAACTCGCCCGGCTTCATGCCGATTGCGCGCAGCGCTTCAGCGCCCATTGCGATCATCTCGGCATCGGCGTGATAGCCGGGCGCGCCGACTGTGTCGGCGTCGCATTGCCAGAATTCCCGGAACCGTCCGGGCCCGGGCTTTTCGTTGCGCCAGACAGGTCCCGCCGCATAGCGCCGGAAGGGCCGGCCGAGCGACTGCCCCGCCTCCGCCACGAAACGCGCGAGCGGCGCCGTCAGGTCATAGCGCAGCGCCATCCACTGCTCGTCATCATCCTGCACCGCGAAGACGCCGGCGTTCGGCCGGTCATCATCGGGCAGGAACTTGCCCAGCGCGTCGGCATATTCGAACGCGCCGGACTCGAACGCTTCGAAGCCCCACTGGCGATAAACGCCGGTGACGGTCTCCACGAGCCGCGCCTGCGCATGGATCAGCGCCTCCCGCTTGTCGGGAAAGCCGCGAGGCTTGCGGGCTAGGTCCTTGGCAGATGGGGGCGGATTTGCCTTGTCGCTCATGGTCGTTCCAGGTCCTGTGTCAGGCTGGGCCCGCTTAAACGGCGCGGGCCGGAATGGGAAGGCGGCGCGTCGAACCGGCCCGGGAACCCGGTTTCGGCCTGCGTCTCTGGTTCGGTTCTGGAGGGTGAACACTATCAGAGACGCAGCCGGACCGGTTCGCGCCTCGCCGGCGCGTCATGCGTGATGATGGTGGTGCCGGGGGGCCGTGTTCATTGCCGGGCCGGATACTGACGCGGCCCGGTAAAGTCAACCGCAGCACGGGTTAAACCGGCTTTAGAGCCAGCTTGCTTGCAGGCCGCCGCAAATCGGCTAGTCATGCGGGCACCGGGCTTCGTGGGCGCCCGGAAAAGGCGTTCGCGCCCAAGCCCCACTCGATGGCCCGTGGCCGACGTGTGGAGACTTCCAGTTGACGACCGCGACACCTTCTCTGAGTGAACTCACCGTCGCCAGTTTCCGCATCGGCTGCCTCGGTTTCGGCGGCCCGGCGGGACAGATCGCGCTGATGCACCGCATCTTCGTCGATGAGAAAAAATGGATCGGCGAAGACGAATACCTGCACGCCCTGAACTATTGCACGCTGTTGCCGGGTCCCGAGGCGCAGCAACTGGCCACCTATGCCGGCTGGCAGCTGCACGGCGTCCGGGGGGGGGCTATTGCCGGCGCCCTCTTTGTGCTGCCGGGCGCGTTGCTCGTGTTCGGGTTGACTTGGCTTTATGCCACACTCGGGACAACCCCGATCGTCGGCGCGCTGTTCTACGGCATAAAGGCCGCCGTTATCGGCTTCATCCTTGAGGCGCTCTGGAAAGTCGGCAAGCGAGCCCTGAAAACGCGAACCGACCTGGTGATCGCCGTCCTCGCCTTCCTCGGCCTGTTCCTGTTTGCCCTTCCCTTCCCGCTGGTGATCGGCGCGGCCGCCGCTTTCGGGCTTGCCCGGAGCCTGACTTCGCCGCTGCCGCGTACGACCGCTGCCAAAGCACCGCGTCCCGGCGCATCAAAAGCCTTGGTCACGGCGGCGGGCTGGGCGGCCATCTGGCTGGCGCCGCTCCTCGCAGCTTTTGCCCTGCTGGGGCCTGACCACGTGCTCACCCGTGTCGGGGTGCTGTTCTCGAAACTCGCGCTCGTGACGTTCGGCGGGGCCTATACCGTGCTCGCCTATCTCCAGCAGCAGGCCGTCGAGGCCGAAGGCTGGCTGACGGCGCCGCAAATGATCGACGGGCTCGGCCTCGCCGAGACGACGCCCGGGCCGCTCGTCCTGGTCAACCAGTTCGTCGGCTTCATGGCCGGCTGGCAGGCCGAAGGGGGCGGGCTGATGCTGGCGGCTCTGGCGGCCGCAATGGCCAGCTGGTGCACCTTTGCGCCGTCTTTCGTCTGGATCTTCGCGGGCGCGCCGTTTTCTGAATCGCTGCGCCGCAGCCGGCTTGCCTCCGGCGCCCTCAAAGCGATCACGGCGGCCGTTTTCGGCATCATCGCCAAGATCGCGCTGGTCTTCGGATTTGCGGTGCTCTTCAGGGTGAACCTCAACGCGGCCCTGCCCGGAGGCTTAACCATCGCTTTGCCGGATTTCAGCGCGCTTGACCCGCTGGCGTTGGCCATTGCGGCCGCGGCTGCGATCGCCCTGATCCGCTTCAAGGCAAACATCTTCGGCGTCGTGATTGCCTGCGGATTGGCCGGATTAGTCCGTCTGGCAATCGTACCGGGGGCTTGACGCAGCCAATAGCGTCGCTATCTGCAACGCACCATTCGGAACCGGGCCCCTCTGGTGACTGCGGCGGCTGTCACGATGTCGGATCTACCTCGGACTCGCGCGGACGCGGCGCACCTATCCGGACCAAAATCACATGCCTGAATTCATGACCCTCGCTTATGCGGGCCAACCTGTCTGGTTGTGGCTCGCTTTCCTCAGCTTCATTGCCTTCCTCCTCTGGGTGGACCTCGGCCTTCTCAACAACAAGGATGAAGTGGTCTCTCCCGCCAAGAGCGCGATGATGTGGGCGGCCTTCTCGTCGCTCGCGGTGGCCTTCGGCTTTTACGTCTATTTCGGCTACCAGCCGGACCCGCAATTCTACAACGAGCCGGACAACCTGAACCAGCAGGCGACCATCCAGTTCGCCACGGGATACTTGCTTGAGACCGCCCTCGCCTTCGACAACATCTTTGTCATCGGCATGATCTTCACCTTCTTTGCCATCCCGCCGAAGTACCAGCACCGGGTGCTGTTCTGGGGCATCATCGGTGCCATCGTGTTTCGCGCGATCTTCATCTCGCTCGGCTCGGCGGTAGTGAACGAGTTCACCTGGGTCCTCTACATCTTCGCCGCCTTCCTAGTGTTTACGGGCGTCAAGATGCTCATTGGTGGCAGTGACCATGAGATGGATCTCAACGAGAACCCTGTTCTCAAGTTCCTGAAGAAACGCATCCGCGTTACCGAAGAGATCACCAACCACAATTTCGTGGTTCGGAAACCGCATCCGGTGACTGGCAAGATGGTGTTGTTCGCAACGCCCCTGCTGCTCGCCCTGGTCATGGTAGAGCTTGTCGATATCGTGTTTGCAGTCGACTCGGTGCCGGCGATCTTCGCGGTCACCCGCGATCCGTTCATCGTTTACACGTCGAACATCTTCGCCATCCTCGGCCTGCGTTCGATGTACTTCATGCTCGCGGCCGCGATCGAGCGATTCAAGTACCTGAAGTATGGCCTGGCGCTTGTGCTCGTGCTGATCGGCCTCAAGATCATCTGGAACTTCCTGCTCTACAAGGAACTGCACATCGTGCCGTATCTTGAGCCGCAGGTGTCGCTGATCCTGACGATCACCTTCCTCGGCGGATCGATCATCTATTCGCTCTGGCGGACAGGATCGGAAAAGAAGGTCGCCGGGGCCTGAAACGACCGGCCCCCACCTTTCGCAGCGTCGCTGGGGGAGGTGGGGGCTTCCTGCTTCTTGTTCGCCGCGGCTTCACGCATCGGGACACCTTCCCGTCTCGGGATCACCTTGAAGATGCCGGTGCCGCGCATGATCGTCTTGTCGCCGGTCCAGATCCTGCCCTCGACCGTGACCACATCATCCTGACGTCCGACGACCTTGCCATCTCCCTCGACGAAACTACCGAGCGGCGCGCCGGCGAGAAAGTCGCACAGCAGACGGACGGTGACCCACCAGGTATCCTCGTCCTTTTCCACCGCGCCGCCCCAGGCCATGTCGGCAAAGGTCATCAACATACCGCCATGCGCATTGAGCATGCCGTTGGTATGATACTCTTCCACCCGGAAGGCGCGGGTCAGGTGGCCGTTCTCGCGTTTCTCGAACAGGGGTCCGATCTGGCGGCCGAAGCCCCGGTGCCAGGCGAGCTGGGCATAGCCGGGTGGGAGTTCGGTGGTCTGGTAGCGGTTGAAATCGTCAGTCATTCGGGCGGGATAAACCCGCGAGCAGGGCGACTGCAAGGGATGCCTTGAATTTGCCATCGGGGATCGCAAAGCATTTGCGGATGCTTCGCTGTCTCGCCGCCGCCGCCCTCGCCGCCAGCCTGCTGGTCCCTTCCGCGCTGGCCGACATGCGGGCCCGGGACAATGCGATGGTGTCGTCCGCCGTGATGAGCGCCCGGGAGTCGCTGGATGCCTGCGGCGGGCGCAACCTGCTCGACGCCGCCGTGCCGGACGGGCCGTTCCTCGAAGCCTGCAAGTTTCACGATGCCTGCTACCGTTCCGGCCAGCTGGACCAAGGCGTTTGCGATGCAGACTTCTTGAGCGACATGCGCCAGTCCTGCAATACGAACTGGCCGAAAGGCAGCGCCGCCGGCAAGAATGCCGCCTGTGAACTGGCCGCCTACACCTATTTCCGGGCGGTCAATTCCCGCTTCGGATCGATGCTGTATCCGGGCGGCGTGACCGAGGGCCAGTTCGGCGGCGTGACCCAAACCGTCAGCGAAGGGCTCAATGGCACACGCCATATTGAGGCCTGCGCCGAGGCGCGCAATGCTTCGAACCGGAAGCTGCGCTTTTTCCTCACGCTGCATGATGCGAAAGGCGACTGGGTGGCGACGGCGCCTGGGGTCTCGTCCCTGTCGCTGCAGCCGGGCGAGACGAAAACCATCTGCGCCGGCACGTCGGCCTCCTGGTTCCGGAGCGCGGCAAACATTGGCGAGGCCTATGCGCTGACGCTGAAAGCGGATGATCCTTCGACGCTCAATCCGTTCGGCGACCTCTTGGACGTGGACCGGCTGGATTGCGAGACGGCGAGCGGGAAGTGCGTGCGCCGCTCGCTTTAGGATTTCGCGCAGCACGTTCGGCCGGACGCAGCGTGGGCTGGTCGGGCCAGATCGTTTGCGGCTTTCGTGGGCGTAAGTGGCCTCACCTCCCACGCCCTGCGGGCGCGGGAGAGCGGTTAAGTCAGCCCGGCAGCTTTCAGGGCAGCGGCCTGGCGGGCCGCGACCGTTTCGGTGGAGAAGCCTTCAAGGCTTTGTTCGAAGAGTTTGTGGAAGTTGAGTTCGGCGCCGAGGCGCAGGTAGGCGGCGCCGAGGCCGATGGCGGCGCGGTCCATGAAGACAAACTCGCGGGGGATCTTTACGGGCCCCTTCTCTTTCAGGAGCGCGCGCACGCGGAAGGCTTCCTTGCGGCCGTACTCGCCGGGCTTGACGCCGTCGGCGACGGAGCGGACGCGGTCATCGATGATCGGGCCATAGATGAAGCGGGCCCAGACATTGAGCACTTCGACGAGTTCGCGGGTTAGGTTCTCGAAGCCCCAGGTCTCGTAGGCGGCATAGGCCGCGTCGAAATCATCATGCAGCATCGCGCGGTAGAGATCGACGACACCTCCGACAAATTTCGGCGGGAAGATACGCACGCAGCCAAAGTCGAGCAGGTTGATGCCGGTGCCGCCGCCCGTGACCTGATAATTGCCGAGGTGCGGATCGCCGTGAATGACGGCGTAGGAGTTCATCGGCGCCCACCAGGTCCAGAACAGCATCTCGGCGATGTGGTTGCGGACGTCCTGCGGCGCGGATTCAAAAGCGCTGAGCTTTTCGCCGGAGAGCCAGGTCATGGTGAGCAGGCGGTCTGCGGAAAGTTCGGGGATCAGCTGGGGCACAGTAACGAAAGACTTCTCGGCGAGCATCGCGCCATAAAGCGCCATGTGTTTGGCCTCGCGGGCATAGTCGAGTTCCTCGCGCAGGCGGTCGGTGATTTCCTCGACCATCGCGTCGGCGTCGATCGAGCCGTCCATGCGCTTGAAGACGCCAAGCAGGGTACGCAGCTGGCCGACATCGGATTCAACCGCGCTGGACATGTCCGGATACTGGAGCTTGCAGGCGACCTCGCGGCCATCATGGAGGGTGGCCCGGTGGACCTGACCGAGGGAGGCGGCATGGCCAGCCTCGTGGCTGAAGCTGGCGAACTTCGCTTCCCAGCCAGGGCCGAGTTCGGCGCGCATGCGGCGCTTGACGAAGGGCCAGCCCATGGCGGGCGCCTCGGCCTGCAGCTGGCTGAGTTCGGTCGCATATTCCGGCGGCAGGAAATCCGGGATCGTGGAGACCAGCTGGGCGATCTTCATCAGCGGGCCCTTGGACTTGCCAAGGGCGGCGGCGAGGGCTTTTGCGGTCCGCTGGTCGCCTTCATCCCCCCCAAACAGGGACTGGGCAGCAAAGGCGAGACCGGCGCCCGACAGGTTCGCGCCAACCCTGGCGGTGCGCGCAAGACGGCCGGTGAGGCGGTTGCGTTCGGGATCTGCGGGGCGGGAGGGCGTGTCGGTCATGCCCCGGATATAGAGGACCTGACGGCCTTGCACAGTGACGGCGCGCCGCGCAGATGATCAAGGAATGGGCGCCTCAACCGAAAAAACCGGTCCCGGCGCTGCTTTTCCCCTCCGAGTCCGGTTGACGCACACCCGGCCTTTATGTATCTCTCCGCCTTCGGCTTGACGGGGCAAATTCCCGGGGCCAACGGAGTCTACGATGGCGAATACCAAATCAGCCAAGAAAATGGTGCGCAAGATTGAAGCGCGCACCGAAGTCAACAAGGCCCGCCGCTCGCGCGTGCGTACGTTCGTCCGCAAGGTCGAAGAAGCCATTGCCTCCGGTGACAAATCCGCAGCTGCAGATGCGCTGAAAGCGGCCCAGCCGGAAATCATGCGCGCTGTGACCAAAGGCGTGGCTCACAAGAACACGGCCTCGCGCAAGGTTTCGCGCCTGTCGGCCCGCGTCAAGGCCATGGCCTGAAACGAGATCAAAGCGCCGTTTTTCGGTGGTTGAAATTGCAGCCCGTCAGGCTCGCCTGACGGGTTTTTTTTGGGCAGTTTCCGGCAGAGCAAACTTGGCCAGACAAGAGGATTTTGTATCCGCTACCCATTTCGAGAGCGCTCGGCGAAGACTTTTTAAGACCTGACCGGCGACGTGCCGAGGCAACCAGAATTTATCTCAATTTCCACAGCGAAAATGGAACCTTTCTGTTGACAGCACTTTTGCGAACAAATGTTTACGCGCGCTCACTCACAATTTTTTTCGCCGCGCAAATGCATGAATTTCCTGTGCATTTTTGCCAGGGACGACATGTCAACATGCTAATTGCGGCGTTCAAAAAAAAGAGGGGCTTGTAGTGGATTTCTGTTAGCAATAGTTTCGCGTCTTCCAGCTGATTATCGTCCCGGTAAAGAGTATTTTTGCGTATCAGGCGGGGGCCTGCCGGGGCGCGTCGAGTGCGGGTTGGACAGAACGAGCAAAACTAGAAACGGGGTCGGTGATGCACCGAAAAAGATTGTTTGTTTCTCGCGTCAGTAAGGGAAATCAGGATCAAGCGGGTGGCGAAGCCACTGGCCTGCGCGTCTGGGATGATGTGCAGCTGGTCCTCGCTTCCCGGATTGCGCCGGAAGAATTTGACCGCTGGATTGCGGAGCTGCGCCTCGTCGCAGAGGTAGAGGGCGAAATGCTGCTCGCCGCGAAAGATCCCTATGCCCTTGACCGGGCTGAGACGGGTTACAAGCGTGAGATCGAACGCCTTTGGGCGGCGATGGACCCGCTTGGCCGCATGATCAAACTGATCTGTTGGCGGACGGTTTCGGACGAGATCCGCGACTTCATCGGTGACCCGTGGTCCGATAACGGCGATCCGCCAGAGCCGCCCGACGTATCCTCGTCTGCCGGACCGGCGATGACCTTCGATACGCTGGTTGTGGGCCCGTCGAACCAGATCGCCGCCGAAATGGCGAAGCGGATTGCGGCAGGCCTTCCGGCCGGTACGCCGATCACGCTGATGTACGGCCCGCAGGGTACCGGCAAGACGCATATCGTGATGGCACTGAAGGCCGCCGTTACGCGCAGCGATGCCAGGCGCAAGGTCGTGTACCTGACGGCCGAAGAATTCATGTCCGCCTATCTCGACGGCGTGAAGGCGCGCGACACGGGTCCGCTGAAGCGGCGCCTTCGCGAAGCGGCGATACTCATCGTCGATGACCTCCACCGCATCGCCGGCAAGCCGGGCACCGAGAACGAGCTTTACCAGAACATCCGGGAAGTGACCGGCAATGGTGGCCAGGTCGTTCTGGTGGGTGATACCGCGCCGGGCGAGACAGTCGGCTTCGGCCAGCGCCTGCGCAGCGAGATCAAGGGCGCGACGGCCGTCGAAATCGGCCTGCCCGACGCGGCGATGCGCCGTGAAATCCTGACCCGTCTGGCGGCGTTCATTACGTCCAGCCATCCGGAATTCCTGCTCGAGGACGACATGATCCAGAAACTCAATTCCGGAATCCGCGGCCCCGGCCGCGAACTGAACGGCGCCGTGTGGAGCCTCTTCACGGAGGCAAACTTCGGACAGGAAACGCCGACGGCAGAGATGCTGGACCGCGTGATCCGCCGGCATTCCGGCGAGGCGCGCGAGCCGACGATGGACGTGATCAAGAAGGCAACGCTGAAAGTGTTCCCGATTGCCCGCGCCGACCTCGAAGGGCCGAGCAAAATGCAGGCTTATGTGTATCCGCGCCAGATTGCGATGTACCTGTGCCGGACGCTGACGCGCAAATCCTTCCCGCAGATCGGGCTCGCCTTTGGCAAGAGGGACCATACGACCGTTCTCTATGCGTTCCGCCGCATCCGGGACTCGCTGGCTACAGATCCCCGCGTCGCGGAAGACCTGGCGCGTGTCGAGGCTGTCGTGATCGATATGCTCGACAGCGGCTTGAGCTGAGCCGGCCGGGCCCCCGCGCCTCCGCTCCGGCGGACCCCGGGGGCGGCTTGGCTTTTTCCCGAACTTGGTTAAGGGTCTGCAGCCCGTAGCCGGACCGGAGCGGGGTGATTCCCGGCGCGCCCGGGAGCAGATATTCGCGGCAACAGCCACCAGAGGATTGGGGGAGCGGCAACGCAGCTCCCGTGATATGGACGGACCTGAAGATGAAACTGACAATAGAACGCAGTGACTTGCTGGATGCGCTGAGCCACGTGCAGAATATTGTCGAGCGGCGCACGACGATCCCGATCCTGTCGAACGTCCTGCTGCAGGCCACGAAGGGTGAGCTTCGCCTGACGGCGACTGACCTTGATATCGAGGCGGTGGACTCGGCCGCGGCGAAGGTCACGCGCGAAGGCGCTGTCACGGCGCCGGCAGGGACGCTGTTTGATGTGGTACGCAAGTTACCTTCGGGCGCCGAAGTGCTGATGGAACTGAACGCCGAGACGGGCCGGATCATCCTGACGGCCGGGCGCTCGCAGTTCGAGCTGCCGACCCTGCCCGCGGCAGACTTCCAGACGATGGCCTCCGATGAAGGCAGCGTACAGTTCAGCCTGCCGGCCAAGGAATTTGCCCGCCTCATCGACAAGACGCGGTTTGCGATCTCGACCGAGGAGACGCGGTACTATCTTAACGGCGTGTTCCTGCACGCCGCCAAGAATGATGCGGGCAAGCCTGTCCTGCGTTCTGTGGCAACCGACGGGCACCGCCTGGCGCTTGCGGAACTGAAGGCACCGAAGGGCAGCGAAAAACTGACCGGTGTGATCGTGCCGCGCAAGACGGTAAATGAAATCCGCCGCCTGATCGACGGGCGCGAGGACGAGGTGGCGATTGAAGTGTCTGACACAAAGATCGTGGTGCGCGCAGGGCGCGCGGTGCTAACCTCGAAACTGATCGATGGTTCGTTCCCGGACTATGCGCGCGTCATCCCGAAGGGCAATGACAAGAAGCTGACCGTCAACAACAAGGCCTTCGAAGCCGCGGTGGACCGCGTCTCGACGGTGTCTGCGGAGCGGTCGCGCTCAGTGAAGATGAGCCTCAGCGATGGGCGCCTGACGCTGGCGGTGAACCATGCCGAGACCGGCGCGGGCAATGAGGAAATCGAGGCCGAGTATTCATCGGACGCGATGGAGATCGGGTTCAATGCCAAATACCTGCTCGACATCGCGGGCCAGATTGAATCGGACGAAGCCGAGTTCATGTTCAACGACCCCGCCTCCCCGGCCCTGGTCCTCGACCCGTCGGACGAGTCGGCGCGCTATGTTCTGATGCCGCTTCGCGTTTAGACAGGTGGGCTGGCGGGCCCTGCCACCATGACCGCACTGACCCGCCTCACCCTCACGGATTTCCGGAATTATGCGAGCCTCACGCTGAAGCTCGATAACCGGCCCGTCTGCCTTTACGGGTCCAATGGAGCGGGCAAGACAAACCTGCTCGAAGCGGTCAGTCAGTTCGGGCCGGGCCGGGGCCTGCGCGCGGCGCAGCTCAGCGAAATGACGCGGCATGGCGCGTCGGCGGGCTGGACGATTTCCGGCACGCTGGATGATGAGCAGAAGATCGGCATTGCCCTCGAGGGCGCGGGACCTGTGAAACGCGCGGTCCGGATTGACGGCGCGCCGGCGAGCCCGGGCGACCTGGCGGAGCGCATGCGGCTGATCTGGCTGACGCCGGCGATGGACGGCGTATTCCGGGGCGGGGCATCGGAGCGGCGGCGTTTCTTTGACCGGCTGGTGATGGCGCATCAGCCGTCACATGGCGGCGCGTCTTCGCGCTACGAGAAAGCGCTGGCGGAGCGCAATGCGCTGCTTGAACGCGGACACGTCGATCCGGCCTGGGCGGACGCCATCGAAGCGCGGCTCGCAGAGGCGGGCGCAGAGATCGCGATCAACCGGGCGCTGGTGCTCGCGGACTTGCAGGCCGCGATCGACGCACGTCCCGAAGGGCATTTTCCGAAGGCGGATCTTTCGCTGGAAGGCGAGGCCGAAGCGGCAGCCGTACGAGGCGAGGATTTTCGCAGCGTGTTCGACTTGCTGGTGGACGCCTATCGCAGCGGGCGGCGACGCGACATTGCGGCGAGCCGGACGCTCAGCGGGCCGCACCGGTCTGACCTTGGCGTGATCCACAGGCCTTCAGGCGCGCCGGCAGGCGACGCCTCGACCGGGCAGCAGAAGGCCTTGTTGATCGGGTTGGTGCTGGCTTCGGCCGAGGCATTGTCCGTGAACGGAGACGGCCCTGCCCCGCTGCTGCTGCTCGATGAAGCGGCAGCGCATCTCGATCCCGACCGGCGCAGGGCGCTCTATGACGAGCTGGCGGCGATGCGCGGACAGGCCTGGTTGACGGGGACGGACGCCTACCTCTTCGAGGCGTTCGGCGCGCGTGCGCAGCGCGTGCGGGTCGAGGCCTCAAGCGCCGTTCTGGACGCCTGATCGCGTTAGCGGTTTGCGTCCAGCCAGATGCGCAGGCGTTCAAGCGCCGGCAGTATCTCGGCAGCGAGCGCAGGGGGGAAACCCTCGGGAAGCGTTGAAAGTTCGGGCGTAAGGGCCTTCATGGCCGCATCGCGTGCAGACTGGCCGGGCGGCGTGAGAAATACCCGTTTCGAACGCGCATCATCTGTATCCGGATCAACGCGGATGAAACCTTTGGATTCCAGCTTCTGCAGCGTATTGGTCATGGTGCCCTTTGTGACCTGGAAGGCGGCGGCGAGGCGGGCCGGCGTCCAGCCATCACCGAGGCGGACCATGTGATTGAGCAGGCTGAACTGGGCAACTGTCAGTTCATGCGGAAGGACTTTCTGAAAGCGATTACCGGATAGCTGGGCAATGATGCCGATCTCGTTGAAGAGCTGGAAGTAGAGCGTATCGGCAGGCGTAGGAGCGGCGGCCTTGGCGGCTTTTGCGGGCATCAGGGTTCAACTCAGCATGTGGGCTTCAAGCCCGCGCCGGGGCGCAGGGACAACCGGCTTGGCATAGCCGACTCGCACAAGCATCTGAAGACGCTGACCGTCGCCAACAAGCTCATGCAAATCGCGGTAAAGGTCTGCGATCTCGGGATACTCCTGCAGCGCCTGGCTCCAGGGATGTACCACGAGGCCATGCGCAGCAGTTTCCAATGTGAGGCGCATGTACGCGCGCCCGGCGTCGATCTGGCCTTCGCGTGACGCGCCGTCGTTGAGCATCCAGACGAATGCCCGCGCAGAGGCCGCCATCGGGCGGTACATATCGAGGCCTTGCTTGAAAGCCGCCGACGCCGGATCAGCGAGCGCCTCTTTCGAGACGGCGCCGACGAGCTTGCCAAGGGCAAGGAACGGGCTTTCGAGGGATATCCCGTCCCGGTACAGGTTGGTTTCCGCCGGACCGATCCGCATGAGGTCGATGCTTTCCTGCATTGTATAGGCCGTGGTCGACTCGCGTTCATGGCCGCGCCATGTGAGATCGCGCAGGCGCTCCGCCGTCTGATCATTGCCGCATGTTCTGACGGTCACTCCATATACTGATCCGGCTGCGACGAGCGCGGCGAGCTTTTCGGGCTCGACATCACGCGGCTCGTAGACTTCGCGATTGGTATGCCGGTTAAGGACGTAGGCGAAGAGCGGGTCGGCCTTCACCTTGTCCGGGATGAACCGGACATGCGCCACGGGCCGGGCGTCAAGCCGGCCGTCCAAGGCAGGCGCGCCTTCCGGGAAGGACGAGATTTCGGTGTCATACCCCTCTTCAGCTGCAGAGAGACGGAGCAGTTCAAGGAAAGCGCCGCAACCAATGATGATCTGCCGGTCGAACGGGTCGGTCGCCGGCAGGCGGCGTTCGAGGTCGACGTACAGGGTCAGGGCATCGCCGCCTTCCAGCTCGACCAGCCAGGGCTGGCGGTTGTGCGGGTTGGGCGCGAGCAGGGCGTAGGACAGGAAACGGCGGCGGTATTCGGTCTCCTGCCCGGCGAGGCGCCAGGCTTCGCGGGCGGCCACGCTCGGCTGGTTCAGCGCGATGAAACCGCCTGCGCTGGCGGCGGCGAGGACAACCCCTCCCCCGATGAGTTTCAGAACGCCGCGCCGGGATGTCATGGACCGTCTCCTTTGGTTTGATATCAAACCTTATAGTTTGACGTCGAACTATCGTCAAGTGCGGACAGATCTTTTCTAAGCAGGGCGCGGCTTAGCAGCCGGCGCTCGCATCAAAACTGACGTCGCGGCCCTCTGTGGAGGTGGATTCCGGCCGCGCATCGCTCTAGGTAGAGGCCGGAACAAGGAGCTTGCCCGATGAAAACACGCGCCGCCGTCGCCTTCGAGGCCAGGAAACCGCTTGAGATCGTCGAGCTTGACCTGGAAGGCCCGAAGGCGGGCGAAGTGCTTGTGGAAATCATGGCCACCGGCATCTGCCATACGGACGCCTATACGCTGGACGGGCTCGACTCCGAAGGCATCTTCCCGAGCGTGCTGGGCCATGAAGGCGCGGGCATCGTGCGCGAAGTGGGCACGGGCGTGACCTCTGTGAAGCCCGGCGACCATGTCATCCCGCTCTACACGCCGGAATGCCGCCAGTGCAAAAGCTGCCTCTCGGGCAAGACCAATCTGTGTACGGCTATTCGAGCGACCCAAGGCAAGGGCCTGATGCCGGATGGCACGAGCCGGTTCAGCTACAAGGGCCAGACGGTTTACCACTATATGGGTTGCTCGACCTTCTCGAACTTTACCGTTCTGCCGGAGATCGCGGTGGCGAAGATCCGCACCGATGCGCCATTCGACAAGGCCTGCTATATCGGCTGCGGCGTCACCACCGGCGTCGGCGCCGTGGTCAATACGGCGAAGGTTCAGGTCGGCGAGAATGTCGTTGTGTTCGGCCTCGGCGGTATCGGGCTCAACGTGATCCAGGGCGCACGGATGGCGGGGGCAGACCTGATTGTCGGCGTCGACATCAATCCGTCCAAGGAAGAATGGGGCCGCAAGTTCGGTATGACGCATTTCGTGAACCCCAAGGACGTGAAGGACATTGTGGCGCATATCGTGGAGCTGACGGGCGGCGGGGCGGACTACTCGTTCGACTGCACGGGCAATACAACCGTGATGCGTCAGGCGCTCGAATGCTGCCATCGCGGCTGGGGCACGAGCGTGATCATTGGCGTAGCTGAATCCGGCAAGGAGATTGCGACCCGGCCATTCCAGCTGGTGACGGGGCGCAACTGGCGCGGTACGGCCTTCGGCGGCGCCAAGGGGCGCACGGATGTGCCCAAGATCGTAGACTGGTATATGAACGGCAAGATCGAGATCGACCCGATGATCACGCACGTGATGACGCTCGACAAGATCAACGACGCGTTCGACCTGATGCACGAGGGCAAGAGCATCCGGAGCGTCGTCGTCTACTAAGAAACTCAACCACAACTGGAGGAAATGCAAATGTACAGTCACATGATGGTCGGCTCGAACGACATCGCGAAGTCCAAGGCGTTCTACGACGCCTTGTTTACGTCCGTCGGCGGAAAGCCGGGGATCACCGATCCGAAGGGCCGCCTCGTCTATATGCACAATGGCGGCATCTTCCTCGTCACCCCGCCGATTGATGGCGCGCCTGCGACCGGTGGCAACGGCATGACGATCGGTCTCGCGATGGCCTCGACCGAACAGGCCGACGCCTGGCACAAGGCAGGCGTCGCGGCTGGCGGCCAGGCGATTGAAGACCCGCCGGGCTGGCGCGGTGAAGGGCCCAGCGCACTCTACCTTGCCTACCTGCGCGACCCCGACGGCAATAAGCTGTGCGCCTTGCACCGCAAATAAGCCGGAACGGTCAGGCGAGCGCGAGCCGGTAATTGGTTCGCGTGAGCCGCCGCGGCAGGCGGAAGGCTTTCAGCGGCTCGCCGTAGACACGCTCCAGCAGCACGTCAGCCCGGGCTTTGGCGCTTGCGTCCATCGCGTCATAGGCATCGGTGACGGCCTGCAGGCGCAGGAGCGGGAATGTCCGCGCCTGCGCTGGGCCGCGAGCGCCTTCAATATCGATCCAGATTTCGCCAAGGCCGCGCGGCACATGCGCGCCTGACGAGGCGGTTGCCGCCCACTCCGTCAATAGCTGCACGGTGTCGACGAGCGCCGGGAACTGTTCCTGCATCTGGCGGGCGAGGATAGGCTCAAGGGTCGGCGCGATGGCATCATCGGCCAGCAGGTCGCCCGATCCCTTCTGGCCGGAATGCGTGCGCCCCACCCAATCGGCCACACGCGGCGCATTGCGGCGCATGAATTCGCCGGAGGCCGGGTCGCGCAAGAGGTGGGCATAGAGCGGGCCGATGAAGGCAAAATCGGCTAGGCACGGCCGCGCGCCGAGCAGGAAGCGGTGCTCTGCGAGATGCCGCGAGAAGTCAGCCAGGAACCCTTCATATGAACGCTCGATTCCGGGCACCGTGTCCGGCGTGATGCCAAGCGGGGGCAGCGCACCCTTGAACCGCTGGCCGTTCTTCTTGCCCACCTCATATTGTTCGGTGCGGCTGAGCTGCGGCGCCGAGAGGGCGCCAAACTCGGCATAGGCAAAATCCTCGTTGAAGTTCCAGCGATAGTGCATCGCGGGGATGACCAGCCACTCATCGGCGTAGAGGTGCAACAATTGTGCAACGAACCGCTGGAGCGGTCCGTCGGGCACGGCGGGGGGCTGCAGCTTTTCGCGCGCTTCCACATAGTCGATGATGTCGGCTGTGTCCTGGATAATGGAGCCGTCCGGGGATTTGAGCACGGGGATGACCGGCCAGCCGACCGTGGGCAGGATGATCTCGCGGTAGACCGCCTGGGTGGCGCCTTCCTCGACAAACGGCACCCCGCGCCAGCGCAGGTAGGCGCGCGCCTTTCCGGTGTAATAGCTGACCTCTGCGCCGTAGAGCGTGTATGTGCTTGTCACCGGCCCTGCCTTCCCAAACTGCGTACTGTCTCATGCGCAATGGCTCGCGGGGACGCAAGGCCCCCCGCCCTGCCACGAGAGTTTCTTGACACCCGCACTTCCTGCAGGCCAGAACCCGGCCGGGGCAGCCCTGCTCCGCCCACAAAACTGAAGGCATGGCTCGCGATGACCCTCACACCTGTTTCTGCCTGGAAATCCTTCGGCGGAACATTGTCCGTACACGATCATGAATCGGCGCTGCTGGGCTGCACGATGCGGTTTGCGGTCTATACACCGCCGCAGGCTGCGTATGGACCGGTGCCGGTGCTGTGGTATCTGTCGGGGCTCACTTGTACCT